>JANNVJ010000109.1:0-44356 GCA_031414375.1 Haliea sp.
TTGTCAGTTTTATGGATTATGATCTAGGCTTCTTTGATCAGGACGTGAACAAGGTGGAGCCAGTGGGTGAAAACCCGTTTGCCCCGAAACTGTTACCTATGTCCTCGGAATGAACTGTTACCTATGTGCCCGGTAAGGACATCAATGGATAGTGGCGGGAGTAGCAGGATTCGAACCTGCGACCATCGGCTTAGAAGGCCGGTGCTCTATCCAACTGAGCTATACCCCCGAACGAGGCGCGGTGAAACGTTGCAATAGTTGGGGTGGCCGACGGGTCTTGAACCCGCTACCTCCGGAATCACAATCCAGTGCTCCACCTGTTGAGCTACGGCCACCATTGTGCGGTACTGAACGTGGTGTGACCAAACTGACCGATGCAGCCAGACACCACTGTTCGCGCGGCGCGCATGGTAGCTTTAGCTGTCTATGGGTGTCAAGTTAAGCACTGACCTCAGCGTCGGTCGTAAGCCCTAACGAGCTGACATCTATGGCCTGACTCCCAGTCGACTTGTGAAGGCGATGGAGGCTTGCTTATGATGCTACTCTAAAAGCAGGATCGCGAAAAATGGCCGCATATGCATAGGCACAGAATTTCGTTATCGCAGAGGCCCGGCCTGGCTGCCCTCATCGTCATGGTCCTGCTCTTTGGCTGTCAGCCGCAGGAGGTAACCGTGCAAATACACCCCGCAGTTGCCAGCGGCGCGCCTGCAGCAAAGATTGTCTTTCTGGCGGGCACTGATAGTCACGCTCCCGGTGCACATGAGCATAAGGCTGGCTCAGAGCTGCTATCGAGAGCCTTGCGCCAACGCCACCCCACATTTGAGATCATCAACATCTACGGTGGCTGGCCCATCGATGAGACTGTCTTGGACGGTGCGGACGCGGTGGTGATGTACTGCGACGGCGGAGATTCACACCTGATCAATGACCACCTACAAACATTCAACCGCCTGCTGGACAAGGGCGTTGGTATCGTCGCCCTGCATTACTGCGTGGAGGTACCTAAAGGCAGCTCCTCGGCACAATCCATGCTACATGCCATCGGGGGCTATTTTGAAACAGGGTGGTCGGTCAATCCTCAGTGGACGGCAGACTACACAAATCTGCCGCCTCATCCCATTACCAAGGGACTGCAACCGTTCAGTTTGGAGGATGAGTGGTATTTCAATATGCGCTTTGTCGATACGGGTGTCACACCCCTTCTAAGTGCAATAGCGCCGCTCGCCACAATGGCGCGCAGCAACGGCCCCCACAGTGGTAACGATGCAGTGCGTCAGCTGGTAACAGATGGTGTGCCGCAGGTCACTGCCTGGGCCTATGAGCGTCCTGGAGGCGGCCGCGGTTTCGGCTACACCGGCGGCCATTTCCACGCGAACTGGGAAAACGCCAAGGCCCGCGAGTTGGTGCTCAATGCCATCGAGTGGGTGGCGATCAGGCCCTGATCCCGTCGATCCAGCTGGCACAGATCTGACGCCGGGCATCAAGTGCCAAAAGATTGGCCCTATAACCGGGCTTGATAGCGCCTAACTCGCCCGTGAGTCCTAGCACTCTTGCAGGGTACCGAGTCGCCATGCGCACCGCTTCAAACCAATCGATACATGCAAATTGCGCAGCGTTATTTACAGCCGACAACATATCCAGGTCGGAGCCGGCCAGGGTGCCAGTTGCACTGGTAATTCGGCCGTCCTGGGCGACGATGGTTTCACCATCAAGCACAAAGGACTTGTTCGGAGATCCTACCGTTGGCATCGCATCGGTTACCAGCAACGCGCCACCCGTTTTCTTGGCTGTTACTGCGATGCGAAATGCCGCGGGGTGAATATGGTGACCGTCAGCGATGATCCCGAACCAACTCTCGTCATCTTCCAGGGCAGCGCCGACCATACCTGGTTCACGGCTCTGCAGCGGTGTCATAGCATTGTACAAATGAGTGAAGCCACTGACTCCGGCTGCCAGTGCCGCGCGAGTCTGGGCGTAGTTAGCCGCACTGTGGCCGGCGCAGACGACGACTCCTGCTTGCACGAGGCGACGTATCATCACTGGGCTGGTCAACTCAGGTGCCAACGTGACAAGAGTCGTACCCGCATCTAGCGAAGTGACGATGTCGAAGCCCTCCTGGTCGAGCGCACAGAACTTGTGCGCATCGTGGATGCCCTTACGCTGAGCGTTCAGGAAGGGACCTTCCAGATGAATGCCGAGGATGCCGGGCACGCCCCCGGCTATGGCCTGACTGACGGCAGCGATTGCCTGGCGCATAACCGTAAAACTTGTCGTGATCAGTGTGGGTAAAAAGCCGGTGGTGCCGTAGCGCCGGTGCGCCGCGCCAATCTTACGCAAACTTTCTACGGTTGGCGCAGCGGTAAACAATACCCCGCCGCCACCGTTCACCTGCAGGTCGATAAAGCCCGGCACCAAAGTGCCACCCTGGAGGTCATACGTATCGGTTACATCGGCGGGTATCTGCGCATGTTCTACGAGGGCGAGAATTCGCCCTTCCTTGATTAGCACGGACTGGTTCTGTCGCAGGGACTCACCATCGAACACCTGCCCGTTGACTATCGCCTGTATCATCGCTGCTCGCCTCTGGCCCACATCATTCACGATTTATGACAGCGCAGCAATACGCTCGTCAGTCACCCGAGATTTTGCAGATACAAAGAATTAACGAAAAAAGAATGGAAAAAATGGTCGGGGTAGAGAGATTCGAACTCCCGACATCCTGCTCCCAAAGCAGGCGCGCTACCAGACTGCGCTATACCCCGATCTGATCTCTGTGGCGCTCGTGCCACGCCCTGATTTCAGGTGGGCAATAATACTCACCCCTCTACTGAGCGTCAACGACAAATTGGCGCACTGCAACCTGCAAAGCTATGGGGGGGCTTGTACTTGCACAAGTTACAGAGTGACGGCAGTATACGAGCGCCCTACACTCTAGGATTACATGGTATGCCTGCACTGGTCCTTAACGGCAAATCGCTGGCAGCACAAACCGAAGCTGAATTACTGGCGCGGGTCGAGCGCCTGAAGGCCAGGTCAGGTGGGAAGACACCTATTCTTGCCACTATTCTGGTCGGCGATGATCCCGCTTCGGCGACTTACGTAAAAATGAAAGGCAACGCGTGTCAACGGGTGGGGATGGCATCCCTGGCCGTGGAAATGCCCCCCTCTACAACAACTGCACAACTCTTGAAGAAGATCGCGGAGTTGAACCAAAACCCCGATGTGCACGGCATACTGCTGCAACATCCCGTCCCGGCGCAGATTGATGAACGAGCCTGTTTCGACGCTATCGCCTTGCACAAGGACGTGGACGGTGTTACTTGCCTCGGATTTGGCCGCATGGCGATGGGAGAAGAAGCCTACGGTTGCGCCACGCCGCAAGGCATCATGCGCCTTCTTGACCACTATGGCATTCAGATTGAGGGTAAACACGCGGTGGTCGTGGGTCGTAGCCCCATTCTTGGCAAGCCCATGGCAATGATGTTGCTGCAACAAAATGCGACTGTGACGATCTGCCATTCTCGCACCAGGGATCTTCCTGACATTGTAGCCCAGGCAGATATCCTCGTCGGCGCGGTAGGCAAGCCGGAATTCATCAAGGCAGCCTGGGTAAAAAAAGGTGCTGTTGTGGTCGATGCCGGCTATCACCCGGGCGGAGTAGGCGACATCGAAATTTCCGCACTGCTGGATAAGGTCTCCGCCTACACCCCTGTGCCAGGTGGTGTTGGCCCCATGACCATCAACACCCTGATCATGCAGAGTGTTGCATCAGGTGAGAAAAGCCTGGCTTAGGCCGCACGCTTCAGGCCCGATACTGCACTACCCACTGGCGTTATGTGAAACCGATGTCTAGTCAGACGTCCGTTTCCACTGCGTTCCCTCGCGAGAATCCTCCAGTGTCACTCCTTGCGCGAGTAAGGTGGCGCGTACATCGTCGGCACGGGCGTAGTTCTTTGCGAGTTTGGCCTCGTGACGCTCCTTGATCAGAGCCTCGATAGCTACTTGGGAAATAGCATCAGGTGAAACAGCTGCCTGCAGCCACTCGGTCGCGTCTTGCTGCAGGATTCCCAGTAGCTTTCCCGCCGCCAAAATGCGTCCTTTCAGTGCTCCTTTCGTCTGCGGAGTGGATGCGCGCAATTGTTTGGCGAGTGCGTGTATCTCGGCAATTGCGATCGGCGTATTTAGATCATCGTTAAGCGCAAGGTAAAACGGCTCGCTGGCAAGGGGAATATCTGTTTCGACGGCAATATCCTGCACATCGCGCAGCGTACTGTAGAGACTGTCGAGCGTGGACTGAGCCTGATCCAGCAGTTCATGAGAAAAATTCAGCGGCGAACGGTAATGCGCCGAGAGCAAGGCAAATCGTAGTACTTCACCGCGATAGCACTGCAGCAAGTCGCGCACCGTGCGAAAATTTCCAAGAGATTTGGACATTTTCTCGCCATCAATATCCAGATAGGCGTTGTGCATCCAATAGCGCACATAATCACCGCCGTAGGCGCAGCGACTCTGCGCAATTTCATTCTCATGATGGGGAAAGATAAGGTCGCGACCACCGCCGTGTATGTCGATGGTGTCACCCAGGTGCGCGCGGATCATGGCGGAGCACTCCAGATGCCAGCCCGGACGGCCACGACCCCAGGGGCTATCCCAGCCGGGGTCGTCGGCAGCAGCAGGCTTCCACAGCACGAAATCCCCAGGATGACGCTTATAGTCAGCCACCTCCACGCGGGCACCGGCCAGCATATCGTCCAGTGTGCGTTTTGACAGCTTGCCATAGTCCGCCATGGACTCCACCGCAAACAATACATGCCCCTGAGACTCGTACGCATGACCCTTTTCCAAAAGCGTTTGCGCCAGCGTAATCATGGCATCGATGTTATGTGTCGCATGCGGTTCCAGAGTGGGCGGCAGCGCATTGAGACGAGCCATGTCCTCACGGTATTTGGCTGTGTACTCGTCGGTGACCGATTCGATACTGCGCTGCCCTTCGCGCGCGGCAACGATAATTTTGTCGTCGATGTCAGTGATATTGCGGGCGTAGACAACCGACTTGTATTGGGTTTTCAGCAGACGAAACAAGGTGTCAAATACCACCACGGGACGTGCGTTGCCAATGTGCGCCAGGTTGTAGACAGTGGGTCCACAGACATACAACGTAACGGTATCGGCCACAAGCGGCTTGAAGACCTCCTTGCTGGCGCTCATGGTGTTATAAAGTTTAAGACTCATTTTGCTTCAAGCCTCTGTCCCACTATCGCGCAGGGCTATGGTCCTGTTAAATACCGGCTGATCACGGCTATGGTCTTTACGGTCTGCCACAAAATAGCCTTCACGCTCAAACTGAAAACACTGCTCCGGCAGCGCTGCCCGCAATGACGGCTCGATCCATGCGTTTTTGACAACCTTGAGAGAGTCCGGATTGATGTGGTCCATGAAGTCATGGTCGCCCTTGTCTGGCGTTTCGTGATTGAACAGTCGCTCATACAAGCGTACTTCTGCAATACTCCCCTGTGAGGCCGACACCCAATGAATGACACCCTTGGGCTTGACGCCATCTGCGGGGTCCTCGCCAAGTGTATTGGGGATGGTATGGGCGTGAACCTGCGTAATATTGCCCTGCGCGTCTTTAACCACAGCGTCTGCTTCAATGACATATGCGTGCCGCAGGCGTACGCGTTTGCCGAGCACCAAGCGCTTGTACTTCTTGTTCGCGTCCTCGCGAAAATCCTCCACATCAATGTACAACTCGCGGGTAAACGGCAGTAGCCGTGTTCCCAGATCATCGCGACCGGGGTGCCCCGCTACACAGAATTCCTCGACTTTATCCTCTGGATAATCTGTCAGTACAACCTTGAGAGGGTTGAGTACGCACATGCCACGCACGGCGTTATCATTGAGATCCTCACGGATGGCGAACTCCAGCATGGCCACGTCCACGACCCCATCGCTGCGGGTAGTGCCAATCATGTCGCAAAACTTACGGATCGCAGCAGGGGTGTAGCCACGTCTGCGCAGGCCGGAAATCGTAGGCATACGTGGATCGTCCCAGCCAGTTACGACGCTCTGATCTACAAGTTGCTTCAATTTACGCTTGCTGGTGACCGTGTAGCTGGGGTTTAACCGGCCGAATTCATACTGTCTGGGCCGACTGGGCACAGGCAGATGATCGAGATACCAATCATAGAGTGGGCGGTGATCCTCAAATTCCAGTGTACAGATGGAGTGCGTAATGCCCTCGATGGCATCTTCCTGGCCGTGGGCAAAATCGTAGGTGGGGTAAATCACCCAGTGACTACCCGTCTGGTGATGCGCTACCTTGCGAATACGGTACATGATCGGATCGCGCATGTTCATATTGGGTAAACTCATGTCGATCCTCGCGCGCAGTACCCGGGCGCCTTCGGCAAACTCCCCCGCTTTCATGCGCGCAAGCAGATCGAGGTTTTCCCCGACTGTGCGATCCCGGCAAGGGCTGTTGCATCCAGGCTCAGTCAGCGTGCCACGGTACTGCCTGGCCTCCTCAGCACTCAGGTCGCATACATAGGCATTCCCTTGTTGGACCAGATACACGGCCCAGTCATACAGTTGCTGGAAGTAGGACGACGCGAAACGTACGTCTCCATCCCAGTGATAGCCCAGCCAGCGGACATCCGCTTCAATCGCCTCTATGAACTCCTGGCTCTCCTTTTCCGGGTTGGTATCATCAAAGCGCAGATTGCAGCGCCCGCCATTGGCCTTGGCAAGCCCGAAATTAACACTGATCGCCTTGGCATGACCGATATGCAAATAGCCGTTGGGCTCGGGCGGAAAGCGGGTCACAATGCTGTCCACCCGACCACTGGCGAGGTCCTCGCTGATAATGTTTTGCAAAAAATTACTGGCTGGAGTGTCTTCCATATTCGTGCGCAATGAGCCCTGAAAAAGTCGCGTATTATAACGACTTGGGTGCCAGGCTTATACCCAATTCCCAGACCAATGTTCGGCAATGGGTATTTCTAGCCATCTTTCCCGCCCCAGATGTTTTACTGCGAGCCAAAAGTCCGTATTATTGTCGCGCTCAATACAGACACCCCCAAGGAATAAACCATGGTCATTATTCGCACCACATTCGGTGAAATAAAACTTGAACTTGACGCCGAGAAAGCGCCCAAAACAGTCGCTAATTTTCTTAACTACGCGCGGGAAGGCTTCTACGATGGCACCATTTTTCACCGGGTGATCGACAACTTCATGATACAGGGCGGCGGCTTCGACACCGAGATGCAGCAAAAAGCCCCCGGAGAACCGATCGAAAACGAAGCGGACAATGGCCTGAAAAATGACTTCGGCACGGTTGCGATGGCCCGCACCACGGATCCCCACTCCGCTACCGCCCAATTCTTTATCAATGTGAAGGATAACGATTTTCTCAACCACAGCGGTAAGAACATGCAGGGCTGGGGCTATACAGTCTTCGGGAAAGTCACTGAGGGCACCGAGGTATTGGACAAGATCCGTGGCGTTCGCACCGCGAGTCGCAAGGGTCATCAGGACGTACCAACCGATCCAGTTATTATTGAATCCGTGCTAATCGTTGAGGCGTAGGCTGCACCTCAGTTCATTGTCGGCTTGAGTAATCATATCCACTGGGGGTTCATATGGATCCCATCACGCCCCAAACAGCTTACACACAACTATAACTTTTGATTACATATCGTATATATAACAAATAGTTATAGCGTCTTCTTCATGTCAAGCATGGTTAGAGGGAACACCGCTGTGAAAGCGTAATTCCACGTCCGGCGTTTCGATCAGCTCTCTTTCGCACTGCAGCAAAACCGGAAGTCGCCGCTCAACTTCCTGCTTCGAACTAACATCCGTAGCCAGCTTAAGATAGTCACTAAAGTGTCGCGCTTCTGACTTTAGCAGCGAGGCGTAAAACTGACCAAGTTCCTTATCGAGTACCGGTACGAGCACGGCAAAGCGCTCACAGGAACGGGCCTCGATGATGGCGCCGATCAATAGTGTGTCTACCAGGCGGCCCGGCTCTTGGGTGCGTAACTGCTGGCGCAGTGTCCCTGCATAGCGCGAGGCAGATAACCGGGGATAGTCCACTCCCCTGGCTTTCATTATTGCAAGCACTTGCTCAAAGTGACGCAGCTCCTCCCGGGCCAGCCGGGACAGCTTGGTCAGCAAACGGTGATGGGCCTCGTAGCGATACATGAGATTTAGTGCGGTAGAAGCCGCTTTCTTCTCGCAGTTGGCGTGATCGACCAGAAGAACATCCAAATGCTGCAGCGCCCATGCCACCCACGCAGCGGGTGTCGGGCAAAACAGAAAGGATTGCACCCCAGCCAAATCACTCGTCGCGCTCATTCACCCCTCCCGCGAAACAGATCGGGGCTGAGCATATAGCGTTCGTAATGCGCTTCTGACAGGAGGTAAAACTCCTGGTCAATCTGATCACGTAGTTCCAGCAAAGAGCTAGCCCGATAGCTCGAGTCCACCTCAAAACCGTAGTCACGCGGCTGCTCTATCTGGCCTGCGCCCGCCTTCAGGAGACTGAATACCCAACAGTATTCATCATGATATTCAACGAATCGTATCTGCTGTAGCAGCAACTGCCACTTCAGCAGCGCTTGGTCGAGCACGCGCAGCTTGTTGCTGACACACTGCGATAAAAATCCAGACAAGCGGCCATCGACCGCCTGCTTCTGGGCCGCCGTGTAGCTGTTCCAGTCAATGACCTCGTGGCTGAAACGCTTGCAACCCCGACAAACACTGTCCCCAATTCCGGTTGAGCAGACACCGATACAAGGCGTTTTTACGGGTCGGTCCAGCATTGCGGCGGGGTATTCCTGAGCGCGAAGAATCATGTGCAGTTTACGTTATCACTTAAGTGAATGCGAGATATAAGCGCTTGATTCGTTTATCTTATTTGAACTCTGCGTTATACTTTCCCGTCTGTTTTACTGCCACTAATGTAGCGCTTCGAGACCACCTCGGGACGCGACTGACAATGCAAAGGAGTTACACTGTGCTTGAAGCGTATCGCAAACATGAGGCCGAACGAGCCGCGCAAAACATCCCCCCGCAAGCACTAAAGGCCGAGCAAGTGGCGGCATTGGTTGAACTTCTGAAAAACCCCCCAGCGGGTGAAGCAGACATCCTGGTCGAGATGATCAGCAACCGGGTACCACCGGGAGTGGACGAGGCGGCCTACGTCAAAGCGGGATTTCTTTCGGCCATAGCCACCGGTACGGCGGTGAGTCCATTGATTGCTAAAGCCGTCGCGGTAAAACTACTGGGTAACATGCATGGCGGCTACAATATCGAGACACTCGTCGCGCTGCTGACGGACGAGGAGCTGGGTACCGCCGCCGCCGCGGAGCTGAAACACACTCTACTGGTATTCGAAGCGTTCCACGATGTGGCTGAACTGGCCAAGTCGGGCAACAAGAACGCCATGGCAGTGATGCAATCCTGGGCTGCGGGGGAGTGGTTCACCAACCGGCCTGAAGTTCCTGCGTCGATCAAGGTCTCTGTCTTTAAGGTTACTGGTGAAACCAATACCGATGATCTCTCACCTGCCCCTGATGCATGGTCCCGTCCGGATATCCCTCTGCACGCACTGGCTATGTACAAGATGACACGGGATGGTTTGCAACCGCAGGAGCACGGTGTCACTGGCCCCATGAAACAGATTCAGACGTTGCAGAACACAGGTCTCCCCGTCGCTTTTGTTGGCGATGTAGTCGGGACGGGATCATCGCGTAAGTCCGCTACCAATTCCGTACTGTGGTACTTCGGCAACGATATGGAGGGCGTACCCAACAAGAAGAGCGGTGGTATTTGTATTGGTGGCAATGTGGCGCCCATTTTTTACAATACCATGGAGGACGCAGGAGCACTGGTGTTTGAAGCGCCGGTGGAGAAGCTAGCAATGGGCGATGTGATCGACATTCGACCCTACGATGGACAGATCCTGAGCGAATCCGGCGAACTCCTGAGTGAGTTCCAACTTAAGTCTGACGTGCTACTGGACGAAGTGCGCGCGGGGGGACGGATCAACCTGATCATCGGTCGAGGACTGACCACACGTGCACGCGAAAACCTGAATTTGCCCGAGTCAACGCTATTTCGCAAACCACAGCAACCCGGCGATACCGGGAAAGGCTTCACCCTCGCCCAGAAGATGGTCGGCAGGGCCTGCGGCACGGAAGGCATCCGCCCCGGCACTTACTGTGAACCGCGCATGACGACCGTGGGTTCCCAGGACACCACCGGGCCCATGACGCGTGACGAACTGAAGGATCTGGCCTGCCTGGGTTTCTCCGCCGACCTGACCATGCAGTCATTTTGTCATACGGCCGCATACCCCAAACCCGTGGATATCGAGACACAACACTCCCTGCCCGATTTCATCATGACGCGGGGTGGGGTCTCTTTGCGTCCCGGCGATGGGATTATTCACTCCTGGCTAAATCGCATGCTACTGCCAGACACGGTGGGTACCGGTGGTGACTCCCACACACGCTTTCCCATGGGCATCTCCTTTCCAGCCGGCTCTGGACTGGTGGCGTTCGCAGCCGCCACCGGTGTGATGCCACTGGACATGCCGGAATCGGTACTGGTGCGCTTCAAAGGCAAGATGCAGCCCGGCATCACGCTGCGCGATCTGGTGCATTCGATTCCCTATTACGCGATTGCTCAGGGCCTATTAACGGTTGAGAAAAAGGGCAAAAAGAACATTTTCTCTGGGCGTATCCTGGAAATCGAGGGACTGAGTAATCTTACCGTTGAGCAGGCGTTTGAATTGTCTGATGCCTCTGCGGAGCGATCTGCAGCCGGTTGTACCATCGCTTTGGATGAGGACACGGTCGCCCAGTACCTGCGCTCCAATATCGTGCTGCTACGTTCCATGATCGCGGAAGGCTATGGCGACAGGAGAACGCTGGAGCGGCGAGCACGCAAAATGGAAGACTGGCTGGCCAATCCCAGCCTTATGAAAGCTGACAAAGACGCTGCATACGCGGCGATCATCGACATCGATCTGAACGATATCCGCGAACCCATTGTGTGCGCTCCCAATGATCCGGATGACGCGAGATTGCTATCTGCCGTGGCAGGCAACAAGGTGGACGAGGTATTCATCGGCAGCTGTATGACCAACATCGGACATTTTCGTGCTGCAGGGAAGCTGTTGCAACAGCACAAGGGAACGATTTCGACGCGCATGTGGATTGTGCCCCCGACGCGCATGGATGAACATCAATTGATGCAGGAAGGTTACTACAATATTTTTGGCGCGGCAGGTGCGCGCACCGAGATGCCCGGCTGCTCATTGTGCATGGGCAATCAGGCAAGGGTCGCGGCCAATTCAACCGTACTCTCGACCTCGACACGCAACTTCCCCAACCGCCTCGGCGATGGCGCCAATGTTTACCTCACATCAGCAGAGCTGGCGTCAGTTGGCGCCATTCTTGGCAGGCTGCCCACCCCGACTGAATACATGGAATACGCCAGAAATATCGACTCGATGGCCGACGATATTTATCGCTATCTCAATTTTGACCAGATCGCAGAATTCCAGATGAGTGCCCAGGAAGGCGCGAGAATTGCTGCGGTTGAAATTCAGGAGGTACGCCTCTGAGCTGTGGTGTCGGTCGCACCGCAGGGGGCCTGTCATCTGCGGCTTGCGTTCGCTAAACGGTGACAGTTGCCTCGATGGACGCTCTGCGCCTTTCCGGCCTGTAATCGGCAACGGCTCGAGCAAATTTCTGCAATGGTAGTGCGCTATCAACCCCCGGCGTTGCAGCGCTTGCATAGGCTAGCTCATTGTATAGTGACGTAATCCGCTGCAGTTTTTCCGCGGCCTCAGGCACCGCCTCTGTCGCTCGCACTGCAAATTGACCTGGCGTTTCCCCGCGCTGCCGCACCAGCCCTATGTGCGCCATGCGAGCACAGAATTTTCGGTAGTGTTTGTCCATCGGACTCGTCGGGTAAGTATCCCGCTTGTAGAAGAGTGAGATAGCAACGGGGACGAGTACCAGCGCCCAGCTCCCCAGCAGCAAGGTGGCAAATGAGCGTACACTGATTTCACCAAAAAAATTGTGCAGCAGATCAAATTGTTGTTCACGATCGTAACCGACAACCCAGCTCTGCCAGCGGTAAGTCAACGCGTCATAGCGCAACCGTAACAGGTTGAGCACAGGTATGCTGCGATAGCGCAGGGGCGACAGCGGCGCTGCCGACAGAAAACTACCCTCTGAAGCCATGGCTTCTTCCAAACCCGATTCAATGCGCAGAGGAGATACTGCCGCAGTAGGATCTACACGCACCCAACCCTTGTCTGCGATCCACACTTCCGCCCAGGCATGAGCATCGAACTGGTGCACGATCACAGTCTTGTTCACCGGATTTATCTCACCACCCTGATAGCCCGCCACGACCCTGGCAGGAACACCCGCTACGCGCATCATAAAGACAAAGGCAGAGGCGTAATGTTCACAAAATCCGCGCCGTGACTTGAACATAAACTGGTCTATCGGGTGTGGCCCTGAAAGTCTTCCAGGTCGCAGGGTGTAGACAAATGTCTCCCGATTGAAGTGATCGAGAACCAGATCACTAAAGTGCTCATCGCTGCTGGCGCTCTGCCTGAGGTCCATTGCCAACTTTCGTGTCGCCGGGTTGCCAGCGGGCGGCAACGTCGTTTCTGTCTTGAGTCGCCACTCGGAAAGCTGTGTGTCAGTAGCCACGTCCTGCCAGGAGTCGACCCGGTACATGAACTGTGACTCCAATGGCGCGGGAGAAAACAGTCGGTAATCGGAGGTATGCATCACGCCGGGCGTATTCGAGTGCGCATAGTGCAAGCCGAACAGCCAGTTCTGCTGGGTCGGCTCCATGATGATAGTGTAGTGCAGCGCGTCTCCCGCAGTACTCACCTGTCGGGGGCGCTGCTCACCTACCGGGACATCGTAATACCCCAGACCGGACCAGACTCCCTGCTCGAGGCGACTGAACACCAGCCCGCGCCAGTACAGTGCCGATTGAGCCGGAATCTCACCATCGAATTTCACCCTGAAGGCCACATCGGCCGACTGACTCAGACTGGCAACATCACCGGGCTTCATGAAATCGCTCATGCCGGTTTTGGCGGTATGGCTCTTCATTGGCACGGTCCACAACGGACCAAAGCGCGGGAAAACAAAGAATAATACGACCATCAGAGGCATGGCCTGCACCAACATGACGCTAGCCAGGCGGATCGTGCCTCGCTTGAACTGATGCTCGCCGGGTTGGTGCAGCGCTACCAGCGCTGTAGTTACGAGGATTACCGTGACGAGCGAATACAGTGTTATCAGCAGGTCCTGGCTGAACAGAAACTCTGTGATGATGACAAAGTACCCTAAAAACAGCAGGACGTAGGCATCCTTGCGCTGGGATAGTTCGATCAACTTGAGTGCAAACGCCGTCAACAATAGAGCGACCGTCGGCTCCAGACCGATCAGAGAGCCGTAACTTGTGTAAATTCCAGCAAAACTGCTGACAGTCAACGCGACCTTTACCCAGCGACCAGGAAAGGACCAGCGCCCGCGATGAACCTGCATGCGCCAGACCACCGCAAGCACATAGACCACCAGAACCCACACCGGAAGCCGGGCAGCGTGT
This sequence comes from Haliea sp., assembly GCA_031414375.1. GTDB lineage: Bacteria > Pseudomonadota > Gammaproteobacteria > Pseudomonadales > Halieaceae > Marimicrobium. The sequence goes on from JANNVJ010000109.1 coordinate 13,654, forward strand.
GGCGCTACCAGTGCAAACAGGCATATGATCATCCAGACAAGGGCGTTACGTGGCACCTGCTGCAAAACGTTCAAGGGTTACGTGGCTCCTTGCCGTAAAGGGCCAACTCCTGCAGTACCTTGTCGCGATGTTTCTCGCCCAGGGCAGGCTCGATAGTCACGCCTGGCAAACGCAAACCGTACTCATCTCCATGACTGTCGAACTCCAGTACCCAGTAACACAGTTGGGATAGCCGCTGTTCAGTGCCTAAGCCGGAGAACATGTCCCAATCCAACCACACACTGCGGTCTGCATAAGCCGTGTACTGCTTGGTCAGCACACCCTGCCCCTTGGCCAGGCCCTTCCAATGCACCTGGCGTGGTGAGTCGCCTCGGCGATAGTGCCTGAACCCATAAAAATCGTCATTGCCGAAAACCATCGCGGCGGCACCATCGGGGGTATCGGTGGCCAGCCCCGGCAGCTCGGCTGAGGCTAGCGGACGCGGATATACCAGAGCGTGTAAATCCAGATCGAGCCAGGTCCAGCAGCGCAGTAAGCCCAGCGGATAGTTTGACTCCAGCAGCAGTCTCCCGGGGGTGAACCAACCGCGGTGTGCGACCGCCATGTGCAGCTGTACCTTGACACTGTCGTCTGCAACCAGACTTATCAGGGTTTCGCTGCTGGTGGGCCACTTGAGATGCAGCGCGTAGTGATCGCGCTGTTTTGTGCGCTCTATCATCAGATGAAAGTCGGACTGTTGTCCCGCAAACGCCGGTTCAGCCCGCAGAGCGCGGATCGTCAGGCCAGAGAGGTTAGCATAGGTATGCAAGGTCGCAACAATAAACAGGGTGGCCAGGAGAAAGGTCAGGCCGTAACTCAGGTTGTTCTCAAAATTGATTGCCGCCACCAGCATCACCAGCAAAGAGCAGCCAAAGAAAAATCCGGCGCGGCTTGGAAAGATAAAAATCCGGCGCTGGTCCAGCGTAATCTCACGTGCCGGTGGAATGCGCCGGTTAACCCATTGGCGAAAACGCACGCGAAGTCTCGCCCGGATGTTTATGCCACGCTGGTCACTGCTGGATTCTTGTTTGTCCACCGAGTCTTATACTCAGGGCCCTATGACATCCACACTGCGCTGGAGTAGATCCACCAGCGCCTCGCCATCGCCAGCATAATCGCCGCTGGGTATCAGCCGATGTGCAGCGACGGCGGGTAATACCAACTGCACATCCTCCGGTACCACGTGAGCGCGATTGTGCATCGCGGCCCAGGTCTTGGCACAATCCAGCAAGGCCAGCGCGCCGCGCGGGGACAGGCCAACATCAAACTCGGGAGATTGGCGCGTGTAGGCCACCAGGCGTTGCAAATAGTCGAGTAAATGGTCGGAGGCGTGCACCCTACTGACGGCGATGCGAATCGCTTCCAGCTGCTCCATGGTGATGCACTGGCGCGGATTCTTGATTTCCAACGCTGCACTGTGGCGCCGCTCAAACATCTCCCGCTCGGCCCGAGGATGGGGATAGCCCAATTCCAAGCGCATCAGAAAACGGTCCAACTGTGATTCGGGCAGCGGATAGGTACCCGCTTGATGAACCGGGTTCTGGGTTGCAATGACAAAAAAGGGCTGCGGTAGGGGGCGAGTCTGCCCTTCAACAGTCACCTGCCCCTCCGCCATGGCTTCCAGCAGCGCGCTCTGGGTACGCGGTGTGGAGCGGTTGATTTCGTCAGCCAGCAGCAATTGGGTGAAGATAGGACCGGGGTGGAAGGTAAAGCTGGCATCTTTGGCATCGAACACGGACACCCCCAGAATGTCAGCCGGCAGCAGATCACTGGTGAACTGCACCCGTTTCCAGGACAAACCGAGCACGGCGGCCAGAGCATGGGACAAGGTGGTTTTCCCCATCCCCGGCAGGTCTTCGATCAGCAAATGACCGCGGGCAAACAGGCAACACAGTGCCAGCCTGATCTGGGGCTCCTTGCCCAACAGAATGCGCCCCACTTCCTCCACTGCACCATCAATCAACACTTGTAATTGCATTCGTTGTGCCCCGAGAAACGACTTTTTCTTATTCAGCGAATTCCCGCAAATCCGCGCTGCATATCCTTTTTCAAATCGTCAACATGCTCCAGACCCACGGCGATGCGTATCAGATTGTCGCTGATGCCCGCCTGCTCCCGCTGCTGTTGGCTCAAGCGACCGTGGGTAGTCGTTGCCGGATGCACGATCGTGGTCTTGGCATCGCCGAGGTTTGCGGTGAGTGACATCAATCGCGTAGCGTCGATAAACTGCCAGGCCTCCTTCTGCCCTCCCCTGACTAAAAATGAAAGTACTCCGCCGAAGGCCGTTTGCTGACGCGCAGCCAGGGCGTGACCCGGGTGATCGTTGAGCCCCGCGTAGTAGACTCTTGCCACTGACGGTTGTTGCTGTAGCCACTGGGCCAGTTCCAGTGCCGCTCGGCTGTGAGCCTCCATACGCAAGCGCAGAGTCTCGAGGCCCTTGAGAAATACCCAGGCATTGAACGCGCTCATGGTGGGACCACAAGTGCGCAGGAAGGTCAGCACCTCATCCATGTGCTGTGTGCGACCTAGCACAGCGCCGCCCACGCAGCGGCCCTGACCATCGAGGTATTTGGTCGCCGAGTGCACCACAATATCCGCTCCCAAGGCCAGAGGCCGTTGTAGCGCGGGAGTGCAGAAACAATTGTCCACCACCAGCAAAGCGTTGCTCTCGCGGGCCAGACGCGCCATTGCCGCCAGATCTGCGATCTCACACAGGGGATTGGATGGCGTCTCCAGAAACAACATTGCTGTATTTGTGCGCACAGCGCTGCGCCAGGCGTCGAGGTCCAACAAGGGTACAAAAGAGACCTCTACACCAAATTTACCCAAGTATTTGCTGAACAAATTGACGGTAGTCCCAAAAACATCACGGGAACAGACCACGTGGTCGCCGGATTTCAGCAACGCCATACACGTACTGAGGATAGCTGCCATGCCGGAGGCCGTAGCGACCGCCGCCTCGGCACCTTCAAGGGCTGCCAGGCGTTGTTCAAACGCACGCACGGTGGGATTGGTATAGCGCGAGTAGACGTTACCGGGAGCTTCCCCGGAAAAACGCGCTGCCGCCTGTGCGGCATTTTCAAAGACATAACTGGACGTGGCGAAGATCGGTTCAGAGTGCTCACCCTCGTGAGTACGGTGGATGCCACTGCGCACCGCCAGTGTATCGAGGTGTGCGCCAGCCAGTGGGTTTTGATCGTCGTGATCGGTCATATCGTTTTCCTAAACGTCATTGTAGAGACCGACGACCGCGCCTTCGGTCTGGAACTCCACCCGCCGTTCATTTTGTGCCTCATCGTTGCGCAGTAATTCCACGCGATCAAGGTAATTTTGGTCAATATCACCGGTGATGTACTCGCCATTGAACACAGAGCAATCGAACCCCTCAACCTGCGGGTTGCCATCGCGCGAGCAGCGAATGAGGTCTTCAAGGTCCTGGTATACCAGCCAATCCGCGCCAATCAACTTACAAACCTCTTCGACACTGCGATTGTGTGCGATCAACTCGGATGCCGAGGGCATGTCGATACCATAGACATTGGGATAGCGCACGGGGGGTGCGGCCGAAGCAAAATACACATTGGCGGCACCCGCTTCACGAGCCATTTCGATGATCTGGCGACACGTGGTGCCACGCACGATCGAGTCATCGACCAGCATGACATTTTTCCCAAAAAACTCCAGTGGCACCGGGTTGAGTTTTTGCCGCACTGATTTCTTACGCTGACTCTGTCCAGGCATAATAAAAGTGCGCCCTATGTAGCGATTTTTCATCAGCCCTTCGCGAAACTTGACATTCAATTCGTAGGCCATTGACTGTGCCGCAATACGGCTGGTATCGGGAATAGGGATAATCACGTCAATGTCCAGTTCAGGTCGCAGCCTGCGAATTTTCTTGGCCAGTGTCTCTCCCTGGCGCATCCGTGTTTTATAAATCGAGATGCCATCCATCAAGGAATCGGGACGCGCAAAATACACGTGTTCAAAAATACAGGGACGCAAGCGCGCATGCAGTGCACAGCGACGCCGATGCAGATATCCTTCCTCATCGATGAACACTGCTTCCCCGGGCGCCACGTCATCCAGCAACGTAAAACCGAGCACATCCAGCGCAACACTCTCGGAGGCAATCATATACTCCCTCCCCGAGTCAGACTTGCGCATACCAATCACCAGAGGGCGAATACCGAAGGGGTCACGAAACCCGAACACCCCGTGATTCACCAATAGCCCGACGACGGCATAACCGCCCCGACAACGCCTGTGCACCGCCTCAACGGCTGTGAAAATGTCTTCCGCCGAAGGTTTGAGCTTCCCCAGGGTCTGCAACTCATGCGCAAACACGTTGAGCAAAACCTCAGAGTCGGAGTCCGTGTTGAGGTGCCGCAGATCATCCTGAAAAAGCTCACGAGTCAGTTGCTCGGAGTTGGTCAGATTCCCATTGTGCGCCAGGGCTATGCCGTAGGGCGAATTGACATAGAACGGTTGCGCCAGTGCTGTGCCGGAGCTGCCTGCTGTGGGGTAACGTACGTGGCCAATGCCCATGGTGCCGCCAAGGCGCTGCATGTCACTTTGTCGAAAAACATCACGCACAAGCCCTTCGCCCTTGCGCTGACGAAACCTGCCGCCGCCGCAAGTCACTATCCCTGCCGCATCCTGTCCGCGGTGCTGCAGGACTGTCAGGGCGTCATAGATCTCCGGGGCGACATCCGACTTCGCGACTAACCCTACCAGGCCACACATTCAGTACTCACCTCATCAGCAAAAAATCAGCTTGATATCACCAGGGGCTGCCCGGCACTAACCTTGGAGAACAAGAGTTCCACCCACTGCCCCAACATATTGACGTACGGCATCAACTGGGCTTGGTCCAACCACTTAAGATTCTGTGGCGGTGCCAGGTGCCGAAGCACATACACCAGCACCAGGACGATGATGATACCGCGCGCAAAGCCAAATGCGGTACCCAATAAGCGGTCCAACAACGACAGGCCTGTCAAGCGAATAAGCTGTGTTGCCAGTGCACCCAGAACATTCGCCATCACCAGTGTCGCGACAAACAATATGGCAAAGGCTGCGACATAACGTCCGGTGACATCGGCTATCCACTGTGTCAGGACAACCTCCAACGCATTGACGAACATATTGGCGATCACAAACGCAGCAACCCAACCAACCAATGACACAGCTTCGCGGACAAACCCCCGCCAAAGGCTAAGTAGAATAGAAATGCCCAGTATGGCGACGATAGCCCAGTCTGCCGTATTGAAATGCTCCCAATCTACCACCCGGGTTACCCCGCCATCCGCTGCATCAGGGTGTGTACCGCGCGACCATTGAGGTGACGCCGAACCGAGCGTTAATACTTGCCTGTAGTTTCTCCAGTTCCCCCCGCACTAATGTCGGCCCAATACACACACGGTAGAGGCTCTTTCCCCCAGCACGTACCGTTGTCACATACACTTTGTGTTTCAGCTCCTGTAATTGCCGGCGCAGGCTCTCTGCTTTTTCCACACTACTGACAGTCGCAACCTGCAGTGTCCATTCAACTCGTCCAGTGTCGCTTTGGGTAGCGGGCCCAGGGGATGCCGCAGACCGAACTTTGCTGGCATCGGGTGCAAGCACTGGAACCACAGTCTCTGCAACCGAGTCGGCTGGTGTCGCTGATGCCCCTTCTGCCTCCACGTTCTGTGCGGTGGGGCTACTCACTGGAGCTGAATCTACTGCCTGATCAATGCCATCGGCAACCGACTCAGTTGACTCTGTCGAGCCCACTTCAACAGATAGCGCATTAGCCTCAGCGGGCAACCCGGGAGGCTCGACTGCCGACTGTGACTCTGCAATCTCCGCTCCCGCATCCGGCTCAACAAAAACAATGGGCCAGAAAACAACACCCAATGCCACCAGGATGAGTGCTCCAACCAAACGTTGCTTGAGGATATCGTTCACTTACGGTGACCCATGCCGGCTATATGTCCTTATCGAGTAGCGGCAGTACTGCCGCGACGGTATAAAATGACCCAAATACGACCAGCCTGTCTTCAGTGCCGCAGACACTTTGCGCCTCCCGGAATGCCAGTTGAAGATTTTTACTGACACTCCTGACGGACGCCCCAGCCGCGCTGAGCAAGGTCGCGATAGCCGCTGCTCCCGCAGCCCGCTTGTTGTCCGGTTGGTCGCCCAGAAACCAGGCATCGAAATGCCCGGCCGCAGTATCAACCATACTTTGTATATCTTTATCAGCCATAGCGGAAAAAATGCATATTGTCTTTCCATTACAAGGTGTTACGTCTAGATATTCAAGTAGCTTGAGAACAGATGCAGGGTTATGTGCTACGTCCAATATGTACTCTCTCCCCTCTACCCGCCGAATCTGGCGACGTCCCACCGGAGCAGCACTGGCCAGCGCGCGCGATAAACAGTCATCACTGAATTCAATTCCCAGCAGCAGCGCGGCCTGTACTGCCGCGCAAATATTCTCCGGCAACAAGGAACCAGAGGTCTGCGGCGCCACCACCCGTGAACCGCCGTCAGTCTGCTGCAAAACAGCCTGCCACTTTCCCGCAGCAGTTGCCACTGTGAACTCCCGGCCCACAAATAGCGCTGGACTGGCGGCCACAGTGCTGACGCATTGCACCAATTCAGGCGGGGGGTCCGGGTCGGCGACCACCACTGGTCTTCCACGGCGTAATATCCCGGCCTTTTCACGGGCGATGGCCCCGCGCGAGTCGCCAAGCCAGTTCTGGTGATCAAGGTCGATACTGGTAATCACAGCAATCGAAGGATCGACTATATTCACCGCGTCCAAACGCCCACCTAACCCTACCTCAAGCACTAAAATGTCGGGCGCTGTGGCTTTAAAAACCACCAGCGCTGCGAGTGTTGCGAATTCAAAATAGGTAAGGGAAATGGCACCTCGGGCTTCCTCGATAGCACTAAACGCGTTGGTGATTTGTGTGTCGACGACCTCAACGCCGCTTACCCGAATCCTTTCATTAAAGCGTAATAAATGGGGCGAGGTAAACACCCCGGTGCTGTACCCGGATTCATTTAGCAAAGCCTCCAGCACGGCCACTGTAGATCCTTTCCCATTGGTACCGCCAACGGTCACTACAGGTTGCGCCACCGGCAGTAGCTGCAGCGTATGGGCGACCTGCGCCACACGCTCCAGGCCTAGCTCCATCTCTCTGGGATGCAGCGTTTCCAATCGTTGCAACCACTGTGCCAGTGATGCCTTACTCATCTCCGTCCGCGATCGCCGCTGGCGCTTCATCGCCAGCATGGGGATCGTCAGGTATCTGGCCGTCTGGTGACGAGAGCGGGGTGCCGGTGAGCTTAAAGAGCAATCGAGCAATCGTATCCCGCATCTCGACGCGGTGCACAATCATGTCTATAGCACCGTGCTCGAGCAAGAACTCACTACGCTGGAATCCCTTGGGAAGCTTCTGCCGGATGGTTTGCTCAATGATATTGGGGCCAGCAAAACCGGCGCGGGCATCCGGTTCAGCAATATTGATGTCGCCAAGCAATGCCAGCGACGCGGAGACACCACCATAAATCGGGTCTGTCATCACCGAGATATAGGGCACCCGAGCCAGTTTCATCCTCTCTATCACCGCGCTGGTCTTGGCCATCTGCATCAGCGAGATCAGCGCTTCTTGCATGCGCGCGCCACCTGAGGCAGAAAAGCAGACCAGGGGTATGCCTTGCTCCACTGCCAATTGAGCGGCGCGGGTGAATTTTTCGCCCACCGCATAGCCCATGGATCCGCCGTGAAATTCGAATTCAAAGGCCACCACGATTAGCGGCAGACCTTGCAGGGTGCCACGCATCGCAATCAGAGCGTCTTTCTCACCGGTGGTCTTCTGCGCCGCACTCAAACGGTCCCGGTAGCGTTTTTTGTCTTTAAACTTGAGGCGATCGACTGGCTCGATCTCGGACAGTATCTCGGTACCACTGGATTTATCCAGAAAACGTGCCAGACGCGTGCGCGCTCCAATACGCATATGATGATCGCATTTGGGACACACGTCTTCATTGCGCTCTACATCAGGCCGGTAAAGCACTGCATCGCACTTGACGCACTTCTTCCACAGCCCTTCCGGCACGCTGCTCGAGCTCTTGACAACAGCCTCACCGCGCACACCGGACGGCAGAATTTTGTCTATCCAGCTCATGCTATTCCTCGCCACCCCAACGTGGGTGTCATTATAAACGCGGTGCGACCCAACTAGGAAGCCGCGCTGTCGATCCCCTTGCGTATTTGGCCCAGCAATTCGGCAGCGGCATGCACCGCGCCCTCCTTACCGCTACCTTTCTCGATAGCCTGTGCCATAGCGTCAATTAGCGCACTACCGACGACGACACCATCGGCGACCGCCGCCACTGACCGGGCAGAATCCGCATCTTTGATACCAAAACCCACGGCGACTGGCAGCCCGCTATGCCGGCGGATGGTGTTGACTCGGCGCGCGACCTCGTCCGTATCCAAATGTCCGGCACCCGTGACACCTTTCAATGACACATAATAGATGAAGCCGCTGGCCCGAGCAGCAATGCGAGCGATTCGCTCCTCTGGGGTCGTCGGTGCCACCAGAAATATATTATCCATACCCACGCGCTGTAGTTCGACATTAATGCCATCGACTTCCTCCGGCGGGATGTCGACGGTAAGCAACGCATCCAGGCCGACGGCAGCGGCAGCATCGGCAAAAGCGGCATAACCCATGTGCATAACGGGGTTGGCATAGCCCATCAATAGCACCGGAGTAGTGTTGTCTGACCGGCGGAACTCCCGCACCATACCCAGCACCGATGTCAGCGAAGTGCCGTTGGCCAGAGCGCGCTCGTGACCCTGCTGAATGACCGGCCCTTCTGCCATCGGATCAGAAAAAGGCACTCCGAGCTCAAGGATATCGGCGCCGCTGTCCACCAGCCGGTGCATGAGTTGCACCGTAACATCCTGCCCGGGATCTCCCGCTACGATATAGGGGATCAGGGCAGTGCGACCCTGCTCTGCCAACTGCTGAAATCGTGCGGCAATCCGACTCACTGCGTTTTCTCCAAAAGGGTCGATTAGAATTCGATGCCGGCGAGCTGGGCTACGGTGTGGATATCTTTGTCACCACGGCCCGACAGATTAACAACAATTGTCTGATCCGGCGTCATAGCCTCAGCCAACGTCTGTGCGTAGGCCAGTGCATGACTGCTCTCGAGTGCCGGCATAATGCCCTCCACTCGGGTTAGTGTATGGAACGCCTGCAAAGCCTCGTCATCGTTTGCCACGACATAATTCACGCGGCCAATATCTTTCAGCCAGGCATGCTCGGGGCCCACTCCAGGATAATCCAGTCCTGCTGAGATCGAATGGGTGTGCATTATCTGACCGTCGCTGTCCTGCATCAGATAAGTCCGGGTACCATGGAGCACGCCGGGTGTACCAGCTGTTAACGGCGCTGCATGTTGATGGGTGGAAATTCCATGCCCACCAGCCTCTACCCCGTACATGGCCACCGCCTCGTCCTCCAAAAACGGGTGAAAGAGACCTATCGCATTGGAGCCGCCCCCGACACAAGCAACCAATGCATCGGGCAGGCGGCCGATTTGATGCAGGGACTGCGCCCGTGCCTCGCGGCCAATAACACATTGGAAGTCCCGCACCAGCATGGGATAGGGATGTGGGCCGGCAACGGTACCAATAATGTAAAACGTGTCGTCCACATTGGTCACCCAATCACGCATGGCCTCGTTCATGGCATCCTTCAAGGTGCGCGAGCCCGAAGTTACCGCCGTCACTTCAGCACCCAGTAGCTTCATACGGTATACATTCAACGCCTGGCGCCGAATATCCTCCTCCCCCATGAATATCTGGCACTCCAGGCCCAAACGCGCTGCAATCGTGGCGGTGGCGACACCATGCTGTCCCGCGCCCGTCTCTGCGATAACCCTTCTTTTACCCATGTGCTTGGCCAATAAGGCCTGGCCAACCGTGTTGTTTACCTTGTGCGCACCGGTATGATTCAGATCCTCGCGCTTGAGGTAGATGCGTCCTCCGCCTATCTGGTCTGACCATCGCCTGGCTTCGTACAGCGGTGAGGGTCGACCAACATAATGCGTTAAATCCTCGTCCAACTCTTGCTGGAATCCGGGATCAGCTGAAAGCTCCCGATACACAAGCTCCAGTTCCGCCAGGGCAGCCATCAAGGTTTCGGACACAAACTTGCCACCGTAAACGCCAAAACGACCCTGCTCATCGGGAACCGAAGCGAACAGTTCTTTCTTTGTCTTAATCGTCATATAAGGAATCATCCAACTCTTGATCTACGGCGCGTACAGCCGCAATAAACTGCCGTATCTTGACGGCATCCTTCAACCCGGGAGCACTCTCGACACCGCTACTCAAATCCACTGCCGCAGGTCGCAGCGACCTGATTGCAGCACCGACATTGCTCGCATGCAAACCTCCAGCCAGAATCACAGGCAGTGGCAGATCGTCTTTTGCGAGCTGCCAGTCAAACGTTTTGCCAGTGCCTCCGTGCACTCCTTCCTGCCAGCTATCCAATAAAATCGCGCGCGCACAGCGGTAGTCACGACAGGTTTGAACCAAGTCAAGACCGGGCCTGACACGAACGGATTTAATCCAGGGTCGGGCAAACTGCTGGCAAAAATCCGCGGACTCCTGCCCGCTAAACTGGATAGTATTAATCGGGACTGCAGCAAGAATACGTTCAATATTGGCAGCTGGTTCATCAACGAAGAGCGCCACAATATTTACCAGTGGCGGCACGACCGCTGCAATTTGACGCGCCTGCTCCACAGTGACTCTGCGCGGGCTGTCAGCAAAAAAAACGAGGCCTATCGCATCCGCGCCACCAGCGACAACGGCACGCGCATCCTCCTGCCTGGTAATGCCACATATCTTGATGCGTGTAGAGGCCATGACTGCACTGAACCGGTAAATTTAAGGGGCGCATCATAGCAGACCACGCGCGCCGCTGTCTTTACAGGTCGCGGTCTTGATCAGGAGTGCGTGCCGAGTAACACCGGTCCGTAGGGCGTTTGGGGCAGGCGATAATGGGCTGGGTACTTTACATCTACCAAATAAAGTCCAGTGGCGGGTGCCGTTTCCGCAGCCGCCGTGCGATCGCGTCCAGCCAGGATCTCGGCTATCCAGTGCTGCGGCTTGCGCCCATCACCCACGGCCAGCAACGCACCGGCGATATTTCGAACCATATGATGCAAAAACGCATTCGCCAGGATTTCCAAAACGACCAGATCACCGCGTCGCCTGACCTCGATGTACTGCACGTCTCGCATCGGCGTACGCGATTGACAGGATGCCGCACGAAAGGCGCTGAAATCACGCTCGCCCAGTAGCGCTTGTGACGCACTATGCATCATCGACACGTCCAGCTTCCGACGGTGCCAGGTCACCTGGTCGCGTAACAGGGCTGATCGTACAGGTGTATTAGCAATGACATAGCGATAGCGTCGGGCTTGCGCTGAGAAGCGTGCATGAAATTGGGCAGCGACTGGCACAGCCCAGTGTATTCGTATGTCGCGCGGTAGCTTGGTATTGCCGCCGATCACCCACGCTTTACTACTGCGTGCAACGGGAGCATCGAAATGGATGATCTGGCAAAAGCCGTGAACGCCGCTGTCGGTGCGGCCAGCGCATTGCACATGAACAGGGGCATCTGCGACGGTGGACAACGCGTATTGCAACTTGTCCTGTACGGTTACCGTGCCAACGTGTGGTTGTGACTGCCAGCCGTTGTATTGGCTGCCATCATACTCAATCCTACAAACTACGCGGGTGTCCGCGGGTATAGGCTCGACGGAAAATAGCCTATCCGCCAATGCGATCTAGCAGAGCGCGGGCCTCAGTTTTTAACTCCTCGGAGCCCTCGGCAAGAACCTCTTTGAGAATCTGGCGGGCGCCATCGTCATCTCCCATATCGAGGTAGGCGCGGGCAAGATCCAATTTGGTCGACAATCCATTGCTATCTGCTGCGATAACCAGCTCTTCGTCATCAAAGCGATCCGAAACTGCAGAGCCAAAGTCGGCAGACAAATCCAAATCTTCGTCATCACCAGTAAGTCTCGTCCCCTCTATCTCCAGACCACTGAAATCCGCCTCCAGCGATTCACCGGAGTCGCTCATCATCGCCATCGGATTCGGTGGCAGCCCTGGACCATTGCCGGATGGCTTACGAATGCTGGACTTTGGAGCCTGAGTCACCGCGGGTTCGTCGTCAATATGGAGGCCTTTCATCAGGGCTACGCCCCGCGCGATGCTATCGGGGTCACCGCTGGCCTGTAACTTTTCCAACTGTGCCGCAGCAGCACCGTGGTTTTTTCGCTCGACAGCGATCTCTATCAATTTGAGTCGGTACACAGGGTTGCCCGGCTCATTGGTCAGCGCATTATTGAGCAGATCAATAGCCTGCTGGTGGCGCCCATAGGCGATGTAGATATCTGCCTCGGCCAACGCATCTGCCGAATCGACGTCAGACGCATATTGGTCATGTTTGCGCTCGCCGTAACCCCGATTATCGCGTGGTGAGGGAGCAGGCTGAACATTCCCTTCATCGACCGCAGGCTCCAGGGCAAGATTCTGATCTTGCAGCCGCACAGCGGAGAATACGTCTTCTTTAGTAGCCGCTGACCTGACCGGAGGAGTATTTTCGCCCGCAGCATTGCGGCGCCTCGCCAATACAAATGCTCCCATCGCCAGCACCAACGCCCCAAGCAGGTAAAGTATATAACTGGCCCAACCCTTACCGGCCATAGCGTCAGAAACACCGGGCGACGTCTTCTCAGTGGTCGGCTTTTCTACACTGGGTGCAACTGCAGCAGAAGCGGGGGCTTTGGTGGCGACAGCGTCCGTGACTTCAGTGCTCGCGACAGCTGGCGCAGCCGCGGTTTCTTCAACACGTGTTTCCGTAACCACAGCGGTTTCCGCGCCGGATACCGACTGCTCTCCCAGAGCCTGACCGGAAGAGGCATCCTCCGCAGGGATTACTGCAGCAGGTGTTGCGCCTGCATCCTTGAGCGACGTTTGCAGGGCCGCAATCTGGTCGTCTTTTAAACTAACAATACGCTGTAGCGACTCGAGCTGTTGTTCCAGCGCTGCCAAACGAGCGTCGGTATCACCGCTGGCAAGGGGTGCTTGGTCAGTCGCCCCAGCACCAGTGGCGCTTTTGGGTTGTTCCGGAGCCACCCCCGGCGCGCTACCTCGAGCTGTTACCCGCTCGGACCTTCTAGTATCAACAGCCTCTTCAGGCTCAGCTGATATCGTAAGTTTGGGACGGGCGGCGGCCACGGCAGCATCACGTCCTTCGCGCCATGCCGCGTTTTGATCCTTGACCTCAGACACCGCTGTCGACACATCGCCAGAGCTGATATCGTCAGCAGTGGGAAGGTAAATAATATACCCTGCTTTAATCCTATTGATATTGCCGTTGATAAAAGCGTCTGGGTTCAGCCGCTGGATATCCAGCATAGCCTGATGAACTGTGACCCCTGCTGGTTTTGCCTGACTGGCGATTTGCCAGAGAGTTTGATCCCGGCTGATCATGTAGCGACTGCCCGCTGTGGGCCTGCCGGCAGTTGCTGCGTTATAACTCCGCTGTGGCATCTCTCCTGGAGACAGATCGGACTTGCCCATATCGACGCGCGTTCCACTGTTGGCACCCGCCTCGGCTCCCCAGGCGCCGATCGTCGCGTCATCCTCGCTAGTCGCAGCCCCGCTAGCGACTACGTCCTCATTTTTTTTTGTCGGGGCGGGAATTCCTTCCTCTTCCTCTACGCGCTGACTCGCAGAAACGACGGGGGTGGCCTGCGAGAAGACCTGCGGATCTACCAATACGGTGTATTCTCGTATCAAGCGGCCTGACGGCCAGCGCGCCTCAACGATAAAGTCCAGATAGGGCTCCAGGACGGGCTCTTCGGAAGAGATCAGAATGCGCGCGCCGCCTTTGCCATCGGCCACAACATTGAACGCTATACTGGTCAGAAAATAGTTTCGCTCTAGCCCCAGCTTGTCAAAATCCTCACTGGCAGCCAGTCGGATCCTGATCTCGTCCTCGTGCAACCCACCCATGTTGAGTAAATCGACACTGGCCTTTAGCGGCTCATTGAGAAAGGACTCCAACCGCACTTCACCGAGGCCCAGTGCTAGCACCGAACCCGCCTGCAGACACCCTATCGAGAACGCTATAGCAGCTAACTTACGAGCCATACCAGCCCCTTATTATTGTACCCGCGAAGTTTAAAGCCGACTCCCCAGACATCGGCCACAGATTCGGGGCGCCCGTGCTGCCGCGCCTGATAGTTTCAGCCCCAACACGCGCCCGCTTTAGTCCTTCAGCAGGTGCATTTAGCATGCTTTCCTGCCCTTACAGCAACCCGAATAACGGCTCAAGTATCAGTGAATTACAGGCATTAATCAAGGTAGGTTGACACCAAGCTCTCGGCAATTTGCACACTATTTAAAGCCGCGCCCTTCCTCACATTATCCGCGACAATCCACATATTGAGCCCCCTCGGGTGCGAAATATCCTCACGAATCCTACCCACGAAGACAGCGTCCGCACCCGCTGACTCAGTCACCGCGGTGGGGTAGCCACCATCGGTACGCTCATCCATGACAGTCACACCAGGGGCCTTTTGCAGCAATGACCTGGCCTGTAACACGGTGATTTTCTCAACGGTTTCGATATGCACCGCTTCCGAATGCCCAAAGAACACGGGTACTCTGACACAGGTCGGATTCACCTCGATTCCCGGGTCGTTGAATATCTTGCGAGTCTCCCACACCATTTTCATCTCCTCGCGTGTATACCCGTTGTCCAGGAACGTATCGATATGCGGCAGCACGTTGAAAGCGATCTGTTTGGGGTACACCTCGCAGACGATTTCCTGGCCACTCAACAATTTCGCCGTTTGCGCCGCCAGTTCCTCAATCGCTTCCTTGCCAGTACCGGAGACAGCCTGGTAGGTCGCTACATTAATGCGTTTAATCCCGACTGCATCGTAAATCGGTTTCAAAGCGACCAGCATCTGAATCGTCGAGCAATTGGGGTTGGCGATTATGTTGCGCACACGATATCCTGCCAGATCAGCAATGTTGACTTCAGGCACTATCAGCGGAACATCGTCGTCCTGGCGAAAGTGAGAGGTGTTATCGATAACCACACAGCCCGCCGCCGCGGCAATCGGTGCGAACTGCTCCGAGATACTGCCTCCCGCTGAAAACAGTCCGATCTGTGTCTGGCTAAAATCAAACTCCGCAAGGTCAGTGACCCGGATCGACTTACCCCTGAACATGACGCTTTTACCTGCAGAGCGGCTGCTAGCCAGCGGATACAGATTGCGAACAGGGAAATTACGTTCCTCCAGGATGCTGATCATGGCCTCGCCCACCGCACCAGTAGCACCGACTACCGCTACATCGTATTCACTGCTCATGTTGTCTCTCCCGTTACACTGGATGTAGGACTACCATTTCCTTTTTGTGACCCGCTGCTAGCTCATTACATCGAACAGCCAGGGGGACTGTTTGCGCCAGCTCTGCTCATACGCGCGAATCGCGTCAGCACTTTCCAGTGTCAGGGCGATATCATCCAGGCCATTGAGTAAACAATGTTTGCGAAACGCATCCACTTCGAAGCTTAACTGTTCTCCAGAAGGGGTTTGCACGACTTGTCGCGCCAGATCAATTTTCAGTGCGTAACCTTCGGTGGCGTACATCTGGGCAAACAGCCGATCCACCAATTGAGCGTCGAGCACAATGGGCAAAATGCCATTCTTGAAACAGTTGTTGTAAAAAATGTCAGCAAAACTCGGCGCGATAATACAGGACAATCCATAATCTTCGAGCGCCCACGGGGCATGCTCACGACTGGAGCCGCAGCCAAAATTGTCCCGGGCGAGCAGTACACAGGCGCCCTGATAACGCGCGTGATTTAACGGGAAATCCATGTTGAGCGGACGACCGCTGCAGTCCTGTCCTGGCTCACCCTGATCCAGGTAACGCACCTCATCAAACAGGTTGGGACCAAACCCACTGCGTTTGATCGATTTCAGAAATTGCTTCGGGATGATCAGATCGGTGTCCACGTTGGCGCGGTCCATCGGTGCTGCTATGCCCTGTAAAATAGTAAAACTTTTCATCGCCTTCTTCTCCTACCAATGACGTACGTCGACAAAGTGCCCGGCCACTGCGGCAGCCGCGGCCATCGCCGGGCTGACCAAATGAGTGCGGCCACCAAAACCCTGGCGCCCTTCAAAATTACGATTCGAAGTAGACGCGCATTGCTCACCAACCTCGAGTTTGTCTGAGTTCATCGCCAAACACATGGAACAACCGGGCTCACGCCATTCCATTCCGGCGGCGGTGAAAATCTTGTCCAGGCCTTCCGCCTCCGCCTGCTGCTTGATCTGCCCGGAACCGGGTACGACCAGCGCGCGCTTGATGGTACTGGCGATTCTCTTGCCCTTTACCACGGCGGCTGCAGCCCGCAGATCCTCAATACGCGAGTTGGTACAGGAACCGATAAACACCGTGTCGAGTTTGATGTCGGTAATCGCCATACCCGCCTTAAGACCCATATAATGCAGTGCACGTTCCGTTGCCTCACGTTGCGCGATATTGTCCATCAGTGCCGGATCAGGGATTACACCGTCCACTGGCAGCACCATTTCCGGCGATGTGCCCCAGGTGACTTGGGGCTTAATGTCCGCACCTCGCAATTCGACGATGCGATCAAAATGGGCATCGGCGTCGCTGTGCAATTCTCGCCACGCCACGACGGCCAGATCCCACTGCGCGCCACGGGGAGCATAGGGTCGGCCGCGGACGTATTCGATAGTCGTTTCATCCGCGGCGATCAAGCCCGCACGCGCACCTGCTTCAATCGCCATGTTGCAGATGGTCATGCGCCCTTCCATACTCAAGGCACGCACCACTTCACCACCGAATTCAATGGCGTAACCGGTGCCGCCTGCAGTTCCAATCTGCCCAATAATCGCCAGCACGACATCCTTGGCCGTGACACCGCGCTGCAACTGGCCGTCGACACGCACCAGCATATTCTTCATTTTTTGTTGCACCAGACACTGGGTGGCCATCACATGTTCCACCTCCGATGTGCCTATACCGTGCGCCAGGGCGCCCAGCGCTCCGTGGGTAGACGTGTGCGAATCGCCGCAAACAATCGTCATCCCCGGGAGGGTCACACCCTGCTCCGGACCCACGACATGAACGATGCCCTGACGGACGTCATTGATCTGGAATTCCAGAATTCTAAAATCACGGCAGTTGTCGTCCAGCGTCTGCACCTGCAGCCTGGAGACCGTATCAGTGATTCCGGCCACCCCCCCGCTGCGCTCCTCACGCTCAGTGGGCACGTTGTGGTCAGGGACCGCAAAGTTCGCATCAACACGCCAGGGCTGGCGGCCTGCGATCCGCAGCCCCTCGAAGGCCTGGGGCGAGGTCACTTCGTGAATTAACTGGCGATCTATGTAGATCAGCGCACTACCGTCATCGCGCTGCAGTACTAGATGGCTCTGCCACAATTTGTCGTACAGCGTCTGTCCGCTCATGGATCACCTCGTTTATCAAGCAGGAGAATTCAACCAATTCAGGGCGGATTATGGGCTTGATCTTTTGATAACTCAAATTTATTATTTTTATAATATAGATTCTATATAGGAATACTAAAAATGGATACCCAGAACCTTAAGGCGTTCCTGCTGGTCGCCCAAACAAGGTCATTTTCCCTGGCCGCGCAAAAGTTGCACCTGACGCAGCCTGCTGTCAGTAAGCGGATCGCACAATTGGAAGAGCAGCTGAATGCGCCGCTGTTCGACCGCATAGGCCGCACGATCAGTACGACAGAAGCGGGAGAGGCGCTGCTGCCACATGCCCGCGCAGTGCTACTGGAGTTAGAGGCAGCAAAACAGTCAGTGCGCGATCTGGCCGGCGAGGTGCGAGGTACCTTGCGCCTCGCCACCAGCCACCACATCGGCCTGCACCGCCTGCCACCGGTATTGAGCTTTTTCAGTAAGGCATTCCCTGCGGTGCAATTGGATATCGACTTTATGGATTCCGAGCAGGCCTACGACTTGACCCTGCGCGGGGAGGTGGAGTTGGCCGTCGTTACATTGGCCCCTGCTGCAGTGGCCAAGGTCATCGCACTCCCCGTATGGCCTGATCCACTGGATTTTATGGTCCAGAACGGGCACGAATTAACGCGTCGCAAAACCCTCGATCTCAAGGAGCTGAGCAGGTACCCGGCAATCCTGCCGGGACTCAACACCTACACGGGACAAATCGTAAAGAGCCTGTTTGATCGACGCGGCCTAACCATGCAGATCGCTATCGCCACCAACTACCTGGAGACCATTCGCATGATGGCATCGGTAGGACTAGGCTGGACCGTTCTGCCGCGCAGTATGCTTGACGCCTCGCTCGCAACACTGCCGATCCGCGATGCTCGCCTCACCCGAACGCTGGGCGCAGTCCACCATGAGAGTCGCAGTCTGTCGCGGGCGGCCAGGGCATTTATCCACGCCTTGGAATCGTTTCAGGATAGTGCTGTGCAGCTGACCTGAAGCGTCTGCTGCTAAAAGATGCCCATTGCCAGGCCAGATGCGAATGCCTGACCCAATTCCGCGCTGGCCTCGCCCTGCTGCGAGCACCACGCGCCGCGCAGTATCAAGGGCTGCGCCGCAGACGGAAACGGGTAACCTGTCAGAATGCGTTCGGCCTGCCGCTGGGCACCCTGCCCATCATTGCCAGCGCTGATCAATAAGGCATAGGGCAACACCAGGCCGCGCGCAATCGCCGGATAAAACGTACGATCCAGAAAATCCTTTATAGCGCCGCACAGCGCACCGGAATTCTCGGCCATTACCAGTAGTAGCCCATCGGCCCGGGTGAGGTCCAGCGTTCCGGCATCCCAGGCCCGCATCAGTGACACGTCGATATCCGACTCCAGCTGCGCGCCGCGCCAGGCGGCTCTGGCCAGCTGTGTGCACGTGCCACTCTGGCTGTGATAGACGATCAATAAGGATTTCATGTGTGTTCCGCGACAAACGTTTCCCCCACAATTGGAACACAGGGTAATGTCCGTGTCATGCGGCGGGACGCTATTCAATACCTGACTCAAATGCTCTAATAGCGCCGCGCGGCCAGGCACCTTGCGAGGGTGCATCTGGCGTTCTGGCGCCCTCTTACACATGACAAGCACAGGCTGATAATGAACAGACAATGGTTGCTCCAGGAACGCCCACAAGGCATGGTCGGCCCACAGCACTTCGTACAAGTGCGGTCCCCAATGCCGCAGCCGGATCTCGCAGCGGGGCAGGTTCTGCTAAAGACCTTGATGCTTGGTTTCGATCCAGCGATGCGCGGCTGGCTGGTGGACGAACCCAGTTACCTGCCGCCGGTCGCCATCGGTGATGTGATGCGCGCCAGCGGCGTGGGACAAGTGGTGCAGTCGAACAATGCCGCATTGCCGGTAGGTACACTGGTGCAGGGCCTGCTGGATTGGCAGGAGTACGGTATCGGTGACCCGTTGGGCATTGTGCCCCCTACTGTGCTACCTGCGGGAACCCCACCGAATCTGGCACTCAGTGTGTTTGGCGGCACTAGTCTCACCGCTTACTTCGGTCTACTGGACGTGGGGCAACCGCAGACGGGCGACACCGTGTTAGTGTCCGGCGCGGCCGGCGCTACTGGCTCTGTGGTTGCGCAGATCGCCAGACTAAAAGGTTGCCGTGTCATTGGCATCGCCGGCGGCCAGGAGAAATGCGAATGGCTGCGCACAGCGTGCAAGCTCGATGCTGTGATCGATTACAAAAACGAGGACCTGCAGCAGGCACTGGCGGTCTTGTGCCCCGACGGCGTCAATGTATTTTTCGACAACGTAGGCGGCACAATATTGGAAATTGGCATTGCTCACATGGCTGATTTCGGCCGTATCGTTTTGTGCGGTGCTATATCGAGCTACAACGATACGACACCACAACCCGGGCCGCGCAACCTGATGCTGTTAGTGAGTCGTCGCGTGCGTATGCAGGGCTTTATCGTGCTCGATTACCTGGATCGGGCCGGGGAGGCCATCGCTGCCCTGACGGAGTGGGTGCTGGCCGGCGAAATTGCCTGGCGGGAGGATATACAGGAGGGTTTTGACACTATTCCGGCCACGCTCCAGCGTTTATTCAATGGCAGTAATGTGGGGAAGCAACTGTTGAAACTGGCTGATCCGAGTTAGTTATCCACACGATATTCTGTGGATAACCTTGGGGATAGCAGGCCGCATGACAGGGCTTTTATCCGCCATAATGTGACATTTGGAGCGTGGTAGAAGATGCGGAAAGTAAACCATTAATCATTCTAAATCAATAAGATAGAGATTTTTTGTAGCACCACGCCACCCAAATAAGCCCAAGATCAACGGCTTACAGGACTTTTGTGGATATCGTCTACGACAAAAAGTTGGCAGGCGCTAGCAGCACAAGCGTTTACCGGTGTCGGATTGACCAACAGGTATGGATCTTACGGTTACGTTGAAAATCCGGTGCCAGCGTTTGCGCCGTGATGTCCTCACACTGAAACTCATCCTGTAAGGTCTCGTCCAATGTGAACCCACGCCGATTGTTGGAAAAATACAAGCGCCCCTCCTTACGCAATACCGCCATCGCCAATTGCACCAGGGACGGATGATCGCGCTGCACGTCAAAGCTCTCGGCCATCGCCTTCGAGTTGGAGAAGGACGGTGGATCGAGCAGTATCAGGTCGTAACGTGTGCGGGCGCGCGCTAGCCACGACCGGCAATCCTCACGGATCACTGTATTGCGATTGTCTTCCAGTTGATTGGCGACGAAATTTTTAGCCAGCCAGTTGAGATAGGTGTTGGAGAGATCGATGCTGGTCGTGGAATGTGCTCCACCCAGAGCGGCGTGTACGGTGGCGCTTCCGGTGTAACAGAAGAGATTGAGAAAATCCTTGCCTGCGGCCTCCTGCCCGATGCGCAAGCGCAACGGGCGATGATCGAGAAACAATCCTGTATCGATGTAATCGTGCAGATTCACCAGCAGTCGAGCCCGGCCTTCACGCACTGTAAGCAACTCACCCCGGCTATCGCGTTTAGTGTACTGTTCGCTGCCGCGCTGGCGGCTGCGCTGTTTGTACACAATATTCTGTGCAGCAATTCCCAGCGCTGCAGGCAGCGCGCTACGCACCTCTTCCAGACGGCGTTCGGCCGCGTCGGCAGACACCTCTTTCGGTGCCTGGTATTCCGCAACGTGTACATGCTCACCGTAAATATCGACCGCCACTGCATACTCTGGCATGTCCGCATCGTACACGCGGTAGCAGTCGATCTGTTCCCGCTTTACCCAGCTGGCCAGGTGCTTACGATTTTTGACAATCCGGTTGGCAAACATTGTTGCGCCCTCGGAGAGAGCGGGAGGGCCCACCGTGATACCGCCGTGGATTCCAGCAGTATCGCGCAACTCATTTTTCGAAAGATCAAACAACAAAAGAGAGGTGGCGATAGTGCCATTAAACAGGGCATAACGTTTATGGCTGCGCAAACCGGTGGCTTTGCCCAGATCAATGTCCGAGGTCAGGATAGCGGCCTGCCAATCGGGAATCTCCGCCAGCATGGTCTCACCCAACTGCCGGTAGAGCGTGGCCAACTGCTCCTTCTCGCCCAAGCGTTCCCCGTAAGGGGGATTGCATACCAGCAGGCCAAACGGCAGCGGCCGATGGCTGGGCTTTTGCAACTGCGCGACTGGCTTGCAACTGACCCGTACAATTTTCTCCAGCCCGATCCGGGCGATGTTTTCCTGCGCGCGGCGGATCACTGCTGGATCCCAGTCGTAGCCGCGAAACTCAGGCAACTGTGCCGACCTGCCCCGCTGTGCCCGACTGTGTGCGTCACTGAGAATGGCCTGCCACTGCACCGGATCATGCAGCAGAAGGTGCTCAAAACCAAAGCGCTTGCGACCGAGTCCCGGTGCGATATCCGCCGACATCATGGCACCCTCCAGGAGCAGGGTCGCAGCGCCACACATGGGATCTATCAGCGCGCCGCCCCGCGCTGCGATACCAGGCCAGTCTGCTCGCAGCAAAACGGCAGCCGCCAGGTTCTCTTTCAACGGCGCGGCTCCAGCCTGTAGCCGATAACCGCGCTGGTGCAGGCTACCGCCGGACAGATCAATCGACAGGTGCGCGCGGTCGCGCACCAGCCGCACATTCATGCGGATATCCGGAGTGACGCGATCGACCGAGGGGCGCTGGGCTGTCGCGTCCACAAACCAGTCCACTATCGCATCCTTGCAGCGCTGAGCTCCGAACTGTGTATTGCGGATATCGCGATTCTCACCGGAAAAATCGACAGCGATGGTCTGCTGGGGACTGAACAATCTGCCCCAGTCAATCTCGCGCATACCACGATACAGGATGTCGCTATCGGCAGCGTCCAATTGCGCCAGTGGCCACAGAATGCGATTGGCCAGTCGCGACCACAGGCAAGCTCGATAGGCTACCGCGCGAGCACCAGTGAAATGCACGCCTGCCACCGTTTCCCGCGTACTGGCCGCGCCCAGCGTGACCAGCTCGGCGGCGAGCAATGCCTCCACGCCCTTCGGACAGGTGGCAAACCAGGCGTTGCTGTCTGTATCATTCACGGGCCACGGACCATCCTTCAAAAAAACGCTAGCGTCTTTTCATCAAAACGTTAAACAGTTGCGTTAAGGCAGTATACGGGTGCCTTAGGGCGAATTACGGCGTTTGGCAGGTGCACGCTGCTTGCGCGCTCGCGGGGCCGATTTCTTGACAGGCGGTATAGACCGCGCCTTCTGCTTTGGTCTGGCGTCCACACCGGAGGATGAAGACGTCCGCGGAGCATTGGCCTGTTTTTCCTTCTGCATAACATCCAGCACCAGGTTGCCAGAACTTTCCATATAATGAATAAAGCGATCGTATTCGGTATCCGACAGGCGTCGCAGTACATCGTGTTTGCGCATCAGGTTGACGAAGCGCCGCTCTCGCTCGTACTGCTTGGGCAGTGCCAGCATACCCCATTGCTCCAGTGCTTTTTCGAGTGCCGGATTGTAGGTACGCATAAATTTGATGAGAAATGGGATGGGATCGTGTCGGGCCAGCAGGGCGACACTGCGCAGCATCAACTCCAGCGGCATGATGGTTGCGCCGCTTTCAATGTCTTCCAGCACACCCCGGTCGGAGATACCCAGACTTTCCGCGAGATCCTTGAGTGACATACCCGCCGTCTCACGCGCATCACGCAGGAAATGTCCGGCATCGGCCATCGCTTCCAGTCGCTCTGGCTCCAACTTGTTCAACAAAGCACTGCGCAACCACGTCTCGCCAAACATTGCGGTCATCGTGGCAGTGTTACGGGCAAAATCAAAGGTGCCGCCCGCAATTTGCTCGGTCAGTTTCCGCAGGGAGTCCAGCAGGGATTCACTTTCTTTTTCTTTACCAGCCATCACGGCAGCATAGCAGACTTCAGGGCGCTGGGGCCAAGCCTGTCTCCAGCGCGAATATCCGTTGCAGTATCTCGCGCCATTCAGTGTACTGCGTATCCAGCGTGCCACTGAGCTTGAACACCGTGCCACTCACCTCCATGTCGGTAGGTGCCACCTCATTATTGAAACCCACTGCCAGCTCGTCGAGGTCCTGCTCGTGGATCTTTGACCACTTGTAGGCATTGTAAGATTGCTCCAGCGCCGTAAAAGACCCCCGCCGACCCTGGCTGTCTCGACCGCTTACGCGCTCCTGGTAATCGTCGCGGTACAGGGCCTGCTCTGCACCAAACTGTCGCCACAGATTATACGTGGCGGCCATGTCTTCACTGAGTCGTTCATACTGCTCATCGACGGTATCGATAAAGAGATACTCCTGTTCTCTTATCCGCTTGACTCGCACCAGCATTGGATCATCCTGCGCAGGTAGGCGCTGCAGCTCATACATGCCTGCCTGCGTGCGCGCCACGTAGGACGAAAACGCATCAGGTGCGAGCCCGCCGGCGTAACGCAGCAGAGCGACTTGCCGGATATCCGCCAACTGCTTCGGGGTCTGCTGCTGGCGTACCGCCAAAAGATCTTGAGCAATCTGCGTGTACACTTCCAGATATGGATCACCCGCAACCGTTACCGGATAATCCGCAGGTGATGTTGTACCGACATAATCCTTATCCAACCACAGGGCCCCGGTGCCGTCGCGGGCTGTTATGTGCAATTGCAGGCGCTGGCCATCCGAATGGACTATGCTACCGCTGACCAGTAGCTCCGAAGAATCCAGTGCTTCGGGCAACACCCGCACGGCACCCCAGTCCCCGGACTCGACCAACACCTGGCGCAGCATTACCGGCATGTACTTGGCCTCAGCCTTGCGGATCTCGGGAAAAATACCCAGTTTGCTATGGGTCGATGCGTCGGCAGGAATGCCGGGGTCAAAGATCGGTAGCCCCACGTCCAAGTGACCCGCCTCTGTCGGCTGGGCCGCGCCAACGCCCTCTGCGGCCTGTGCTGGCGACCCAATTGACGCAGCATACAGCGCCGCCACAAGGCACAGCGCCACAGTAACAAGACGCAGGCTTGCCACCTTCTTCAACGGGATTCGGTCGTACATACCCTGCCTTTGGTTAGCGTTTCCTGGCATTTAAAGCCGCTATCGCCTGGCTGGAAACGGTTGTATACCCGGTCGAGCGTAAAAGGAAACGACACTTGGTCGGATACCACGGTGGTCGCAATATTGAGCTTCTGGCCCGCCGCGCCCAGCGTCATCACGTGCTGGATGCTAAGGCCATCGGGCAGAAATAATTTGAACACCAGTTGATGCGCATTCCAGCCGCAGGCTTCAGTGCCGAAGGGCGTCTCCAAAGTGCGGTACTCACCTGCATAGAATTCGCAGCTCAGGGCAAAATCTTCCTCGCGCTTGACCAGGATTTTGTGTTCATCCTGCGCAATCTCCAGCAGCGGCGATTGTGTGATTAAGTCCGCCATTCGTGCCAGTCCCAGAATGGACGAACCACTATTCGCACCCACCCCGCCCATCATCATGCCACCCACGGGGCCCTGCTGGGTATTGCCCTGGGCGCGTCGCTGGGCCTCACGGTTCAACTCACCCACTATGGAGTCAAGTTGCTCCTGACTATTATCGCTCTGGCTGTAGTCCAACTCCCAGGAGCCGCTGAAATTCACCGCTTGCACATTGCTGCCCTGCAATCCGGGCCGTTTGGCTGGGGGACTGGAGCAGGCGCACAGCAGCACGCACACCACCAGAAGAGCAGTAGCAGAACACGAGATTTGACGGAGTGTATGCATATGGGCAGGCAGTTTACCCCATGGCGTTCCACGGGGGCGAGTACCTGTGACACGTTTCCCAATTGCTGCGATTGGGCGCACTAACGAGCGTTGCAACTAGGCGTGGTCAGAACGGGCGAACTCAACCCGCCTTAAGCTCGGCAATGATGGATGACCACATGGCATCCGGGGCGGCGTAGGGTGCGTAGATGGCCAGGCGGTCGGCGTGAGCACCGTATTTCTGCCGCAGCTTGCCGGCAATTTCCTCGGGTCGGCCGCTGGTGACAAACGCGTCCAGGAATGTCTGGTCAATATAGGAACCCAATTCATCCCAGCGGCCCTCCTTGGACAAACGGTTTAACTCCGGTTGCAAGTCGCCGTAACCCACCGCCTCCATAGGTGGCCGGTAGGCGGGTGTAGATGCGTAAAAACCAAGTAGGCTCTTGACACTGGCAGTGGCGGCGACACGTGCCTCCTCGGTCTCGCCAGTAATGATAATGGCGTTTATCTGTAGAATGAAGTCACTGCGCTCGCGCCCCGACTTGGCCAAACCCCGATGTACCGCTGGCAGCGCGTGATCGATAAGAAAGGGCATGCTATTAAAAGGGTGCACGATCAGGCCGTCGGCCACTTCTCCCGCCACTTCGGTCATCAGCGGGCCCAGTGCACCCAGCAGCACCGGCGGCGGTTTGCACTCCAGTGGTCCCGGATTGAACATGGGCGTCATCAGGGTGTGGCGAAAATACTTGCCCTGGAAATTGAGCGCGGTGCCATTTTGCCAGCAGTCAAAAATTGCCTTGAGCGCGAGAATATAGTCACGCATACGTGGCGCTGGAGGACTGAAATCCACGCCGAAACGTTTTTCGATATGCGCCTTCACCTGTGAGCCAATACCCAGCAGAAACTTGCCCTTGCTGAACCTCTGCAAATCCCAGGCCTGATAGGCGAGGTGCATGGGATTGCGCGGAAAGGCCACGGCGATACCGGTGGCGATATCCAGCTCGGGCGCATGCTCCGCTGCCATGATCAATGGGTAGAACGGGTCCCAGCTACCCTCGAGAGTGTAAACACCGTCGTAGCCGATCGCCGCCAGCCGCCGCGCCTCAGCGGCCGCCGCGTCCAGTTGCGCATAGAAGGGTCCGTCAATTTTCATGGTCTAATCTCACTGGCAAATTCGGGGCCAGACGGCCCACTGTGCCAACTTACACCAGTCACTGGCACACACCAACTCGCATTGCCAAAGGTGCTGCGCAATACGACTTCGGTTCAGAATGCTAAACAGCCGCACCAGTGAAGTGAGCTAAGATAGGCGCCACTTATCTTCCGTGCGCAGCACGAGGGAAACTTCAGCAATGTCTAGCAAAATGAAAATCGGCGTTTGCCTACCCTATATGAAAGCCGGCCTTAGCCGGGAAGATTATCTTGCATGGTTCAAAGCCATTGACGAGGGACCTTTTCACGCTCTGTCCTGTGGCGAACGCGTCCACGGGCCAACCTATGACATGCGCGTGGTACTGGCCGCAGCAGCAATGGCCACTACCCGCGTAGAAATTACGCCGACACTGTATGTGTTGCCGATGCACAGCGCTGCACGTGTGGCCAAGGAAGTTGCCACGCTGGATATACTCTCGGGTGGCCGGGTAAAAAATATCGCAGTCGGCTACGGCGGTCGCGAAAAAGACTACGAAGCGCTGGGTGCACGCTTCGAAGGACGCTATGGAAAAATGGATCGCCAGGTCGAGGAAATGCGCAAGGTGTGGAGCGGCGCAGAGGTCGTAGCGGGTGGTGGCATGATCGGGCCGACACCGACCTGGTCGAGCCCGCCGCGTTTACTGGCCGGCGCAATGGGGCCCAAGAGTATCGAACGCTGCGCACAGTGGGCCGATGGTCTGTACGCCTGGTCCGGCAATGGGGAAGCGCTGGAACTGAGTCGCACGTTTGCGCTGGCAGATGCCGCCTGGGCGCGCGCTGGTCGCGCACACACGCCGTATCGCATGGGTGGATTGTGGTACACGCTGGCCGATAATGGCCAGCAACGGCTCTACGACTACGTGTATGAGTACCTGGCGATTGCCGGTCCTGAAATCGCCACCATGATGGCCGAATCAGTGCACCGCAGCTCGGCCGATGCGGTGCTGGCAGCATTGGACAATGCCGAGGCCGCCGGTTGTGAGGAACTGTTTATGGTGCCCGCGACAGCAGACCTTGCGGAAATTGAGCGGCTGAGCGAACTTCTAGCGCGGCGTTGAGGTTTGACCACGTCGGATTCAGACTCCCTGCTGTCCCTGTGAAGCGCTATACTCGCCGCTTCATGTATTAAGGGAACAGGCTCTCTGCTATGGCCAAGCGCGTATACCTATTTAACGAAGGCAGCAAGGACGACCGCGACTTGCTCGGTGGCAAAGGCGCAAACCTGTGCGAGATGACCAGCCTGGGCTTGCCAGTGCCATTCGGTTTTATCATTACGACCAGTACCTGTCAGGAGTATTTCCAGGCCGGCAATAAACTGCCTTCGCTGCTGGAGCAGGAGTACCGTGTCGCACTTGACCTGGTGGAGAAAAAAATGGGTGCCCGCTTCGGCGACCCTGAAAATCCACTGCTGTTTTCCGTCCGCTCCGGGGCACCGGTTTCCATGCCGGGGATGATGAACACCATTCTCAACCTCGGGCTCAATGATGATATTACAGAAGGCCTTGCTCTCAGAACTGGCAATCCGCGCTTCGCCTACGATTCCTACCGCCGCTTTATCCAAATGTTCGCCGCTGTGGTACTGGATGTGGACGGGGACAAATTTGAGCAAGAATTACATCGCTACAAGCGCGCCAATAACAAGGCCCTTGATGTCGACATGAGCGCCGCTGACTGGCGCGCCATCGTCGACATCTACAAAACGCTGGTGAAACTCCCGGAAGATCCGTTCGAGCAGCTAAAACTCGCGGTGGAAGCGGTATTCCGCTCCTGGCACACACCGCGCGCCATCGTCTACCGGGAAATGAACAACATCGACGACAGTCTCGGCACGGCCGTGACGGTGCAGGCCATGGTGTTTGGCAACTTCGGTGATGATTCCGGTTCTGGCGTGGCTTTTACGCGGCATCCTTCGACCGGAGAGCATCAATTCTTCGGCGAGTATTTGTTTAACGCGGCGGGCGAGGACGTGGTAGCGGGCATTCGCACACCCCTGCCCGTGTCTGCGCTGGCCGAGCGCATGCCGGCTGTCTATGACCAGTTGTACAAAACACAAGCCCTGCTGGAAAAGCACTACCGCGATATGCAGGACATTGAATTTACCGTACAGGACGGTGAGTTCTACATGCTGCAGACTCGCAGCGGTAAGCGTACCGGAAGGGCCTCGATAAAAATTGCCGTCGATATGGTGCACGAGGGACTGATCACCGAGCGGGAGGCGCTGATGCGGGTGTCACCGGAACATGTGGAGTCACTCCTGCATCCCATGGTGGATCCATCGGCCAAACGCGACATCATTGCTACCGGATTGCCGGCCAGCCCCGGTGGCGCCACTGGACAAATCGTATTCTCAGCCGAGGAAGCGGAGGTGGAGCATGCGGCCGGACACCGGGTCATCCTGGTGCGGCGAGAGACGACCCCGGAAGATATACACGGTATGAAGGTGGCCGCTGGTGTCCTGACGGAATTGGGCGGAATGACGTCCCACGCTGCCGTGGTTGCGCGCGGGATGGGCGTGTGTGCGATCACCGGTTGCAGCACCTTGAGCGTAGACTATGCGCAGGGCACTGCGACCACCACAGACGGGATCACTCTGCGTCGCGGCGATATCATCACTCTTGATGGTACGTCCGGTGAAGTGATGCTGGGAGATATCGCCAAAATCGAGGCAAGCTCCGGCGACGATTTTCAGGTGCTACTCGGCTGGGCCGACAAATATCGCAGACTGAGGGTCAGGGCCAACGCGGATACACCGGAGGATGCCGCCAGGGCAAGGGAACTTGGCGCAGAGGGTATCGGCCTGTGTCGCACGGAGCATATGTTTTTCGCTGCTGAGCGCATTGATATCATGCGCGCGATGATCCTTTCGGAAACCACGCAGGAGCGTCAGTCTTTCCTGGATCAGCTGCTGACATTCCAACACGACGACATCCTCGGCCTATTCAAAGTGATGGACGGTCTGCCCGTCACCATTCGTCTGTTGGACCCTCCCCTGCATGAGTTCCTGCCACAGAGCGGCGAGGACATCGAGGCGCTATCGACCAGAATTGGTAAGCCCGCCAAGCAAATCAGGGACATTGTCGAGCGCATGACGGAGGTCAATCCCATGCTGGGATTTCGCGGCTGCCGACTGTCGGTGGTCTATCCGGAAATTACGGAAATGCAGGTCAAGGCCATTATGAGTGCAGCCGCTGATGCCATTGAGGCAGGCTACCGGCCGCACCCTGAAATCATGATTCCCCTGGTGATTAACGTGCGCGAGATCCGGCTGGTGACCGCGATCATCGATAAGTGCATCCGGGAAATGGCGCAGGCCAGAACCGTCTCCATTCCCTACAAGATCGGCACCATGATGGAGACGCCGCGCGCCGCACTCGGTGCCGACCGTCTCGCCTCCGAAGTGGAGTTCATGAGTTTTGGCACCAATGACCTGACCCAAATGACCTATGGCTTTTCCCGCGATGACGCAGGCAAATTTATTCCTAAATATCTCAAAGAGAAGCTCATCGACGTGGATCCGTTCGTGTCACTGGATCAGCGCGCCGTAGGCCGCCTGATGGAGATAGCGATCACGGAAAGTCGAGGCAAAAAGAAAGGGATCAAGTATGGCATCTGTGGCGAACACGGTGGTGACCCGCGTTCCATCCAGTTTTGCCACGATATCGGTCTCGACTATGTGTCTTGCAGTCCCTTCCGCGTACCCATAGCGCGTATTGCAGCGGCACAGGCCAATGTAGGTGGCGATGAGCCCAACTAGTGCAAAGGGGGACCCCTAGTCTTTGCCGGGCAGGCACTCAGGGTTTGACCATGTCGGAGGCCCCCTGCTAACTCCCGTGTGTGTGCCCTGAACTGTGAACTGTTTGATGCACACCCGATGTCTATGGGCACTCATGAACCGTCACTCCGGGGATAAGGCCTGATCGCTCAGAGGGCAGGGATATTCGCTCTTCAGGCCTTATCCCCGCAGGGACTCCAGCGCAGTGAGCGCAACCGTTGTGACGTAAGTGCAATTTCAGGCGAGTGGCAGTGGGCATGCTCCGCGGCGAATATCTCAGCACTTTGAGCACGCGGGGCATGCCCACTGCCACTCGCCGCAACGAAGCCTCCCATCGTGATCCATCAACGGCTAGCG
>JANNVJ010000110.1:0-3956 GCA_031414375.1 Haliea sp.
CGAGGAGGGTGTGTACTGGTTGCAAATGGACTTCAGTGCTCACCCGGTCCGCATTACCGGTCCTGCGCTGTGTCCGCCGCTGGATGAACTGGAAGCCACCTGGCAAGCTCTGGTGCTGGGCGTACGCGATTACGTGAACAAAAACCGTTTTCGCGGCGTGGTACTGGGTTTGTCTGGCGGTATCGATTCTGCTTTGACGCTCGCCATCGCCGTGGAAGCGCTGGGTGCGCGGCGCGTTACCGCAGTGATGATGCCCTTTCGCTACACCTCAGCGATGAGTGTGGAGGACGCGGCTGAGCAAGCCAGGCTGCTGGGTGTTATGCATAAGGTGATTTCCATCGAGCCTATATACGATGCATTTATGACTAGTCTGAAAGAAGAGTTTGCCGGCACCACGGCGGATACCACAGAGGAGAACCTGCAGGCCCGTTGTCGCGGGGTGTTGCTGATGTCCATTTCCAACAAGAAAGGCTATCTGGTACTCACGACCGGCAACAAGAGCGAGATGGCGGTTGGTTACTCCACTCTCTATGGTGATATGGCCGGGGGCTTTGATGTACTCAAGGACGTGCCCAAGACTCTGGTGTTTGAATTGTGCCGCTATCGCAATTCACTGGGCCCCTGCATTCCCCAGAGGGTGATTGATCGTCCTCCTTCAGCGGAGTTGGCACCTGACCAGAAGGACGAGGACAGCCTCCCACCCTATGCCGTGCTGGACCGCATTCTGGCCATGTATGTGGAAGAGGATTACAGCGCGGACGCGATCATTGCGACGGGTATGGAGCGCGAGCAGGTACTCAAGGTACTAAGGCTGGTGGATATCAACGAGCACAAGCGTCGTCAGGCTCCGATCGGGGTGCGCATCTCGCGGCGCGGTTTCGGGCGCGACCGGCGGTATCCCATCACCTCGGGTTGGCGACTGGGCGACTAAATTTTCGGACGGGTATCGAACTGGGGTGGTTGGGGAGGATCAAACACACCGAAAGACGCCTTGTTCATCCACGAACGCTGTACGCCGTCCAGGGTGAAGTCGCTCGCAAACTCGCCATTTTTATTGAGCGCTGGGTATTCCGGGTAGTTTGCCGCCAATACCTGAATGGACTGTTGGGCCAACTCATCCATGCCCAGCATGATATAGCCCTGTGCCATTATCGCCAGGCCATCCGCCACCGCTGGGGTACGCTCAAAATTTTCCACTACGAAGCGACCGCGATTGACGGCGGCGAGATAGGCCCCGCGCCGCAGATAATAATTGGCAACATCAAGTTCGTGGCGGGCCAGCAGGTTGCGCAGGTAGACCATGCGGGCTTTGGCGTCTGCAGCGTAGGGGCTGTCCGGGAATCTGGCGAGCAGTTGCGAAAACTCGGCAAAGGCCTCCTTGGCATGTGAGGTATCCCGCTTGGTTGGGTCGGTGGGCAGGAAACGCGCGAAGATATCTTCATTGCCTGAGTAGGCAGCCAGACCCTTCATGTAATACGCATAATCCACGTTGGGGTGCTGCGGATGTAAGCGGATAAAGCGATCCGCTGCCTCTACCGCTGCCTCGTGTTCGTAGGCATTGTAGTGCGCATAGATCAGTTCGAGTTGTGCCTGTTCAGCGTACTTGCCAAACGGGTAGCGCGATTCCAGGAGTTCCAGGCTCTTCACGGCCAGGTCGTAGTTGTCGCCGCGCAAATAGCGCTCAGCTTCATCGTAGATTTGCTGCTCACCGGCATCTTCGGCAATATCAGGCAACTCCTCGTTGCTGGAGCAACCCAAGAGGGTCAAGCCGAATAACAGGATCAGGATGTATTTCATGCTTCCACCTAATGGGCGCGCGCTGGCGTGCTAAAATCCCACGCAGCGCGGGAGCTGATGCAGCGGTATTTAACCACAGGCTGGCTGGCGCACAAACAGGAATTGTCATGAATGATAGGGTGGAACTGCAGGCCAGTGTGCCGCAGGAGATGCACGGTAGCAGACTGGATCAGGTAGCGGCCCAACTCTTTCCCCAATACTCGCGTTCACGCTTGCAGGCGTGGATTAAAGAGGGGGCATTGTCCGTTGACGGGCAGCAGTGTCGTCCGCGCGATAAAGTAGCAGGCGGTGCCCGCCTGCAGGTCGAGGCTGAACTGGAGACGATGGTGGGCTGGCAGGCACAGGATATTGACCTGGACATCGTGTATGAGGATGCCACTATTCTGGTGTTGAACAAACCCGCGGGGCTGGTGGTGCATCCCGCCGCAGGTCATGCCCAGGGAACGCTGGTGAACGCCCTGTTAGCCCACGCTCCCGAATTGGCCCAGTTGCCCCGGGCCGGAATCGTGCATCGCCTGGATATGGAAACGTCCGGTCTTTTGGTGGTGGCCAGAACGCTCCCGGCCCACCATCATCTGGTCGATCAATTGCAGTCGCGCAGCGTCAAGCGCGAATACTGTGCGCTGTGTATTGGTGCGATGACCGGTGGTGGCACAGTGGATGCGCCCATGGGCCGTCATCCCCGGCAGCGTAAAAAAATGGCGATCGTTGCCGCCGGTGGCAAACCCGCCATCACCCACTACCGGCTGGCGCAGCGTTTTGGGCACCACACGCGCATTACGGTGAACCTGGAAACCGGGCGCACCCACCAGATTCGGGTGCATATGGCCCATCGGCGCTATCCATTGATCGGCGACCCCCTGTACGGCGGGCGCCCTCGTATACCCAAAGGTGCTTCCGATCTGCTGATTGATACCTTGCGGAATTTCCCCAGGCAGGCGCTGCACGCCCGCGCGCTGGGGTTGATTCACCCTGCCAGCGGGGAGCTGGTGCAGTTTGAATGTCCCCTGCCGCAGGATATCCTTACGCTGATCGCCGTACTGGAACAGGAAGATCCGTCGATTGCCCGCGACACCACTCTTTATTAAGCCTGACTGGCCTGCCCCCGACGGTGTGCTGGCCCTGTGTACCACGCGCCACGGCGGGTACAGCGCGGCGCCCTACAAGAGCTTCAATCTGGCGCACCATGTGGGAGACAGCGCTAGCGCTGTGATGGCCAACCGGGATATTTTGGCCAACGCACTCCCGCCTGGGGTCGATCTTCCCTGGCTGTCACAGGTGCATGGCACCGCTGTGCTTGAAGCGGGGCAGGGCGGACTCTATCCCGCAGCGGATGCCCAGTGGAGTCGCCTTCCGGGTGCGGCCTGCGTGGTACTCACAGCAGACTGCTTGCCGGTGCTACTGTGCTCGACGTCTGGTGATGTGGTGGCGGCCGCGCATGCGGGCTGGCGCGGTTTAGTGGCCGGCGTGTTGGAGGCCACCGTGGCAGCGATGAACACCAGCACAGATCAGGTGCTGGCATGGCTGGGCCCTGCGATTGGCCCCGCCGCGTTTGAGGTGGGGCCGGAGGTTCGCGAGCGATTTCTGGCAGCGGTAAAGCCCTCCGATGTACCCGTTGTCGCTGCGTGTTTCTCAAACAGTGTGAGCCATCCCGATCACTACTTCGCTGATTTGTACGCCCTGGCGCGCGTGCGTCTCGGTGCCTTGGGCGTGACACGCGTGTTCGGTGGCGACTTATGTAGCTACGGCGATCCGCAGCGCTTTTACTCCTACCGTCGGGATGGCCAGACCGGCCGTATGGCGAGCCTGATCCTGCTGCGCTAGCTGTTCATTTCTGCCAACGGCTCTGGCTGGACGGTGACGTTCCCTGTTTATTTCTGCCGTCGGCTCCGACTGGACGGTGACAGTCCCTGATTAATTCTGCCATCGGCTCCGGCCGGGAAGGCTTTTTCGCCTGCTTCCCCGATACTCGCATTCGAAAAAGCCTTCCCGGCCAGAGCCTTGATCCGCGGTGATACCACGGAACGAGTAAAAAGAGACTTCCCTCTGTGCGGCAAGGCCGCGTCGGCATCAAAGTGCCATGATTAGTTCAACACCCAATCAAACAGAAGGAAGTCTATTATGAAGTCTACAACGGTTGGTATTGATCTCGCAAAGCA
>JANNVJ010000111.1:0-39016 GCA_031414375.1 Haliea sp.
TTGTCAGTTTTATGGATTATGATCTAGGCTTCTTTGATCAGGACGTGAACAAGGTGGAGCCAGTGGGTGAAAACCCGTTTGCCCCGAAACTGTTACCTATGTCCTCGGAATGAACTGTTACCTATGTGCCCGGTAAGGACACAGGGGGATATGGTAGCTACGGGTGGACTTGAACCACCGACCCCAGCATTATGAATGCTGTGCTCTAACCAGCTGAGCTACGTAGCCATAATCAGTTATGGGAACCAGTGGTCCCGAGGAGCGGCGCATTTTCCGCATTTTGTCCGGGCAAGTCAAGATTCGACACGGTACCCCGCGCCGCACTATACGTTGAAGCGAAAATGTACGACGTCGCCGTCCTGAATAACGTATTCCTTGCCTTCCAGGCGCCAGCGGCCAGCATCCTTGGCACCCTGTTCGCCGTTGTGCTTGATGAAGTCGTCATAGCTGATGACTTCGGCGCGGATGAAGCCCTTCTGGAAATCGGTGTGGATAACGCCGGCAGCTTCCGGGGCCGTGGCACCGATTTTCACGGTCCAGGCGCGCACTTCCTTAACGCCGGCGGTGAAATAGGTTTGTAGCTGCAACAGTCCGTAACCGGCACGAATAACGCGGTCAAGTCCCGGCTCCTCCATCCCCAGCTCACGCAGAAACTCCAGGCGCTCCTCGTCAGCAAGTTCGGCGATTTCTGCCTCCAGCTTGTTGCAGATGGCAACAACGACAGCACTTTCTTGTGCAGCGATTTCTTTTACGACGTCCAGGTACGGATTGTTCTCAAAACCGCTTTCATCGACGTTGGCGATGTACATGGTGGGCTTGCCGGTCAGCAGAAACAGTTGCCTGGCGAGCGCGCGCTCTTCTTCATTGAGCGCGAGGGAGCGAACGGGCCGGGCCTCGTTCAGGTGGGGCAGGAGCTTGTTTTCCAGTAGGGCCTTCATGGCCATGGCGTCCTTGTCGCCGCCCTTGGCGGTGCGGATAACCCGCTGCAGTTGTTTTTCGCAGCTCTCCAGATCCGCAAGTGCCAACTCGGTGTTGATAGTTTCGATGTCGGCCCTGGGATCGATTTTATTGGATACGTGAATGACATTGTCATCTACAAAGCAGCGCACCACATGGGCGATAGCGTCGGTCTCGCGAATGTTGGCCAGAAACTGGTTACCCAGGCCTTCGCCCTTGGAGGCACCGGCCACAAGTCCGGCGATGTCGACGAACTCCATCGTGGTGGCGATCTCCTTTTGCGGTTTGACGATGTCTGCAATCCTGCGCTGCCTGGGATCGGGTACCGGTACAATCCCGGCGTTGGGCTCAATGGTGCAGAACGGAAAGTTCTCCGCGCCAATGCCGGCATTGGTCAGCGCATTGAACAGGGTGGACTTGCCGACATTCGGTAAGCCAACGATTCCACAATTGAAGCCCATAGCTTATTCCTGTCTCTGAAGGCAGCTCACGCTGCGCTAAAACTGTGTAGTCGGGTCATCGCCTTGGTGCTATCGCCATCCAGCAGCAGCGGCAGCGCCGCGATAGCCTCATTGATACAGGCGTCGATGTGCTCGCGATCTGCCTGCGAAGGAGCGCCGAGTACGTAGCCGGTCACACGGGACGCGTGGCCCGGGTGGCCGATGCCGATACGCAGGCGATGGAAGTCCTGATTGTTACCCAGCGCCGGAATGATATCGCGCAATCCATTGTGGCCCCCGTGTCCACCGCCCTGCTTGAAGCGCGCACAGCCCGCTGGCACGTCCAGCTCGTCATGCGCGATAAGAATCTGCTCGGGCGCAATCTTGAAAAATCCGGCCATAGCAGCAACCGCCATACCACTGCGATTCATAAACGTGTTGGGAATTAGCAGACGAAGGTCGTGCCCGGATAGCGTAAGGCGTCCGGTCAGACCGTAAAATCTGGATTCCACCACAAGAGAACAGCCGCACTGGCTTGCAAGCGCTGCCACGAAATCGGCACCCGCGTTGTGGCGAGTGCCCCGGTATTCGCTACCGGGGTTGCCCAATCCCGCAATGAGCTTTATTGCAGTCAATGCGAATACCGCAACGGCAAGTGCCGCAGCGAGGCGTTTAGCCTTCGCTCTTGGCTGCTTCTGCTCCGCTGTCTTTGGCACTTGCAGGCGCGTCATCATCCCCGCCTTTAGGTGCGATGACAGAAGCGATTGCCAGATCGTGATCCTCTCCCAGGGTGAGGGCCACGGAGGTAACGCCAGCGGGCAGGGACACGTCAGATAAGTGCACGATTTGTCCTGTTTCCACTTTCAGCATATCCACTTCGATGAACGCAGGAATAGCAGCTGGCAGACACTGTACTTCGATGTCTGTCGCCTGGTGCTGGATCATGCCACCTTGTACTTTCACACCGTGGCAGGTGGTTTCATTGATGAAGTGAATCGGCACATGAACCCTGAGTGCCACATTGTCGTCAATGCGCAGAAAATCCACGTGCGTGACGCGATTTTGAGCGGGGTGACGCTGCAGGTCCTTGAGTATGGCTTTCTCTTTGTCCGTACCGACGTTGACAATCAGGACGTGGGAGAAGAAAGCCTCATTTTCCAGCGCTTTTTCCAGATCCTTGCGGTTCAGGCTCAGCGGTTGGGGGGCCTTGTCGCCACCGTAGATGATGGCAGGGACCAGTCCGGCGAATTGACGCAGGCGGCGGCTCGCACCTTTCCCCAGGTCAGTTCGCACTTCTGCGTTTAATTCAAATTGGTCAGACATTGTCGTGACTCCTTTGATAAGTCATTACAGCACCTGCGACCGGTGCGGGAATGAGTGGGTGTATACGCTGCGTCTACTGAAACAGCGCGCTGATGGATTCCTCATTGGCGACCCTGCGCATGGACTCTGCCAGCAGGTCGGCAATCGTGAGTTGGCGAATCTTTTTAATGGTCCTCGCCTCGGCACTGAGTGGAATCGTGTCCGTTACCACCAGCTCATCGAGCTGGGAATTTTCAATATTGTGCAAGGCGTTGCCCGACAGGACCGCATGGGTACAGTAGGCGACGACCTTGGCGGCGCCCCTTTCTTTCAGGGCATCGGCGGCCTTGCACAGGGTGCCGGCCGTATCGACCATATCGTCTACCAGCAGGCAGGTGCGGCCATCCACTTCCCCGATCAGGTTCATCACCTGGGCTTCATTCGCGTTGGGGCGCCGTTTGTCGATGATGGCCAAATCAGCCTCACTCAACTGCTTGGCAATCGCCCGGGCCCTGACCACACCGCCAATATCCGGCGAGACCACGATCAGGTTGCTGTAGTTGCTGCTCTCAATATCCTCGATCAGCACCGGTGACCCGTAGATGTTATCCACCGGGCACTTAAAAAAGCCCTGTATTTGTTCTGCGTGCAGGTCCACGGTTAACACTCGGTCGACCCCAACAGTGACCATCATGTCCGCTACGACTTTGGCGGTGATCGGTACTCTGGCAGAGCGCACGCGCCGGTCCTGGCGGGCGTAGCCGAAGTAGGGTACCACCGCAGTAATGCGCGTGGCCGATGCCCTACGCAGTGCGTCGATCATCACCACCAGTTCCATCAGGTTGTCATTGGTCGGTGCGCAGGTGGATTGCAGGACAAATACATCCTTGCCACGCACATTTTCATTCAGTTCAACGGCCACTTCACCGT
The DNA here is from genome assembly GCA_031414375.1 of Haliea sp. Lineage (GTDB taxonomy): Bacteria > Pseudomonadota > Gammaproteobacteria > Pseudomonadales > Halieaceae > Marimicrobium. Next base: position 3,630 of record JANNVJ010000111.1, read on the forward strand.
CACTGAATTTGCCGACATCTGCCTTGCCCAACGACAAATACAGTCTGCTTGCTACTTTCTGGGCCAGTTCCAGGTTGGCGTTCCCGGTAAAGACCATCATTTTTGAGGACACTGCGCTCTACCTTAAAGTGTCTTGCGAAAAACTTTGGTAACGAAAAGCGCCATATGCGCTGGGCATATGGCGCCGCCTGTATGGCTGGGGTGGGAGGATTCGAACCTCCGAATGCCAGGATCAAAACCTGGTGCCTTGCCGCTTGGCGACACCCCAAATAATCTGTCGGATTAAACGAATTCTATTGGTACCGGCGATACGTTTACGCCTCGGGCGAGGACGCTCTTCCATGCGTCTGGTAACTGTGCCCGGACCTTCTCGGCTTGGGCTGCATTGTCGAAGCTGATAAATGCACAGGCCCCTGTGCCGGTCAATCTGGCCTCTCCGAATTTAGCCAAAACGTTCAACGCCTCATCGACCTCAGGATAGAGGCCCCTGACGAGTTGCTGGCAGTCGTTGCGGGAGTCTTCCTCAAAAAAGGTCGCCATTTTGATGGGGATGCTGTTGCGTGTCAATTGCCGGTGGGAAAATATTTCGGCGGTCGATACGTGGCAATCAGGCACCAGGATGAGGTACCAGCGCTCGGGCAGGTCGATAGGTGTCAGTAGGTCACCAACGCCCTCTGCCCAGGCCGTGCGCGCTCCCACGAAAACGGGTACGTCGGCACCCAACTGTGCGCCCATTGCTTGCAGCGTTGCGCGCGGCACGCGCAGGTCCCACAGGTGATTGAGGGCCAATAGGGTAGTGGCCGCGTTAGAGCTGCCGCCCCCGAGTCCAGCGCCAGTGGGTATGCATTTTTGCAGCACAATATGCGCGCCCAGCGAGCCCTGCTGCAGCATCCGCGCGGCGCGCACAATGAGATTGTCATCCAATGGAATCTCTGTCGCGTTACTCTCCAGCGTGATGACACCGCTGTGATTGACGGTAAAGAGCAGCTGGTCTCCCCAATCCAGCAATTGAAACACTGTTTGTAGTTCATGGTAGCCGTCGGGGCGGCGGCCTGTGATGTGCAGGAAGAGATTCAGTTTGGCCGGTGCCAGTATGGAGATAGACGAGGACATCAGCCGGGTGACGTCTGCCAGCGTGCAATGACCACCTTGACACGCGTGTCGCCGCGCTGGATCTGCAATCTAGTGGGGAGCGTGAAGCCCTGAAATTGCCCATACTCTGCGTAACGAACCTCCCAGCCGTCCTGTTGCAGTGTTTGCAATAACTCTGTATGCGGATCGAGTTCGAGGTCTTGCACGTTGGTGGAGGGGGAGGGGAGGCCCTTGAGCCAATAGGTCAGGGCGACGAGCGGCAGATCCCAGCCGGTGTTCAGGACGACGGAGTCAGGTGTGGAAATATCGATCGTCCTGTGCTCATCGCCCCGGCGAATATCCAGCTGGCGACCGTCGCTGTGGATTGTAGTGGCACCAACGCCCAGCGGGCCGCTTAATTCGAGGTGGGTATTTTCATCCTGTTGCTGCCATACGAGGCTGGCGGATTCGGACGCTTCGACGGCGCGTATGGCAAGCTTGCCACTGGCTGTCCAATGTCGCAGCCCCGCCAACTGCTGACTGTGCGCTTGCCAACCAGCGGATGTGGGTTCGCGCGGGCCCAAGCCTGCACAGCCTGCCAAAAGCAAGACAAGTAGATACAGTGTCAGGTGCCTGGTACTGCGCATATTACTGTTGGCTCTGCGCGGGAGATTCCCCGACGGATGTAACACCTGTTGGCGCTATCCCCAGTCGATTCAGAGTCCGCAGCAGGTTGGGGTGGTTCGGGTCGCGTAACAATGCTCCCTGCCAAATTGCCTTGGCGCTATCGGTATCACCCTTCACCCACAACACCTCGATCAGATGCGCGGCCACCTCGGCATCTGGAAATTCGGCGTAGGCACGTGTCAGGTAGGCTGCAGACTCTTCATGGCGCCCGAGGCGAAACAGCACCCAGCCCATGCTGTCGAGGATAGCGGGTTCATTGGGCTGTAGTGCCAGCGCGCGCGTGACCAGGTCCAGCGCTTCTTTAAAACGTGTGGTGCGATCAGCCAGGGTATAACCCAGCGCATTGAGGGCGGTGGCGTTGTCAGGATCGGCTGCGATAATAATGCGCAAATCCCGTTCCATGGATGCCAGGTCATCCTGCTGTTCACTGAGCATTGCTCTTACGTAACGTAGTGAGGTGTTATCAGGTGTCTCTGCCACTGCCTCGTTAAGTAGTCGCATGGCTTTTTCTGTCGCGCCAGACTGGGCGAGGATGTCGGACTCCAAACTGTAGAGCTGGTCGCGCAGTTGTGGATACTCTTCACGCTGCTCCTTGAACCACGCCTGACTGCGGTCCAATTGACCGCTTTCGACCAACATCTGGCCGATACGGCTGTTCGCTGCCAGATATTCCTGGCCCTCCCCCACCTGCATGTAGTTGGCTATGGCCTCTTCAGGTTCATTGTCATCTTCGGCCATGCGGCCCAGATAATAATACGCCTCGTTTTGCCGTTGGCCCAACGCGATGGCCTGACGCAGGTAAGTGCTGGCGGCATCATTGTCGCCAATCTCACGGTTGATGAGGGCGAGAGAAAAAAGCAGATCGCCGTCCTGGGGAGTTTGTTCCAGAAGGATTTCAAATTGCGCTCGTGCTGCGGGCATATCGGTAGCGGTGAGCAGTCGTGCATATTGCACCCGCAATAGTGTGGAATCAGGATTTTCTTGCAGCACCTGTTGCAGTCGCGCAAAGGGTTTTTCCGCCTTCTGCTCGAGCAGAATTCTGGCTTCCAGCAGCACGGCCTGGGGTTGAGCGGGTTCCAACTTGAACACCTTATCCAGGTCATCCAGCGTCTGGTCGAACTGTCTGGACTCGGCATTAAACAAAGCTTGGGTTAGCAGCAGGCGAGTATTCTGCGGGAACTCGATGGACAGGTTGTTGATTCCATTTACCAGTTCCGAGCGCTGTGCTTCGCTCAATTGCCCAAAGCCGTTCACCAGCATCGGAAAATTGGCCGATCCCGCCTGACGCTCCACCACCACGAGGTAGGGCAGGGCCTCCAACGTCCGACCCTTCTGGGTCAGCAGTCCCGCCAAAGTGTTATTGGCCTCAGGATTTTGCGGGTCCAGTTCCACCCAAAGTTGAGCCGATGGTAGCGCCTCATCCTCCCGCTGCAGGAATTGGGTGAGATGAGTCGTGTGTGCGCTGACGCCAGGGTCACGTAACACGGCCGACTGCTCCATGTACTGCTCCAACGTTACGTCATAGGCTTGCCTGCGCAGGGCAAACTCCGCAACAAGCAAGGCGTACAGGCTGTCATTAGGGAACGCCCGTTCCGGGACCTTCACGGTGGGCTCGGGTTTGATCACGGCATCCTGCTCGGAGACTGGCGTTTGCGCAGCACAGGCGCAGAGCAGCGCACAGATGATAGCGAAGGAATAGAGTCGCGACATGGTGGTTTACAGCGAGGTAATCCAGCGAAAAGACAGTCGCTATGATGACACAGTCCGCGCGTGAAACCCACTGCGCGGCCGGATCAGTCGCCGCATCCACACGGTATTGGTATTTTTGCAGTGTGTTTTTGCAGTGCTGTCATTTAGCAGCTAACTTGTTAAAATCGGGAGAGTTTTTTGCAAATTGTGCTAAGGTGCGCCCGATTCCAAGAGGCTGCAGGCCTGTCGGATGAGCCCTGCTACGCAATGCTGTGGAGCCAGTTGCAGTTGCCATGAATTTAATCGCTTTGGGAATCAGTCATCACTCAGCCGCCGTGGAAGTGCGCGAGCGTGTAGCCTTTGCGCCTGAGCAGGTCGGTGAAGCGTTGGCAGATGCGTGTGCAGCTGTCGGTGTGGATGAGGTGGTTATCCTTTCGACCTGTAATCGCACCGAGCTCTATGCCATGGTGACCGAGGGCATCAGTCTGGGTGACAAGGCGCTAGAATTGATCGACTGGGTAGCCAACTACCATCATCTGTCCGCGCGGGAGCTGCGCATCTGTGCCTACCACCACGAAGGAAGCCACGCGCTGCGACACCTCGTACAGGTCGCCAGTGGCCTCGATTCCATGGTTCTGGGGGAGCCACAAATTTTCGGGCAGCTCAAGTCCGCGTATGCGGTGGCTAAGGAAGCGGGTACCGTGGGCAGCGAATTGGGCCGCCTGTTTCCGCGTATTTTCTCGATCGCCAAGCGGGTGCGTACCGATACTGCCATCGGTGAAAATCCCGTGTCCGTGGCCTACGCCGCAGTGGATCTGGCGGGTCACATTTTTTCCGATTTAAGCCAGTGTAACGCCCTGTTGGTAGGCGCCGGCGAAACCATTGAACTGGTCGCGCGTCATTTGGTTGGGGCAGGTGTAAGCCGAATTGTGATTGCCAATCGCACCCTGGGCAGGGCCCGGGAGCTGGCGCAAAAGTTCGGCGCCGAAGCGGTTTTACTGGCTGAAATCCCGCAGCAGTTGGCGGCTGCGGACATTGTCATTACTTCCACGGCCAGCCAATTGCCTATTCTGGGCAAAGGCGCGGTGGAGCAAGCGCTTAAAGCGCGCAAGCATCGCCCCTATCTGATGATCGATATTGCCGTGCCGCGGGATATCGAGTCGCAGGTCAGCGAGTTGCCAGACGTGTATCTTTATACCATCGATGACTTGCGCGACATCGTTGACCAGAACCTGCGCAGCCGCAGCAGCGAGGCGCGCAAAGCCGACATCCTCATTGATGAGGGAGTGCGCTTGTACCTGGAAGAGGTGCGCAGACTTGACGCGGTGGACACGGTCAAAGAGTACCGGACGATGGCAGAGCAGTTGCGTGAGCGGGAGTTGCAGCGCGCCCAGCGCGCGCTGGCCCGGGGCGATGACCCGCGACAGATACTGGCGCAGTTGTCACGCGCTATTACTAACAAACTGCTGCATGCACCGACCACAGCGCTCAAGCAGGCGAGTGTGGATGGTCGTCAGGACCTGATCAACAGTGCCCGCAAGCTGCTGGGTCTGGACGATCTGGCGCCGGTGGCGACGGTGGCGACGGACGAAGAGGGTGAGCAGGCAGAACGGGATCTGGCGTCGCCAACGCTGGACGTCACGCCGCGTACTTTGCAATGAAAGCGTCACTCCTCACCAAGCTGGAGACACTGACTGAGAGGCACCAGGAGGTCTCGGCACTCCTCAGCGATAGCCAGACCATCGCCAACCAAGCCAGGTTCCGCGATCTGTCACGCGAGTATGCCGAGTTGGAACCAGTGGTTAGTTGTTACGCAACCTACAGTCAGACGAACTCTGATCTGGAGGAGGCGCGCCACATGCTGGATGACGCTGATCCTGAGGTGCGGGAAATGGCCCGGGAGGAACTGGGCAGCGGCAGCGAGCGTCTGGCTGCTCTGGAGGCCGAATTGCAGACGCTGCTACTGCCGCGGGATCCGTGCGACTCACACAACGTATTTCTGGAAATCCGCGCGGGCACTGGTGGTGATGAGGCGGCAATTTTTTCCGGTGATCTGTTTCGCATGTATTCCCGCTATGCGGAACGCCAAGGTTGGAAAGTAGAAGTGTTGTCTGAGCGTCACGGTGAGCATGGCGGCTACAAGGAAATTATCACGCGAGTCGAAGGTCGCGACGTCTACGCCCAACTCAAGTTTGAATCCGGAGCGCACCGCGTACAGCGTGTGCCCGACACCGAGTCTCAAGGTCGCATTCATACGTCTGCCTGTACTGTCGCGGTCATGCCGGAAGTGGAGGATGTTGAAGCGATAGATATCAACAAAGGCGATTTGCGCATCGACACCTACCGGGCCTCAGGCGCGGGTGGGCAGCACGTGAACAAGACCGATTCCGCGATACGCATTACCCATATCCCCACGGGTGTGGTGGTGGAGTGCCAGGACGAGCGCTCCCAGCACAAGAATCGGGCCAGGGCCATGTCTCTGCTGCAGGCCAAACTGCTGCGTAACGCGCAGGACAAACAGGCCACCGAACAGGCTGAGACCCGCCGCAATCTGGTGGGTACGGGGGACCGTTCGGATCGTATCCGCACCTACAATTTCCCCCAGGGCCGCATGACCGACCACCGCATCAACCTGACGTTATACAAGCTGGACGAAGTCATGGAGGGGGCGCTGAACACCATCATCGGCCCGCTGCGGCAGGAGTACCAGGCAGACCAACTGGCGGCACTGTCCGACAACTGATGGAGACGGTGCAGGAATTGCTGCGCTCGGGGGATGATCTGCCGAGCGAGAGCGCCCGGCGTGACACCGAAATTCTCCTGTGCCACTGCCTGGATAAGCCCCGCGCCTGGCTGTATACCTGGCCCGAGAAAGAAGTTTCCCTGGACTGTGCCCATCTTTTCAGGCAGTTGTTGGAGCAGCGTAGAACAGGCTTGCCGGTGGCGTATATCACCGGCGTAAGGGAATTCTGGTCTTTGCAGTTGGCGGTAAATAGCGCCACCTTGATTCCCCGCCCGGAAACTGAAACTCTGGTGAGCTGGTCGCTGGAATTGCCACTGCAGGGTAACGCCAGTGTAGTGGATCTGGGCACAGGGTCCGGCGCAATCGCCCTGGCAGTCGCTAGCGAAAGACCCCACTGGCAGGTGACAGCAACGGATGTCAGCGCGCAGGCTCTGCAAGTCGCCCGCGCCAATGCCGCTAGGGCGGGTCTGCAGCGCGTGTCCTTTCTCCAATCGAACTGGTACGAGGCACTGGGTGAACAGCGCTTTAACCTGTTACTGGCTAACCCACCCTATATCGACCAGGACGATCTCCATCTGACACGCGGCGATGTGCGCTTCGAGCCACGTACGGCGCTGGTGTCCGCCAACGGAGGTCTCGCCGACCTGGACTATCTGGTGAGCGCCGCGCCGACCCAACTGCTCGACGACGGCTGGCTGTTGCTGGAGCATGGTTTTGAACAGGCCGAAGCGGTGCGCAGGATGTTGCTGCACGCCGGGTTTCGGCAGGTGAGTACGCGCCGTGATATGGCGGGACACGAGCGGGCGACCGGAGGTTGCTGGCATGCTGACTGACGCGCAGCTCATGCGTTATAACCGACAAATTCTGCTGCACGATTTTGACATCGCGGGGCAGGAACGGCTGCAACAATCCCGCGTGCTGGTGGTCGGCCTCGGTGGTCTCGGGTGTCCTGCTGCGCTGTACCTGGCAGCGGCCGGTATTGGCACACTGGTGCTGGTCGACGGCGATGAGGTGGAGTTGAGTAATCTGCAGCGACAGATCGCGCATACCGGCAATGATATCGGCACTAACAAGGCGCGCTCAGCGGCTACCGCGATCGCGGCCCTGAATCCTGAAGTAAAGCTTGAAATTATCGAACAGCAACTGACCGAGAGCGCCATGCCGGCGTTGCTGGCGCGTGTCGATCTGGTGCTCGATGCCACCGACAATTATCCGGTGCGCTTCGCACTGAATCGGGCCTGCATCGCCGCGGGCGTGCCGCTGGTGTCTGGGGCTGCCGTGCGCAGCGAGGGACAAGTGGCAGTCTTTGACCCGCTGCGCGGCGGGCCGTGTTATCGCTGTTTGTATGTCGAGGGAGACGGGCATACGGCGCTCAGTTGCAGCGAGAGCGGCGTGCTGGCCCCGTTGGTGGGCGTGATCGGCTCCCTGCAGGCTATGGAGGCATTAAAGTTGCTGACGGGTTACGGTGAGTCGCTGCGCGGCAAGCTGCTGGTGGTGGATTTGCGCAGCATGGAGTTTCGCCAGTTGCTGCTATCAGCGCGCGCAGACTGCCCGGCCTGCTCGCACCTGCATACCTGAGGCAGGGCGGTGGACGTATTTCTTTTCATTTGGAGTTGGTAGACTGCTCGGCAGCCCTCGTGCTTGTAGAGAGAGACCATGACCATATCTGTGGAGGTTTATCATGAGAATCAGGTTTAGCCTTGCCGCTCTTGCAATAGTACTGGCGGCGCATCCAGTGTACGCAGATATCACGTATGACCAGCACATCAAGGTGGAAGCGGCCGGTGCCATGTCGCTGCTCGCTTCCGAAGGGGATATTGTCACTCTACTATCTGCAGATAAATCCAGGACCGAGAATAGCATTACCATGACATCCAAACTGGCAGGCATGTTTGCCGGCAGCGGCAAGAGCGGCAGTATTGTGCGCCTCGATAAAGCACTCACGTGGACGCTTCTGCCCGACGAGCAACAGTATTCAGAATTAACCTTTGCCCAGGTGAAGGCGCAGATGGACCAGGCGCGGCAAGCTATGCAAGATGCCCAGGCCTCGGGTCAGGGCGGCGGTGCGCTACCTGTTTCTGCCGAGGACTGCCAGTGGACCGCTGGCAAAGTCCAGGTCGAGCACCCCGCTGGAACAGAGGTAATCGCCGGACTCACCACCCAGCAGCATCGCATCAGCATGCAGCAGTCCTGCATTGATCCGACCACGGCTAAAACCTGTGATATCACCTGGTTGATGGAAACCTGGTTAGCCAGCAATGTGCCCGGCGAGCAGGAAGTCAGTAAGTTTTCCCAGGCCTATGCCGAAGCACTAGGTATGGGGGATGTGATGCGCCAAGTGCAGGGCCCCGCGCAGAGTCTGTTGGCTATGTTTGCCAGCAATTGGGAAGACGTAGTCGACGAATTCGAAAAACTGCAAGGCTACCCGCTGCGCACAGTGATGCAGATGGGCATAGGCGGAGAGCAATGTACCACCGCTACCGGGCAGCCCATCGCGCTTGATGGGGTGTGGGCAGACGCCTCTACCGCAGCTTATAACGCGGCCATCGATCAGACCGGGTCCGAGGCGGGTAGTGCAGTCGGGCGCGCGGCGGGGGAAACTCTCGGTGGTAGCTTGGCAGGATCGGTAGGAGGCGCAGCCGTGGGTGCTGCTGCCGGAGAACTGATTGGCGGTCTGTCAGGCATGTTTAAAAAGACTACACCGGAAGCGGCTGCACCCGAGCCACAGGCCAAAGCGGCCGGTGGTCAGGTCACGGTTTTTCGCATTACCTCAGAAGTGACGAGCTGGAGTGTCGCGCCGATTTCCCAGGAGCGCTTTGACATACCGGCGGGCTGGAAAAAAATCTAGTACGCATTGGCAAGTGGGAGTGGCAGTGCTCCCTTCAGAGAGTTTTGCGTCACGACGATGCCCATTCAGTAGCCGCGCGACGGTGAAACCTTTTCACTGCGCTCGTTGTCACAGAGAAACGATCATGATGAGCAAATTTCTATGCAGACATTAGCGCAACGGTATTACAGCATACACAACGCCCTTTTTTCGCGCCTGAAGTATCTGGACGGATTAGCACCACTGGCCCTGCGCCTTTTTCTTGTCCCCGTATTCTGGATGGCGGGGACGCAGAAGATTGCCGGAATGGAAAACACCATTGAGTGGTTTGGCAACGCAGATTGGGGTTTAGGTTTACCTTTTCCAAGCCTGCTGGCGCACCTGGCAGCCTACACCGAGGCGATTGGAGCACTGTGTCTTCTGCTCGGTCTGGCCACTCGCTGGATTTCGATTCCCCTGATGTTCACCATGCTTGTTGCCATATTCGCAGTGCACTGGGACAACGGTTGGGCCGCTATTGCCGATTCCGGTGCCCAGGACGTGGCGGTGCGTCTGGGTGCTGCGCGGGAAATTCTGCAGGAGCACGGTAATTATGCATGGCTCACAGAGAAGGGCGGCATTGTGATTCTCAACAATGGCATTGAATTTGGTGTGACCTATCTCCTGATGCTGTTCAGCCTGTTGTTCACCGGTGGCGGGCGCTTCACCAGCGTAGATTACTTTCTTTCAAGACTATGGCCCGATCAATCATGAGTTTTGATGCTTAAACGTATCACCTTGAGCGCCCACCTATTCAGCTCGGGAAGTGGTAGACTAGCGCGTTTTTTGAGCACCCAAAGGGTAAGCAGAGTTGATCAAGAGTCTAGTCAAGCGGATGTCGAGTAAGAATGAACCCCCCCGCAGCCCTGGTATAGCCACTTCCGGCCACGGTCAGCCGCCGCGTCAGGAGCCATCCCACAAGGCCTCAGCAGCCGATAAAAAGCGCGATGATGGTGAGGGAGAATCCCCGGACAAGCGCCGTCAGCGGCGCCGCGCGCGTAAACCGGAGCCCGCCGCTGTCGCCTGGTCGTTGGATGATTTCGCAGTTGAGCCAAAGGAGGGCGAGAGTCGTTTCCACGATTTGGGTTTGCGCGACGAACTGATGCGCGGTATTGCTGATTTGGGCTTTCACTACTGTTCTCCCATTCAGGGCGCGATACTGCCGCATACCCTGCAGGGCCATGACGCCATTGGCAAGGCACAGACCGGTACGGGCAAAACAGCGGCTTTTCTTATCACTATTTTCAACGATCAGCTGTGCCATCCGTTGCAGGGTGAGCGCTTTGTGGGTGAGCCTCGTGCCCTGGTCATTGCCCCTACGCGTGAACTGGTGATGCAGATTGCCGCTGACGCTGAGGAGCTCGGTAAACACACAGGCTTGCAGGTGGCGACACTGATCGGTGGCATGGACTACCAAAAACAACTCAATCGGCTCACCAATCATGTGGTGGATCTGGTGGTGGCGACTCCAGGCCGTTTGCTGGACTTTATGGGGCGCCGCGATTTATACCTCGACCATGTCGAAATCCTCGTGCTCGATGAGGCTGACCGCATGCTGGACATGGGTTTTATCCCGCAGGTCAAACGTATTGTGCGCGCGACACCGGCGAAGGAAAACCGGCAGACACTGTTATTCTCCGCCACCTTCACTCAGGATATTATCAACCTGTCTGAGCAATGGACCTATCAGCCGATCAAGGTGGACATTGAACCACAGAGCGTCGCCACCAGTGCCGTTGACCAAAAGGTGTATCTGGTCAGCAGTGAGCAGCGTTACAAGGTGCTCAAGAATCTGCTGCGCAGCGACGGCTGTACCTGTGTGATTGTGTTCGCCAACAGACGTGACCAGGTGCGCCGCTTGCATGAGCGCCTGTGCAAGTCGGGAATTTCTGCCGGTATTCTTTCTGGAGAAATTCCGCAGGCGAAACGGACCCGCACCCTGGACCAATTTAAAAAAGGTGAAATCAAAGTGTTGGTAGCGACCGACGTCGCCGGGCGCGGCATCCATGTCGAAGGTGTGAGCCACGTGGTCAACTACAACCTGCCTGATGATCCGGAGGATTATGTGCACCGTATTGGCCGCACCGGCCGCGCCGGAGCCACGGGTACCTCAATCAGCTTCGCCAGTGAAGACGATGCTTTTTTGCTGCCGGACCTGGAAGCGCTATTGGGCTCCAAACTGGAGTGCACGCACCCGCCCGAGGAACTACTGATCTAGTTCCTCGCACCACAGTAGGGTGGCACCCACAACGGCGGCGGGCACCACAAAGAAATTGAGCAGCGGTATCCCGGCACACAGGGCTACCAGGCCGCCGAAGCCCATACTACTCAAGCGCTGAGACCGTACCGCGGTCTTGACCTGGGAGAAACTCTTCTGGTGGTTGTCCATGGGATAGTCCACGAACTGGATGCTCATCATCCAGGCGCCCAGCAACAGCCAGGCCACTGCGCCGACCCCGGGAATGAAAGATAGCACCAGCGTCACAAGCGCCATCGGAATGTAGTACAGCAGCTTTACAATTTCCCGCACAATGCCTCTTGGCACTGCCAGCAGCGCCGCGCTCAACCCTTCCAGCGAATCGACCGGTCGGCCGGTGATCAGCTCCTCTGCCTTCTCTGCCAGTAAGGCGTTGAAGGGCGACGCAATTATCAGTGCAATGGTGGTAAACAGATAGCCGGTTATGAGGCTCACGGTGATGCCGATGAGCGGCCATAAAATCCATTCGATAAAATCCAGCCAGCTGGGAATGCGCGCCAGCATCGAATCCATCAGATCGCTCATATAGCTGAAGCCAACGCCGATGAGGGAACCAAAGATCAGGATATTGATCGCCAGCGGGATGAGTACAAAGGGGCGCAGCGAGGGATGAGTCAGCAGTCGGGCGCCGCGGGTCAGGTAGCCCGCCCCGCGTGCGATATTACCCTTCACTCAGCGCGTCTCCCGTTGGTTGGCCGCAGGCAGGGCACAGGCAGCGTTCGCCGGCAGTGTCGGCGGCCTTCGCCCTGGCTTCGGCGCTGATGGTGACGCTTTGGCACCAGCAACTGGCTGCGGGCTTGCCTGCGGCGATGGCGCAACGATTGTCGCTACCGCAGAGTGGGCATAGGGCTGCTGCTGGTCTGGATTCGCTCATTTGTCTGCCATTTTTCGCCGGGCCTAGCGCTATAATACCGGAGTGAGGCGGGGTGGGTAATCATGAGTAGTGACAACGATAAGGTTTTTTCACAGGCAATGGTTGATGTGGTACGCCTGAAACGTGAGCCCAGGGCGGATCTTGCCTCTAAAACGCAGCCTGACCGGGACTCCTCACTAGAGTATCGCAGGCGATCTGCAGCGCAGCTGCTCGAGCCGGACCGCAATCCACTCGCCGCGCAAGGTATCGCGCCGTTGGACGCGTGGTTTGTGCTCGCCTTCCAGCGCCCCGGCGTGCAACACGGTGTTTTTCGCAAACTCAAACAGGGCCGCTATGCAGCCCAGGCCGTACTGGATCTGCACCGCATGACCGTAGAGGTGGCACGTCGGGAGATATTCGAATTTATCGTAGAGTCGCAACAACTTGGTTTGCGCAGTGTGCTGCTCATTCATGGCAAAGGGGCCAGCAAGGCGGAGCAGGAACGCAGCTCGATTCTTAAGGGCTGTGTTGACCGCTGGTTGCGCGAGCTGGAGATCGTGCAGGCGTTCCACAGCGCCCAGCCGCAACACGGCGGTACTGGCGCGGCGTACGTACTGTTGCGTAAAAGTGAGGAGAAAAAGCGCGAGAATCGAGAGAGGTTTTCAAAAGGGCGAATTCCCTACGATGCCATTTAGGTACTGCGTCTATTCTGCCCCGGCCGCCTTAAGGATAGCCGCGTACTCGCCGCCGAGCCGGTGCGTAGAGATAATCTCCATCACGGTACGCCCATCCTTGCCGCTGACATTCACGTCGCGCCCATCAGCGCAAAAAAAGGATACGAACAACTCGAAATCAGACGCGCGCATGCTCTGGTAAGCCTTCAGCAGCATGTGGAAGTCCTCCGCCGAGCCATCGTGGGACTTAACATTCAGGAAGCTCTTTACATGGTCTTCGGTCCACACCTCGTCGAGAACGGTTTTTTTGTCTTTTTTCATGAAGTTGCTTCCTCTATACCAACTTTTTCGCCAGCAGATCATTGACCATCTGTGGGTTGGCTTGCCCCTTGGATAATTGCATCACCTGGCCCACGAAAAAACCGACCAGTTTTTTGCGCTTGGTCTCGTCCGCGTCCCGGTACTGTTGTGCCTGTGCTGCGTTGGTGTTGATGACTTGATCTACGATGGTCTCCAGTGCGCCACTGTCGCTGACCTGCTTGAAGCCGCGTGCGTCAATAATTGCATCAGCGCTGCCCTCACCCTGCCACATCGCTTCGAACACCTGTTTGGCCATTTTTCCGGAAATACTGTGGTCGAGAATGCGACGGATAAGGCCTCCCAGCTGGGCCGCGGAAACGGGACAGTTATCGATGGCGTGCGCATCGCGATTGAGCTGGCCCAGTAGTTCCACCTGCACCCAATTAGCGGCAATCTTGGCGTCGCCGCAGTCTGCAGCAACGGCTTCGAAGTAATCGGCCAGCGCGCGGGTGGCAGACAGGATGTTGGCGTCGTATGTGTTCAGGCCGTACTGCGTGTGGAAACGGTGACGTTTATCTGCAGGCAATTCGGGCAGAGTGTTGCGAATCGCCTCGATATAGGCGTCATCGATCACCACCGGCAGCAGGTCTGGCTCAGGGAAATAGCGGTAATCATTCGCGATTTCCTTACTGCGCATGGGGCGAGTCTCATCGCGGTCCGCGTCGTACAGGCGGGTTTCCTGAGCAACGGTACCGCCGTCCTCCAGAATGGCCGTCTGTCGTTCGATTTCGTAACGAATAGCCTTGTCCACAAAGCGGAAAGAATTGACGTTCTTGATTTCCGCCCGGGTGCCGAGTGTCTCGCAGCCGAGGGGGCGCAGGGAGATATTGACGTCGCAGCGCATGGAGCCCTCTGCCATGTTGCCGTCGGAAATGCCCAGATACGTCACCAGACTGTGCAGGGCTTTGAGATAGGACACGGCTTCCGCGGCGTTGCGAATGTCCGGATCAGACACGATTTCCAGCAGCGGCGTCCCGGCGCGATTGAGGTCTATGCCAGTTTGGCCATGGAAGTCCTCATGCAGCGATTTGCCCGCATCCTCCTCCAGATGCGCCCGGGTGATCCCGATGCTGCGGGCACTGCCATCTTCCAACAGTATCTCGAAAGTGCCCCGACCGACGATGGGCGCGTCAAACTGGCTAATCTGGTAGCCCTTGGGCAGATCCGGATAAAAGTAGTTCTTACGGTCGAACACCGAACGCTTACCGATGCTGGCGCCGATACCCAGGCCGAATTTGACTGCAAAGCGCACGGCCTGCTCGTTGAGTACCGGCAGCATGCCTGGCATGGCCAGATCGACCGCGCTGGCTTGGGTATTGGGCTCGGCACCAAAAGCCGTCGAGGAGCCGGAGAATATCTTGGACTGCGTTGCCAGTTGCAAGTGTACTTCCAGACCGATCACGCTTTCCCATTGCATCACTGCTGTCCTCCTTGTGCGGAGTCAGGCGTGCGCAGGTGCCAATCCGTGGCCTGCTGAAAGCGATGCGCCACGTTCAGCAGACGAGTCTCGTCGAAGTGACGGCCGATCAGCTGTAGACCCACCGGTTTGTTATCTACAAAGCCTGCGGGTATGGACATACCAGGCAGGCCGGCGAGGTTGACAGCCAGGGTGTAGACATCTTCCAGGTACATGGCGATCGGGTCGTTGGCCTTGGCGCCGAGGGCAAATGCCGGGCCCGGCGTGGTGGGGCCTGCAATGATATCCACCTGCTCAAAACAGTCCATGAAATCCTGCTTGATCAGGCGCCGGATCTGCTGGGCCTTTTTGTAATACGCATCGTAATAGCCAGCAGATAGGGCATAAGTGCCCACCAATATCCGGCGTTTGACTTCATCACCAAAGCCCTCCTGCCGGGTGCGGGTGTAGAGGTCGTGCAGGTCGGTCGGATTGTCACAGCGATAGCCATAGCGCACACCGTCGAAGCGGGACAGGTTGGTGGAGGCTTCTGCCGGCGCAATGATGTAATACGTGGGAATGGTTAAATCGCTGTGGGGTAGCGATACTTCGACTAACGTCGCGCCCTGCGCTTCGAGTTCCTGCAGCGCACTGCCGATACAGGCGCCAGTGGCTGCATCGAGCCCCGCACTGAAGTATTCACGTGGCAGTCCAATGCGCAGACCTGCCAGACTGTCGCCGAGCGAAGCGCAGTAGTCTGCGGTGGCCATGGTGGATGACGTGGAATCCAATGGGTCGTGCCCGGCCATGGTATTGAGCAGCAGAGCGCAATCCTCGGCGCTGTGTGCCATGGGGCCGGCCTGGTCCAGGCTGGAGGCGAAGGCCACCATGCCCAGGCGTGAGACGCGGCCATAGGTTGGCTTGAGGCCGGTGATACCGCAAAAAGCAGCGGGCTGGCGGATAGAGCCGCCGGTGTCGGTGCCGGTGGCGGCGGGCGCAAGGCGGCCAGCCACGGCTGCGGCGGAACCGCCGGATGAGCCGCCCGGTACCAGGTCTGTATTCCAGGGGTTGCGGGTGGGACCGTAAAAGCTGCTCTCGGTGGAGGAGCCCATGGCAAACTCATCCATATTGGTTTTGCCCAGTAATACGGCCCCTGCAGCGTTAAAGCGCTGTATCACGGTGGCATCATAGGGTGGGATGAAGTTGTCCAGCATGCGTGAACCGCAACTGGTGCGCATGCCGTCCGTGCAAAAAATATCCTTATGCGCGATGGGAATGCCCGTCAGGGCGGCGCCATCACCGGCGGCCAGACGCTTATCGGCTATTGCCGCTGCGGCCAGGGCAGCCGCCTCATCGACAGTGATAAAACTGTTGTACTGGCTATCCAGGGCGGCGATCCGGTGCAGGTAAGCACGGGTCACCTCGACACTGGAAAACTGGCGTTCGCGTAGCCCTTGCATGAGTTGGGCAACAGATTTTGTGTGCATTGCAGCAGTCCTGATGCGGCGCGGGCCGCCTATTCGATAACTCTGGGAACCAGATAGAGGCCGTTGTCGACGGCCGGGGCAATGGCCTGGAAGGCGTCACGGCGGTTGCCCTGGGTCACTTCATCCGGGCGCAGGCGTTGGATGGCGTCCAGAGGATTGGCCATGGGCTCCACATTGCTCGTATCCACCGCCTGTAATCGGTCTACCATGTGCAATATTTCAGTGATGCGTTCGGTCACCTGACCTATTTCTTTGTCCGATATACGAATACGGGCCAGTTCCGCAATCTTTTCAATGTCGTCTTGCTTGATAGTCATGCTGGTAAAATCGCAGGAAGCCACCCTCGAGGCAGCAGGGGGCGTAAACTTATCACATTTGCGCCTTGCCCAAAATCCCTGTGGTTGGTACAGTTGCACAATTAAGCCAACTCCCCATAAATCCGGCTCTGCGGTGTCTTTTGTCAGCCGCGAATGGCGGTTATTAGAGACGTACAAACAGCTCTAACACGGGGTTCCCCGTTGTCTTCACAGGGTAGCAAGAATTCATGTTTAAAAAGCTGCGCGGAGTGTTCTCCAGTGACCTCTCCATAGATCTTGGTACGGCTAACACGCTGATCTACGTGCGCGACAAAGGTATTGTCTTAAACGAGCCTTCCGTAGTTGCTATTCGTATCCACAACGGCCAGAAAACCATCGAAGCTGTCGGCACAGAAGCTAAACGCATGCTCGGTCGTACGCCTGGCAATATCACCGCGATCCGCCCCCTGAAAGACGGTGTCATTGCCGACTTCCTGGTGACCGAGAAGATGCTGCAACACTTCATAGCCAAGGTGCATGAGCACAAGTTTATTCGTCCCAGCCCACGGGTGTTGGTGTGCGTTCCGTGTATGTCGACTCAGGTAGAACGTCGAGCGATCCGCGAATCGGCCCTCAGCGCCGGTGCTCGTGATGTGCGCTTGATAGAGGAGCCGATGGCGGCTGCGATAGGCGCAGGGCTGAGTGTGGACGAAGCCACCGGATGTATGGTGGTGGATGTTGGTGGCGGTACCACAGAGGTAGCCATTATTTCTCTTAATGGCGTGGTCTACCGTGATTCCGTGCGCGTCGGTGGCGACCGCTTCGATGAAGCTATCGTGTCGCACGTGCGCCGCCGCTACGGCAGCCTGATTGGTGATGCTACCGCCGAGCGTATCAAGTTGGAGGTAGGGTGTGCCTTTGCTGGCAGCGAGTTGCGTGAGATCGATGTGCGCGGTCGCAATCTGGCAGAGGGTGTGCCGCGTAGTTTTACCTTGAACAGTGATGAGATACTGGAATCACTGCAGGATCCACTGGCGGCTATTGTGCAGGCCGTAAAGTCCGCGTTGGAACAATCGCCGCCGGAACTGGCAGCTGACATCGCTGAAAGCGGGATTGTATTGACCGGCGGTGGGGCTTTGTTGCGTGATCTGGATCGCCTGATTTCGGAAGAAACGGGGCTGCCGGTCATCGTAGCGGATGACCCTTTGACTTGCGTTGCCCGCGGCGGCGGTATTGCCATGGAAAGAATGGACCGGCGCACCATAGATTTGTTGTCTACCGAGTAAAGCACGCCGGTCAAAGCCGTGCCGTGCGAGTCTCCGTGGAGCCACCGCCACGCTGTCTTCGGTAGAGCGTGTTCGGCGACACCGTGTGCCAATCAGGGCAGCTGAGGAGCCGACATCAAACCATTATTTGTCAAGGAATCCTCTCTGTTGCTGCGGGTGTTACTCGCGCTCCTGGTAGTGGTCGGCCTGATCGCGGCGGACCTGCGTTACAATAACCTGCAATCCGGTCGTGCTGTGCTCAACGCTGTCGCGTCCCCCGTATTTTGGGTGGCGAATCTGCCCACCCGTGTTTTTGAATGGAGCCAGACCCACCTTGCCACGAGAACCCAACTGCTGGAAGGCAATCAACGCCTGCAACGGGAAAATCTGATACTACAGGGTCGTTCCCAGCAGATGGCCTCCTTGCAAGCTGAGAATGTGCGATTGCGCGCCTTGCTCAATTCCAGCGCCCTGTTGCGCGACGATGTGTTGGTGGCAGAGCTGATCGGCGTGTCACCGGACCCAGAGCGTCTGCAGATGGTGTTGAACAAGGGTGAGCGTGATGGCGTTTTTGTGGGACAGCCGTTGATTGATGCTGACGGCCTGATGGGTCAGATTGTGGAGGTCAGTGGTGGCACCTCGCGGGCGCTGCTGATCACCGATGTGACACATTCTGTTCCGGTGCAGGTCAATCGCAATGGTGTACGGGCGATTGCCGAGGGCACCGGCGAGTTGGGCTCTCTGGAAATTCGCAACGTGTCGTCCAATACTGACATCCAGCCGGGCGATCTGCTGGTCACCTCTGGCCTAGGTGGACGATTTCCCGAGGGGTACCCGGTGGCGGTAGTGAAGAAGGTCGAGCGGGATACGGGTGATACCTTCGCTCGCGTGCTGGCGGTACCCAGTGCCGCGCTGGACCGTACACGGCACGTATTGTTGGTGTTCACCACTGACCAAAGCCCGGAACGCTGATCCGTGGTGGACCGGGCAGGGCGCGGCTACGGTGTCATTATTCTGTCCTTTATGGTGGCCTACGTGTTGGCTGTCATACCGCTGCCCCCCTGGTTGCAGTGGGGGCGGCCCGAGTGGGTAGCACTCACACTGATTTACTGGTGTATCGCATTGCCACATCGAGTCGGTATCACCACCGGGCTGGTGCTGGGCGTGGGCCTCGATGTGCTGGAGGGTTCGGTACTGGGGCAAAATGCCTTCGCTCTCGTCGTGGTGGCGCTACTGTCCTTGATTCTTTACCAACGCTTGCGCGTCTACAGCCTGTGGCAGCAGGCAGGTGTGGTCTTCATGCTGGTTGGCATCAACCAACTCATTTGCCAATGGGTGCAGAATCTGGAGGGGATGAGCCTTCTGCCCAGGTTGTTCTTACTGCCGGCGTTGTCCAGTGCGTTATTGTGGCCCGTCGTGTTGCATGTCTTGCGCGGCTTACGTCGCCATTACCGGGTTAGCTGACATGGGCGACACTCGCTTGATTCTTGCTTCGGCATCGCCGCGTCGCAAGGAATTGCTGGCTCAGCTGGGAGTGGAATATATCTGCGATCCCGCTGCTATCGATGAATCGCAACGTAGCGGCGAAGACGCCTCAGACTACGTGCAACGAATCGCGCAGGAAAAGTCGCTGGTCGTTGCCGCACGGCATCCAACACCCGAGTTTGTAGTGCTGGCAGCGGATACCTCGGTGGTGGTTGACGCAACGGTATTGGGCAAGCCGCGCGACCCGGCTGACGCCCTGGGCATGCTGCTGCGCCTTAGCGGTCGCCGGCATGTTGTGCTGACAGCAGTTTGCCTGCGTAGCGCCACCGGTATGCACTGTGAACTCGTGGCAACAGAGGTGCAGTTCATCACCTTGACGCGTGCTATCTGTGACGCCTACCTGGCCACTGCTGAGCCTTGGGACAAGGCTGGGGCTTACGCTATCCAGGGTTTGGGTGCTGCATTCGTGAGTTCAATTCACGGCAGCTACAGTAATGTGGTCGGTCTGCCCCTGTGTGAAACCTGGCAGCTATTGCGCGCTCACGGGATAGCAACCGCCCTGACGCCGTTAGCGTCGGCCTGAGCCGCGAGGATAGCGGGTGAGTGAGCACATTCTGGTTAATGTCACGCCGAGGGAAACACGAGTGGCCCTGTTGGAAGAGGGTACTCTCCAGGATATTCACATTGAGCGCGCGGTCAGTCGTGGCATTGTCGGCAATATCTATGTCGGTAAGGTGGTGCGTGTTTTGCCGGGTATGCAGGCCGCGTTCGTCGATATAGGTCTGGAGCGGACAGGTTTTATCGCCGCGAAGGATATAGTGATAGGCAATAACCGGGGCCGCGAAGACAAAACACGTGCCTCTGCGAACATCACTGAGCACTTGCATGATGGCAAGAAAATCATCGTGCAGGTCACCAGGGACGCGCTGGGCACCAAGGGGCCGCGGTTGACCACGCGGCTATCCGTGTCAGCGCGCTACCTGGTGCTGCTGCCGCAAACGGATCACATGAGTGTCTCGCAACTCATCGAGGATCCACTTGAACGGACCCGTCTACAGCAGGTCCTGGCACAGGCGCTCATCGTCGAGGATATGCAAGACACCGGGGGATTCATTCTGCGCACTGCAGCAAAGGGCGTTGGATCTGACGACATTGTGACGGATTTACGCTATCTCACCCGCCTCTGGACCGCTGTGCTGCTGCGCGCGAAGTCTGCTGTGTACACCGAATTACTCTATGAAGAACTGCCACTGCCGCTGCGCATTGTGCGCGATCTGACGCGCTCGTCTGTTGCGCGTGTTTACGTTGATAATCGTAAGTGTTTTGCACAGCTGTTGGCGTTTTGCGACGACTACGCTCCGGAGCTGGCCGGATTGCTGGAGTTCTATAGTGGGGAGCCCCCGCTGTTCGATCTGCATGGCGTGGAGAATGAAATCCAGCGGGCTTTGGCGCGCAGGGTGGAGCTTGATTCTGGTGGTTACCTGGTCATCGATCAGACGGAGGCCATGACGACGATCGATGTGAACACTGGATCATTTGTCGGCACGCGCAATCAGGCTGAGACCCTGCTCAAGACCAACCTGGAAGCCGCTGCTGTGGTGGCCCGACAAGTGCGGGTTCGCAATTTGGGAGGAATCATTATCGTCGACTTTATCGATATGGATAATCCCGAGCACCGGCGGCAGGTGCACCAGGTGCTGGAGGAACTCATGCAGCGTGATCCGATGCGCACGCAGATTACCAGAGTGTCGGAGCTGGGCTTGGTGGAAATAACCCGCAAGCGCACGCGGGAGAGTCTGGAGCAGACGTTGTGTGAGGACTGTCCCGTTTGCGAGGGTCGCGGCGTTGTAAAGACAGCAGAGACTGCCTGCCACGAGATCTTTCGACAAATCATTCGCGACGCTAGAACCTGTGGCAGTGATACCTTGCAGGTCGTTGCAGCCCAGGCCGTGGTGGATCGGTTGCGCGGTGTGGAGTCAGCGTATCTTGCCGATCTGGAAGAATGTGTCGGCAAAACGATCAGCTTGCAAATAGGCCCCAGCTATCGTCATGATCGCTTCGATATCAGGCCGCTTTAGGATGTGTTTGGCTTAGCAATCGTCCTGGTCGTCGCAGGCTTCCTGTAACTCCTTGAGATAGCGGAACAGCTTGCGACTGGCTGCGGGTGCTTTATGGTGTAGTAGCTCACGCTGATGCTGCAACACCAGCTGTCGCAGCTGTTGCCTGTCGGCCCCAGGAAAGCGCGTCATGGCTAATTCCACGCCATCAACCCCCGCTGCTAGCACATCCTCGCGCAACTGCTCCAGTTGGTGGAATGCGACGGCACTTTGTTGCCTTGCGTTGTGCAGGGTCAGCAGCGCCTTCTCTATCGGGGCGGGATCGATATTGCGCATGAGCTTGCCGATGAATTGCAGGTGCCGTTTGCGGGCGCTGTTGCTGCGCATCTGTCGGCACTCACGAACGGCTGCAAGGAGCTGTTCATCAGCAATGGGCATTTTGGCCAGTTGTTTGTCATTTAATTCCACCAGCGATTCTCCCATCGCCTGTAAGCTGAGCATGTGTCGTTTGCGCGCACTCTTGCTCGGCGGTTCTTGCGCGCCCAGTGCATCGTTATCGCTGTATTCAGGCATAGAAAAGTGTCGCCAGCCCGAGAAATGAGACGAAGCCCACCACATCGGTCACCGTGGTGAGCACGACTCCCCCGGCCAGTGCGGGATCGATGTTTACCCGTGTCATTAGTAGCGGCAACACCGCGCCCATCAGGGCGGCCGTCACCAGGTTTATGACCATGGCGGCGGCGATAATCACGCCTATACTCCAATCGTCAAACCAAAAGGAGGCTGCCACGGCGACCACGGCTGCCCACAGCACGCCATTCATGATTCCGATCATCAATTCCCGGTTTATCAGCCACGCCTGGTTGTTTCTAACCACCTGGCCCATGGCAATACCTCGGACCACCAGCGTGAGTGTTTGCGTGCCGGCAACGCCACCCATGGAGGCTACTATGGGCATCAGTACCGCCAGCGCGACGACTTTCTCGATCGTATCCTGGAACAGATTTATGACCGAGGCCGCGATGAACGCCGTAATCAGATTGATGCCCAGCCAGATGGCGCGACGGGGCGCGGCACGCGTGAAGGGGGCAAAAGTGTCTGCATCCTCGTCCAGACCCGCCATGGACATGAGGGAGCGATCAGCATCCTCGCGTATGACATCCACCACATCGTCAATGGTGATACGCCCCAACAACTTTCCATTGTTATCAACCACCGGGGCGGAAACCCAGTCATTGCGTTCAAACAGGCGTGCCACTTCGGTGTCAGGCGTATTGACCAGTATAGGTTCGACATCGGTCACCATCATTTCCCGCACTGAAGCATTCGGGTCAGACACCAGCAGGGTACGCAGGGGCAGCAGACCGATGAACTGGTCAGCACGGTTGACTACGATCAGATTGTCTGTCATCTCGGGAATTTCGTCGTGACGCCTGAGGTAACGCAGCACCACATCGAGTGTTAGCCTGGCGCGGATGGTTATTGCGTCGGTGTTCATCAGGCCACCGGCGACATCATCCGGGTAGTGCATAACCCGCTCCAGACGCGCGCGGTCCTGATGGTCCATGGCGTTGAGAACTTCCTGCGTCACGTGACCGGGTAGTTGTTGCAGGATATCGGCGATATCGTCGTCTTCCAGACCTTCGGTCAGCAGCGCGACTTCGGTGGCGTCCATCTCCCCGAGAAACTGTGCTTGTAGATCGTCGCCCAGTTCACCCAGTACTTCGCCCTCGCGGTCGACTTCCACCATCTGCCACAGGATGTGTCTGAATTTGGGTGGGGACGATTCGAGCAGGTGGGCGACGTCGGCAGGTGACAGGCCATTGAGCATCCGGCGCACATCAACAAAAGTGCCGCTGCCCAGGGCTGTGGATAGTCTGTCGAGAGTGTGTTGGGATGCTGCTTGATTCTGAACCATTTTATCTCCCGGATAAAACCCTCAGGCCAGATTCATTACCTGCTGGATTATCCGGAAAAGTTACGCGTGCAACAACGTGATTAGTTACAGAATTGCTGCTTATTCTGGCTCGTCGAAGCGATTTTCGATAAGGGTTTGCAAGGCGGCCAGCGCGTCCTGTTCATCGCGGCCCTCGATTTCAAAATCCAGTGTCGTGCCCTTGCCCGCGGCTAGCATCATGACAGACATAATACTTTTCCCGTCAACCAGTTGACCGTCCTTCCCGGTATGTATGCGGCTGGAGAAGGCGGCAGTGCACGCGACAAATTTGGCCGCCGCACGCGCATGCAATCCCAGTTTGTTGACAATTGTGAGTTGAGTCTGGATCACGTTTTGACCTGTCTACAACAGCTCCCTGTGCCGGATATGAATGGTCGGATACTGCTCTTTATAGTACTGGAACAGTCGGTTCGCCAAATATACTGACCGATGTTGGCCTCCGGTACAACCCAGCGCGATGTTCATGTAGCTGCGGTTACCTTCCCGGTAGCGTGGCAGCCAGTTGTCCAGGTAGTGGCTGATATCGAGGAAGAGTTCCGTGGTCATGGGTTGGCATTCGAGAAACTCTTTCACCTCGACGTCGAGGCCGTTCTTCAACCGTAACTCTTTCACCCAATGAGGATTGGGTAACATCCTTACATCGAATACGAGATCGGCATCGGCGGGAACCCCGCGCTTGAAGCCGAACGACTGCACCAGAATCGACATGCTCCCGGCGCTGGTTCCCAGTAGTCGTTGCTTGATCGCATCGCGCAATTCATAAACAGTCATCTGGCTGGTGTCCAGTACCAGGGAAGCGCTGCTCGAGATGGGTTCGAGTAATGCGCGCTCCCGGGCGATGGCCTCCGCCAGCGGGATGGATTCCGAGCTCAGCGGGTGACGGCGTCGCGTTTCGCCGAAACGCTGCAGCAAAGTGAGTTCCTGCGCGTCCAGAAACAGGACCTGGGTGTCCACCCACGACGGCAGTGAATCGAGAATTACCTGGAAGTTCTCCAGGTCTTTCCAGGCATTGCGGGCATCAATACACACCGCAGTGCCCTGAAAAAGGTGAAACTCCTCGCCCCCGGTTTTTGCCATAAGTGCGGGCAACAGTGAGACCGGGAGATTGTCGATACAATAGAAGCCCTCATCTTCTAACTGGTGCAGGGCGGTACTCTTGCCGGAGCCGGAGCGGCCGCTGATGATGATCAATCGCACAGTTTGGGTGGGCATACTGATGTGTTAGTGGCCTCGATGCTTTTGCTTGTGTTTAATCAACTGGCGGTCCAGTTTGTCAGAGAGCGCGTCGATAGCGGCATACATGTCATCGGACTCGGAGTGTGCGAATAAGTCTCCCCCGGCGATGTGTATGGTTGCCTCGGCGCTTTGTATCATTTTCTCAACGGTGAGGATGACATGAACGGTAGTAATCTGGTCGAAATGACGCTGCAGCCGCTCGAACTTATTTTCTACATAGTCCTTCAGGGGGGCAGTGATTTCAAGGTGGTGACCAGTAATAGTAAGTTGCATAGAAAGCTCCCTTTACAAGGTTGAGATGGGTGGTGCCCGCCACCGGCCGGTGTGGCCGGTTATTGATTGTGTAATCCTAGACCAACCGTTTGCGCTCATTGGACGGTGGTATAAAAAGTGTCTCGCGGTATTTCGCTATAGTACGCCTGGCGACCTCAATGCCCTGGTCCTGCATCACCTGCGCGATCTTGTTGTCAGACAGCGGCTTGCGCGGGTTCTCCGCAGCGACCAGCTTCTTGATCAGCGCCCGGATGGCCGTCGATGAACATTCCCCGCCTGCGGTGGTGGCCACATGGCTGGAGAAGAAATATTTAAGTTCAAAAATACCCCTGGGAGTGTGCATGTACTTGTTTGTGGTAGCTCTGGAGATCGTGGATTCGTGCATCTCGACCGCCTCGGCAATATCGTGCAACACCAGAGGCTTCATGGCTTCTGCGCCATATTCGAGAAAGTTTCGCTGGTGTTCGACGATTCTGGACGCAACTTTCATCAGTGTTTCATTGCGGCTGTACAGGCTTTTCAAGAACCATCGCGCCTCTTGCAGATTGTCCCGCAAATAGGTGTTGTCCGCGCTGTTATCGGCTCGCTTGATTAAACTCGCATACTCACTATTAATGCGTAGTTTGGGGGCGATATCCGGATTGAGTTCCACCACCCAGCGACCATTCTTTTTGCTGACGAAAACATCCGGCACGATGTACTCAATCTCCTCCGGTACGGCGGTATGACCCGGGTTGGGGTCCAGCGACTGGATCAGGCTAAGCACCTCTTTCAGTTCATGCTCTTGCAGTCGTGTGCGTCGAAGAATCTGGTCGTAATCGCTGCTTGCCAGTTGATTCATATAGCGACTTAGAATCAGTTTTGCCTGCTCCAGCCAAGGAGTGGCAGGTGCCAACTGGTTTAGCTGTATCTGCAGGCATTCCTGCAGGTCGCGCGCGCAGACACCGGGTGGCTCGAACTGCTGCAGGCGGTGCAATACTGCAACGACTTCGTCCGGGTCAATATCCAGATCGATCAGCAGTGACTCATGAATTTCCTCCAGGGTCGACATCAGTCGCCCGTTGGAGTCGGTGGCATCAATAATGGACAAAGCGATGAGGCGGTCGGTGTCGGAAAGTCGCGTCAGGCCCAATTGCCACAGCAGTCGCTCACGCAGAGATTCACTGGCCGCGTTGCGCGAGCCCAAATCGCCCTCAAAGTACTCATCGCCCTGCTGGGCTGGCGCGGACGCTGAGGGCAGAAGGTCCTCCCACTGTATATCCACCGGGAGATCATCGGGCATCGTTGT
Source organism: Haliea sp. (assembly GCA_031414375.1). Classification (GTDB taxonomy): domain Bacteria; phylum Pseudomonadota; class Gammaproteobacteria; order Pseudomonadales; family Halieaceae; genus Marimicrobium. Next base: position 29,570 of record JANNVJ010000111.1, read on the forward strand.
CGGTTCATTGGACTCACTGGAGCTCCATTCGGAGCCATCATCGAGACTGCCGGAGGCAGTCTGCTCCAGGTTCTGCATAGAGCCGGGACTGGAAGCCGCGCCCAACTCGTCCGCACGATCGTCCCCGAGTTCGAAGGTCTCTTCTTCTGACAATTCTAAAAGAGGATTACTGTCCAGCGCCTGTTGTATCTCCTGCTGGAGATCCAGGGTAGACAGCTGCAGCAAGCGAATGGCCTGCTGCAGCTGCGGTGTCATCGTCAGCTGTTGGCCTAGTTTGAGCTGGAGTGATTGCTTCATAAGAAAGCCTGGATCATCCTATAGCTTGCGGCGCCAGCGATCCCTGAAATCAGGGCGGAAAACTGCAGTGTAGCGCCCGCTCCCCTTGCGGTGCAACAGCTTGGCGTGATAATTGCTTGTTTTTTCGGGCTGCCGAAAAAGGTGGCTACATCCGAAACTGTTCTCCGAGATAAACCTGCCGCACATGGACATTATTGAGCACGTCTTCGGTCGTCCCGGAGGCGATGATGCGCCCCTCGCCGACGATGTAGGCTTGTTCACAGATATCCAGCGTATCACGCACGTTGTGATCGGTAATAAGCACCCCAATGCCCCGGTCGCGCAGGTGGGTGATGATCTGCTTGATGTCCGTCACCGAGATGGGATCTACGCCGGCGAAGGGTTCATCCAGCATGATGAAGTCGGGTTCCGTGGCCAGCGCGCGGGCGATTTCAATGCGCCGCCGTTCGCCGCCGGAGAGTGATTGGCCCAGGGCTTCACGCAGGTGCTGAACATGAAATTCTTCCAGCAGTTCATCACGACGGGCCAAGCGCTGCTTTTTATTCAGATCGGCGCGCGTCTGCAGTATGGCCAGAATGTTGTCGCCTACAGTGAGTTTACGAAATATGGATGCTTCCTGCGGCAGGTAGCCGATGCCGCGCCTGGCGCGCTCGTGCATGGTGAGTGCAGTAATGTCTTCACCGTTCACAGTGATGCTGCCGCGGTCCGCAGCAATGATGCCAATGATCATGTAGAAACAGGTGGTTTTCCCGGCGCCGTTGGGCCCCAGCAAGCCGACGATCTGGCCACTGTCTATCGCCAGCGACACATCATGAATGACTTCCCTGCCGCGATAGGTTTTGGCCAGATTATTTGCTCTCAGTTGTGCCACTGCCGGTCTCTTTTTGTTGCACACTGGGCGGTATCACGACGACAACTTTGTTGCCTTGCTTTGTTTTGTCGGATTCGGCAGTGATCAATTGTTTTGCGATGAAGTACTCAATGGAATCCCCAGCTACGACTGCACCCTCTTGTTCAATACGCGCATCAGTCTGCAAGTGCACCCGCTCCTGGTTTCTGAAGTATTTGATGACGTTGGCGTGCGCGTTGACTATGCCCTTGTTTATCTCCGGCTGCTGGCGCATTTTGGCCGGATGCCCCTCGGCAATGATCTCCTCAGCATCTTCCGAGGTATGAAAAATGGTGAGTTTTTCTGCCTCCAACTCCATACTGCCTTGCACCAATTGCACATTGCCGCTGTAGACTGTAACGCCTCCTTTCTCATCGCGTACGGCCTTGTTGGCCGTAATTTGGATGGGCTGGTCACGATCGTCGGGCAGGGCCTGTGCCAACATGGACGTGCCCATCAGGAGCAGCAACAAAATGCGGGTGCTGGATTTCAGCAATCTGACGCAAGGGTCAGGGCAGCAGCTGGACATACGTGCACTCCGCGTTGGGTGTTGCCAGGAATAGTTTGAACTGGGCTGGCATCATGCAATACCTGCATGCAGCAGGTCTTTTAGGTGCAGGACACCGGCGAGGGCGTTGTTGTCGTCCAGTACTACGAGAGAGCTGATCTCGTTTTCTTCCATAATGCGCAAGGCTGCTGCTGCCAGCATGTCGGGATCTATCGTTTTGGCTCCTGTGGTCATTAGCTTCCCGATCGACGTGTCATTGATGTCTATACGCGCGTCCAGCGCTCGACGCAAATCGCCATCGGTAAAAACCCCTGCCAGATGCCCTGCGCCGTCGACGACGGTTGTCATGCCCATGCCCTTATTGCTGATCTCAAGCAGAGCCGCGGATAGAGTGATGCTGTCGCGCACCACGGGCATGTCGTCGCCCACTTTCATGACGTCCTTTACTTTGAGCAGCAGTTGTCTGCCCAGGGTGCCGCCCGGGTGCGAGAACGCGAAATCGTCTGCGGTAAAACCGCGGGCTTCCAGCAGGGCAATGGCCAGTGCGTCCCCCATCACCAACGCCGTAGTGGTGCTGGAGGTTGGCGCCAGATCCAGTGGGCAGGCCTCGGTTTCCACACCGGTGTTCAAATGCACATCAGAGGATTGCCCCAGGGGCGAGTCCGCGTTACCGGTCATACTCACTAGCGGAATGCCCAGCCGTTTCAGTAGGGGCAGCAGAGTCAGGATTTCCGGTACAGCACCGCTGTTGGACAGGGCGATGACCGCATCTTCCGCAGTGATCATCCCCATATCCCCGTGACTGGCTTCTCCCGGGTGGACGAAAAAAGCGGGTGATCCGGTGCTGGCAAGGGTAGCGGCAATTTTACGGGCGATGTGGCCTGACTTACCCATGCCGGTGACGATGATACGGCCCCGAACGCGCAGCAGCAATGTACAGGCACGATCAAACTCTACGCCGATACGCTGCTCCAGGGCGGCGACAGCAGCGGCCTCCATGCGAATGGTGCGCTGTGCAGAGGCAGTAAAACTAATGGAGCTCTGCTCCAGCATACAGGGTTCCCTAGCCTACGCAGTTGAATTTACAGCACAATAATACAGGGCATGGGAAGACACGAACAGCGTTTCTGCGAGTTCATTGGGTAGGATGTAGCCTGTGATGTTGCGCAATTGTATCTCGGTGTATTGACGCAAGGCTGCATCGACGTCGAGAGCGGTAATGATGGAGAACAGCACTAGTACAGATTTCCTGTTAAAGTGTCCGCCGCCAGGGGTGTGCAGGAACCGACGGAGTTGAAAGCGTTAATCTGGTCAAAGTACGCGGTGACCAGTGTCTAGTGTCCGCGCGCGAACATGACGGCAACCTGGTTGCCGTTATCGACCATGGGACTACTGTGGTTGTTGCAGTGTAAAAGTAGTCTTGCGGTGCCGGTGGCAGTCGCTATCCGCCCGCTTTTCTCATAAAATGCTGGCCTTTTAACGCATAGTTGGGAACCGGGTGAGTTGGCCTGAACAATCCTCGGGCCCTTTCCTCAATGCGGGCCAACTAATGCGGGCCAACTACAGTATCCGGAGTGTTAAATGGACGCAGCCGCAGTTAAAGCATTGCTAGAGATGCACATGCATGAGTGTGAGTTTCACGTGCAGGGTGAAGGTAGTCACTATGACATCGCGGCGATCGGCGCCGTATTTGAGGGCTTGCGACCGGTGAAAAAGCAGCAGCTGGTCTACGCGGCCTTGAGCGACCACATCGCCGACGGCAGTATTCATGCAGTGAATATCCGTACCTATACGCTGGAGGAGTGGCAGTCGCGCACACCGGCCTGATGATGTGGGCGGGCCCGTGCATGCAATTTTTTCGGCAATACTGTGTCTTTAGCGGCAAGCTGCGGCCCTCATAGCGCAGTGCGGTGGTGACTATGAATGACAAGCTGACGATCGCGCTTACCAAGGGGCGCATCCTGAAGGAAGCACTGCCGCTGCTTGCGCGTGCTGGCATTGAATCTTTGGAAGACATTAGCACCAGTCGCAAACTGGTGTTTGAAACCAACTGTCGTGATGTCCAATTGGTGGTGCTGCGTGGCACCGACGTCCCCACTTACGTGCGCCACGGCGCCGCGGATATGGGAGTGGTCGGCAAGGATATGCTGATGGAGCAGGGTGCTGAGGGCCTTTACGAGCCTCTGGATCTGGGGATTGCCCGGTGCCGATTGATGACTGCAGGACGCGTGGGCTGGCAGCCCAATGGTGGCCGCATCAGGGTGGCGACCAAGTTCGTTAACATCACTCGGGATTTTTTTGCCCGCCAGGGCGTACACGCAGATATGATCAAGCTGTACGGTGCTCTGGAGCTTGCGCCGCTGATGAATCTTGCAGACCTGATAGTAGATATTGTCGACACCGGTAACACCCTGCGCGCAAATGGTATGGAGCCCCGGCAAGAGATCGCCGCCATTAGCTCACGTCTGGTCGTGAACAAAGCTGCCCTGCGCTCCCGTTATACAGCTATCAAGCGGGTTATTGACGACCTTACAGCAGTGGTGCGGGAGGACGAGGATGCTACGACTTGACACCACCAACGCAGATTTCGAGAGGGCACTGACGACACTAACGGCTTGGCAGGTCGAGTCAGATGCCGCGGTGAGCAAGACCGTTGCAGCGATCATTGCCGACATAGATGCACGCGGTGATACGGCACTGTTGGAATACACCGCTCGGTTTGATCGGTTGGACGTAGACTCGGTAGCGCAGCTGGAGGTGTCCAGGGAGCGGCAAATTGTGGCCCTCAGCAGGATTGATCCTGCGCAACGCGAGGCGCTGGAGTATGCCGCGCAACGGGTGCGCAGCTTTCACCAGCACCAGTTACAGCAGAGTTGGCAGTATCACGACGATGCGGGCAACCTGCTGGGGCAGCGGGTGACGCCGCTGGAACGGGTGGGCATCTATGTGCCTGGCGGTAAAGCCAGTTATCCCTCGTCCGTGTTGATGAATACCCTGCCTGCCAAAGTGGCCGGTGTGGAGGAAGTGATTATGGTTGTGCCGGCCCCGGGTGGGCAGATCAGCGACCTGGTGCTCGCTGCGGCTTGTATTGCGGGCGTGGATCGGATGTTTACCATCGGCGGTGCCCAGGCCATAGCGGCCTTGGCCAGCGGGACTGCCACCGTGCCTGCGGTAGATAAGATTGTCGGTCCGGGGAATATTTTTGTGGCTACCGCCAAGAGGCAAGTGTTCGGGCGTGTGGGCATCGATATGGTGGCTGGTCCCTCGGAGATCCTGATTATCTGTGATGGAGCCACTGATCCAGATTGGGTAGCGATGGATTTATTCTCTCAGGCTGAGCATGACGAGAATGCCCAGTCGATTTTGCTGTGCCCCGACAGCACCTACCTTGACGCAGTGCAGTCCAGTATCGAGCGCTTGCTGCCGACCTTGGAACGGGCTGAAATTATTCGAGGGTCGCTCGCCACGCGTGGCGCCATGATTGTCACCCGTGATCTCACTGAGGCGGTCGCCGTGAGCAATCGCCTTGCGCCCGAGCATCTCGAGTTGTCCGTGGCTGATCCGGAAAGCTTACTGCCGTTGGTGCGACATGCTGGCGCGATTTTTATGGGTCCGTTTACATCGGAAGTACTTGGGGACTACTGTGCGGGCCCCAACCATGTGTTGCCCACGTCTGGCAGTGCGCGTTTTTCCTCTCCGCTGGGCGTCTACGACTTTCAAAAGCGCAGTTCAATCATCATGTGCAGTGAGCGCGGAATGCGGGAGTTGGGTGCCGTGGCGTCGGTGCTGGCCAGGGGGGAGTTATTGACCGCTCACGCGCGCAGTGCCGAAATACGTGTGGCAGCGAAGCCGCCGCTCTAAGGACTCGCCGCCGGGCCGCTTGAATGGTTCAGCACGCCCACTACCGCGCTAAGTTCAAGGCTCTGTCGGTTGCGCTGAACCGAGATGGCCACTGCATCTCCGGGTTTCAGTAGAGCAATTCGGTGCATGGTCAGTCTGCCATCGCGCACCGCTTCGCCGTCTATGTGGGTAATGATATCTCCTACCAGCACTCCGGCTTTTTGTGCCGGGCTGTCTGCGGCGACTTCGACGACAGCTAATGTCTGGCGCTTGCCTCCCGCTGTCGTCGTCGCGCCGATCGGCTCTACACTCACACCCAGCCAGCCGCGGATGACCTCGCCGAAGTCAATCAGGTCCTGCATCACCCAAACGGCGAGATTTACCGGTATGGCCAGACTGATACCGATGCCTGTGGTAGCGCTTTGCGGCTGGTTGCTGCCCGTATAGATCAGCGTATTGATCCCCAGTAGATGCCCGTTCGTATCGATTAAAGCGCCGCCGGAGTTGCCCAGGTGAATAATCGCATCGGTCTGGATATAGTCTTCATACGCGTTTAGCTGCAGACCAAAGCGCCCCAGGGCAGAAACGATTCCTTGGGTCACCGAGTGACCGAACCCCAAGGGGTTGCCAATGGCAAGTACTACATCACCAACCCTGGCCAGATCGGAGTCTCCGAGTTCTATTGGCTGCAAATCTGGCAACGTCACCTGTAGTACTGCAAGATCGGTGGCGGCATCGGTGCCGATTACCACGGCGTTGGCCGAACGGCCATCATAGAGCATCACCTGAATGGCATCCGCGCCTGCAATGACATGGTTGTTAGTCAGTATATGACCCTGTTTGCTCATGATAACGCCGGACCCTAGCGAGCGCTCGATGCGTTGGCGTTGCGCGGGAATCTGTGCAAAACGGCCGAAATAGGAATGATCCAATAGTGGATTGCGGCCTTGTGTCACTAGTTTGGCGGTATAGATATTGACCACAGAGGGAGTGGCATCGCGAACCGCCGTGGCATAACTTACCGGGGCCTGCTCGGTGGCACCTGCAGTCTGACCCTGGGGTAATACCCAACGGTCAAGTATTAGCAGGGCGGCCAGCAGCCCCGCTATGGCAGGCCAGAGAATGAATGTCAGGTTCTTTTGCATGAGGTGCCGTGTGTGTTGTTGGCAGTCGCATTGTATATGATGCTTGCCCAGGCATGCCAAGTTGGCAGCACAGCGAGTGCACATCAGAGGTCGTCATTATATGAGCGTAGCCCTTACGGAACTTAGCCGGTATCTGGATCAGTGCATGCGACCGGACCAATTTCAGGATTATTGCCCCAACGGCTTGCAGGTAGAAGGGCGCCCCCGGGTAGCGCGGCTGGCAACCGGAGTCACCGCCTGCCAGCGTTTTTTGGATGCCGCGATAGCATGGGGGGCTGATGCCCTGTTGGTGCACCACGGTTACTTCTGGCGCGGTGAAGCGCCGCAGGTGGTGGGGATGAAGAGGCGACGCTTGGCTGCTTTGCTGGCCAGCGAAGTTAGCCTGCTGGCCTATCATCTGCCGCTGGATGCCCATCCGACATTTGGGAACAACGTCTGCCTGGGTCGCTTGATGGGCCTGGACGCGGACATTCAGGAGCCCCTGCAGCCCGGCATCGCCGGTGGCCTGGGTAGTATTGGTAGTCTCCCGGAGGCTATTGCGGTCGCGGATTTCGTCGCCCGCCTGGAGGGGATTACAGGCCGTCGGGCATTGCATGTGGGCGACCCGCAGGCCCTGGTGCGCCGTATCGCATGGTGCACGGGCGCTGCCCAGGGCTACATCGATGCGGCGGTAATGGCTGGCGCTGACCTGTTTGTGACCGGAGAGGCTTCCGAGCAAACCGTACATACCGCCAGGGAGGAGGGCATTCATTTTATCGCGGCGGGTCATCACGCTACCGAGCGCTACGGTGTGCAAGCACTCGGGGAACATCTGGCCGCACAGTTTGATTTGGAACACCGGTTCATCGACGTAGATAACCCGGTGTAGCAGACGGCGGGCCAGCCTGGCTCAATCCATTTTTGCCGTTGCTGTTGTAAGCGACTCGCGCTCCAGGCCAAACTCTTCATTGAGCATGCCCTTTTCGTCGGGCGAATGCTTCGGAGCGTAGTCCAGCGGAGGGCGCGGGGCGACCAGGTCGTTTGGAATCTCCGCGGGGTCACGATCGTTTCTCAGGCGCTCCATGGAGACTGGGCCCTTACCCTGACACAGGGTTGCAGCGCCATGGGCCAAGTGATTGTGGACTTCGCGGTAGCTCTCGGTGAGATTGTTAAGCAGGGTCGCGGTCGCGGTAAAGTGCTCAACTACTTCGTCCTCATAGGCTTTTTTGTCCTGTACTACTCGCTCCAGTTTTTCGGCCAAGTCTCGGCATTTTTGTGCTGCTGTGGAGGTATTGCGGCCAGTGAGCCAGCCCATTAAAAAGCTCAGGATCGCAGCGGTAGCCGCGCCAGCCAGCAGGATTCCCGAGCTGTATTCAGGTGATTCCACCGATGATTCCTCACGTCTGCAAAAAGAGTGGGGAGTATACCTCTTATGATGCGCAGGCAGTAGCATTGGACGATTACTGGCAGCTGCGTTGCCAAGTGCTGAGGCGGTCGTTAAAGTGTGCCGTTTGCAAGTAACGCGGAACTGGGCAGCCACAAACATGATGACACCCTGGCAACGCTACCAAGCTGACCTGCGCCTTGAGGGATTCTCCCATGACCCCTCCCAAGAGAAGGCGGTGCTTCTACTGCAGGACTTATACGAACGTCTGGTAGCTAGTGTCGATGAGAGTCATCGCGGCCTGAGCGCCTGGCTACGCAAACTGCGCGGGGTCGAGATCGAGCCCTTGGTTGGCCTCTATTTTTGGGGAGGCGTGGGCAGGGGCAAGACCTATCTAATGGATACCTTCTTCGAGTGTTTGCCCTTCACGCGCAAATCACGCGTACATTTTCATCGTTTCATGCAGCAAGTTCACGCCGAGCTGACCCGTCTTGAGGGAGAAAAAAATCCGCTGGAGCTTGTTGCAGATCGGCTTTCCAGCCAGGCGCGAGTGCTGTGCTTTGATGAGTTTTTTGTGACCGATATCGGGGATGCGATGATCCTGGGGGGGTTGATAGAGGCGCTGTTTGCCCGTGGGGTTACATTGGTGGCGACCTCTAACATCGAACCGAGTCGCTTGTATGAGAACGGCCTGCAACGGCAGCGCTTCGAGCCTGCAATCGCACTGCTGGAAAAATATACCCTGGTCGTAAATGTAGATGCCGGAATCGATTATCGTTTGCGCACACTACAGCAGGCAGAGCTATACCACTTCCCGCTCGACGCGGAAGCCAACAGGAGTCTACAGGACAGCTTCACGCGCCTGGCCCCGAAACCGGGAAAATACGGGGAGCGGTTGGAGATCAACAATCGTTATCTGACGTGTCGCTGTTTGGCGGATGATGTGGCCTGGTTCGACTTCGCTGAACTGTGTGCCGGGCCGCGCTCCCAAAATGATTACATTGAAATGGCGCGTATTTTTCATGCGGTACTGATCTCTGGGGTGCCGGAGTTCCAGCCGGAGATAGACGACCAGGCGCGCCGTTTTATCCACCTTGTGGATGAATTTTACGATCGGAATGTCAAGCTGGTGCTGGCGGCGGCCAAGCCACTGCTCGAGCTGTACGCCGGGGGGCGACTGGCGTTTGAGTTCCAGCGAACCATTTCCCGCTTGCAGGAGATGCAGTCTTACGAGTACCTGACCCGGGAGCACCGCCCTTAGGTCAGTAGCCGCACACACTGCACGTTCTGTTGCCACATTGGGTAATGGATCAACGATCAGGGGGAGGCGTGGGGGGGCGGGGGGGTGGTGCGGTGTATACACAGTTTTTACAAACAAGGCCCTCCCGCCCCCCTGCGCCGGGTG
>JANNVJ010000112.1:0-45440 GCA_031414375.1 Haliea sp.
GCCCAGCCAGCTTATGCTGACGGCTACTGTTCCACCCTCCCCTGAAATGCAAGCGCGTGGTGAAAGAAGGCCACCTGCATAGCCTCCCGAGAACTTCTCTGATTCGCCCGCCAGAAGGGATTCCCACTCCCACAAATCAAAGGCAGCCAATTGCGCCGCTGAGCACGCAGACGCGTCGCAATTGGCTGCAGGTAGTAGTAAGCGGCGAGCCTCATCGCCAACATTGGTGACGCGATAGGATTCAATCTGGAGGGGGTTTGCGCGGATGCGTTCGAGGATATCTCGCGCCAAAGCGGTTGCAACTGAACGCTGGCTCGCCTCGTGGACTGCCTTTTTGCCAACCAATTGCGCCGTCAACAAACCCATCATTCCCACAGAAAAAACAAGCAAAGCAATCAGCAACTCCAACATGCCAATTCCCCCCTGCCCAAAAAATGTCACACGGTCGGACACTCACCCCACCCCCCGGCCAAACGCGCCCGGCCAACTATATTGATAATGATGCTCCGTGACTGATCGATAGTTTGCGGTGGAGGACAGAACAGCAGCGTGCGATTGCTGTGCGATGAACCATCAGGCAAATAATTGATCAATTCAAATGCCGCCTTGCTGCCGCTGCGATTGGTCAATCGATAGCCCTGCGGCAGACTTTCAAAAATCTGGAGCACCTCATCCGTTCCTTTATCGACGACCTTATCCTTGTCCACATTGGAAAACACGATCCAGCCACCCGCATAGGTACCGGAGCACAGGGCTTTCCCCGTCACAGCCATCGCAGAGGGACAGATACTGACTGGCTGATTGCGCATGACCGCCTCACTGCGCGCGAGATTGACTGCATGCAGAAAACGACTCGATTCAGCACGCAGCCGATTGCCGTGCAGCATGCTCTCAAAAAGCGGGGTTCCCACTGACAAGGTGGTAGCCAGCACCACCAATACGATCATCATTTCAATCAGGGTAAACCCGTTGGCGGGGCTTGGTAGCGATGTCCTGTCCACAACTTTCCTCCATGTGTGGACAAAGCTTAAGCGGGGCGGAAAAAAGCGCCAGCGAATGGCGCTATTTGCCCGAAAAGGACGGCATCAGATGCCCAGCTTCGGTGTTGCGCGGGCTTGAGAAGTGTTAAATATTCTTCGCGGTGATGCGCAACTCACGGGGCAGGGAGAAGGTGATATTCTCGGGCCTGCCCGCCACTTCAATCGGGGCGTCGGCCCCGAGCGCGCACAGTCCGTCGAGCACTTCCTGTACAAGTATCTCCGGGGCAGAGGCACCGGCGGTGACGCCGATACGCGATTTTCCCTTAAGCCACTGCGGGTTGATGTCCTCCGCTCCATCCAATAGATAAGCTTCGGCGCCCATGCGCTCGGCCAGCTCGCGCAGTCGGTTGGAATTGGAACTGTTCGGGGACCCGACTACCAGCACCAGGTCGCAAGTGGATGCGAGCTTCTTGACCGCATCCTGGCGATTCTGGGTGGCGTAACAGATATCATCCTTGCGCGGTCCCTCTATATTCGGGTAACGAGCGCGCAGGATGTCGATGACCTTCGCCGTATCATCCATGGACAGGGTGGTCTGGGTGACGTAGCTCAGGTTGTCAGGGTTCTTCACCTCCAGCGCCGCGGCCTGCTCATCGTCTTCCACCAGATAAATCTCACCGCCCGCGCTGCGGTCGTACTGTCCCATTGTGCCCTCGACTTCCGGGTGGCCGCGATGGCCAATCAGGACACACTCGCGGCCCTGGAGACTATAACCGGCCACCTCCACATGCACCTTGGTGACCAACGGACAAGTGGCGTCGAATACCTTGAGTAAGCGTTGCCCCGCTTCCCTGCGCACAGCCTGTGATACACCATGCGCACTGAAAATCACAATGCAATTGTCAGGAACCTCGTGCAGATCGTCGACAAAGACGGCACCGCGTGCTCGCAGATCCTCCACCACAAACTTGTTGTGTACGACTTCATGGCGCACATAAATCGGGGCGCCGAAAACCTCCAGCGCACGATTAACAATGTCGATGGCGCGATCAACGCCGGCACAAAAGCCGCGCGGATTTGCCAACCGAATATCCATTGCCAATAACCTCTCATCATTTGCGGATACTACGGGGTTACCCCGGCGCGCAGGCAAGCCGGCTCCAACTCCGACCCTAGTGCAACTCTACCAGCTCCACCTTGTGAATCAGCACATCAAACAGGATTGTACGCCCGGAGAGCGGATGATTGAAATCCACCGTCACCTCATCTTCATTGAACGCAGTAATCATACCTGGTACTTCGGCGCCACTGGCATCAGCGAACGAAATGACCAGCCCGATTTGAAGAACCATGTCTTCATCGAACTGCCGGCGGGGAAAAACCTGCACATTACTGTCATTGGGTTGCCCGAAGGCGTTCTCTGGTGGTACCACGAAGATCTTCCGCTCGCCCGGTGCCATACCAAACAACAGGCGCTCGAACCCCGGCATCAGACTGCCATCACCGATGACAAAATTGACAGAGTTTCCGCCGAAATTGGTGTCGACTTCCGATCCGTCTTCCAAACTGACCGAGAAATTCAGGAAGACGCGGGTTCCCTCACTGACAGGTACAAGTTGCATCACTCTGAACCCTTTTCACCGACAACGACCCCGTCTCGATGCAAAAAACTGTCCAACAGCATGCAGGCTGCCCCAACCGAGATTGCCGAGTCGGCAAGATTAAAGGCCGGAAACATATGGTTTTCATAATGGACCGAGATAAAGTCCACCACATAGCCCAGAGCGATGCGATCCCACAGATTGCCCAGAGCACCGCCGATGATCAGCCCCAGGCCAAGGGCAAGCAGCCACTGTCCGCGAGGCATGACGTATAACCAGACGGCCAGCGCCAGACTGATGCCAATTGCCGCTGTGCTGAAAAAGTAGCGCTGCCATCCGCCCGCATCGTGCAAAATACTAAACGCCGCGCCCGTATTGTGTTGCAGGGTGAGATTGAGCCACCAGAACACGCGCACCGGCTGTCCGTATTCCAGACCGGTGCTGGCGAGCACTTTGGTGTACTGATCCAACAGAATCACCAACAGTGCCAGACCGAACCAGGGCAGAGAGTAAAGTCCGTTACGCAAACTGACGTCGCTCGCCGGGACCATCAATATTTTCAATACAGCGACCGCACAAAGTGCTGTGTAGAGTGTTACGGCCAACATCGGGACTGCGGTGCCAGCAGCGCTCGCACTTCTCCTCTTCCGCCAATGCAATATGAAGACGCAGCTCTGGCAGTTCGGTCACGACCGCATCCGCACCAGCAGTATCCAGCGGCGCCAGGATTGCTGCCGACGTAATCAGCACAAACCGCAATTCATCTCCCAATGTACGCAGGATCGTGTACAGATCGGCAGCGCAATACAGTGTGACGGTGGCATCCAATGAGCCGCGTAGTACACCCGCCGCCCGCTGCGCTTCCATCGCCTTGTTGACCGCAGAGCGCACCACCATCAGTTGCTGCCAGAAAGCCCGACCCATCACCGCGTCAGGCGTCAGGTATTGCAGCTGAGGGTACCACTGTTGCAGCAGCACGGATGGACCTCGTTCACCCGGCAAGTTTTCCCAGATCTCCTCCGCGGTAAAGCTGAGTATTGGTGCTATCCAACATACAAGGGCTTCACCGATATGGTACATGGCTGTCTGGGCGGAGCGCCTGGCCACACTGTCAACCTGCGTGGTGTACTGACGATCCTTGATCACATCCAGATAGAAGCCACCCAGGTCATTGGCACAGAAGTTGTGTAATTTCTGGTATATCAGGTGGAAATTGTACGCTCGATACGCGTCTATTATTTCCTGCTGCAACTGCGCGGCCCGGTCTACCGCCCAGCGATCCAGCGACAGCATGTCGGAGAAACTCACCGCATCCGCGGCCGGATCGAATCCATTAAGGTTGGACAACAAGAAACGCGCAGTGTTGCGAATCCTGCGATAGGAGTCGGCGGTGCGTTTGAATATTTCATCGCTGACTGCCAGCTCGCCGCGATAATCGGTGGCGGCGACCCACAGGCGCACGATATCGGCACCCTGGTCATCCATCGCTTTTTTTGCAGGAATAATGTTGCCCAGGGACTTGGACATCTTGCGCCCGTCACCATCCACGGTAAAGCCATGGGTCAGCACCGCCTTGTAAGGTGCTACGCCCTCGATCGCGATGCCAGTCAGTAAGGAGGACTGGAACCAGCCGCGATGCTGGTCGGAACCTTCCAGATAAAGATCTGCGGGAAATTGCAGTTCGTCACGTTGCTGCAATACACAGGCATGGGTGACACCTGAATCAAACCAGACGTCCAGCGTGTCAGTCACCTTTTCATAGTCACGGGCCTCTTCACCCAACAGCTCGGCGGTGTCCAGGTCAAACCAGGCGTCCACCCCATCGCGCTCAATACGTTGCGCAACCTGCTCCATAAGTTGTGCGGTGTGTGGGTGTAATGCTCCAGTTTCCCTGTGCACAAACAGGGCGATGGGTACGCCCCAGGTACGCTGGCGCGATATACACCAATCCGGTCGCTTGGCCAGCATCCCTTCGATGCGCGCCCTGCCCCAATCGGGCGTCCACTGCACCTCGTCCACGGCGGCTAACGCCTTGTCCAACAATCCCGCCTGATGCATGCTCACGAACCATTGGGGCGTGGCGCGAAAGATGATCGGAGTCTTGTGGCGCCAGCAATGCGGATAGGAGTGCTGAATTTCCTCGTGGTGTAGCAGTACAACACGCTCTTGCAGCAACTCGATGATAGCGGCATTGGCCTTTAACACGTGCTGGCCCGCGAAATACTCGGTATCTGGCAGAAAAACACCGTTGGCGCCGACCGGATTGTAGACGTCCAGGTGGTACTTCTGGCCGACCACAAAATCTTCCTGGCCGTGTGCGGGCGCGGTGTGCACTGCGCCGGTACCCGCCTCGGTGGTGACGTGCTCGCCGAGTATCACCGGCACCTGTCGCGACAGGAAGCAATGCTGGAGCAGCAGACCTTCCAACGCGGCTCCCTGGCAGCGTCCCAGCACAGTGACTGTGTTCAGGCCAAATCGGGCTGCACAGGATGCGGCCAGCGCCTCGGCCACCAGCAGTGCCCGGCCGTCGCCGGCAAGCAACACGTACTCCAGTTGCGGATGCACACACACCGCCATATTGGCGGGCAGCGTCCAGGGCGTGGTAGTCCAGATCGGCACGGCGATTTCCCCGTCGTACGCCGAACCGCAGGCGGCATTGAATGCCGCCGGATCAATTGCGGCAAAGGCGACATCGATGGCGGGCGAGCGCTTGTCCTGGTACTCCACTTCCGCCTCGGCCAGGGCAGAACCGCAATCCATGCACCAATGCACGGGCTTAAAGCCCTTGTGCAGGTGGCCGTTCTCGACGATGCGTGACAGCGCGCGAACGATATCCGCCTCGAATTTGAAATCCATAGTCAGGTAGGGCCTGGACCAGTCCCCTATCACGCCCATACGCATAAAATCCCGGCGCTGACCCTCAATCTGGCCGCTGGCGTATTCACGGCATTTCTGCCGAAACTCGCTCGGGCTGATCTTGACACCGGGTTTGCCCACCTTCTTCTCGACATTGAGTTCTATCGGCAATCCATGGCAGTCCCACCCCGGCACATAGGGTGCGTCGTAACCATCCAGTGTTCTGGATTTGACTATCATGTCCTTCAGAATCTTGCCGAACGCGTGCCCCACATGCAGCTCACCATTGGCATAGGGTGGGCCATCATGCAGGATGAATTTGGGTCTGCCAGCGCACTCTGTGCGGATCTTTTCGTACAAACCCATGTCCTGCCACTGCTTCAGGCGCAGGGGTTCCCGCTGGGCCAGGCTGGCCTTCATGGGGAAATCCGTCATGGGCAAATTCAGTGTGTCTTTGTAGTCGCTCATACTTTTTTCGAGTTCTGGCCCCGGCTAAACCAGGCCCGCGTATTCTCTATGTCCCTCGCAATATTGTCCTGAAGCTCTTCCACCGACCCAAACTTCATTTCTTCGCGCAACTTATGGCGGAACGTCACTTCAATATGCCGACCGTACAAATTAATCTGCCGATCCAACAGGTGTACTTCCAGATTTGCCTTGATGCTATCGTCCACCGTGGGCCTTACACCCACATTGGCCACGCCGTGGGCTTTATCGAGGCCAGCGCCGCTGACCTCAACCGTATACACGCCAGACAGCGGAGCCCGCAACCGGCGCAATTCCAAATTGGCCGTCGGCGTGCCAATAGTCTGCCCCAACTGGCGGCCATAGATCACCCGACCTGAAATACTGTAGGGTCGACCCAACAAGGCTTCGGCCGTGGCAAAATCGGCGTTTTCCAGTGCCTGGCGAATACGTGTACTACTCACCCGCTCACCCTTTATCGCGAACGTGGGGGTAGAGCCAGTAGCATAACCGTAGCGCAGCCCCTGCTCGCGGATAAACGCGATATCCCCCTGGCGATCGGCGCCGAAACGAAAATCGTCTCCAAGCACCACATAGCGCACACCCAGTCCGGCAACAAAGATATCGTCGACGAACCGCTGGGCCGACATGCCGCGGAACAGTTCATTGAAGCGTATGCGCAACAGCCGGTCCACCCCCAGGGCTTCCAGCGCCCGGCATTTCTCCCAAAAACTCATGATTCGCGCAGGCGCCTGAAGCGGGGCGAAATATTCCCTGGGCAATGGCTCAAACACAATAATGAGTGAGGGTAGTTCCAATTGCGTCGACTTTTCCAGCAGGTGGCGAATGACCGCCTGGTGGCCGCGGTGAACTCCATCAAACGCACCAATGGTGGCGACACAACCATGATGTCTGGGCCGCAGATTGTGCAGGCCGCGAATCAGTTCCATGCGGTATGTAAGCCCGGGAAAGCCAAAACGAGGCAGTATAGCGAACTTGCTCCCCCTAGCCTATGGTCAGGCGCCCCCCTGAAGAGGAATCGGGAATCTGTATGCACTAAGGCGCAGGGGCTTGCATATGCCGCATCCGTGTCCCCAGCAACCAAAGGGAAGCGAAGTAGACTGTGACACCGACACCGCACAGCAGGGCCAGTTCGAGTACCCGTCGCTGCCATGGCCAGGTGTACCACGCAGCTCCGTCAGGGGCGCACCATAGCAGCGCCGCAACCATGCCGACAGAAGCGCACAGTAAACGCAGAGCGAAAGGTACCCAGCCGGGCTCGAAGCGGAAAAACCTCGCGCGCAACAACCCCCGCAACAACATCCCTGCATTCAGCATCGCGGCCAGGCTGGTGGCGAGGGCAAGACCCATGTGCCCAATGTTGTACCGATACATCAAAGGCAGCGCAATCATCAGGTTCATAACCATGTTCGCGACCATGGCTATGATGCCAATTTTCACCGGCGTGGCCGTATCCATGTGTGCATAGAAGCCTGGCGCCAGTACCTTGATCAGCATAAACGCGACCAAACCCAGGCTCAGGGCCCGCAGGCTCAGGGCCGACATATCCACGTCGTGCGATGTCAGAGCACCGTACTGGAACAGGGTAATCAGGATAGGCTCTGCCAGCACGATCAACGCCAGGGCGGAGGGGATTCCAATCAGCAGTACCCAACGCATTGCCCAATCCAGTGTGCCGCTGAAATGTCCATCCCGAGCTGCTGCGCGATGTGCTGACAGGTTGGGCAGGATGACAGTGGCAATGGCGATACCGAATATCCCCAGAGGTAACTCAGTCAGCCGATCGGAGTAATACAACCAGGACACACTGCCGGTAACGAAAAACGAGGCCAACACAGTGTCCAGCAGCAAATTGATCTGGCTGACCGACACTCCGAACAGGGCCGGCACCATCAGTTTCAGGATACGCCGCACACCCGGATCGGTGGTATCCCAGATCGGCCGCGGCACAAGCTCCAGACGATAGAGGAATGGTAGTTGAAACAGCAACTGCACCACACCGGCCAGCAGCACACCCCACGCCAGTGCAAATACCGGTTCATCAAACCAGGGGGCGGCAACCAGGGCGGCAACTATCAGGGAAAGGTTCAGGAAAAACGGTGTAAAGGCCGGTACGGCAAAGCGGCCAAAACTGTTAAGTATGGCGCCACAAAACCCGGTCATGGAAATAAGGAACAGATAGGGAAAGGTGATACGGGTCATCTCGGTGGTCAGGTAGAACTTTTCCGGCTGGCTGACAAAGCCAGGGGCAAATACTGTCGTGATGAGCGGGGCAGCAATAATCGAGATACTGGTGACAAGCAAAAGTGTACCTCCCAATACGCCGGCTACCCTGTCGATCAGGTCTTTTACCGCTGCAACACTGCCATTCGCCTTATATTCTGCCAACACGGGCACAAACGCCTGGGAGAATGCGCCTTCCGCGAATAGGCGGCGCAGAAAATTGGGGATTTTAAAGGCGACGAAAAATGCATCCGCATTGGCGCTGGCACCGAAAACTTTGGCTATGACGATATCTCGCAGTAGTCCCAATATCCTGGACAGCATGGTCATGCTGCCCACCTGCAGGCTGGAGCGCAACAGCCCAGGAACGGCTTTTGCAGGCGCTTCCGCGGGTGTGTTTGATGAATCGTCAGCCATCTGCAATCAAGTGCCGGCAATACGCCTCAGCACCAACGCTCCCGCAATAACTCACCTTGAATGTTCAGAATCGGCCGCCGGTATACCAGTTAACATCTCGTGCGTACTTGTCCACCTGTTCGACGACATCCAGAATCAGCGCGAACAACGCCATACGCACAAGCAGGCCATTGTCGGTCTGGCGGAAGATCGCCAGATTCGGGTTATCATTAAGATCATCGTCCAACTCCCTGGCATTGGCTCGGGAATCGCGTGGCAGCGGATGCATGATGACAGTGTTGGGTTCACAGTGGCGGGTGTAGATACTCTGGTTGAGTCGGAAGCGCCCGCGATACAGATCCGCCTCCGCCTGCGAACTGAAGCGCTCCTCCTGGATGCGGGTGGAATAGACTATGTCCACGTGGGCGATGCTTGCCTCCAATTGATCGGACTCCAGCACCTGGTGTCCAGTGCTCCGCAAATCCTCGACAATATCTGGTGGCATCCGCAGCGCCTCGGGCGACACGAGCACGACCTGCACTCCCTTAAAGCAACATAAAAGTTTGCACAGGGAATGCACAGTCCGGCCATATCGCAGGTCTCCCACCATAGCGATACGCAGCTGGTCTATGGTTCGTCCGCTGGCAGCAAGTTCACTGCGAATCGTGTACAGGTCCAGCAGCGCCTGGCTGGGATGTTCATTGCTGCCATCGCCACCGTTTATTACGGGCACCCGACTGGCAGCGGCAAATTCACTGACCGACCCCACCTGCGGATGGCGCATGATAATCACATCTGAGTATCCGCTGAGCACCCTGGCGGTGTCGTAGAGCGATTCGCCCTTGGCGATAGCGGAATTTTCAAACCCGGTGGTTTCACGCACCTCGCCACCGAGCAGGTTAAACGCACTGCCAAAACTGACTCGGGTTCGCGTACTGGGTTCGAAAAACATAGAACCGAGAATCGCACCTTCGAGCACATGTGTGACTCGGCGGCGATGCGCGTATGGGGCCATACGATCAGCGACGGTGAATATCCGTTCAACGTCGTCGCGCGCAAACTGCTGGACTGAGAGGATATGGCTGCCGGCAAACTGCACGCTGGTTTTCTCCTGGGCTCGCAAGATTTGTGGCTGGTTTTGCGCCGCCCATTATAAGGGCGACTCGGGGGCCTGCCCATGGGCGTAATACCAAAGAAATTACCCGCCGCTCAAGCCAACAACGAGTCCGCGTAATCCAGCAGTTGTTCCAGCACCATCCGCTGCGTCCCGGGCAGTTCGCTGTCGGCCATCAAAACCTCGATCTCTGCCTGAAATTCCTCCATGCCAAATCCAGCCCCGGATTCAGGCTCAGTGAGCCTCTGATAACGGAACTCTTCCCAAGTGGCATGCTCTTCGGGGGAAAGACTGTCGGGATAATTGCGCGCACGGTAGCGAAACAACATCTCCGGCAGACGGCTATCCTCGAAGACAAAACTCTCTGCAGCGAGTGCTTCTGGTGTCTGCGCGCGCAGCTGCGCCATGACCCGCTTGTCCTGCTCGCAAAAGAAGCCACCGCTGTACAGCATGAGATCAGGGTCACTGGGCGTTGTGAGGCTACGTCCCCGGTATATCGCCTGCACCTTCGTGGTGAAACCCGGAGCATCGCGGTCGCGATGATTGCGCAGGGCTTCCAGATTCTTGCGGCATTGTTCGCCGCTGATGCCAAGGCGCTGGGCAGTGGCCGGGTCCGCCATTTTCGGCGTGAGCAGAATCGGACAGCGATTGATGTGAACCGACTTGAGTCCGAGCCGTTGTGTTCCTTCAGGCAGTTCTTCGGTGCGTGTATACAACAACGCCTGCAGCTGATCGACCGCCAGATCAAACAAGGCCTGCGGATTGGCACTCAGGTCAAAACAGATAATTTCATTGCGATTTACCGGGTGCATTGCCAGGGGCACTACCAGCGCGATACTGTGCCGCCGGGCGCCGAACATACCCGAAACATGCAGCACTGGTTTCATCCCCGCGATATCCAGTTGCGCCAACACCGAACGCTTGTCTCGGTGCGTCAATACATAGTCATACAATTTGGGCTGTCGATCCTTTATCAGTCGCGCGAGGGCAATCGTCGCGTGCACATCCGACAGCGCATCGTGAGCGCTGGCATGGCTGATGCCGTTGGCGCTGGTCAGGTCCTCCAGACGGAAACTCGGCAGGCCATCCTCCCTTGATGGCCACTCGATACCGTCGGGGCGCAGGGCGCAGGTTGTGCGTACCATGTCGATGATATCCCAGCGGGAGTTGCCGTTTTGCCACTCGCGGGCATAGGGATCATAGAAGTTGCGGTAGAGCGTGTGACGGGTGATCTCGTCATCAAACCGCAGGGAGTTATAGCCCGCACCACAGGTGCCTGGAACTGCCAGCTCTCGATGAATTTTGGCGATGAAGTCGCACTCTGGCAGCCCTTCTGCCAAGGCCTGTTGCGGTGTAATACCTGTCACCAGGCAAGCCTGGGGATGAGGCAAAAAGTCATTGGCAGGACGACAGAAAATGACCAGCGGGTCACCGATTATATTCAGCTCGGTATCGGTACGCAGACCCGCGAACTGGACGGGCCTGTCCCTGGCAGGATCAGCCCCAAAGGTTTCATAGTCATGCCAATAGAACGTATCAGGCAACTTCTATGGCCTGTTCTGCTATCTTCGCTCGCCAGATTCGCGGACCGATTTCATGTACGGAAGCACCGCTGGTGTCCACCGCCACAGTCACAGGCATGTCCTTCACTTCAAATTCGTAGATGGCTTCCATGCCCAATTCCGGAAAAGCAACAACCCTGGCAGCAGTGATTGCCTTTGAGACCAGATAGGCTGCGCCCCCCACCGCCATCAGATACACCGCCTTGTGCTTCCTGATCGCCTCGACGCCAACAGGTCCGCGTTCGGCCTTGCCGATCATGCCCAGCAGACCAGTGCGTTCCAGAATGAAGTCGGTAAATTTATCCATGCGCGTGGCCGTTGTTGGACCGGCTGGCCCCATCACCTCATCGCGCACCGGATCCACCGGACCCACATAGTAGATAAAGCGGCCCTTAAGATTGACCTCGGGTGGCAGTCCCTCCCCACTTTCCAGTAGTTCCTTCATTTTCTTGTGGGCCGCATCGCGACCGGTCAGCATTTTACCTGACAATAGCAAGGTATCGCCGGGCTGCCACTGGGCAGCTTCGTCCCTGGTCACGGTATTCAAATTGACGCGACGTACTTTTTCCCCTACTTCCCAGGTGATGTCCGGCCAGTCATTGATATCCGGCGGGGTTTGTAAGGTGGGGCCGGATCCATCCAGCACGAAGTGTGCGTGGCGGGTGGCCGCGCAATTGGGAATCATGGCCACTGGCAGGGAGGCCGCATGCGTCGGGTAGTCCCTGATTTTCACATCCAGCACCGTGGTTAGGCCACCGAGTCCCTGCGCGCCAATGCCCAGCTTATTGACCTCTTCCATGATCTCCAGGCGCAGTTCTTCCACCCGGTTGGACGGGCCACGTTCGCGTAACTCATGGATATCGATGGGGTCCATGAGCGCTTCTTTTGCCATGACAGCTGCTTTCTCTGCGGTGCCTCCGATGCCGATACCCAACATGCCCGGAGGGCACCAGCCTGCTCCCATGGTGGGGATGGTTTTCACGACCCAGTCTACAATGCTGTCGGAAGGGTTCAGCATGACCATCTTGGACTTGTTTTCCGAGCCGCCACCCTTCGCCGCCACCTGTACATCCACGGTGTTGCCTTTGACCACTTCCATGTGGATCACCGCTGGCGTATTGTCTTTGGTATTCCTGCGCGCCCCCGCCGGATCTTCGAGAATCGAAGCGCGCAGGACATTGTCAGGATGTGTATAGGCCCGGCGCACCCCTTCGTTAACCATATCGGTGATCGACAGGTCAGCATCCCACTGCACAGCCATGCCGATTTTCAGGAAGACTGTGACAATCCCCGTATCCTGGCAGATGGGGCGATGCCCCTGTGCACACATGCGTGAATTGATCAGTATCTGTGCCATCGCGTCCCGGGCAGCCGGGTTCTGCTCACGTTCATACGCTTCATTTACTGCCTTCACAAAATCCAGGGGATGGTAATAGGAGATAAACTGCAGGGCATCAGCGATGCTATCGATGAAGTCATCCTGTCGAATAACAGTCATGGTGGAAATCCCTGTGGTACGGCGGTAAAAAAGGTAGGCAATCATACACCCCTAGGCAGGAATTTGCGGACACCAAATCCCTCCTGCTTCAGGGTTGCTGGCGCATCAACCCGGAGCTGTTTGCAACGCCCTTACTGTGGCCTGCAGTTCGGCCAGACTGGCGTTAACCTGCTTGCGGAAGGCATTGACGGAACCCACCCATTCCTCGTTACTCCCCACTCGCTTATCAAGCTTGGCCATGGCCAGATTGATTCGGTTGAGGCTGTCCGCCACGCGCTCTACCTCGGCCTGACTGGCCTTGGCACTGGACATTAGACGCGCCAGATCGCCCGCGACACTTTCCAGTTTGGCAATATCATTAGACGCTTCTTTCAATTGCGTTTGGGTAGTGGCCAGGGACCTTTCCATTGCCTTGACGCTTTTTCCCTGGCTGGCGCTGGCAGATTCCAATTTGCCTAATCGATCTTTGGTCTCCTTCCAGACGTTGTCCCAAAGTTTGCGCACCTCAGCCTCAAGCTGGGCAGCTTTTTTTGCCTGCACCTCGGCATTCTGGTTCATGCCCTCGTCGGTATCGGATAGCCTGGCCTCAAGGTCGCCAATGCGCGATGCGTAGTTAGCAATATGATCATTGGCCTCCAGCAACTGCGTCTGCAACTGCCATGCCCAAACACAGGCAAGAGCTGCGACAATGAGTGAAACCGCAATAGCGAGACGCGCAAAAAGACCCGTATTCCCTGCAGTGGAAGGAGATTTGGAGGGGCCGGGGTTTCGACTTCTCTGGCCTTTGTCAGCCCCTGGCCTGCCAGTGCCGCGTTGCGGCTCACTGTCCCGGGTTGGGACAATGGATGGAACGTAATCAAGATCGTCGTTAGGCATGTAGAAATACGCAGCGTAATCGTTAGGGCAATTATACATGCCGCCTACCCGAGCGGAACAAAAAAAGCCGGGAATAACCCGGCTTTGTTGTACCTAAACAATTCTCAAAGATACGCTAGCAGCACCCACATCAGTGCGGTCAGGCCAAGGCTGCAGTGAATCACACCTTTTACGCTGGTCAATGGGCCTTGTTTGCCAAATAGGCCGTTAACCTCCACAGCGAGAATAATAACTACACACGCTATAAATGCGACTTTACTGACAGGCTGGGCCACAGCGGGATGCATGGAGGCCAGCATGGCGAAGAGCATGGGAGATGAGAGCAACGTGTTGGTGCGGGATGCAAGACCCGCCTTAGCAGCGCTAGCTGGCCCATCACCTGCTTTCAGACCCAGCACTACCTGCTGATTCGGCCATATGACTAACCACACATTCAGGAACATAATGGTACCCGCCAAAGCGCCAATCCATATAATTGGATTGCCCATCATGTTGCGGGTGGCACCTGTCAGGTGCAGGAGAATCAAGCCGGTCAAGAAGGTAAACATGGCGCCCCAGCGGAACCACCACAGCGCCCTGGGAGCAAGTTTTTTAAGCGCGTCAGCTTTGGCGCTGGCCTCAGCTTCCTTAAAGTATTCCCCTTGCACAAAGTTGAAATAGTAAAGCATGCCTATCCAGACTACTCCGAACAGGACGTGCGCCCACCTGAAGACAAATTCGAAAATCATGGTTATCTCCCTTTGTTGTTGTAAAAAAACCTGCTGTTATTGTACCTAAAAAAAAGGGCAGAGCCCTTTTAAATCAGGCCCTGCCCCTCTTTTTTTCTGAGTTGGTACGGCTTACATCATACCGCCCATACCACCCATACCACCCATACCACCCATATCGTGCCCGCCGCCGCCGGAACCACCTTCTTCAACGGCTTCACAGATCATGACTTCAGTGGTAATCATCAGGCCAGCGACAGAGCCGGCAGCCTGCAGTGCGGTGCGCGTGACTTTGGCGGGATCCAGAATACCCATCTCAATCATGTCGCCGTACTCACCTGTGGCAGCATTGTAACCGTAGTTACCCTTGCCATTGTTTTTAACGTTGTTCAGGACCACAGAGCCCTCAGCACCGGCATTCTCCACGATCTGGCGCAGGGGACTTTCCATAGCACGAAGCGCCACGTTAATGCCGTGGGTCTGATCTTCGTTGTCACCTTTCAGGCCAGCAATTTGCATCAAGGCACGAACCAGGGCAACGCCGCCACCGGCCACAACACCTTCTTCTACTGCAGCGCGAGTTGCATGCAGCGCGTCTTCAACGCGTGCCTTCTTCTCTTTCATTTCGATCTCAGTCGCAGCGCCAACCTTGATGACTGCAACGCCGCCGGCCAACTTGGCCACACGTTCCTGCAGTTTCTCACGATCGTAATCAGACGACGTGTTCTCTATCTGCACGCGGATTTCATTCACGCGCGCCGTAATGACCTTGTGGTCACCAGCACCATCAATGATGGTGCTGCTGTCCTTGTCCATTGTCACGCGCTTGGCGTGGCCCAGATGTTCCAGAGTCGCAGACTCCAGATCAAGACCAACTTCTTCAGAAATCACCGTACCACCGCTCAGGATAGCAATATCCTGCAACATGGCTTTGCGACGATCGCCAAAGCCAGGCGCTTTACAGGCGGTGACCTTCACAATACCGCGCAGGTTGTTCACCACAAGAGTCGCCAGCGCTTCACCTTCGACGTCTTCTGCGACAATAACCAGCGGCTTGGAAGACTTGGCGACCTGCTCCAGCAGGGGCAGGAGTTCACGAATATTGGAGATTTTCTTCTCTACCAACAGGATATAAGGCTCGTCAATATCGACGCTCATGCTCTCCTGATTGTTGATGAAGTAGGGAGATAGGTAGCCGCGGTCAAACTGCATGCCTTCTACGACATCCAATTCATTTTCCAGACCGGAACCTTCTTCAACGGTAATGACGCCTTCTTTGCCGACTTTATCCATCGCATCGGCGATGATTTTGCCTACCGCCTCGTCGCTGTTGGAGGAAATTGAACCGACCTGGGCAATAGACTTGCTGTCGACGCAGGGAATAGCAGCAGCGGCAATTTTTTCCACTGCAGCGGCAATGGCCTTATCGATGCCACGCTTCAGGTCCATAGGATTCATGCCGGCAGCGACGCCCTTGAGGCCTTCGTTGACGATGGATTGCGCCAGAACTGTCGCGGTGGTGGTACCGTCCCCTGCGACATCAGAAGCCTGGGAAGCGACTTCCTTGATCATCTGAGCGCCCATGTTTTCGATCTTGTCTCTGAGCTGTATTTCCTTTGCAACGGACACACCGTCCTTGGTCACTGTAGGTGCACCAAACGACTTGTCCAGAATTGCATTACGGCCCTTGGGGCCCAGGGTTGCCTTGACGGCATCAGCCAGTATGTTCACGCCATTCAGCATGCGCTGGCGAGCGCTATTACCGAAAATTACATCTTTAGCCATGGTGAATATTCCTCACGTATTAGGTATTAATCTGTTTGTTTCTGGTGAAAAACGACAACTTCGGGGTCTTACTCGACCACGGCGAAGATTTCGCTCTCACCCATGATGATCAGTTCCTCACCATCAACGTCGATGGTGTTGCTGCCAGCGTACTGGCCGAAAACAACCTTATCGCCAACTTTCAGGGCCATGGGCCGCAATGTACCGTTTTCCAGCGCCTTGCCATCGCCAACTGCGACAACTTCACCCTGATTGGGCTTCTCTTTGGCTGAACCCGGCAGCAAAATGCCGCCTGCGGTGGCTGTTTCTTCTTCCTTGCGACGAACGACCACGCGGTCGTACAGCGGACGGATTTTCATTTGTGTAGCTCTCCAAAGTATCAATGTGATGTTATGGGCACCCCGGATCGGGGGTTAACCCGGTTAATTGGGGCGTGAAAATGGATTTCAAGACCCGGTTAGCACTCTTTTCAAGAGAGTGCCAATTCTAGACGGGATTGTAGTGGAGTCAAGCGCCTCGAGGCAGATAGGCACCCTCCGGGGTATGCAAATTATTTTCTTAAGTTACAATATGTTACGCTCTATCTTCATCATCAACGCGCCGAAAATCACCCTCTATAGGCTCATGCGCACTCGCATCCCGTTTCGGAACATAGATTTCAGGCGAAGAGGGCAGTAGCGCAAGAGCAAGGCGCCTACGCAACGGGCCTACCATAACGAGAAGAGCGACCAGATCCGTAATCATGCCGGGAATGATCAAGAGCAGGCCCGCAAACCCCATCGCCATGTCATCGAGAAGGAGATCAGGGCCAATTTTCCTGCCATGCTGCGCCTGCCGCAGGCGCTCGACAATACCCAGGCCCTGACGTTGCAATATAGCCATACCAAGGAGCACAGTTGCCAAGACATATGCCAGAGCGGTCAGGGCACTGGTCTTGATGCCTAACTCGATCAGGGTGAACAGCTCCAGCCAGGGCAGAAGCAAAATGGCAAAACGCATATCAACGATAGTCCTTGGCTGGGCACAAGAAGTATGGGGATGGCGGCATAATTTGCAAGTAAGCCAGCACATGGCCTTGCGGATATTCGAAGTGAAAATCGCTGTCGCAGGGTAACCACTGGGAACTGGCAGGAGAAATTCAAACTTTGACGAAATCCGAACTCGACAAGAATCACCGAATCTGGCTAGTCGTCGCAGCGATTCCCAGAGGAAAAGTCGCAACCTATGGTGAGATTGCGCAAAGAGCAGGACTGTTTCGTGCGGCACGTCGGGTCGGAATGGCACTGCGTGGACTACCAACAGATACGCATATTCCGTGGCACCGGGTCGTCAATGCACAGGGACGGATATCTCTCCCCGCAGGGTCTGTAGCGCACAATGCCCAAAGGGCGCGACTGGAAAGCGAGGATATTCATTTCAGGACGAATGGCTCAATAGAACTGGGACGGTACCGCTGGTAACTACAATATAGCCGTGAGAACGGCACTCCCTCGACGGCTACCTGATGCGATGAATCTTTGAAGCCATAGTGGGCAAATGTCCCATAAAGTAGAATTTCTTTTTGGTTATATAATCACCGTGGCCGCGAATTTCTTCGAACTGTTGTCTATACTTTTCCAGACTCAAATTCCGCCTTTCTATACTAATGTTTGTTGTAGTTCCACCATGAAGCTGGTGGAAGCAGCCCTCCCCTATCAGTTGCGCAGCCGTTACCCCAGGCGCATCGATGGCGCGGCTAAAAATATCCAGATTGATGAATCCGCCGCCCGGTAGGTCAAAGCGTTGATCCGCCCCGCCCTGCTCCTTGAAGAGCGTCCTCTTCATAAATAGACAATTCGATTCGAACATACGATTCAACCAGTTAATATTTTCTGCGCCCTGACGTAGCGGTGTACCGATCTCATAGAGCCTATATCCATCCTCTGGCCAGTTGATACTTCGCAGCAACTGATCTTCAACATTCCTGTCGTATCCATGTGCAATGGATTCATTCTGCGCATCTGGACCAAGCCAAAAGTAACGCGTAGCCACAACCGGATTGTCAAAGATGGCATAACACGCCATAGCCATTCGAAAAACACCCGGTGTCAAAATGTGTGCGCCATCAATCATCAGGCAAACGACTTCACCTACGGCTTCTTTCAGGCCAATATTTATTGCATTGGCAGGGGAAGGTAACGCATTCTTCACCTCGATCAACCGCACTGGCGCATCTATGCCCGCCCATGCAGTCGGATCTAGCGGCACTGGTGATCCGTTATCAACTAAAATGATTTCGTAATCCAGCATCTGCGCGCCATGCTGATAAGTGCGGGAAAGAGCCTGTAGGGTACGAGGAATTTCTCGCGCCATGTCGTAGGCAATGAGAATGACAGACAGTTTCATTGATTTCTCATAGTAAGCAGCGCCTTTAGCAGTCGCACTTCAGCGGAATAGGGTTTGTATCATAGGTTATATGACCCTGACTTAGCAAAAACCGCTCGCGACCCATGTCTATTGTTTGGACTGCCCTTGCTGCTTGTAGGAGACCGCCTACGCCTACTCGAGCGGTCTCCCGGCCAGACGCGCTCTCCTGCGTTCTACTGCTGAGATATTTGACGCTTGAGTTGGCATATGTCCCAGATAGGTAAACGAGACTTTCGGCGTGACCTGGGCATGCCCACGTATTGCTGCGTACTGCGCTCTATATTTATCTAGCTGCGCATCCCTCTCCATACCGTGGGAGTTAGTTGTGACACCCCCATGCACTTGGTGAAAACTCCCTTCACCGATGAGCTGCACCGGCGTAACTTCAGGAGCCTCGACCGCGCGCTTAAAAATATCCAGATTAAGAAAGCCGCCACCGGGGTAGTCAAAGCGTTCGTCGGCGCCACCTTGTTCGCAAAATAACGATCGCTTCAAAAATAGGCAGTTGGCCTCAAACATACGGTTGAACCAGGTGAGGCGACTGGCCCCCGACCGGAGAGGTGTACTAATTTCGTACAGTCTATAGCCATCATCCGGCCACTGAATTTTTTCGAGCAACTTGTCTTCGATCTGTTGATTGTATCCATTCACAATTGATACCTTTTGCTCCTGCATCCCAAGATAGAAATACCGGATCGCCACAACTGCATTCTCAAAAGCCTGATAACTGGAGAGGGCCATCTTGAATACCCCAGGCGTCAAAATGTGAGCGCCGTCAATCATGAGACAAACGATCTCTCCAGCGGCCTGCTCGAGCGCAATATTAATCGCTCTGGCCGGAGAAGATGGGGCATTTTGTAGCCTGATCAAACGCACAGGTGTATCAAGGTTTGCCCATGTGCCCTCGTCCAACGGGACTGGCGAACCGTTATCAACCAAAAGTATTTCATACGCCAGATCCTGCGCACCCTGCTGGTAATTGCGCGATAGGCTCTGCAGGGTGCGAGGAATTTCTCGCGCCATGTCGTACGAAATGAGAATGACAGACAGCTTCATTGGACTTCCCCATGGTGGCTACGCCAACGGTCGTTGTAAGGGTGTGGCAATATCGAACTTATCGTGGGATCAGTACTCTGACGTACATGTTAATGCCTCTGTCACACAATCGACACGTAAACAACAAGAATTACTCTCTTCCGGTCCAAGTGGGCAATTTGACCAGCCATTTCGCTTCCCACCGAGAGCATCTTCAAGGTAGAGTTATGTTACTGAATTGTAAATAGAAAACACGAAAGCTTCCTAGATAAAGGTGACAATATCTAGCAGGTATAGAGAAAAATGAGCACACAAAACCGCCTATCTATCAGACTCTGGATTTTGCTCGCTACGGTTCTGCTTGGTCGAGTGGGGAATGTGGGTGGGGAGGAGCTCGGATATATAGACATAAATCTTAGTCGACCAAGCTTTTCCGAAAAACTAACGCAGCAAAGTGTTAGACAATCTTTCCAAGACTCGAGGGGTACGTTGTGGTTTGTCACCCAGGAGGGGCTAAACCGCTACATTGGATACGAACTACAGAATTACAGATTTTCAGCTAGCACGCCCTCTTCGCTACCTACTGACAACATCATTGGAATAACCGAAGACAATGAAGGCTACCTTTGGTTGGCAACACGTGGTGCTGGCCTAGTATATTACGATTCAATATCAGATAGCTTTGAGGCGATCTATTCCGACCCCAATAATCAGAATACGCCTTATTCAAATGAGATTAGTGCAATATACACTTCTAAAGATGGCGCCATCTGGCTTGGCTATACCAATGCATTCAGTCGATTCAATCCCAAAGACCGCACCTTTCACCACTATGTGTCTGGCTCGTATAACATTCCTTTCACAGGCACAATCGGGAGTTTCACTCAAACAGCTGATGGAGCAATCTGGGCTGCAACACAGAGCACAGGTCTGCTCCGACTTGATCCTTCAACAGAACAAGTGACGGTTCGCACTCATGATGCAAAAAAACCAAACTCAATTGCATCAAATTGGCTATATGGGATTATTACCGATAGAGATGGCAACATTTGGATTGCGTCAGCCAACCATGGTGTAAGCCGATACAATCCTATAGATGATATTGCTACAAATTTTAGACATTCAGAAACTAACATCAATTCTCTGTCAGCTGACCAGACATCAGATATTTTCGAGGATGCGGATGGCAACATTTGGGTCGCTACGTCTGCCGGACTCAATCTATTCGTACCACAGACCAATGGTTTTGTGCGGTACTCGAGCGATACCACCAACTTACAAGAAGGTCCCATTGTGAGCATTTCTCAGACTCGCGAGGGGCAGTATTGGGTGGGCGCTCTCTCCAGCTTATATTCTGGCATGAAAACAGAGTTCAGAAAATTTGAACTAGCGAAAAGTAATCTCTCAAATAAATCGGTAAACGCATTTACTGAAACTTCCGATGGTAGCTTTTGGGTAGGCACTGATGATGGCTTGAACAGACTCCGTCCTGGTAAATCAGAATTTGAGTGGATTAGTGAATCAACAAAGCCGTCGCTTGATAACCCAAAGGTAATGAGTCTCTATAGCGATGAAGACACTCTATGGATTGGTACCTACGATAGTGGGCTTAGTAAATACGACCTTAAGACAAGCAAACTGATAACCTATAGACATAATTCCGCTGAAGAAAGCAGCATCGGTGCCAACGGCATCACCTCAATACGCCGATTGACTTCGGGAGAGTTGCTAATCGGAACATATGGTGGCGGGTTGAGCATATTTCGCGCAGAAACTGGAGACTTCATAAACTTACTTAGTAACCCGACAGATTTATCAACGATTAGCAATAACATGGTGTTGGCTATCTTTGAAGACTCTTTGGGATTCGTATGGGTTGGAACTGAAAAAGGTCTCAACCGCTTTAATCCCAAATCTTTACAATTTGAGCGTTACTTTTCGGAAAGAGAAAAAGCGAACGGTTTTAGCAGCGATACGATGTGGTCATTCTATGAGGATATGGATGGGACTCTTTGGATTGGCACAGCGGGTGGTGGACTAAACCTATGGTCCGCAGAGGACAGATTGAAATTAAGGGTAGATATACGCCATTTTTCCGAAAGCATATCTCTACCAAGTTCAAATATTTACGGTATTCAAGGCGACGAAAACGGCTGGGTTTGGGTATCTCATAATATGGGTTTAACAAGGATTAATCCTCAAACTATTGAGTCACACCACTACGGAGTACGAGATGGCCTGCAAGCGAAAGAATTTACACTTGGGGCTTCCTGGCGATCCCACACCGGGACTATTTATTTTGGAGGTGCGCTAGGATTTAACGCTATAAATCCAAATTTTTCGACGCAAGACAGAACCCCGCCCCAAGTTTCGATTTCAAAAATCAAAGTCATGAATGCACGCAAAGAATTCACAGAGCCATATCATGCACTTAAGGCTATCGAGTTAGGTTATGAAGACCGAATGCTCTCAGTTGAGTTCTTTGCTGCAGACTATTCTAACCCAGATCAGATAAATTATGCGTATAAAATGGATGGTATAAACCCAGATTGGATTGTATCACCAGAGTCCAGAATCGCATCATTTACCACTCTGCCGCCCGGCAAGTATGAACTCAAACTAGCCGCCGCGAGCCCCGACGGCACCTGGAATTGGGACGGACTCAGCATCCCCGTCATCGTAGCGCCTCCTCCATGGCTTAGTCCTGCGGCCTACGCGGTCTACACCTTTTTCGCGGCCGCGCTGATTGGATACTACTTTTTCAGGCAGTCACAAAAATCACATGCTTCTCTGCAAAGACAAAGGGAGCTTGAGAATCGAGTTGAAGAGCGTACTCGCGATTTGCAGGTGGCGAGGAAAGTGGCGGAGGAAGCTACCAAAGCGAAATCAGAATTTTTAGCCACTATGAGTCATGAAATCCGCACACCGATGCACGGAATCATAGGCATGACCGAGTTACTTCTTCACACTAGCCTCAATGGGCAGCAACAGCAATTCGCTAATGCCGCTCGCAATAGCGGCGAGTCACTACTGAATTTGATCAACGAGATATTAGACTTTTCCAAGGTGGAAGCCGCCAAAGTTGAACTTGAGCAGATAGGTTTCAATTTGACCGAGCTTATTGATGATATTTGCTATCTTCAGGGAGTTCCAGCGTGCAGAAAGGGCTTAACACTCAACAATATATGCCACCCTCTGACTCCCCACAATCTGATTGGAGACCCGACCAAAATTCGTCAAGTGATTACGAACCTTATCAACAACTCAATCAAATTTACGCACAATGGAAACATCAACATCAGAGTGGAACCAAGGTTTAGCCCGTCGCATCCGGGAAAGGCTCTCGTTCATATTTGCGTTGAAGACGACGGAATAGGAATGGATGCAGAGACGCAAAAAAGAGTTTTCGAGCCCTTTACTCAAGCTGACACTAGCACAACGAGAGAGTACGGCGGCACAGGATTAGGCCTGACGATCTCCCGTCATTATATTGATCTAATGGGAGGTGATGTAGCAATCCACTCAGCGATAGGTGAGGGAACAAAAATAACATTGTCTATACCGATGGGGCTTGAAACTTCGGACGATCTGTCAGGCAGAGTCTTCGTGGAATTTACCGCCAGAATATTCACTAGCAATCCCGGCACTTATCAGATGGTTTCCAACCACTTCTCGCGCTTGGGAGTAAGCTCATCTCCTATCCTGGAGGAAGAACTCGCATCCCGCGCAAGCTGGAACAAGGATATTCTGATTGTCGACTATGACCGAGATCACTTTTCAGATGAAATAGAGAGGAAACTGAGCAAAGTCGATGCGTTCGTTTGTATCGTTTTAGTACCACTCGCTGGCGACGCTCCATCTGGCATTTTCGCAAACTGGACCACCATATCTAAACCGGTTACCTCAAGAGCAATATATGAAGTGCTAACCGAAAATTCAGATACAGTCGAGTGTAATCATGGCCGTCCATGCAGTGACCTGCAGCCAAAAAGTAAAACAAAAAGTAAAATTCTAGTCGCGGAAGATGTTGCCACCAATCAACAAATAATTGTTGAAATGATACGCCTACTTGGCCACGACGTGGAAATGGCTAGTAACGGGCAGATAGCTGTCGCTAAGTTCCTATCGGGAGAATATTCACTTATTTTCATGGATTGCCAGATGCCAACCATGGATGGATATGAGGCCACAATGGAGATCCGCAGAATGGAAGTCGAGCGACCTACCCAGCGTACTCCCATAATCGCACTGACTGCTGGATCAGATAAGGAAGATAGAGATAGATGCCGTCAGGCGGGTATGGACGGGTATGTCACCAAGCCATTCTCAATATCTGACATACAAAGAAGTATTGATAGCCACTTGCGCCCAGCGCTTTCCAATAACGTTAAGCTTCTAGAAAATGGTATACGCAGTATTCACCAATTGGCGGAGGGTGAAGAGGGCGAACTTGGGCAAAATGTACTAAATGTTGCAGCGATCGAGAGCATAAGAGATATAGAACGGCAGACTGGGAAGCAATTATTGCCTTCTATTTTCGAAGGGTATGTCACCCAAATGAACCAGAAGCTCCGTGATATTGAGCTAGATATGCTTGCTCAGGATGGCACATCTCTATACCGCACCGCCCATGCTATCAAATCAATGAGTGCAAATATCGGCGCCAACAGGGTTAGACGTGTCAGCTCAGAGATAGAGAAGAAAGGCAAGGAAAACGAGCTAGTCGGCCTCGCCGAAGCAATAATTGTACTCACAGACGCTTTCCGCGAGTTTGTTGAAGAGTTCGACACGTGCTATCCCAAGTAGACTCTACTTAGATCTATCGCGTAGTGGCAGGCATTTTTTTTTAGTCATTAGAATACCCGAGAAGAGTGATTCAAAATTGAATTCGTTGTCTCCATGCAGATTAAGTCCCATTCGCATACGGCGATAAGTGTCCTAGTTGGGATTACACAGGGAGCAAGCATGTTTCTATGTTGTAGAATTCTAGCCGTGGCTTTGCTCCTGGGCATCGTGAGTTATAGCTATGGCTCCCAACCTAGAATAACGAAGTCCAGCTTATCAAGTATGCTCCAACAACCCACAGTGTCTGCTATGCATAAAGACCGGAAAGGTCTTATATGGATCGGCACACAGCAGGGCCTTCATAGGTTTGATGGAGCCAATCTTACGGTATTCGATTCCGCAAGAAGCAACCGAAACTGGATTCCCCAATCAGATATAAAGGATATTGCGGAAGACAGCGAAGGGAATCTCCTTGTGGCCACTTCAGGTGGATTGCTCTTGAGAATGAATCCGCGTACAGAAACATTTGATGCGATCAAGATATCAGTTCCCGAGGGGAAAGCAAATTTGATTCGATTGTTGGTCTCAAGTTCTGGCAGTATTTGGGTGTTGAGAAAAGATGGGCTGATGCTTTTTGATGCAACATTTCAAAACTCTCAGGACTGGAGCATGAGTTTGAATCTAGTGCATAGTATCGGCAGCCTAAACGACTTTGTAGAAGATAAGTTGGGAGATCTTTGGGTGGGAGGAAGTCTCGGCCTTGCGCATATTCATACGAGGGAGAAATCATTTGAATCTTTTGATCTTGGAGCTCTCCAGCTTACCGATGGCGCGGAATTGACCGCCCTTGAGATCACTAGCGATGGGAACCTCATAATCGGTACGAATATTGGGAGGCTAGCGGTCTGGGATGTTTTTACGAGCAAACCTTTGGCTAATAAAGAAGTAGCCCGCAATACCGCAAACTACATATCCGAGTTTGAAGTGTATGGAGATCTGCTTGTAATTGGCACAGATAGGGGTCTGTTTACCTCGGACAAAAGTCTCTCCTCGATACATGATTTGAGCGCTAGTGGTGATGGCCTTACAAACCCTGACGTTTATAGTCTCTTACTTGATGGAAAATACATATGGATTGGAACTGTTGATGGACTGAACATTTTTTCCGTCACTCCGTTTGATTTGTTTAATGGAAAGAACAGCGATGTTTCAAATGACGTTATGGCATTTGAGGAAGACAATTTTGGACGCATCTGGATCGGCACTTTCTATGGAGTATATCGATATGAAGAAGCTACCAGAAAGCATTCTAGAATTGAACTGGAGACGGGTGCTAATGAATATCAACGAGTTGCGACACTTGCAGCAAGGGGAACCGAACTTTGGATGGGTTTTCTAAGGGGTGGGCTATATGCAGCCAATACAGATGATGCACAAGCTCCAAAACCGCCAAACCTCATTCGAATGAACAGCATTAATGATTTGGTTGTAACCAAAATTTTAGCAGGTAGATCCGATACTGACATTTGGATCGCAACTTACAATCACGGACTATTTCGTATCACGGAAGATGATACATATTCTTACTATGGGAGAAATACTCTGCCTGAAAAAACAATTACTTTACTGTTCTGGTCAAAGGCCAAAAAACTTCTAGCTGTTTCCGAAAATCGTATTTATAAATATGACCCCATAGCGGATCAGTTCAGAACAATTCATTTCGATTTCCAATTGGGAAAAATAAGGCCTTTTGTCTATTCTATTGCACAAGCTTCTAACGATGACATATTGTTTGGAACAAAAGACTACGGCTTGTTTATATGGCCTGAAGAGAGTCAAAGAGAAAATCAGTTCCATTTGACGGCTGCTACGCAAAGTGGGCTGGAAACATCAACCATTTATGGTATAGAACCTGATTCACAAAGAAATCTTTGGTGCTCCACTCAGAATGGCATAGTTAAATTGAATTCAGATGGTCGCTTGATTAGAAGATTCACAACGGCTGACGGCCTGCAAGGTAACGATTTCGCGCTTGGGGCATCATTTACTAGTCGGAAAGGGCTTATCTATTTTGGCGGAGTCAACGGATACAACAGGTTTGATCCGAATGAAGTCAGTATCGATACTGCACCGTCTCCGATGAGACTGACCGCAATCAATTTTCCGAAAAAAGATGAAAGAAATCTAGGGACAATAGATCAACTCAAATCTCTCCTGCTAACCCACCAAGACCATTTTGTCACGTTTCAGTTTAGCGTACTCGACTTCATTTCCCCCGAAAAGAACCAGTTCCGTTTCAAGCTCGAGAACTTCGACACTGACTGGGTGGAAAACGGCACCAGAAACACTGCCACTTACACCAACCTGCCTGCTGGCGATTATGTATTTCGCGTACAAGGTGCGAATTCCGCTGGCATCTGGAATCGAGATGGAATCACACTAGCGGTTCGTGTACTACCACCACCCTGGTTCTCATGGTGGGCATACTCTATCTACGGCATCGTATTGCTGTTGCTGGGATGGTGTGCGCATCGTATCTACCATAGCTATGCGATCGACCGAAAGTCGGCTCAGATGGCTATGCAGATGTTCGAGGATGCAAACAGGGCAGATGACGAAATGCAGGAACAACTGGAAGTACATGATGAGCTGATTCAATCAGCATTCCAGCATCACCTGACAACCCTATCCCTAGTCAGTGATTTCATCTCCCATCGAGGCAGCAAGGAGCCGGATGATCATCTATGTGAAGTGACGGAAAGCGGGATCAAGCGAATAGCTGCTTTGTCTATCCTTGAGAGTTGTCTCTACTACCAAGCGGGAGACTCGGTTACCGATTTGCACAAATACACTGAGAATGTAGTTCCAGTTCTGCTCAAAAGCACCTCAGTGGCATCGGAAACTATAGTCACGATAAATGAGGTTACATCGATACTCCTACCTACGGAAATAGCGACACCTCTTTCTGTTGTGATCTATGAACTACTGGAAAACTGCATGCAACACGCATTTGAAGTGACATCTCCGGCGAACTATATACACATAAAAATGTTTTTTAACCCGAATAGCGCGTCAACGCGTGGCGGATTGGTTCTTTCTATCCAGGACAGTGGCATTGGTCTCCCTGATTCTATCGAGAATTTGGCTCTGGAGAGCGCCGGAATTGGTATTGTACAAAGCATCGTTAAAAAGCTGGGGGGTACTTTGCAATGCTCAGACAATAAGGGAACTACGATCTCCATAACATTTCCCGATACTGACGTCCTGTACGGTTCGGGCGATCAATCGAATCCTAACTAGTCAGCCTATCTGGTGCAATGGTACATTGTCTGGCGCTGAATCAATATAAATCTCCTGCGTGGGCGACATGGCAGCAAAACATCGTCGGCTACAATTGGGATTCTGGTAGGGACTAGTGGAGAAGAGTGAAATTCGAATGCATGCATTCGGCAGGACGTGCCGCCTTGTCATTGATAACAGCGATGGCAGAGGCACAGACCTACTGCACCTGTGCCGGGAGGAACTCGGAAGACTGGAAAATAAATTCAGCTCTTACCTCCCCGGCAGTATTACCACTCGGATAAATGAGTCGGCGGGCACAGGCTACTGTGTTCCGCTTGATGCCGAATCGCGCAGCTTATTTCAGTATATAGATGCCCTGTGGCAGGAGAGCAAACACATCTTTGACCCCACTACACGCATCTTACAGCACTGTTATAGCAAATCAGGTACCCTGCTCGCTTCGCAAAATCAGCTTGAGAAAATGCTCACGCTAGTGGGCTGGCGTAATCTTGAGATTACAGATGGTGGTGCACATATGCAGGGCAAGGGGATGCTGATCAACTTGAACAGCTGCGTTCGTCCCTATGCCCTGGATTCACTCCGAAAACTGTTGCTGAAGCATGAGGTGAGTAGTGCTTTTATAGATATGGAGCAGGAAGTGGCTAGTATCGGTAAGCAACCTGGCGGCGCCAATTGGCTAGTTGGAATACGAGTACCGACGGGATCGAGCGCTGCAATCATGCGGCTTAAGTTGAACCATAAGGGGTTTGCCATTCGCGGCGATTTCGAACAAACAGTAGTACAACAGGGAGAGCAATTCGGCCGTGCATTGAGCCCGGTAGACGGTCAACCGATTCCCGGCCTACTGTCTGTTGCGGTAATTGCGGAAAACTGCCTGACAGCCTGCAGCGCAGCGAATGTGGCCCGGTTGAAAACCGAAGCCACCGGTATAAAATGGCTGGAGAAACTCGGTTTGCCATGGATGGCCGTAGATCGACGGCTAAAATGCCATGGTCCGTTGGCGCAAAAGAGCTAAAACTGCTAACGGCCTTCGAAGTGAGGACTACGCTTTTCACGTTTGGCTGCGAATCCTTCCTGGAGGTCTTGCGACTCAAGACATAAAGTCGATAACTCCCTGGCAACTTGGTAGTCGATTCTGTCGACAGCTGCTTGGCGAAGAATGGTTTTCATTGACTGAACCGCCAGAGGCGCGAGACTAGAGATATGCTGCGCAAAATTATTCGTAAAGCCATTTAGATCATGCGGCAAAACCAGATGGTCGAAAAAACTGATCTCAAGCAAAGTGGCTGCAGAGAATTCCTCTGATGCAACCAAAATCCGCTTGCTCAAGCTAACCCCGAGACAATCGACAAAGCGTTTAATGCCCGTTACCGGATAGCACAAACCAATTTCTGCTGCCGGTACACGCATTCGGCTACCTTCAACACCAATACGAAAATCGCAACTTACCGCGAGTTCTACTCCGCCCCCGAAGATGTCGCCATTCATTGCACAAACGGTTGGTATCGCCAGATCGGCTATCTGTCCCGTCATCTTCTGGAAAGCATCATCACCCATTTGTCCGTCACTTAGCTCCTGCAACGACGCGCCGGCGCAGAACGTCTTTTCACCGACTCCGGTCACAATCAATACTCGTAGTTGTTGATCGGCCGCTATCTGAATCAGTCTCTCATTGATAGCTTCCAGCTGCTCCTTACCAAGGGAGTTGTGACGCTGCGGGTTGTTCAATACTAGTTTGCCTATATGGCCCATGCGGCTGTAAAGGATTGTGTCAGTCATATCGTCTTTCACTGAAAATGGCTGCTGATAGTGTGGCACAGGCTGTCTGGAGCCGCCATCTACCGGCCAAAATCATGGACAGTGGCACCAACGGGACCGCATACTGGATCCAGACGGGAGACTTCGCTAAATGCTCAGACGTTGCACCTGGTGCGGGGATGACCCGCTGTACGTTGCCTACCATGATCAGGAGTGGGGCGTACCGGTGCGTGACGACCAGACCCTGTTCGAGTTTCTAATTCTGGAAGGCTCCCAGGCGGGGCTGTCCTGGATAACCATCCTGAGAAAGCGACAGGGCTATCGCGAGCTTTTTGACCATTTTGATGCGGAGAAAATTGCCCGCTATAGCGATAAGAAACTGGACAAGCTGTTGCTGAATCCTCAGATCATTCGAAATCGCCTCAAGGTTTATGGTGCCCGTAAAAATGCTCGTGCATTCCTTAACCTGCAACAGGAGCGAGGGAGTTTTTCTAACTATATCTGGGAATTCGTAGACGGACAGCCGCTACAAAATCGGTGGAAATCCATGTCGGATGTGCCGGCAACGAGTACGATCTCTGACCGATTGAGCAAGGACATGAAGAAGCGCGGCTTCACTTTCGTCGGATCTACCATCATGTATGCCCATATGCAGGCAACAGGTATGGTCAACGATCACACCATTGACTGTTTTCGCCACGCCGACTGCCTGAAACTGACCTGACCCACACATTCCCACCCTGAGCTGTTAAAATGGTGGGCCTATCTAAGAGAGCGTCACTTGACCAATTCCCCGCTACTGAAATCACCGTCATCTAGCCGGAGTGTGTGGCGCCTGGCATGGCCGACCATCGTCTCAAACCTGCTAGTTACTACAGTAGGCTTCCTGCACATCAAGATTGTTGCAACCCTGGGTACCGCCTCGGTTGCTGCAGTAACCACAGGGCATCGGGTATTCTTTCTGGTGCAAGCCGTGCTCATGGGCGTATCGGTAGCATCTACCGCGCTAATTGCACGCAGCTGGGGCGCGCAGCAGGTCAAGCAGGCAGAATTGGTTTCCTGGACCTCCCTGATGCTATCGGTCGCAGTGGCGGCCGTGCTGAGCGTACCAGTGTTGCTCGCACCAGCGGCCATTGCCGGACTCTTTGGTTTGGATGAGGAAACAACA
The DNA here is from genome assembly GCA_031414375.1 of Haliea sp. GTDB lineage: Bacteria > Pseudomonadota > Gammaproteobacteria > Pseudomonadales > Halieaceae > Marimicrobium. The sequence continues at coordinate 30,540 of JANNVJ010000112.1, forward strand.
GCCCTTGCGGCGAGTTTTATCTTCTGGCTAGGTTGGTTCAACATCTTCGCTGCGATAAACATGATGCTGGGCACCGCACTCAGGGCCACGGGCGATGTGATTACGCCGCTGTGGTTTCTACTGGTTAGCTCAGCATTAAACGTGGCCTTCGCTTACTTATTGGCACTCGGGATTGGTCCCCTTCCCAGCCTCGGAGTCGCTGGGATCTCACTGGGAGGCAGTTTTGGCGCAGCCCTCATTACCATAGCTTTTTGTGTCTTCTGGTGGCAGGGAAATTTCAATCTAAAACCGCCAAGGCAAGTCGCAGTGGATTGGCCTGCTTTTAGACAACTCGTTACGATCGGCGCTCCTTCGGTATTGGAACAGGCCATCGTACAGCTAGCTTTTCTTGTTTTTTTCGCCATCGTTGCCCACTATGGAACCGACGCCTACGCCGCCTACGGCATCGGTATCACGCTAGTTGCCTTCTCAATCGTAATCGGGTTCGGTTTCGGCATTGCCACCGCGACTCTCGTGGGGCAGCAGTTAGGTGCAGGGCAAGCAGAATTGGCTGTAATAGCGGTTTCACGCTCATTGCGTATGTCGCTAGCCGCCATGACATTCCTGTCTATTCTGCTTTCCTGGTTCGCCGAGGATCTGGCAAGATTCATGATTGCAGATCCACAAGTCATTCACCTCACAGTAGTGTTCATCTATATCATTGCCTTGGCCCAGCCACTGATGGCCTTTGAGTTCACGCTGGGCGGCGCCTTGCGTGGCGCAGGCGATACAAGATTCCCACTGATTGCAACCTTCTGCGGCATCATCCTGGGTCGCTTGATTCCAGCTCTGACCTTTCTCTGGCTGGGACTCTCCGTCTACTGGATTTTTGCCGTGATGCTTTTCGATTACGCCATTAAGGCAGCGCTACTCATACACCGTTATCGCTCGCGCAAATGGCTGAACATCAAAATTTACGCCGCAGGCTAAGTAACTCTGCACACTACTATAGCCAGCGAAATAGAGACCAAATATAGTTGAATTCAGTGTATTTCCCCATAGGTTTTTGTCGCACATAGAGGCCCCAAGGGGCAAAATTTCAGGAGTAAAGTTGTGGTCAGTGATTTGGAAAAGCTGCTCAGGTTTCTTGAGGTCGAGAAAATTGAGCAATACGTGTTCAGCGGGAACAGTCCGAAGCGCCCATCGCGTATATTTGGAGGTCAGGTTCTCGCACAGTCACTGAACGCCGCCATACGAACTGTCGGTACCACACGTATTGCTCACTCCATGCATGCCTATTTTCTGCGCCCCGGCAATCCCGAGAAGAAAATCGTGTACGAAGTGGACCCCATTCGTGACGGGAAAAGCTTTACCACCCGGAGCGTGGTTGCCAGGCAGGACGGAGTTGCCATTTTTAACGCATCAGTCTCCTTTCACATTGAAGAACCGGGACTCTCACACCAAAGTGACGCCCCTCGGGTACCCCCACCTGAAGATCTCGAGAATGATCACGATCGCTGGTCGCGATATGCGCGAGAAAACCCTGGCAAAATGGAAGCGCCATTATTGCATCCCATCGAGCGTAGACCGGTGCAGCAGCGAGACTTTCAAAATCCACAACCGCAGGAGCCACAGCAGCAGGTTTGGGTGCGCGCGCTGGGAACCCTGGGAGACGATCTATGCAGGCACCAGACCGTGCTGGCGTTTATGTCGGACTTCGCCCTACTGGGAACTGCCCTGCTGCCACATCCCTATACCGGGATGAGCAAGGATCTACAGTCAGCGAGTCTGGATCATGCTCTGTGGTTTCACCGCCCTTTCAAGGCGGACGAATACCTTCTCTACTGCATGGACAGCCCCATCGCTAACGGGGCACGTGGCTTTAGCCGTGGGACTTTCTACACTCGCGATGGTGTGCTGGTGGCCTCCACTGCTCAGGAGTCACTGCTGCGGCCGCTAACGCCTAGTTAACTTGCGTTGACATTTCCGCGCCAAGTGTAATCAACTCCAGGCCGATGCCATTGTGGCGCACGTGAGTGATGGAACCATTATCCGGCCAGAAACACACGATTTCATCACGATCAAGCAGTTGGCCGACAACAGCGTTTATGACAAGGAAATGGGTAAAGATTACCGTGGGTGCTTTTAGCCCAAGCAGGCTCTGCTGTGCCGCCGTACGCCATGCAAGAAGCTCCGCTTCCTGCTCATGCCACATTTGTTGCATGAATTGACGCAACCATGCCTGACGCTGTACCAACGGGACGGGCGCAGGAATTTCACGGTACGCCTCGTCCTCATAAACCGATTGTCGCATTGCCTTTGCGAGAGGTCCGGCAGTTTCCACAGCACGCCGCAAAGGACTACTCCATATCACGGTGTCATCGCGCAGGTACTTCTGGAGCGCTGCGGCTGCAGATTCAGCCTGCTGAAGCCCAAGCGCGCTAAGGCCAGGGTCAGGTGACTCGCCCCAACTGGCAGCCGCTTCGCCATGCCTTACAAGAAATATGTCCATAAATTGGTCGCTAGAGGCCTAACGGTAGCTCAGAAGTTCTTCACCGCGTTGCTTCCCCATAATCTGCAGAAAGGAGGAGTCATTGAAGTAGGACAGGGAAATTTTTGACTTGCTGTAAAACAGCTGAGTGACGGAGCAGTTGAGAACAGGCTCATAGAACTGATACGTCTGCTCACCGCCAAGACCAAGCACTTGGGCAACAATGGTGGCCAGCGCACCGCCAGAAGTGAAAATACCGACCGTTTTACCACCACCCTGATCCTGTATAACATCTGCAATAGCCTGGCGGGCACCTCCGGAAAACTCCGCCCAACTCTGTATTCGCGAGTCTTTACATGCGGGAGAAACCCAGAAGTTAAATACTGCGTCGATTACCTTCTGGTAATCCTTGCTGGAACTTAGACCCTTCTCAACCAGCGCCTGAATCTTCGGATCAATTTTTATGACCTCAGGTATCAAGTACTTTAACTGTGCTTCATTCTGGATTTCGTTGAAGCGAGGATCAATGCGGTGGGGGACCGCCTTGAGCTGACTGGTGAGGACCAATCGGGCGGTTTCACGCTGTCGCGACAAATCACCACTGTAGACAGCGTCAAAGTGCACGCCGGCATCTCGAAAATATTCTCCTGTCACAACCGCCTGACGAGATCCCAATTCAGATAGCTTGTCGTAATCCGCAGCGCCAAACGAAGCCTGCCCATGGCGAATAAGATAGATTGTAGCCATCAGACTCTCCCTGCTACAGCTACAGTTTGGCGCCTGAAGCGAAGTTCGCGCCGATAAGGGAAAAATTCCTCGACATACCCAGTGTGTATTTTTTGCTGTAATCCACGCCAGAAATCCGCTTCATAAATATTACTGTGCAGCGTGTCGAACACCTCACGCGCCCGCTGATTACCCGAGAAAAATAGCGAGAACTCCTCTGGAAAAATATCGTTAGGACCCACGGTATACCATGGTTTGCTGGACATCTCTTCGGCTTCTGTACGTGGTTTCGGAATGGTACGGAAATGACAGTCGGTCAGTGGCACAATTTCATCATAGTCATAAAATACTACCCGGCCGTGGCGCGTCACCCCGAAATTTTTAAGCAGCATATCGCCGGGAAATATATTGGCAGCGGCCAACTGCTTGATGGCATTGCCATACTCATCCATAACAGCCTCAACCTGCTCATCCGTGGCATTGCGCAGATACAGATTGAGGGGTGTCATACGACGCTCTACATAAACATGCTTGATCAGGAGCGCCTTGCCGTGCTCCTCAATCACCGACGGTGCTACCTTGCGTAGCTCTTCCATCAATTCATCGGAAAATCGTGCCCGGGCAAAAGCCAGATTGGTAAACTCCTGAGTGTCTGCCATACGTCCGGCCCTGTCCCACCGCTTTACCAGCGCGTACTTAGCCTTCACCTGCTCGCGCGTCATATCCTTGGGTGGTGTAAATCTGTCCTTGATAACCTTGAAAACGAAGTCGTAGGACGGCAGCGTAAAAACGGTCATCACCATGCCCTTGATGCCAGGAGCAATATTGAACTGATCACTGGTGCTCTGCATATGCCTGTAAGCACAGCGATAATAGTACGTTTTGCCGTGCTTGTTGTGTCCCATGGCGCTGTAGATTTCAGATATCGGTTTAGCCGGCATCAATTGCTGCAGGAACAACACCCATTGCGCAGGGACGGTGGCATTTACCAAAAAGTAGGACCGCGTAAAACTGAACAGTACGCTGACCATATCCGAGCCGAACAGGATAGTATCGACGTAAACCGCGCCCGCCTCGTTATGAAGAATGGGCAACACAATTGGCATCGAGCGACCGCCAGACAAGATGCGCCCGACAATGTAGGCTCCCTTGTTGCGGAAAAAATGATGCGCGAGAATTTGAAACTCGACATCAACTTCATTCAGATCAAAACGCGGGGCGAGATTCTTCAGTATCGCCTCATGGACATTTGCAACATCCCTGTGCAGGTCCTCATACGGAATCGAAAAAGCATAGTCGAGAAGTAGTCTTTCCAACAGGGTCGCGAGCGGCTCGACCAACGGGTAGGTGCGATAGACCTTGCTAACATCGGCCGACGGCATATCGCCATGCGGTGAAAACACAAATGCAAACTCATCGCGAATTTTTCGATGCCTGAATACCGTGCAATAGACTGAATTGAAGAAAGTCTCCGCGATTTCAAAATTATCATGCCCGTCAAGCAACTGGGCATAGATACGTCTTACCTCGCGCCAGAATTCAAAGTCGTGCAGATCGTCCCCTGCGATAGGTTCAACATACTCATAGACCTGCTTTGTTTTGGCTTTGTACAGATCGATACGCTCGATAGAGGCTTGCCGGATACCTAACCAGTCGGCGCTCTCAAAGCGCGACCTGGCCGCGAGTGTTATATTCTGGAACTCGGCAAAGTAGGACTCGAATCCATCCAAAATGGTGCGCGCGAAGCGCTCTCGGGTTTCTACCCCCTGTTTCACAGCATTTCTCGGGCAAACAGCTCCAGAATCGCGGGACTGGTCACGCTCAACAACATAGAGCCCACCTCACCGCGTTTGCCGGCTTCCTTCCAGGGTGCCAGTCGCTCCACGATCCTGCCATGCGATCCAACAAGACCCACTGCATCCAGTAACTCATTCGGCACTAAAGCCTGCGCTTCGGCTTTCTTCCCGCTGAGATAGAAATCCTGGATGCGTGTGGCGACTTCACCATAGCCCAGACGTGTCGCATAGTCGTGATAAAAGTTCTTGCCCTTGGCGCCCATGCCGCCGATATACAGAGCCAGCCAGGGACGCAGTGAATCAAACGCTGCGGCGAGATCATCATTTGCCGCAACCATAACAAAAGGCGCAACATCAAATTGCTTTAAGCTTTTGCCGTTGCCGGCTTTGGCGAAGCCCTGTTCCAGATGTTCACCCAAAATGCTGTACTTATGCGGATCCATCCAAACCGGAAATACGCCATCGGCAACCTCACCTGCGCACTCCAGTCCCGTAGGCGTGATGGACGCGGTGTAAATTGGCACTTCAGGGCACGGTTCCAGAATCGATTTCAAAGGTTTGCCAAGGCCCGTGGTGCCCTCGCCCTTGTTCGGCATATGATAGATTTGGCCATCGAACTCCACTGGCCCCTCACGCCCCATGATCTTGCGCATGATCTGTATGTATTCCCTGGTACGGGTGACGGGCTTGCCGTAGGGGACGCCGTGCCAACCCTCCACGACCTGCGGGCCGGAGGCACCCAAGCCTGCGATAAAGCGCCCGCCCGACAACTGGTGTAGCGACATGGCGGTCATCGCACACATGGCCGGGGTCCGCGCAGGCATCTGCATGATGGCCGTGCCTACCTTGATTTTTTTGGTCTGGGCTAATATCCAGGCGGCCAGCGACACGGCGTCATTGCCGTACGCCTCTGCGGTCCATACAGAATCGAAACCCATGGACTCGGCCTGCTTTATAAGCTCCATAGGCACATGAATTTGTTTGCCGGAGTAGCCCAGCAGAAAGCCCAGTTTCATAGATATTCTCCAAGGAAAGATTTCAATACAACAGACTGTACAGTTTGCGCTGGTACTCTACCGCCAACGGGTCGCCTTTTCCAAGTGACGCAATGGTATCCAGCAGCATGCGTTTAGTGGCGCCATTCCCATGCCCAAGGTCCTTGCGCAGAATCGCGATGAGGTGCTCCATGGCTTCCCGGAATTGCTTGTTATTAGTGTATTGCACACCCAACCGGTAGCGCACATCGAGGTCGTCAGGGTTCGCCGCCAACTGCTGCTCCAGAGCCTCAATTTCAGGCGACTTCGCCGCCTCGCGCTTGATCTCCAATTGCGCAACAAGCTGTTCATAACCGGTGTCCTTATCTGCCATACGCACACTATCCAACACCGTTGCGGCCTCATCCAGGCGCAGGCTTTCGATGAGGGCATGGGTATAGGCGAGCGTAATACTGTGTTGCTGGCGGGAATCTGTCCAGGCCTGCCGCAGTGGCATCAGTGCGCCGTTGAAATCGCCGAGTTCCATTGCCGCCAACCCTTGTTGCAGCAGTGTATCCCAAGGCTTGGGCAGGTATTTTTCCAGCATTTTGCGCACAAAGGATTCGGATTGGGCACCGGCAAAACCGTCGACTGGCTGGCCACCCTGGATAACCATCACGGTGGGCAAGTTGCGTACCCCTAACTGCTGGGCGATACCCGGTTGCTGATCGGCGTTCACCTTGGCCAGTAGGAAAGCACCCTGGTATTCGGTGGCGATTTTTTCCAGCAGAGGCATCAGTACTTTGCACGGCGCACACCAATCGGCCCAAAAATCCACTACTACCGGGCGTTTATGCGACTCATCGATGAGTAATGCGGCGGCGTTACTGGCGTCGATATTGACAATGTACTCGCTCACTGATTCCCCCTGTGACAGTTCAATTTCGTGTTGGGATGCTACAGATCCAGTACGTCGCGCATGTCATAGAGACCCGCGTCCCGTCCTACGAGCCAGCCAGCGGCGCGCACCGCACCGCGGGCAAACGACATTCGACTGGAGGCCTTGTGGGTGATCTCCACCCGCTCGCCGTCTGCCGCGAAAGTAACCGTGTGGTCACCCACGATGTCGCCCGCGCGCACAGTGGCAAAACCAATGGCGTCGCGTTGCCGCACGCCTGTCTGGCCCTCGCGCCCATACACCGCCACCTTGTCCAGATCGCGGCCGAGGGCATCGGCTACCACCCGACCCATACTGAGCGCCGTGCCGGACGGTGCATCGATCTTGTGTCGGTGATGGGCCTCGTAGATCTCAATATCGACATCATCGCCCAGCACTCTGGCGGCCATGTCCAACAACTTAAAACACAAATTGACGCCAGTGCTGAAGTTGGATGCCTTGCAGATGGGTATCAGACTCGCCGCCTGCTCAATAGCGTGCTGCTGCTGGTCCGTGAAACCGGTGGTCCCGATCACCAGTGCGACACCGTATTCGCTGCACACTGCGAGGTTGTCCATGGTTGCCGCAGGTATCGAAAAATCGATTAGCACGTCGACGTCGGCAATGACTGACAGCAGAGAGCCTGCGACGGTTACACCGTTTTTTCCAAGCCCCGCCAACTCACCCGAATCCGCGCCAAGCAGTGTGCTCTCGGGCCGCTCGATCGCGGCCGTGAGTGACAAACCGTCCACCAGGCTGATCGCCTCGATCAGGGTCCGCCCCATGCGGCCAGCCGCGCCGGTAATACCAATTCGTATCATCATAGTTTCAGATCATCAAAAAAACTCTTCACACCTTCAAACCAACTCGTCTGACGCGGCGATTGTGCTTTACCACCCTCCCCTAGACTGCTGCGCAACTCTTCCAACAGCGCCTTTTGCTCCTTGTTCAGTTTTACCGGAGTCTCCACAACGGCCCGACACAATAGGTCGCCCACGCCACCGCCGCGCACCGGCTTGACACCCTTACCCCGCAGTCGGAACAATTTACCCGTTTGCGTCTCCGGGGGTACCTTTAATTTCACCCGACCATCCAGTGTGGGCACCTCCAGATCACCGCCGAGGGCAGCGTCCACAAAGGTAATCGGCACCTCACAATAAAGGTCCTTGCCGTCACGCTCAAATATGGCGTGCTGCCTGACCGACATCTGCACAAACAAATCACCCGCCGGCCCCCCTTCGGGACCGGCCTCACCTTCACCCGACAAGCGTATCCTGTCCCCGGTATCAACACCTGGCGGAACTTTGACCGACAGCGTCTTGGTTTTCTCCACCCGGCCCTGCCCGCGGCATGTGCCACAGGGATCGGTGATCGTCTTGCCTCGTCCACGGCACGCAGGGCAGGCTTGCTGCACCTGAAAAAAACCCTGTTGCATACGGACCTGGCCGGCGCCGCCACAGGTACCGCAGGTCGCCGGGGAGCTACCCTTCTTCGCACCTGAACCGTCACAGGTATCACAGGTACTCAGACTGGGGACACGAATTTCAACTGTGGTGCCCTTGACCGCCTGCTCCAGCGAGATATCCAGGGTGTAGCGCAGGTCTGATCCGCGCTGGGGACCTCCGCGGCCACGCCCGCCGCCACCAAATATATCGCCAAACACATCACCAAAAATGTCGCTGAAATTACCGCCACCACCGCCGCCCATACTCGGATCCAAACCGGCATGGCCATACTGGTCGTACGCGGCGCGTTTTTTGCCATCCATGAGAACGTCGTAGGCCTCAGTCGCCTCCTTGAACTTGCCCTCGGCCGCCGGATCGTCAGGATTGCGGTCAGGGTGATGCTTCATCGCCTCCCGGCGATACGCCTTTTTGACGTCCTTTTCATCGGCGTCTTTGCTGACACCGAGAACTTCGTAATAATCGCGTTTTGACATAGTTGTTCTTAGGCTTTTTTACAGCTCATCCGGAAATGACTACGCGGGCACTGAAGTCCCGCGTAGTCAAGGTCATTGTGCGCCATGGATTCACCCTCCAGGGCGTTGGCGCCAAGCGCCAGAGTTTACTTTTTATCGTCGTTCACTTCCTCGAACTCTGCATCAACTACATCGTCTCTGTCAGCGGTTTCAGCCTGCGCGCCGCCACCTGCAGATGCTGAATCAGCCTGCGCCTGGGCAGCCTGCGCAGCGTACATCTTTTGTGCCACAGTGCCAGTCACTTCGGTCAGCTTAGTCGCCGCCGCATCGATGGACTCTTTGTTGTCCGCCTTGAGTGCCGCTTCTGCTTCAGCAATGGCCGCTGTGATGGCTGCTTTCTCGTCGTCGGTGGCGTGCTCAGCCGCTTCGTCGAGTGTCTTTTTAGCCGCATGTACCAGACCATCGCAGGTATTGCGTGACGCAACCAACTCCTCAAACCTGGCGTCAGTTTCAGCGTTGGCCTCGGCATCGGCGATCATTTTCTCGATATCGGTATCGCTCAGGCCACCAGATGCCGTGATACGGATGGACTGCTGCTTATTGGTCGCCTTGTCTTTGGCCGACACATTCAGAATCCCATTGGCATCCAGATCAAAAGTCACTTCGATCTGGGGCATGCCGCGCGGCGCAGGCGGAATATCAGCCAGGTCAAAGCGACCCAGTGATTTGTTGCCAGAGGCCTGCTTGCGCTCACCTTGCACCACATGAATGGTCACTGCCGCCTGGTTGTCATCGGCCGTCGAGAAGATTTGCGATTTCTTGGTGGGAATCGTGGTGTTCTTCTCAATCAGCGGGGTCGCCACGCCACCCATCGTTTCAATGCCCAGCGTCAGCGGTGTAACATCCAATAGCAGAACATCTTTGACATCTCCAGACAACACGGCACCCTGGATAGAGGCGCCCACGGCCACTGCTTCGTCCGGATTCACGTCTTTGCGCGGCTCCTTGCCGAAGTAATCAGCAACAACCTTTTGCACCATAGGCATACGAGTCTGCCCACCCACCAGGATAATCTGATCGATCTCACTGGGGCTCAGGCCTGCGTCCTTCAGGGCGGTCTTGACCGGCTCCATGGAACGCGTCACCAGGTCTTCCACCAGAGATTCCAGCTTGGCGCGGCTCAGCTTCACCACCAGGTGCTTGGGCCCGGATGCGTCAGCCGTTATGTACGGGAGGTTTACCTCGGTTTGCTGGGCGCTGGACAGCTCTATCTTGGCTTTCTCGGCGGCTTCCTTGAGACGCTGCAATGCCAGCGGATCATTACGCAAATTAATACCACTCTCTTTCTTGAACTGCTCCGTCAGATATTCAATCAGGCGCATGTCAAAGTCTTCACCACCGAGGAACGTATCACCATTAGTGGACAACACTTCAAACTGGTGTTCGCCATCCACCTCGGCGATCTCGATGATGGAAATATCAAAGGTACCGCCGCCGAGGTCGTACACCGCGATGGTGTGGTCGCCTTTGGACTGATCCATGCCGTAGGCCAATGCTGCTGCAGTCGGCTCGTTGATGATACGCTTGACTTCCAGGCCGGCGATTTTCCCGGCGTCTTTGGTGGCCTGGCGCTGCGAATCGTTAAAGTAGGCAGGCACGGTAATTACCGCTTCAGTCACCGGCTCGCCGAGGTAATCCTCGGCCGTCTTTTTCATCTTGCGCAGCACTTCGGCAGACACCTGTGGCGGTGCCATCTTCTCATTCCTGACCTGTACCCAGGCATCGCCATTGTCTGCGGCAATGATCTTGTACGGCACCATGGAGATGTCTTTTTGCACCACATCGTCCTTGAACTTGCGACCGATCAAGCGCTTGACCGCGAAGATCGTGTTGTGCGGATTGGTGACTGCCTGGCGCTTGGCGCTCTGGCCGACCAGTATTTCACCGTCCTCGGTATAACCGACGACAGACGGTGTTGTACGGTCACCTTCCGCATTTTCGATGACCTTGGGTTTGCCTCCCTCCATTACCGATACGCAGGAGTTGGTGGTCCCAAGGTCTATGCCAATTATCTTACCCATTTTCTGTCTCCAGTCTGTTAGCGCGGGCCAAGCCCGCTGCTGTCACTTACGTTGTTCTGTATATTGGCCCGATTTGACTGATTTCAAGGCTTTGCATATTGGCTTTACCGTGAAAATCGCCCCACCCTGGTTTACTTCGCCGCCGGACTTTTACTGACCATAACCATCGCCGGACGCACCAGGCGACCGTTCAGGGTGTAACCCTTCTGCATAACCGCGATCACCGTATTGGGTTCCACAGCGGCGTTCTCCACCAGGCTCATGGCCTGATGCAATTGGGGGTCAAAGGGCTCCCCAGCCGGATCAACGGCCTCGACATGGAATTTCTTCAGGGCATCCTGGAAACTCTTGAGGGTAAGCTGTACACCTTCTGCGATCGGCTTGACGATTTCGTCGCCGCCCGCGGTGGTCTCCAGGGCGCGCTCAAGGTTGTCCACTACCGGCAGCAACTCAGCGCAAAAACGCTCCAGCGCAAACTTGCGGGCCTTCTCCACATCCTGCTCGGCACGCCGCATCACATTTTGGGCATCCGCCTGGGCACGCAACACTGAGTCCCGGGCGATAGTCAGCTCCTCCTCTAGCCTGGCGACCACCTCTTCAGGATGCGGTGCGGTAAGCTCCTCCTGCCCGCTTTGCCCTGCCGGGGCCATGGCACCTTCAGCGTCACCACCAGCGCCTACCGGTTCACGCAGTTGTTCATTCTCTGGCTGTTTCTGGTCTTGCTCGGCCACACTAGCACTCCATTCGTGGTGATCACTTCGCACGCGCAACCTGATGGAGGCTACACAATCGGGAATCCGTAGCCCGATATGGGGCCGTCACTGGCTATTTCAAGGCTCGTAAAGAGAGAAATTGGTTGGGATTGAAACCCGCACCAGGAACAGTCTGTGATTTGCGGTGGGAGGCTAGCTTGACAGCGCCGAGCTCAACATCCGCGCAGTCACATCAACGATGGGAATGACCAACGAATAGGCCATGCGCGTGGGGCCGATAACCCCCAGTACGCCCAGTGTCCGGGACCCATCGTTGTAGGGGGCGGTAACCACGCTGTAGTTGCCGAAGACCTCGTAGCCTGACTCCTCACCGATGAATATCTGCACCCCCTGGGCCCGCGTGCAGCGCTCCAGCAGGTGCAGCAAATCCTTTTTCTGTTCGAATGAATCGAACAAGTCGCGCAGCCGGGACATTTCCTGTGCAGTCGCATTGCCCAGTAAGCGGGACTCGCCGGCCATCACGTACTCATCCTCGTTCCCCTCCTGATCCAGCGCTCTGTTGGCAAGGTCCAGAGCGTCCTCAAGATAGGTATCAATCTGGCTGCGGGCCTCCTGCATCTCGCGCAAAATACGCTCTTTGACACGGTTCAGGGGCTGACCGGCATAGCGCTGGTTCACCATCGCCGCCGCCTCCCTCAGCTGCTGTTCGGTAAAGGGTCGCTGCGTGTGGATGATGCGATTTTGCACCTCACGCTCATTGACCACGAGAATCACCAGCACCCGCTCCCCGGAAAGCGGCAAAAACTCGACCTGGCGCAACTGATTGGCCTCTTGGCGAGGCACGGTAACCAGACCCGCCTGGGCAGTGATATTGGACAATAGTAGAGAGGCGGCTTGCACCAGTTCCGTCGCAGATTTATCCGGATTGAGTTCTGCGCGCAGCACAGAAAGGGCACCATCTTCCAACGGTTGAATCTGCAGGAGAGTATCCACAAACAGGCGATAACCCAAAGCAGTCGGTACGCGGCCGGCCGATGTGTGAGGTGAGTGTAAATAACCTCTGTCCTCCAGATCAGACATCACATTGCGGATGGTAGCCGCACTGACCGGCAGGCCAGCCGTCCGGAGCAACGTGCTGGAACCTACAGGCTGGCCATCCCTTATATGTTGCTCAACCAGCGTCTTCAGCAGAATACTGGCTCGCTCCGATATCACTCCCGTCGTCATAGGTGTCCACCTATAATGCCTTGCTGACGGTTTTATCACAGCAGCCCGCAATTACAAAGCGCCAGGTGCAACAGAATGGTAGCGCTGTGGATGTTTAACCGGCCAACCTTCTGCGGTATAAATGGAGAAACCATCAGATGATCTGCCATGCTCGCCCAAATCAGTATCAGTAACTACACCATTGTCTCCTCGCTGGAGATGGAGTTTTCGCCAGGGTTCACCGTGATAACCGGTGAAACGGGCGCTGGAAAATCCATCATGCTGGACGCCCTGGGCCTGTGCCTGGGTGATCGGGCGGACCCCAAGACCGTCCGCCATGGATGTGAGCGGGCCGAGATCACCGCCAGCTTTGAACTTGCCGCCATCCCACTGGCCATCGCCTGGCTGCAGGAGCGCGATTTGCACACCAGCAGTGAATGCCTGCTACGGCGGGTTGTTACGGCTGACGGACGCAGTCGTGCCTATATCAATGGCAGTCTGTGCACGCTGCAGGACTGTGCCGAGCTGGGCGCCTTACTGATCGACGTGCACAGTCAGCATGCCCACCAGTCACTGCTGCGAAGGCCGATGCAGCGCGATCTGCTCGATGCCTATGCCGGCCATAAGCCGCTCACGCGGGCCGTGGAGCAGACGGCCTCCGATTGGCTGCGCAAACGGCGCGAGCTCGAATTATTGGCTGGCGCTAAAGACGAGCACAACAGCCGCACACAACTGCTGGCCTATCAGGTCGAGGAACTCGATGCGCTGAATTTGCAGGAGAGCGAACTGGGTGCGCTGGAGCAGGAGCAAAACCTGCTTGCCAATGCCGAAGAAATTCTGGAGGGAGCCCATCAGGCCCTGGAGCTTTGCGACCGACAGGAAAGCGGCACACACCAGGCCCTGAAGTTGCTCGGTAGTGCGGTGCATGCGACCAGTGCAGCAGTGGCAGCGCGCAGCCTGCTGGAGTCTGCGGCGATTCAGTTAAACGAGGCCCGCGGTGAGATTCAGCAGCATATCGACAGTGTCGAAGTTGATCCGAAGCGCCTGGAAACCGTGCAAAGACGATTGGAAAGCATCTACGACATCGCTCGCAAGCACAGGGTGCTACCCGAACGAATCTCCATCTTACACCAGGCCCTGCGTGACGAGCTGCAGGGCCTCACCAACGGCGGCCAACGCATCGAAGAACTGGAAAAGGAAATGGCTGAGCTGGCCCAACAGTATGCTGTGAATGCAGGGCTTTTGAGCAAACAACGGCGCAGCGCAGCAAAAAAACTGGTGAAGAACGCGTCTGCTATCCTGGCATCGCTGGCCATGGAGGGCTGCCACTTCGAGATTGCCCTCACAGCATTGAACAATGATCACCCTCACCCCCATGGCAGCGAGGACATAGAGTTTCTCATTAGCACCAATCCAGGCGCACCCCCCAGAGCGCTGGGCAAGATCGCCTCCGGTGGCGAACTGTCGCGCATCAGTCTGGCCATCGGGGTGGTCACCGCCAACACCGCTACCGTGCCAAGCATGGTGTTCGACGAGGTGGATGTGGGTATTGGCGGCGCAGTAGCGGAAGTCGTGGGAAAACTACTACACACACTGGCCGAGCGCGCGCAGGTACTGTGTGTCACCCACCTGGCGCAGGTCGCCGCCCAGGGTACCCAGCACCTGCAAGTGACAAAAACCAGTAGCGACATCTCTGTGCAGACCAGCCTGCGCAGGCTGGATGACGAGGAAAAAGTGCAGGAGATTGCCCGTATGCTCGGCGGTGTGAAGATTACGTCACAGACGCTGGCTCACGCCAGGGAAATGCTGGAGAAGTAAATATTCGCGGCAAAGCCGGAGGCTTTCGTGTGTGAGCCGATCAAAGCGGCAATTGCGTAGCGTTACGGCTTCATGAGACCTCTGGAGGGGGCGTTTCATTTAAACCAATGGCACCTTGGATCACGATTGGAGGCTTTGTTGCGGCCAGTGGCAGTGGGCAAGCACCCCTTGCTCCAAGTGCGGGGCGAATAGCCCCCGAGCAAGCCCACAGCCCCACCCCAGTTACGCGCGTACCATTCAACCCTCGAGTTAACAACCCCAC
>JANNVJ010000113.1:0-33546 GCA_031414375.1 Haliea sp.
ACGCCTGGCGGAGGAGGAGCGCGCGGCATTCCTGCTGAGCCAGGTGTTTGAGACATCCTATGCCGACATTGCGCGCACGCTGGATAAATCCGAACAGGCCTGTCGCCAACTGGTGAGCCGTGCGCGCCAGCGGGTGCAGGAAGCAACACCGCGCTTTGATACCTCCACCGAACAACTGGAAAAAGTACTACTGGCTTTCACCGCTGCCGCCGCGAGCGACGACAAGGAGGAAGTCATGCGCCTGCTGGCCCCGGATGTACTGGCGCTGACTGACGGCGGCGGCCTGGTCACCGCGGCGCGCATACCACTGGAGGGCGCAGCGCGGGTGACCCAGGTATTCACGCACATCGCTCGTCGTGTGGCGACCCTAGGCGATACTGAGCTGCTATCTGTGAACGGTCAGCCCGCGCTCGTGCGCCTGGTGGGGGACAACAACGATATGATATTTACACTGCGCCTCAATCAGCGCGGACAGATCTGCTGGCTCTACTCCCTGCGCAATCCGCAGAAGCTCAGCTGCGTGAAAGCCCTGCGCCAGGTGTTGTAGTGGAGTTTAAATGTCCCCCGGCAAAAAGCCTCAGGCTTTAGTTGCTAAGCCGCTCGAAGTTATGACGGAGGTTTCGTTGCGGCGAGTGACAGCGGGCATGCCCCGCTTGCTCAGACTGCTGGGATATTCGCCGCGGAGCATGCCCACTGCCACTCGCCTGTATCGTGCGTACATCACATCCGTTGAGTTCACTCCGCCGGAGGGACGGATCGTGCGTGTCGCTATCAATAGATATCGGGTGCCTCCCCGGCAAAGCCGGGGGGCCTCCCTTTGGACTAAGTGCCGATACTAATCAGCTCGGAGTTCGACTCGCCGCTGCCATCGGTACGGTAGCGGTATTTTACTTCGCTGCCTGAGGGCACTTCCTGCAATCGGCTATCCGGGGGCAATTTAAACTCCAGTTTCTGTCCGCGGCGGACCTTGCAGCGCGATTGCGCGTCGTATTTGCTGATCGAGTCAATCTTCACCATTGTCGTGTTCTGGCCTGCCTGCTCTCCATGCTGGACGGTGCCTTGCAGCATACAGTCCTTGGCATCGTCAGCCAGGGCGAACGGCACAGCCAGAACCAGTGCACAGAACATCAGTGATTTGCTAAATGATTTCATTATTGTTACCTCCATTGGTGACCTACAGCAAAACTGTACACCTAAATAGCTTGAGCTAACCACCTCGCAGACGAAAAAATTCATCAAATTGTAACAATTCTGTGAGTCAACCGTTTAGCTAAGCTCGGCACCAAACTCCTGACGCCACCCAATGGCGCATGAAGGGCAGCGGGTTCCTCAAAAATTGTCATCTATCTGTCATAAAGCTGTAAAAAATACCGCATACACTTTTCACAGACCAGCGTATTACAGCACCTCTCCAGGTCCTGAACCGAGAACCGTCTTCTATGAAAGCCTTAATAAAATTGTTCATCTTCTCATTGCTGGCCTACGCCATGCAGAGCCCCGCCCTCTCGCTGGCCCCGGAGGAGTTTAAAGCCTCTCGACAAATGGCCTGCGTGCTGGCACAACAAGAACTTGGTCAGCTCAGTGAAGACGAGTATGGCGAGCGGGCCCATACCGTACTGGATGGATTTGATGAAGCCGAGCGCGACAACATTCTGGCGCAGGCAGTTGGCTATTATGGCGGACTGATGTTCTCCAAAGGTGGCGACGATTCCGAACAGGTGTCAGTAAAGCTAGAAGATTTCGTTTCCAGTAGCACCTGTTCCCGCGACTACCGCAAGGTCACGTTAAGTCTGTAATAACTCTTATCCCGACGCGATCCACTCCGGCACTTCTCAGCACGCTACCCTGAACTGCACTCAGTTTACGGGCAACTACCACTCCTCCTTCACCCGTCGATTTCTCATGGCTATCGGCCTTACACGCTTAAGGCTGATGGGAGCACTGAACGAATTTCACACGGGCACTGAAGCCCACCCTACATTTCACAAAATTGAAACATAACCATCACCGGAATGTCATCCGGGACAATTAGCATGCGACCTTCAAAGTGACCAAATAGGCATTAGTCACCTTATGGGAGTCCTTTTCCCAAGTGCATGCCGCAACACACCATCAGCATCCAGGCAAAGGCGAAACCATACTATGAAAAGACTTGCAGCAACTGTTGGGCTAGCGCTCACCTTTCTCTCCCACCAAGCGCTTGCCTCCGAACTATTCCTGACGGTCTTTCTCGATGATGCGCCCCTGAGTGGCGCGACGGTAATGCTGGACGAGCGCAATTTGGGCAAAACCAACTCCCAAGGTAGCGCTAGCACCACACTGGAGGAAGGGAGCCATGTGGTGACGTTAGTGGACGACGAAACGACATTCCCGATTGAATTCAGCTCTGCTGCTGAAGAAGATGTTGAAATCAAAATTACCTTCACCGCATCGACAGGCGACAAGCCGGAAGTCAGCATTCGTAAATTTGGCGTCGGGGCCGCAGGCGGTGAAGGATTCATCACCGGGAAAATTCTGGACCCCAGCGGTGCTGCCATCAAGGGCGCCACCGTTGCCATTCCAAACACAAGCTATGCGGCCACGACTGATGAATTTGGGGTGTATGTACTGAATATTCCCCGTGGCGAATACAACATCGTTGTGAATGCTGCCGGATTTCAGGAAGCAGCCGCAACAAACGTTCGCGTGATGGCCGATCTGGGCATCAACGCAACGGTAACCCTGCAGCCCGAAGGCGCTGCACCTGTTGCTGGAGCTGGCGGGTCCGGGGGGGATGTTGAAGAAGTGTTCGTCATGGGCGTATTCAATCCCAAGGATGATGCGGTCAGTATCGAACGCAACGCCGAATCCATCACCAGTGCCATCGATATCGCTCAAATTGAACGGTTCGGCGATAGCGACGTTGGCTCTGTACTGAATCGTGTGGCTGGTGTCGCGGTAGTGGATCGAAAATATGCGACCGTGCGCGGCCTTGATGGGCGTTACATCTCCAGCACACTGAATGGTTTGTTAATGCCAAGTACCGATTCCCAGCGCCGGGAGGTGGAGCTCGATCTCTTCCCCACTGTGATCGTCGGCGGGATAGAAATTCAGAAGTCGTTCACCGCCGACCAGCTGGCCACCACTACCGGTGGTGCCATCATGATCGAGACTAAAGGTATTCCCGAGGAACGTATCCTGCAAGTCAGTGGCTCTCTGGGCTACAACCCGGGCGCCACGTTTGATGACATTCTGAGTTACGCCAGCAGCAACGGCGACTGGGCAGGCTATGACAGTGGCCTGAGAGAAATGCCTAATGGAGTACTTGGGGCAACCGATCAAGGTCGTTCGTTAACCATTTGTGACCCCGCAATTGATCCCGTGCGCTGCACCTCGCCCGCTGAGGCGGCGCAACTTGGTGTGCAATTTCAGGATGACTACAGAGTGGGTGATAAGACTGCCCTGCCCAACGGCGAAGTTTCGGTGGTCTATGGGGATAGACTGCCAGCCGGCGACAACGAGTGGGGCTACTACCTGGCTGCGCAAATGGATCGTGACACCACTGATCGCGGCAACGCAGAGCTGTCCAATCCGCTGGGCATCAACGGTAACTATATGCGCTCGCAGGAAACCACTGCGATCACCGGCTACGGCGCCGCAGGCTATGAATATGGCGACGCCAACAATATTATGTCGAAGACACTTTACCTGCACAACACAGACGATATCACGCGGGCCGAAGACGGTATTGATTCGGTCGAAGACAATCAGACCAACACCTATCTTCTGGACTGGGTCGAGCGTGAGTTTATCTCGCAATCGTTTACCGGCCATAACGACATTGAACGCGGCGATCTTGTGCATCAGTTCGATTGGCGCACAGCCTATTCACAAACGAAAACAGACGAGCCTGATCGTCGCACGTTTACCTATTTCAACGACCAGTTTTCCAGCTCCGCTTTTGAACGACGCTGGTCTGATTTGCATGAAACCAGTAAGGATCTGGGGGCCGACTACTCCGTCGCCCTGGATTGGGGCGACGTGAGCTCCACTGAATTTCAGGTGGGTACACTGTGGTCCGACAGGGACCGAAACTTCGATCAGTACCGGTTCGGTGTTGGCTTCACCGAGCTTGGACAGAACATCGACCTGAATATAAATCAGAATCTCGAAACAGAAATTCTGCCCTATACCAACTTCGCACTCAACAAAGTGGTATTGAGGGCCAATACTACAGACACCGATTCCTATGATTCCCAGGAAACGATCAATGCGTTTTATCTCAATACCAGCACCGACTTTGGTGAAGACTGGAGCCTGGTGGCAGGTGCACGCTTCGAAAAGTTCGACCAGCAGCTTGACTATCCAAACGCTCCGCGGGCTTCAAACGAGCTTACCTACGACGACTGGTATCCGGCGCTGAACCTGACATGGCGCCTGACGGAAGAAATGCAATTTCGTTTTGGTTATTCACAGACTGTGTCGTACCCAGGAATCATTGAGCGGTCAGAGGCGCAATCCTTTGATCCGGATACCGATGACCCAATCTTCGGAAATCCGGATCTTGAGGTTTCCACTATCGACAACACCGATCTGCGCGCAGAGTACTACTTTTCTGAAACTGAGAGCGTCTCTCTCGCACTATTCTACAAAGCCATCGACAACCCCGTGGAACGCGCCATCCCTGATGCCTCAGGTTCCGCTGCAAACGGCACTACATTCTTGAACCAGGCCAGCGCAGATCTGACCGGTATCGAGCTCGACGCTACCAAAAATGTTAAGGAGACCGATGATTATTTAGTCTTTGTTAGCGGCAACGTTACCTACATTGATTCTAAGGTGGACCTCTCGGATGACTCGCTACGCCTTGAAGGTGCATCTGCAGATGGGCGTCAATTGCAGGGTCAATCGGAATGGCTGTCCAATATTCAGGTAGGGCTGGACCACTACCCGACGGAGCAGAAGTTCACACTGCTACTGAACTACTTTGACGAGCGCATTTTTAGGGTCGCTCGGGGAACCAACACCGGACCCGAGTATGAAGATGCTCGCGTGCTCCTCGACTTCACCTATGAAAAAGTGTGGAGCGAAAAATTGGTAATCGATGCCTCCATCAAAAACATTTTGAACAGCAAAGTTGAGTACTCACAGAATGACAACACCATTGAAAGCTACAACGTCGGTACATTCTTTAAAGCCGGCGTTACTTACAAGTTCTAATCCCGTGTCACGCACATGATTGGGAATGGTGAGATAGACGATTTTTGTAAAGCGAAGAGCGTGCAGTGTATCTGCACTGAAATTTAACTTGATCAGGACGTGAACTATGTTTAAGCAAACGTTGTTTATAGCATTACTTCTGCCGCTGGTTGCCGGTGTGGCTGGCTGTGGCGGTGGCGGTGGCGATGATGTCAATATCACTATCAACGAAGGTGGCGGTGGTGGCGGTGGCGGCGGTGGCGGCGGTGGCGGCGGTGGTGGTGGTGGTGGTGGTGGTGGTGGTGGTAACACCGACTGCGACCAGGTTGTGACCGCCGCTTTCGTCAGCTTCAATACTGACTGCTCCGTAGGAACCTTGTCTGGCACCGTCGGCGCGGACTACACCCTGCTCAGCGACGTGCAATGGCGCCTTAGTGGAACAGTGACGGTGGGTGACGGTAACCAGACGGTGGACGACGCCGCGGATGTACAGGCGATACGCGACAGTGGCGTCACTCTGACTATTGAACCGGGCACCGACGTACGTGCATTCGATACAGGCTCACTGCTGGTAACCCGTGGCTCCAAACTGGTGGCCAACGGGTCCGCAGCGGAACCCATCACCTTCAGCAGCCTTGATGACAACCTGGAAGGACTCGGCGAATGGGGTGGCGTGATCATTCAGGGCTTCGCTCCCCAATACGGACAGGGCGGCACAGGCCCCTGTTATGGGGCCGGTGAAGTCTGCAACGTCGAGGGCGAAGGCGGCACCGACATCGCGGTCTACGGTGGTAACGATCCTGCCGATGATTCCGGTACTCTCCGTTACGTGCGCATTACCGAGGGTGGCCTGGTGGCAGGACCCAACAATGAAATAAACGGCTTGACCTTGCAGGGTGTTGGCCACGGCACCACGATCGAATACATCCAGGTGCACAGCAACCTTGACGATGGTATCGAGTGGTTTGGTGGTACCGTAAACCTGCGTTATGCCGTACTGACCAGTAACGATGATGACGATATCGACTACGACGAAGGCTACATGGGCAACATACAGTACGCCCTTATTGAGAAGAATCAGGTCGCCGAAGCGCCCCAGGGTAGTAATGACCCAAGGGGTATCGAGGCCAATTCCAGCGACGCTGATTTTGTCCCTGAGACCGAAGCCGTTATCGCTAACGTCACCATCATCGGCGGAAAAGTAAATAACAATTCCGCCGCTACCCAGGGCCAGCAGCCCGGTATGCGACTGCGCGGGGCCGTCAAGACCGCCATCTACAACAGTTCCGTCAGTGATTTTGACACTGGCTGCGTGCGTATAGATGACGCTAACGTCAATGGTGATGATTCGCTAATCGTGGAATCATTCATTGCCCTGGAAAATGTTCTCGGCGATTGCGAGGACGGCTTTTATGATAAGCGTCCCGCCAATGTCTCAGAAAATGTCGCAGAGCTTATTCTTACCTTCAGCAACACCCTGGCGATACGAGAAGGTGCCGCGCAGCTACCTGCGGCAACTGTTATCAATGCCATGAACAACGGCTCCGGTTTTGTGTTTGACCAGACTGACTTTGTGGGTGCCGTTGATCCCAATGGCGCTGCATGGTGGCAGGGCTGGACATTGCCTGGCACCGTGACGGTGCCGGATGTAGACCCGGTACTGCCGGGCGAACCGGTAGTGCCTGCGAGCTTCGTGAGCTGCAATGCGGGCAACACCGTTTGCACCATCACTGGCCTTATCGACAAGGACTATACCCTGGTAGCGGGGGTTGAGTGGCGCCTGAGTGGCGAGGTGATCGTCGGTACAGGTAACGAGTCTGTTGCCAGTGATGCGGACGTAGCGGCAGTGCGCACTGCGGGCGCCACACTGACAATTCGTCCCGGTGTGCAG
The DNA here is from genome assembly GCA_031414375.1 of Haliea sp. Classification (GTDB taxonomy): domain Bacteria; phylum Pseudomonadota; class Gammaproteobacteria; order Pseudomonadales; family Halieaceae; genus Marimicrobium. The sequence continues at coordinate 7,070 of JANNVJ010000113.1, forward strand.
GTTCGAGCCTTTGATACAGGTTCTCTGATCGTGACGCGCGGCTCCAAACTCAATGCAGTCGGCACCCCAACCAGCCCCATCACCTTCAGTAGTCTCAATGACGACGACCTGAATGGCCAGGGCGAATGGGGTGGCGTGATCCTGCAGGGTTTCGCACCGCAATATGGCAAGGGTGGAACCGGCGCGTGCTTTGGTAGCGGCACGGTCTGTAACGTGAAGGGAGAAGGCGGCACCATTGTGGGTAACTACGGTGGCAACGACCCTGCTGATAGCAGCGGTAGCCTGCTCTTTGTGCGCATTGCCGAGGGCGGCAAAATTGCCGGCCCCAACAATGAGATCAATGGCCTGACCTTGCAGGGTGTTGGCCATGGCACCACCATCGAGTACATCCAGGTGCACGGCAACCTCGACGACGGCATCGAGTGGTTCGGTGGCACCGTCAACGTGAAGCATGCGGTGCTGACCAACAACGATGACGATGACATCGACTTCGATGAGGGTTACAAGGGCAATATCCAGTTCGCCATCGTGCGCAAGGACCCGGAAAAAGCCTTTCCCACCGGCAGCAATGATCCTCGTGGTATTGAGGCTAACTCCAGCGACGCCGAGTTTGCTCCGGAGACTGAAGCAGTGCTGGCGAATATCCTGATCCTCGGCAGTGCGGTTAACAACTCGGCAACATCGACCGCCGGCCAACAACCCGGTATGCGCTTGCGTGGAGCGGTAAACGTTACGATCTTCAACACCGCAGTCGAGGGCTTCGATACCGGTTGTATCCGTATCGATGATGCCAATGTTAATGGCGATGGTTCGGTGATCGTGCCCTCCTTCGTCTCGCTCACCAACACACTGGGAGACTGTCAGGATGGCTTCTACGACAAACGCGTGGCGGACTTCTTCCTGAACTCAGGCGGCAACAGCGTGACAATCGACTCGGCTTACGCCCTGACAGATGCTGCGGCGATAGTAACGGTACCTGACATCACCGCGGTGGATAACGGTTCAGGATTCACCTTTGAGGAAAACAACTACGTCGGAGCGGTAGCACCCGAGACCGCTGCCGGAAGTGCCTGGTGGGCCGGTTGGGTTATCGAAGGCTCCCTCGACTAGATTATTTATTCCCTGGTCCAGGGACCTTACAAGCCGCGCCTCAACAGCGCGGCTTTTTTTTGCCTATCTTTTGTCCTGGCGCTCAATCTAAAGCCGGTGTTCACAATTTATTAATCGTTTGTTAGTACGACTGCAACATCCATATTGCATTGTGCCTTACTGACTATCAGGGAGACCTCACCATGAGAGCAACAGAGCACGTGGCAAACACGTTTTCAAAACAGCGCTTGCGCCTTGAGCTCAACAATCACATTGAGGATTTTCTGCACCAAGGTGGCAGAATCGAAGTGCTGAGCGGACTTACCGAACTCTCCGCCAATACCAGACTCGGCCGATGGCCGGCCGCAGCCGAGACCGTCAGTCTACACGGCGCGGACACTGACTAATCGTAAAGGTACAGGCGCTGCGCACTGCGGGTGAGTGTTACTATGGCGCCGGGCTGACTGTGTTAGAGCCCTGATTCTATTCCTCAGCGAAGGCAGTAGCGCATGGGCACAGCGGAGCAACGACAGTGTTAAACGGCCGGTTGATCTCCCTCGCCGCTGGCGTGGTGCAGGAGTTTGCTCCCGAGGATGTTGTTTACGCTGCGGCAGGCGCCGGTTTCAATGCAACCGGCATCTGGTGCGACCTGGCGTCATGGAACAGTCAACGCAGCGACAGAGTCAGCAAGGCGCTGGCAGACACCGGATTGTGCGCCCTGGACCTGGAAGTCGTGTGGCTTAAGCCCGGTGAAGCGATTGATACTCACGATGCGATGATAGAGATCGGCCTGGACCTCCATGTGCGCAATATCCTGTGCGTCTCATCCGAACCCGACATTGCCCGCACCAAAAAAAGGTTCGAACACCTGTGCAAAAAGGCCGAGAGCGGCAACCTGCGCGTGGTACTGGAATTCCTGGCGTTTACCGAAATAAAGTCACTACGCCAATCTCTGGAAGTCGTGCAGGACGTGGCCCATCCAGCCGGCGGTATACTGGTCGATGCACTGCACCTGCAGCGCACCGGCGGCAGTGTGCAGGACCTGCGCGCAGTGGATCCGGCCCTGATGCCTTATATCCAGTTATGCGATGCCGCTGCGCAACCGCAGGACAGCAGTTTCGAGGGTCTGCTTGAAGATGCACTGTATCTGCGCCAACTGCCGGGTGACGGCGACCTACCCCTGAACGATCTACTGGCGCAGCTTGATCCGCAGTTGCCCCTCAGCCTTGAAGTTCGCTCCAGAAAACTGATGCAAGAGTACCCCCATGATCCGCGAGCACGGGCGTCACTGCTCTTTGCGGCAACCCAGCGATTTCTGCGCACCGTATTACCCTACTCGCCCAGCCCTGGCGGGGCGAATGGTTCCCGTCCCCTGTAAAGCCCGTGCTGGCGCCTATGGCGATACCGGTGGAAGTGGACTAATCTGTGACGCAGATTAATAACAACCACTTGGAGAACGCATATGACTTCACTCTTACGTCAGCTCGCCCCCGCAATAACCTCCCTGGCAACCATTGGTTTTAGCGCCACGGTATCGGCCCAAAGTACTGTCGGATCCATCACTTATGGGCCCGGTTCGAACGCCGTGCCCACCCTGGGGGGCAGCGCCCTGATTCTACTGGCCGTCCTATTGGCGGTCATGGCGTTCAGGGCGAAGCGCTCACAGCAGCGTCAAGGCGTGAACCTGGTGGTGGCCATGACCGCGATTGCGGCCATTGCCTCAGGGGTTGGCGGTATTAATCTGGTGTCTGATGCGCAGGCCGGAATAAGTATCGAACCGTTTTTTATCGAGTTGGACTCTGCAGGTGGTGGTACCGAGCCGCTCATAGAAGGGCTCAACCTGGTCCTCAATGGTACAGGTGTGCCACAAAAAATCCTGAGCATTCAACTTAGTGGAGGATGTTCAACCGCTGCTTTACCGGTGATTGAAGGGGAGGTGACCGAGTGTGATGACAATCCCGCCACTGTCTTGGCCAGTGATAAGAGTCCCGCATCTGCTTGTGGGCTTGCTATAGAGTGCGACGAATCCTAGGAAACGCACTGCAGCGACGCGAAATCCCAGGCGGCATGTTGACTAATGCGCGTCTGGGATACCCGACTCCCTGCTCACCCTGAATACCATATCATCCACCACAAACTGCCAGTAATGCGCGCTGGATAATTCCAGCCTGTCGATCTGGTGGTAGTCCCCCTGGAACCACACCGGGCCCAGGTAGGACAGGGTAATTTCCTCTCGACCGACTACCCTGCCCTGGCGCCACGCCTGCACCAGCAGTTGCTCCCCCTGTGCGGCGGGCCACGCCACCGCAATGTAGGCGCCGACAAAATCAAAACTCTCCTGCCCTACATCTGGCGTAATAGTCACGGGGTGACCCGAGCTGTTGTATGCCACCATGCGCCCGGACTGCAGGGCATTGGCATATCCAGGTCCGCCGTAATACTGGTTGTCAACTGCGATAAGAAAATCCCAGCCCAGACCAGAACGTCCGCCGGGCAGTTTTTCCAGAGTGGAACGTTGCAAGCCTTCAAAATCCTCTAACACCGGAATCGCCAGAGGATCCGGGTTGGACTTGGTCAGGTCAATCGCAGAGAGCTGCAGGGGCGCGTTAGCGACTTGAAATGATCGACGGCTTAACCTGCCCGTCTGGGTATCGCTCACTTCCAACAACCACTGGCCAGGGTGTACCTCAAAGGAAAACCCCTTGTTCTCATCCAAGGGAATGGCTTGTCGCGCGCCGTCAGGACCAACGGCGATGACTAACAGTTGCTGCTTAGCGGTGCTGGCGATACGTCCAGTGACCCGCAGCTCGGGCATAAGGCCCACGACTGCCGGTGGGTTTTCTGCCATCAAGCCAGAGATGGAGCCCGGCAGATGAACGAAATGAACTGCCTGCAGCGCGTTGCTGGTGCTGTTGCGCCAGCCCGGCGGTATAGACACTGCAAATTGATAGTCACCGTCGGCCACCGCGATATCCGCAGCAGCGCCCTCAAACAGCATACTGAAGTTGGCGTAGCCGTTAATATTGGAGCGCGCGGTCAGCATCGAACCATCAGGCCGGGTCAAGTGCACGGCGATGGCTGCCATAGGTCGATCGCCCTGGTCATAGCGCCCATTGCGGTTGTTGTCGCTAAAGGTATATAGCGAGATGTTGAGTTTCTCAAACTGGCCTTCGTCCCAGTCTCTGGCGGCGTAATCTTCCTGCGTGGCAGCCGCAGCTGCAGGTGCCTCGGCCACGTCTGCTCGCTGCAGCAGAAACCACACCGCAAGGAGAATCGCGGCCGACAAGGCCACAGCCAGCGCAGACTTTAGCAACATGGGAGTACGCTGGCGTGAAACACGCTACGCCGCCTTGAAGGTGACCGGCAAACTGTCTGGGCCACGAAACGAAAAGCCAATGATGCGGGAAGGCTTAGCCGAGTCGGGCTGCAGGTCATGGAGTCGATCAAGTAGCGCATTAAGCGCTATTTCCGCTTCCAGCTTGGCCAGGTGGGAGCCAGCGCAGTAGTGGCGGCCATAGCCGAAGCCTATATGCTCGTTATCCGAGCGATCAATATCAAACCGATCGGGATTCTGGAACTGTCTTTCATCGCGATTGGCTGCACCGATATGGCAAAGAATCGCCGAGCCCTTGGGTATTGCCACACCGTCAATTTCGGTATCGCTGGTGGCATCTCGCACTAACGTTCCTATGGGTGATTCCCAGCGCATTGCCTCATGAAACAATGCCGGTATCAGAGCCCTGTCACGTCTGACCCTGGCCATCAACTCTGGATCATGCAGCAGCACGTAGCACACGGTACCGAGCAGGTGATTGGTGGTTTCTGCTCCGGCCAATACCAGTAATCGCAAAAAAGAAACCACTTCATAATCAGATAGCTTGGCGCCGTTGATGTCAGCTGTGATCAGCATGCTGATCATGTCAGAGGCCGGATTCAGGCGCTTGGCTTTGACGATGGGTGTCAAATAATTCAATAGCTTTTCGGCGGCGTCGATACCCTTTTGTGGGTTATGCGCGACCAGACAGAGGTCCATACCCCAGTGATGCACCTGGTCCAAATCGTCAGACGGTAATCCCAGTAGCGAGACAAAAACGGCCAGCGGATACTTGAAACAAAAATCATGATGCAGGTCAGCTGCGCCATTGCCAATGAAGGCATCAATCGTCTGGTCTGCGGTTTTCTGCACCACCTCATGGAAGTTATCGCCCTTCAACACTCGGGGCGTCATCGAGGGGGTAATCAGTGTGCGATGTTTTAAATGTTCTTTGCCATCCATCCCTACCACGGTTGGCCCCATTACTATACCCATGGTGCGCTGGTTAATATCGCTGGAATACTGCTGGTCGTTTTTCAGTACGCTTAGCACATCCGCATAGCGCGTAATCATGAAGGAGCGATTGCCTCCTATGTCCGTCGTTTCAAAGACAGGATGATCGCTGCGTAATTTCGCGTAGATGGGATGGGTATTCGTCACGGGTGCCATTGGACCCATTCGAAGTAGTGCAGCTATATCAAGGGTGTCTTCATTGATCTGGTCTATCGCATTGAGCACTGACGTTCCCTCAATATTCCATTAATCTGCCGATGTACTCCACACCCAATCCTGCAATTCACGCAGCGAATCCGCGCGGGAAAATAACTCACGCTTTTCGGACGTGGTCAACGAGTGTAGTCCCTCCTCCATGGCCTTGTACATTAATCCCTGCGAATAGTGCAGCTGACGCCGACTGAGTAGCTCGTCCGGCGGCAGCAAGGCCAGGTGCAACGCCTGGGCATGAGGCTCATGCAGCGCGTTGTGGGCGCTCACCGATCCGGACTGGACGGCCGCCATGGCTTTGTCGAATTCCAGCAGTACTTCCGGGCGCCTGCGCTCTTCCGGTGTAATAAATAATCCCAGGCCACGCGCGATGCGTCCGAGGTGAACGCTGCTGGAGAGCATACTTAAGGGTATGGATAAAAGTACGCCGCAAAGCACAGGCACGAACCATCCGAAATACTCAGGTATATACGTGTAGGACACTATACCTGCAGCGATCCCGAGCAATGTTTGCACGCCATGCATCGAAACGGCCTCGCCCAAACTGGTGCTGTGATCCGCACGCTGCTGACTGGGCCAGCCAATGGTGCGACGCAGCAAAATAGCCCACACGAATTTAGTCTGAAACAACATCAACACCGGCGCCACGAGAATGGAAAACACAGTCTCCAGCAAGGCGCTTGAGGTCGCGCGAAAAAAACCGCCAAACGCACGCCGCTGTGTTTTATCGAGCAGAATCAACAGCAGTGACATAAGCTTCGGCAAAAACAACATCGCCAGCGTAAAAAACAGCACGACGCGCATCTCCACGGTGAAGGACGCTGGCCATACCGGCCCGAGATGATTGCCGAAAAAATAATCGGGTATATCCTGACTCTGGACGTAGGCTTCAAAACCCGTCAGCAGCAGAAACATCAACCACAGTGGCGACGACAGGTACGACATAACACCCATAGCGAAATGCAGACGGCTGACGGGATGCCAGCCCTTCGCCGCAATCAGTCGAATGTGTTGCAAATTGCCTTGGCACCACCGCCGATCGCGCTTGGCGAAGTCAATCAGAGTGGGAGGCAACTCCTCGTAGCTACCGCGCAATTCATAGGCCAACCATACACGCCAGCCCGCGCGGCGCAGCAGTGCAGCCTCGACGAAGTCATGGCTGAGTATCTCTCCGCCGAAGGGCTCACGCCCGGGCAGCTGCGGCAGCCCGCAATGGGCAGCGAAGGGGGCTATTCGAATAATGGCATTGTGTCCCCAGAAATTGCTGTCGCCGAGCTGCCAGAAACTGGCGCCGGCCGTAAACAGCGGGCCGTAGGCGGTACTGGCAAACTGCAGTATGCGTGCGAATAGTGTCTCGCGGTTAACCGGGAGCGGTGGCGCCTGAATCAGGGCAGTATCCGGATTGGCCTCCATCAGGCGCACCATCTTTACCAGCGTGTCACCAGACATAATGCTATCTGCATCAAGCACAATCATGTAACGATAATCGTCGCCCCAGCGCTGCACAAAGTCGGCGACATTGCCGCTCTTGCGCGCGCTATTGTCCTTGCGATTGCGGTAGAAGATGCGGCCATGAGCATGCAGTTCTGTACACAACCGATACCATTCACATTCCTCGCGCACCCAGGTCTCAACATCGCGAGTGTCGCTGAGGATAAAAAAGTCAAAGGTGTCCGCAGCTCCCGTTTTCTCCAGTGAACGCCAGATGGCCCGTGCACCGGCATAGACTCGATCAGGGTCCTCGCTGTAAATGGGCATCAGGATGGCGATACGGCCGTCTACCGGCAAGGGGCCTGTACTGGCTGCCAGCACCGCCCGACGACGCCTGGCGAAATAGTCAACCCGGGTAAGCAGCACCCAAAATCCCAGTGTCGCAGCCCAGAATGAGCCGGCAATCCAGAGAATGAGGATGGCATAAAGGATCAGCAGTAACAGCTTTAGTATGGTCAAGCCACCGCTAGCGTAAGCGGCATGCAACAAAAACATGGCGCCCAGAGTGGTCAGCCAGACCAACAACAGATAGGCCGTACGGCGCACAACATAGACGCTGCCGCTCACTTTCCCATGCCAGTCGTTGCGGAGGGAGGCCAGGTTCACCGGGTGCCTCGACGCAACCAACGCAGCGGATTCATCGGGCGCAGTTGGATCTCCTGAACAGGCATACTCAATGGCGCATCCGTGCGCACCGGCCGCGGACGATCACTGGCGATTGCAGCGCGCAGTTGCGCGCGGACCTCTGGGTCAACCGTAAGCCCGAAGTCCTGGAACAGGGTATTGACGAGGGCCGCGTGTTGTTCTTCCTGCAGGACCACCAGTATGCCGGCAATCTCCCGGCGATCATGTACGATATCCAGATTGGCAATTCTGGCCAGCCGCGCATCGATAGCATCCCGCAGACCTTCAATCGCCTGCTCCACGAAGTCATCTGCCGCATACTCACCGATATTCAATTGCAGCCCCGCCAGCACATGCGCCACCCAGCGTGAACGCAGGTCGGCAGACGCTATCCCAATCTTGCGCAGGTAGGTGTCGAGCGCTGGTTGCGCATCGTTCAGCCAGGACGCACTACTGTCGGATGCGTTCAATACTTCTCTTTCCACGATTGGTAGGTCCAGGTCTCGCTCACCACGTTTTCACCGGAGTGCAAAATACAGCGCAGTTCGGACAGCGGCTGGTCACCGGGCAACAGTTCAAAAAAGACCCTGTAACCCCCGGTATGCGGATTGCGTTCGACCACGGGCGGACGCAGCGTACCATCGGAGGTCGATACTTCAGCCGTTACCAGCGCCGAGTCAGGCAGGAGGTCCAGTGCGCCACCAGCGAAGTCGACCACAAAAAGGCGCTCACCACCTTCACGGTCTCTACCGGGCCCAATGCCCATGAAGACTGTGCGCCCCTCCAACACATCCGACTGCTCGTTGGAGAAACTCAGTGTGTACTCAAACGTCCGCGTGGATCCGGCAATCACCGGCGTTGCTGGCACCCAGAAACTGACAATATTGTCGTCAAACTCACCATCACTGGGAATCTCAACCAACTCCACTCTGCCTGATCCCCAATTCCCAACGGGAGTAATCCATGCGTTGGGTCGACGTTCATATTTTGCTTCCAGATCCTGATAATGTTCAAAGTCGCGCTCGCGCTGCAACAGACCAAAGCCGCGCGGGTTTTCAACCTGAAAACTGCTGAAGGAAAGCCGCTGTGGATTGTTGAGCGGACGCCAGAGTTGCTCGCCATTCCCAGCCTCAATTAACAAGCCGTCGGAGTCATGGACCTCCGGTCGAAAATCATCTACAAAATGCTGTGTCGTCTTGCCATGGAAGAACATGGAGGTCAACGGCGCGACACCGAGTTTTTCGACATCGCGACGAAAGTACAGCTGTAACTTCACGGCGATATCCGTCGTGCCGCCAGGTGAGATCACGAACTGATAGGCGCCGGTCACACTGGGCGAATCCAGCAGGGCGTACAAAGTGAATTGCTTGGCGCCCTTGGCAGGCTTCTCCATCCAGAACTCGCGGAACACCGGAAACTCCTCGCCCCGCGATAGGCCGGTGTCCACTGCCAAACCGCGTGCTGACAAGCCATAGACCTGCCTGCGCCCCACAGCGCGAAAGTAGCTGGCCCCAAGAAACGCTGCCACCTCATCGAAATACTGGTGTGTATTGATCGGGTGATGCAATCGGAACCCGGCGAAACCAAGGTCTTTGGGGACTTCCAGTGGTATGGGCAGTCGACCAAAATCGAACATACCGGTTTCAAAATTGACGAGTGTCTGTTGGCCCTTGTCTATGACATGAACCAGAACACGATCACGAAAGATTGAACCGCGGGAAAAAAACTGTGCCTCAAAGGGCAACTTTTCGTTACGCCAAAGGCTAAAGTCTGGACGAAACCGGATATCCCGATACTGGTCATAATTCAGATCTGACAGAAAGGGCGGCAGTTCGGCCTTGCTGGCAGAGTAGTCCTGCTTGGCCAGCGCAGCCGCTTTCACCCGCACCTGCTCAAAGATCGGTACTACTTTGGTAGTCGCAGCGGGAACTGGCTTTTCCGCTGCGGACAGGTCGGCCCAGGGCAGCAGCATGGCCGAGAGCAGGACGACTTGCCAAAAGGAGGAGTTTGATCGGTTTTGGCACACCATTTTCATGTCGCAGTCGTATCCAGCCCAGATATTTGGCGGCCATAATAGTCGTTGGCAAACTCGGTGAAAAGCACGGTCAAGGGTAGTTTTACGCGTACGGGGGGATAAACCCGCTCGGACTACCAAAATCGGGCATCCCGAATCAGACCACGAGCACTTACCGCAGCCCTAACCACTGCATCGCCAACCCGAGTAAGGCGCAGGTCATAAGTACCGGGATGACGCCGCGCTTGAAGCGAAACAACGCGATGGCAGCAAGAAGTGCGATCAGCGCGGAGGGCCAGTCGAAATGGCCGCTAAAACCCGTTGGCCACAGCACGTGATAACCAAAAAACAGAGCCAGGTTGAGTATCACCCCCACCACCGCCGCCGTGATGGCCGTCATGGGCGCAGTGAACTGCAGTTCATCGCGGGTCGATTCCACCAGCGGGCCACCCACGAGAATAAAGATAAATGATGGCAGAAAAGTGAACCAGGTGACCAGCGAGGCCGCTACCGCACCGGCCAGAAACAGCTGGTCAGGGCCGAACACTTGCTTGACATAGGCGCCCACAAACCCCACAAAGGCGACCACCATAATCAACGGGCCGGGTGTGGTTTCACCCAGCGCCAGACCGTCAATCATCTGGGTTGGGGTCAGCCAGCCATAATGGCCCACAGCGCCCTGATAGACATAGGGCAGCACGGCATAGGCGCCACCGAAGGTTAACAACGCGGCCTTGGTAAAGAACCAGGCCATTTGCGTGAGGGTCCCTTCCCAGCCGTATAGCATAGTGAGCGCACCCATGGGCAGGAGCCACAGCACGAAGCCCACCCCTAGAAGCAACACCAGTCGCGGCCAGCGAAAATGCGCGTGGTCCGGCCTGGGCGTGTGGTCATCGATCACCGCTGGGCCATAGGACTGTTGCGCTGCAGCATGTCCTCCCCCGATCCGGAATTTGTCCGGCGCCCATCGTCCACCCAGATAACCGATGATCGCCGCCCCTATGACGATCGCAGGGAAGGGAATATGCAGGGCAAAGATCGCCACGAATGACGCTGCCGCGATTGCCCACAACCAATTATTTTTCAGTGCCCGCGACCCGATACGATGGGCCGCCTGCACCACAATGGCGGTGACTGCAGGCTTGATGCCATAGAACAGACCCGCCACTATCGGCAGCTCGCCATACTCAATGTACACCCAGGACAGCAGGATCAGGATAAACAGCGAGGGCAATACAAACAGCACACCAGCAATAATGCCGCCCCAGGTCCGGTGCAACAGCCAACCAATATACGTAGCCAGTTGTTGTGCCTCCGGCCCCGGCAGTAACATGCAGTAATTCAGCGCGTGCAGAAAACGCCGCTCGGAAATCCAGCGACGACGCTCCACCAGTTCCTCATGCATGATAGCGATCTGGCCGGCCGGGCCCCCAAAACTGATAAAGCCCAGCTTAAGCCAGAACCAGAACGCGTCCAGCATGCTGACACTGGCAGGGCTTGCAGTATCCGGGCTGCGCGGTGACTGACTGGATTCGTCCAATTGATTGCTCCGATGTTGTTAGACCAGCGGCGTCTGTCAATATTTCCAAACCGACCATGCGCACTTTTTATTATAGCGGCACGAGTCTAACAGTTTAGCGGACTGATTATCAAAGTCGCGTAGGCCGCTTTATCCGGTAATTCACTCGTGAGAACTGCTTCGGCTGACTACAAGTGCCGGGTCAGCTATGTCGCCCATCACGACTTAGCTGTATGCTGGGAAAGAACCGCATAACATAATAATCAGGGCGAAAAGATGACTATCAACAAGAAGACACTGGCACTTATTCATACGGCCCTCTGCGCCAGCCTCCTGCCCCTCCCCGGCTTGGGTCAGGAGCCAACCACGGGCGATCGGCCCATTCTGGAAGAACTGATCGTCACAGCGCAAAAACGCGAACAGAATTTGCAGGACGTGCCGATAGGTGTGTCGTTGTTATCCGGCAATGCGATGCAGGAAGCACAAATCAAGAATGCCGCGGAATTGGCCACGCTGTTACCGACACTCAATGTTCAGGCCAGCTCCGGCCCTTCCACCTCATCCTTCAATATTCGCGGCATTGGTACGCAGGCGTTCAGTCCCGGGGTCGATCCGAGCGTCTCCACCATGCTTGATGGTGTGGTGATGGGGCGCTCCGGGATGGCCTTCCTGGATCTTGTCGATGTTGAGCGAGTCGAGGTATTGCGTGGACCCCAGGGTACGCTCTACGGCAAGAATGCGTCGGGCGGTGTGGTGCACATTATTACCAAAGATCCGACCCCCGAGCTTAGCGGCACTGCTGCGGCCACGGCGATCGAAGACAATGAGTACCGCCTTGATGGCAGTGTGGCGGGCCCCATCACCGACACCCTTGGCTACCGTCTGACCGGCTCCGGTGTAGATGACGGCGGTTACGTAAAGAACTACTACAACGGCGATACCATCAATGATTCACAGAGCTACAACATGCGCGGTAAATTGCTGTGGCAGGCAACCGATAGTCTGGAGTTTATGCTGGCCAGCGACTACAGCAAGAGCGATAGCAACGCGACCGCGCTCAGTGTGCGGGCCATCCTGGAGGGTCCGGATCAACAACGGCTATTGGAAGAACAGTTGCCTGTGGTGCCCTCGAAACACAATCAGGATGTGAACAACGACGAGCCGACCTTCACTCATATACGCAGCAGCGGCACGGCCCTCACCACCAACTGGGATCTGGATGAATACGTTGTTACCGCCATCACCGCCTACCGCGACTGGGAGAGCGAAAGCATTGTGGATTTTGATAACTCACCCAAAAATCCACTCGCCCTGAGCTTTCCAAAACCACCCAGGACAGACCAAAATCAATTTTCACAGGAGCTGCGGCTGGCATCGGCACCTGCTGAGTGGGGCTCTTATGTGATCGGCGCCTTTTACTTCGAGCAGGACCTTAGTACCAGCAATACAACGACCACGGCCTTGTTTGAACCCATAGTACCCGCCACCACCCGGGCATCAAAAACCGATGTCGACAGCAAGAACGCGGCAGTGTTTGGCGAAGTGAACTTCAGTATCTGGCACGATTGGCAGCTCATACTCGGCGGCCGCTATACCTACGATGACCTTAAATACCACACCATGGCAGACCGCACCGACAATTTTATCTTCCCGCCACCCGGCGAGGCCAGTGACTCGATTAACGAAAGTGATTTCTCACCGAAGATCGCCTTACAAAGGGATGTGGGCGACACGGCCATGGTCTATGCGAGCTATGTCAGCGGGTATAAAGGCCCCGCGTTTGATACCGGTCTAATCACCGGAGGATCATCCGTCAAGCCTGAAACCAGCGACTCCTATGAGACAGGACTAAAATCGCGTTGGCTCGATAATCGCTTGATACTCAACGTGGCGGTATTCTATGCCGAGTACCACGACTTCCAGGCGGAAACGTCGATTGATGAAGGCCCCCTTGGCACGATTGTGCTAACCAACGCAGGCGAGGTATCTACCCAGGGAATAGAAATCGAATTCCTCTCCCAACCGATGGATGACTGGACCATTAGTGGCGGCATGACCTACACCGATGCCACCATCGATGACTATCCCAATGGCAACTGCAGCGGTGGACAAAAGTATCGCGGTGAATGTCCCAACAATTTCCAGGACCTGTCCGGTGGCGAATTGCCCTACATTCCCAAATGGAAGTTGAATCTCAGCACCGACTACACGATCCAGCTGGAAAATGCGCCGTTCGACGTCATTCTCGGCGCCAATCTACGCTCGCAGGATGATGTGCTCTATGAACTCTCGCAAGATGACTATACTCGGCAGGAGGCCTATAGCATTGTCGATATCCGCACAGTACTGGCCGGCAGGAGCGAGGGATATCGCGTTACAGCGTTTGTGAAAAACGTGTTCGATACAAACTATGCATCCCTGATTTACGCCAATCCCGGGCCGTTGCTGGCCAATGGCTACATTCAACTGGTCCCAAAATATGCCAATCGGACAGTCGGCATAGAAGTCAGGTATGACTTTTAGGTAGCGCGATGGCAATGACACCCGGCAGCTATGCCTGCGCTTTACTGGACGAATTGGGACTGGCGGCGCCCCATCTCGCCGACGCCGATACACGTGATGAAGCCTGGCTATGGGCCGCCTCGGGAGCCCAATACCTGACCGGGGAAGCGCACGGCCCACCACTGCCCTCCCCCGCACCACTGGCGACTTGCGCCCAGGGCAGTTGGCTGGCTCTGGCGGCACTGAGCGCAGGCGCCCTCGACAACCACTTTCCCGCCTACCAACTCCTGGGTGAACGCGCGGCGGTGCTCGGCCTGCAGCGTGGCGGCACGATCTCGGCCGGGGGTGCCTGTCGCCTGCTTGACTGCGCCGATGGACAACTCGCCCTGAACCTGCCACGCGAGGACGACTGGACCCTGCTACCGGCCTGGCTCGAATCCTCCGCTGGTGATTGGGCGGGCGTTGCCGAGGTGTTGCTGGAGCGCTCCTGTGCACCAATGGTTGCCCGTGCTCGACTGTTGGGTCTTGCCGCAGCAGCATCAACTCCTCCAGTGGTCCAGCGCCATTGGTTCGAGGCGATGCCTCTGGCGCCGCGCGCACCACCCCACCACCGCCAGCCGCTGGTCGTTGACCTCTCTGCGCTATGGGCAGGCCCCCTTTGCGCGCAACTGCTCGGCCAGCTGGGGGCGCGCGTGATCAAGGTTGAGGACAGCGTGCGACCCGATGGCGCCAGAGCCGGTCCGCTGCGGTTTTTTGAACTGCTTAATGCCAACAAGCAGAGTGTGGCGCTGGATCTGGCCAGCGCCAGCGGCCAGCGTCAGCTCCAGCAATTGCTAGCACGTGCCGACATTGTTATCGAGTCATCCCGGCCACGGGCACTGGAGCACATGGGTATACAGGCGGCTGATATGGTACGCACAGGCGCGGGTCGCGTGTGGCTCTCGATCACCGGCTATGGCCGACGCACTCCGATGCGCAACTGGAGCGCTTTTGGCGACGATGCCGGGGTCGCCGCTGGTCTTAGCTGGCTCCTGCGCAAAGCGACCGGCAGCGCAGTCTTCTGCGGTGATGCGATAGGTGACCCCCTTACCGGCTTGCATGCGGCCCTATTGGCCTGGGCCACCTGGGCACAGGGCGGAGGCGTGCTGCTTGACGTGTCATTGTTTGGCGTTCTGACCCACTGTATCGCTGCGGGAGGCACCATTGCGCCACCGGTGCAACCACCGTCCGCCCGGTCAGAAGTCATGCTGCCACGTGCGCGGCCCGCAGTGGGAGCGGCTGCTACGCTTGGCTGTCATACCGTCGACGTTTTTCGGGAGTTTGGAATCCGCTAGGAATGTTCTGTCACAGGTGATGCATTTTCTGCCATGATAGTAAGGTGCACACGCCACCGAGCCCTGGCATCCGGTTTGTCGCATTAGATAAATACTCACTATAAAAATGAGAGGTATTTATTGTGAAATCTCCGATCACCGTCTCGCACCCCGTGTGCACGCTCTTTAGCCTGGCGATGTTTTTAGTCGGCTCGCCTACCAGCATGGCTGCTGCACAGGGCGATGCGCCCACTGTTGTCCAGGGCCAAATGGCGCTGGAAGAAGTCATCGTCACCGCCAGAAGGCGGGAAGAGGCCCTACAGGATACGCCGGTGGCCATCTCAGCATTCTCAGCAGAAGCATTGAAGGTCGCCGGCATTGCCAATACCCGCGATCTTCAGGAATCTGTGCCGGGACTTATTTTTAGTGAGCAAGGCAATAAGGCACCCTCCATCTTTATCCGGGGTATCGGTCAAAAGGAAGCAAACGCTGCGCTGGATCCTGGCGTGGGTGTATACATCAACTCCATTTATATCGCTCGCACTGACAGCCAATTGCTGGACGTGGTGGATACTGAGTCCATCCAGGTATTACGCGGGCCACAGGGCACCTTGTTTGGCAAGAACAATACCGGCGGTGCCCTGTTAGTCACCACACAAATTCCCCACACCGAGGAACTGGAGGGTGACGTTTCTACACGGCTGGGAAATTACGGTCGCCGCGACATAAAAGTGAGCGGCAATATTCCGCTCAATGACGACACGTTGGCGGCACGGGTCAGTCTTGCCAGCACGAAGATGGATGGTTATCTCGACAGCACCTATAACGGAGAACACTACGGCGACGAGGATCGACTTGGCGCTACCGGACGACTGTACTGGCAACCGAGTGACGTATTCAGTACTGACGTTTTTTATTACCGCTCAAAAGTAGACGAGAACGGTGGCGGCCTGAGCTGCATTTTTCAAAATCCGGGCGCCTCGTTTAATACCTTCACCTGGCCAGGATTCACGGCGCCACAATCTTACGAGTCGCGTTGTCGCGTCAGTGAATCCCAGGCTGATGACAACGAGATACTCATCAATGGTCCCAGTACGTTCAAGATGACCAGCCAGATTCTCGGCTTGACCATGAATTGGGAATATGATGATTTTGATATCAAGAGTATCACCGCCTGGAGCAACCAGGACGGCATCGAGCAAGCGGATGACAGCGATGGCACGGATATTCTGGGGGTGGGGACGGGTGATCTGGTTGTGCTGCGCGCACTGGAGCGCTCGCTGGCAGCAGGTTACGGTAACTTTGGCTTGCCAGACGATGAGCAGCGCAATCAGTACAGCCAGGAATTACAGATTTCCGGTACGGCGATGGATGAGCGCTTGAACTACACCAGTGGCATTTTTCTCTCTAAAGAGGAGTTAGAGAATGATGTAACGGGCAACGCCGTAGGCTATAACGGCTATTCCTACAAAGCAGACGTTACCACGCTCATACCAAAAATCATCGCTGCCAGTAGCAACCTTACCAATGACAGCTATGCGATTTTCGCGCAGGGTACCTATGCGGTGACAGACTGGTATCAACTGACTGTCGGCACGCGCTACACCACGGAAAAACGCGAGCGAGAGGCCACCATCTATGAAGCGGACTGCGAAGCCATTGTGGAGGCCAATCTGGTGCCCGGCGCAGGCAATCTTTGTGTGTTCGACGTATTGTCACTCGCTGATCCCAGCGGCTTTTATGCGAACCCTCCCACATTTCTGCCGATTCGCCTCGTCGATGAGTATGTCACTCTGGGCGGTGATGTCATTACTGCCGACAATGGCAAGGTCAAGGAAGACAAGGAGTGGTCAAAGTGGACGCCCACGATTACCAACGCGTTTAACCTACCTGACGAGTATCTTCAGGACACGGTGCTGGACAGCACTCTGCTCTATTTTACCTATAGCAAAGGCTTCAAATCCGGTGGATTTGAAATGAAGGGATTAGAAATAGCGGAGTTTGAGCCAGAGTCTGTAACCAACTACGAGGTGGGATTAAAAATCGACGCGCTCGACCAGCGTATACGGTTTAACACGGCTTTTTATTACATGGAGTATGACGACATTCAAATTCGGATTACGGAACAGGGACGCTCCTTTGCCGATATTCTGCTGTTCATCGACAATGCCGGTGCCGCCACCATTCAGGGTTTTGAGATGGAGCTGACGGCGCTACCTTTACCCAATGTCATTCTCAATGCCACAACAAGTTATACCGATGCCAGCTATGATGAGTTCATCGCATCTGACGTCGACACCTCTGCGATTCCGCCGGTGCAATCGGTGGTCGATCGCTCTGATGAAGATTTTGCAGCCATACCTAAACTGACCTATTCACTCTCGGCGATGGTTATTCTACCCAGTGCCATTGGCGATTTTTCACCGCGCCTGTCAATGTACTATCGGGATTCATTTTTCACCGGGCTGGATGCGACTTCCTGGGAATCCGAATTTCGCGATCTGGCCACGATTGCCGATGTGACCTTATGGAATTTCCGCGTCGGGTTTACGCCCGCTAACAAGGAGAATATCCAGCTGTGGCTATTTGTTGACAACCTGGCGGACGAGCAGTACTTCCAGGGCGGCTTTTCCAACACTGAATCGCTGGGCGCAGGATCATTCGTACTCGGGACGCCGCGTACCTATGGACTTGAGGCGTCCATCGCGTTTTAGTAATCGGCTCATTGCTAGCGGCTCCGGCCGGAAAGGTATTTTCACCTGCTTCCCCTGTGCGGGCCACCCGATACTCGCAGGTAAAAATACCTTTCCGGTCGGAGCCTCAATCCGAGTGCCAGCATGCAGCATTGCACTAGTCCAGATAGCGAGCCCGGATGCTGGCCTTGAATGCTGCCGTGTCCAGCGGTGATCCGCTGGCCTTGGCAATCAATTCATCCGGCATGTAGAGGCAGCCCTGGCTGCGGATATTCCGGTCCAGCCAATCAAATAATGGTGCACTATCGCCCCTACCCAGGGCGGGTAGCAGGTCGGGAGTGTCCCGCTGTGCGGCTGCGAACAGCTGCGCTGCAGCCACAGCGCCCAGCGAGTAGGTTGGAAAGTAGCCGAAGATACCCTCGCTCCAGTGCACATCCTGCATGACGCCGTCCGTGTCATCGGCGGGCCTTACGCCGACCAATTGCGCCATCATGTCGTTCCACGCCAGCGGCAGGTCTACAGTACTCAGCTCGTTGGCCAATAGGGCTTTTTCCAGTTTGTAACGCAGGATAACGTGCAGCGGGTACGTCACCTCATCGGCAAAGACACGTACCAGGCTCGGTTCGACTTTTCTGTAGATGCGCAAAATATTTTCCGGCTCCCAGGCTGGCCCCGAACCGTTAAGAATGCGCCGCATGATGGGCACCAGAAAGCGCACAAAACCCTCTGAGCGCGCCGCTTGCATCTCCAGCAACAGCGACTGACTCTCATGCAACGTCATACCACGACAATGACCCACGGGTTGTCCCAACCACTTTGCAGGGCGTCCATCTTCATACAGCGCGTGGCCGGTTTCATGGATCACCGCCATCAGGCTTTTCATGAAATCGGCTTCATCGTAGCGTGTGGTAATGCGGATATCGCCATCGGCACCGCCGCTGAACGGATGGTGGGCGGTATCCAGGCGACCCCGCTCGAAGGGAAAGCCGAACACGCGCATGACCTCGTGGCTTAAGTCTACCTGCCGAGCAATGGGGAACGGCCCAACAAGCGCGATCGGTGGCGGCTGCGCTGCCTGCTTCTCCATGACCTGCTGCACAACGCCCGGCAGGAAGGTTTCGAGATCGTCGAAAATCTTATCAACCTGGATTTCCCGGCGCCCCGGATCAAACTGATCAAGCAGTGCCTCATAGGGCGTAACCCCCATGATGGCCGCTTTGATACTCGCCTCCTCCCGCTTGAGTTGGAACAGGGTGTCAAGCTTAGGCGCGAGACGTTTGAAATCATTGTGCGGACGCGCTTCCCGCCAGACCATGTGGGCGTCTGACTGGGCCAGTACCAGTCGTTCGACGAGATCAGCCGGTATGGCATTGGCATGAATAAACTGGTGGCGCATTTCCCGCAGGTTGGCGCGCTGCCAGGCATCAAGTTGGTCTGCTTCAGATTCGGCCCGATCGATCAGGTCGGACAGTGCACTGCCGGTTTCCATCTCATGCTGCATCACACTGAGTTCGGCGAGCATCGATGCGCGGGCAGGGGCGGCACCATCCGGCATCATGGTCTGCTGATCCCAGTGCAGTATACCCATGGCATTGTTGAGTGCGGAAACGTGTTTTTTGCGTGCTTCCAGTTCCTGATAAGCCTGCATTGCAGGTGCTACTCCACTGACGAATCACCCGCCCTGACGTTAATTCAAGCCACCTTCTTTTTGATCTTGAGCCATATCTGTTTGTTGAGCGGTTTGAACGTCCAGTCCTCTTCCACCGACAAGCCGTACTGCGCCGCCATCTTGCGTACCTTACCCAGTGAATAGGTGATGATCTCGATGAAACGCATATCATCATCGGGAAGATTATCGCCGATGGCAAAAATTTGCTTCTCGTTCAAGCTGGCGGGGTTAACTGCCATGTCGCGATAGCGCGCAATCTTCGGCTCGTCTCGCCGCCATACTTGCCACCGCGGCGCGATTTTAGGCAGATCGTGGCGCCAGTAGGACACAAACATAGTGCCATTGGGCGAAGAACTGGCGAAAGTGCTGAGCATTTGATGCAGCATACCGGGACAGGTGTGCGACATAATTGAGCGCGCCACGACATAATCGAACGGCACGCCAAATGCCCCGATATCATTGTCCGTACTGAAGCGAAAAGTGGGCTTCTTGAACGCTTCAAGTTCCGGGCCAATAAGATGCTTTAAGCCCGCCTTGACGCCTTTTTCTACCGGTTCGATGCCGTAGTAATTGCCACTGTCCAGATAGCGCATCAACCAATACCCGTTGCGCAGAGATCCACAGCCAAAATCGAGTACCCGATGAGAAGGCAATAAGCCGTCGGCAACGAGTGTTTGGAAGGTATGGCGGCCCACAATCTCGAAATCGTGTGCTGGCCCTCCGTTGTAGTGACCCGTTTCCTGCGAGATGCGTCTACCGAGTTCTGCCAGATCTGTACTCAAACTTGTCTCCTTGCCGTTATTATTTACGTCAGTGCGCGTAGTTTATCCTGCCACCTTAGGCTGTACTTAGGCAAGCACACATTCACGATCAGTGCGCGACCGTGAATTCGCCGAAGGGTCGATCAGGGAAGGTCTGTAGCCAGGCCCCAAGACGCCCGCGCAGTTGCGCCACGACCTCCGGGTGTTCACCAAAGACGTTGTGCTCCTCCTTAGGGTCTGCTTCCAGATCGAAGAGCTGGTCGGCGGCGAAGTAATTCGGATTATTCTTGGCGGCCTGGAAGCCGAGATCCGTGTTCCCCGAATAGTAGGGGAGATTATTAGGGGGAACACCGCGCCCGGCGGGATACTTTTCTCCGCGGGCGATCTTGGCCTGCTCGACAGCAGGGTAGCGCACCGCGATGTATTTCCATTTCTTGGTCTTTATCGCCCGGGCCCAACCGAGCTCGGCAAATACTGCATCCTGGATAGGCGCATCGGAACCCTCCAGCACGGCCCGGTAAGTGTGGCCATCGATGTCAGCAGCGGCGGGCGCAGTGACACCGGCAAGGTCGAGCATTGTCGGCGTGAAGTCGATACTGCTGATCAACTCGCCATAGGTGCGGCCCGCCTGATGAGACGCAGGCCAGCGCGAGATCATGGGGACACGCATGCCGCCGTCATAGAGCGTAGCCTTGCCTTTGCGCCAACTGCCATGGTCGGATGCAAGGATAACCAGGGTGTTCTCATCAGCTCCGATGTCACGGAGCTTTTGCAGAATAGCGCCCACACCGGCGTCGAACCAGGCCATGTAGGCGACGTCTTCAGGCAGACCGGCAGCGGCATTTGTGGCGCGAATCTCAGCGCGCGATGGCATGAAGGCATATTTATCCCACACGATGCCCTCGGGCGTGATGTGGATGTCACTGTCAAGCCCGTGCGGATATTTGCCTTCTCTTTTTTCGTAGGGGGCGGGGCCATGCGGAATGGTGGTGGCAAAGTAGAGAAAGAAGGGCTGCTTGGCGTCGCGCGAACCCTCGATGAATTCAAGCACTTTTGACACCGTCCACTCGAGGTGGTGCACGTTATTCGCGTCGAGGAATTGTTCATGCAGGTTGCCGGAATACACGCCGTCCACAAAGTCAAATCCGTAGGGCTTCATCCACTCGCTCCACTTCGCGTGGTTGTGTGCGAGGGCGGCGCTGACAGCTGGATCGTAGGGATCGGCGTTTTTGGGATAGGTGCGCAAGCCAAAGGACGCCCAGTTTTCAGGCGAGGTGAGCAAATCATGGCGAATCACATGGGACTTGCCGACAAAGCCGGTGCGGTAGCCGGCAGCCTGTAACAGTTGCGGCAGGTTGGGGCGCGTGCCGGGCGGGTCGAGCTCCACCATGTTCTCGGGCCCACTCATGGTACCCAGAGGAAATCGCTCATTGAAGCGCGGACCGAGTGACCGCGTGGCATAGCGCCCCGTGAGATACGTGTAACGACTCGCCGTACAGACCGTGGTGGCGACATTGGCCTGGTCGAAGCGGATGCCCTCGGCGGCCATACGATCGATGTTGGGCGTGGATACGCTCCCGCCATAAGCACCGAACGCGTGTGGCTCGTAGAGCCCTGGCGCACGTTCTGCGATAGGGCTCTGATCGTCGGTCATGATCAGCACGATGTTAGGCCTGGGGGCCTTGGCAACGGCGGTAGTGGCGGCACAGCCCAGCAGGGCGACGAGAGCAAGGAACCGTACGACGATTATCATGGTGTTGGTAGCGCTGGGGATCGTTGGCAAAAGTATACTGGCTCTAACCGCATTAAAGAAGCTTAAGGACGGCGGTTCTGGGCAGTGAAAATAATCCAGTAAGCCTCGCTCAGCGTATCTCTAGGGAACCATTCATTTTCAGTAACCGTTCATCGCTTCCCTGATGTGTTGTCAGGCGTGGAGAATTACGTGTATAGGCATTTTCTGGTTATTCTGTTGTTGCTGCTGTGCGGGCCGGTAAAGGCTAACGAAAGCACGCTGCGCCTGGTCGGCGAGGCCCGCCTCACATTCTTGATTTGGCCCGTGTACGATTCGCGCCTGTACAGTATTGACGGCACCTACCAGCAAGGCGAGCTACCGCTGCGCCTTGAGATACAGTATTTACGCGATGTCTATGCTGCGGATCTGGTAAAGCATACGCAGAGCGAATGGCAGCGCCAGGGCCTTTCTCCGCAAGACGAGCAGCAATGGTTGGATGCGCTGTCGCAGCTTTTACCCGATGTCAGGAAAAACGATGTACTGGCGTTGGTCGTTGATGAGCAGGGCCGCAGCGCTTTTTTGGTCAATGGGCAACCGCTCGCACAGATCGAGGATCCTCGTTTTGGCGAACATTTTCTGGGTATCTGGTTGTCGCCCAATACCAGCCGTCCCGACCTGCGTCAGGCATTGCTGGGCATCGATTAAGCCGGCAGGGAGCGCCCGCGAGCGCTATCCCTCTGGCCGAGCTTGCCTTTCTATACTGCTGTTCACTCTCAGCAGGAATGCCCTCGCCAGCCGACACTGCACCTTGTTAGGATGGTAGCTGGTCCATCCAACCGAATGACCGGTGCCAGCATGCAAGCGACAACCTCACCCTTCGACCCCGTCACCATTGGCCCATTGACACTGCGCAACCGCTTTATCAAGTCCGGCGCCAATGAGGCCATGTCGATGGGTGGCGTACCCACCCAGGCACTCCTCATGCACCATAGCGCTCTCGCCCGCGGCGGCGTTGGCATGACCACTGTCGCCTATATGGCAGTGGCACCAGAGGCGCGGACTCTCGCCAACCAGATCTGGATGCGACCTGCTATCCTGCCCGAGCTGCGCGCTCTTACCACAGCCGTACACGCTGAAGGAGCGGCGATTTCCGCACAGATTACCCACGGCGGATCTTTCGTCACCGGACTGAAAGTGAAAGGCCGCACGATCAGTTCCTCTGCGGGCTTCAATGCAGCCGGGATGCTCAAAGGCAATTTCCTGCAGCGCGCCATGACCGAGGCGGATATGGCCCGGGTTACCCAGGAATTTGTCACCGCCGCACAGTTGGCGCGGGATGCCGGCTTTGATGCAGTGGAACTGCACATGGGTCATGGCTATTTACTCAACCAGTTCATCTCGCCGCTGAGTAATCGACGCGAGGATGAGTACGGCGACAGCGCGGAAAACCGGGTGCGCTTTCCAGCCCGAGTACTGGCCGCAGTGAAGCAGGCCGTAGGCGACACCACGGCGGTGCTGGCCAAGATCAACGTGGCTGACGGCACGCGGCGCGGTGCCAAGGTGGAGGACGGTATCGTCACGGCAATCGCCTTGCAGGCAGCAGGGGCCGATATGCTGGTGTTAAGCGGCGGTCGCAATGTGGAATCCACCTGGTTTATGTTCGGCAGCCGCATGAACCGTGAGGAAATCGGCAAGGTGCTTCGCCAGCAAGGGGAATGGCTGACGGCGCTGATGATGAAGGTCGCCGCGTCCAGCGAGCCCGAAGTCACGTTCAAAGAAATGTATTTCCTCGAGTACTCGCGCAAGATTCGCGCAGCGGTGCAGATGCCGCTGGCCTACCTCGGAGGTATCAAGTCACTGGCGAATGCCGAACAGGCCATGGCCGAGGGCTTCGACTGCGTGGTCCTGGCCCGCGCACTGCTCCACGACCCGGCACTGGTGAATAAATTTCGCAGCGGTGAGCTTAAGCAATCAGGCTGTGACAACTGCAACGGCTGCGTGGCGTATATCTACCACCCGGCAGGAACCCGTTGTATCCGCAATCCTCCCAACGAACTGGCAATCAATCGGGTGGCGGCGCACACCGTCGACTAGGCGTCAGAATTCTTTTTTAGAGGCCTACCGCCCACCCTGCTCCAGCCCACCCAGGCGCGTAGACAACCACACCATAAAGTAACAAACCAGCGGCACAACATAGGCCCACTGCACAGACTGACTATCAGACAGGTAGCCCATCATCGGCGGAATGATCGCACCGCTAATAATCGTCATGATAATGAGCGATGACCCCATTTCGGCTTTATCACCCAGGTGCTCCAGGCCCAGCGCATAGATAGTGGGGAACATAATCGACATAAAGAAGCTGGTGGCACCCAGGGCGACCACCGCTGTCATGCCGCTGGCCACCAGCGCGACAGCAAACAGGCCGATGTTGATAAGCGCGTAAAGCCCCAGCAACTTGCGCGGCGCAATAAACTTCATGAGATACGTGCCGATGAAGCGCCCCACCATGAACGACAACAGGCTGGCCGACAGGTAAAACGCGGCAGTTTTTTCTGGCGTGAGTGGCGTCAACTCTTTGGTGAAATCGATGAAATAGCTCCACACGCCAATTTGCGCGCCGACGTAAAAGAACTGCGCAACAATCGCCCAGACAAAACTCTTGTGGGTAAAGACGCCAGCAAGGGTGGGTGTGTCACCCGAAGCAGCGCGGGCGCCTGAGGTGGGAAAACGCGTTACTAAAACCAGCAAGGCGACCAGAACCAAAAGGCCAGCAAGTATCAAATAAGGCAGCTGTACCTGCTTTGCCTCCAACGCCCGATAATCCTGTAGCGCCTGGGGTGATAATGCGGCGATAGCGTCTGGCGTGTGCTCAATGCCGGAGAAAATGAATACACCGCCAATCAGGGGTGCGACAAAGCCACCTAGTCCGTTGAAAGACTGCGCAAAATTGATACGCCGGGCCGCGGTTGCCGGATCGCCCACCAGTGTGATGTAGCCACTGCCTGACGTCTCAAGGAAGACAATACCAGTGGCGATGATAAACAGAGCAGCAAGGAAGAAGCTGAAATTGCCGACTTCCGCCGCCGGATAAAATAGGGCTGCGCCCAGCGCGTAGAGCAACAGGCCCGTCAATATGGCCCGCTTAAAGCCCAGCTTCTTCATCACATACGCGGCGGGTATCGCGGTGAAAGCATAGGCGAGATAGAACGACACCTGAATGAAGCTGGCCTGCCCACGGGACAAATCCAGGGCTTTTTGAAACTGGCGAATCAAAATGTCGTTCATGTTGTGCGCGATTGCCCACATGAAGAACAGGCTGGTCACCAGGATAAATGCAGTGACATACTCTCGCGGAATTACTCGGGTGGTGTGCTGGTTCGAGCTACTAGCAGACATAACAATAACTCCGATCGAACTGACCTGGGCGGGGACATGGCGCAGTGAGGCCTTCAAGTGGCTCTGGTACTTACGATGCGCAAGATCTGGGACTGTGGCCCCTATTATTTAATGGCTTCATACTAAGCCATGCTTCTATAATCTGGAATGTATTTCGTACGCGGGCGGTATTGCAGCGACGTTGGGCTATTTGAGGTGGTATATGTCGAGTCAGATCATCAAGTTTGAAATTGAGAAAGAGACCAAGAACAGCGTTCGCTATAAAGAGGTGCCTGCTGAAGGGCAGGCGCCGGTGGTTGGTAGCTTGTATGTGCAGAAGTGGTTTGCGGGTACAGCTAAGTTTCTTGAAGTGACTATTGAAAAGAAGGACTAGACATAGTGCGTCGTCCGACGAATGGGGTCAGAGGCCGTTACTGGAAGAGGCTCGAACGTCGCTGGAGGTTTTAAGGCTCAAGATAGTGACCTCTCAGGTTTTAAGGGGGCCGAAGGCGCGCAGTTGATTGCCTTGTTATGCGTGCGCTTTGCGCTGTAACTTTGATACACCGTGCAAAACTCCTCCGTACCCAAAAATAAACGGAACTGCATATAGAACGGCGAGAGAAATACTGTGACCAAACTGGCTCATATCAGTTACCGGGCTAATACCTACGGCGACAGACGTAAGCCCCAAGTTCAGCACAGCTACTCGAAGGTGACCAAAGTACGCAATGGGACCACAGATTGCCATTAGAAAGAAGGCCAAGCCAACAGCTGGAGTAAACGCCGCCGGGCTTCCCATAATGCAAAACACTGATAACAGCGTCAGAATGAAACTAAGGGCAAATGAAATCACTCTAACCCCTCCAAGCACGCATAACGTTTGAGCTAACCGGACCATTGTGGTGTGCCGGTATTTGGCCCAGAATGAAATGGCGGGGCAAATGTCGGCACACCACAATGGTCCGGTTGAGCGAATAGTTAGGCGTCGGTGTTTGATACATTACACCAAATATCGGGACTGTAATTAAATCTGTGTAATTGCCTATTATTAACCCAGGCTATGGGTAAGGATAGGTAGAGTATGAACAAGAAAGAACTGCAGGCAATTGCTCAGGCAGCTGCCAAGAACATCAAGACCGAGGCGGATCTCAACGA
>JANNVJ010000114.1:0-64927 GCA_031414375.1 Haliea sp.
ATCAGGGGGGAAGATCCCCCTGATTGACGGCATAACTCAAATCACTATTTGACGACGGAACCACCCTTTGAGGTGCATTCTTCAGCACTGGCAGACAGCACCCAGCCCTTTCCTTTGCACGAGTTTTGGCCGGAACAGGCACTCTCAGCTGTTTTACATTTGGATTCACCCTTGCAGGCATTGATGCCCATGCACTTGACAGAACCTGCTGCCGCTTCCTCGCCCGCAAAAGCACTGGGAACGGATACTGAGGCAAAAAGTGCTGCAGCTGCGGTGGCCATAGCGAATTTGGACATGTTTTTTACAGTACGGTTGTTCATGGTAACTCTCCAATTGGATTAGAAGAACAAGGTTAAAAAATAGAGTAAGCCAACTACCCTACACACATTAGACGACGATGATCGCCCTTTGTTACAAAAGTGCTCAAGATTTATTTCGCTGATGATGCGCGCTATGGAGTTTTGCTGCAATGGACTGGACCTGGGTTTCCTGAAGTGGTGGCGGGCTGCGCAGCAAGACACTGCGCACTACCTTCAATTGACTAACAAACCGGCGACAGTTCTGGCACAGCACCAAGTGGACACGCACACCAATGCGCTGGCGAAAAGTCAGTTGTTGTTCCAAATAGTCGCTGGCGTGCTGTTGCACCAATGTTTTGCAGTTCAGCATTTCCCGGTCTCCTCGAAATGCTCCGCCATGGCATACACCCTTAACCGCGCACGATGGATGAGTACTCTAACATTAGACGCGCTCACCCCCAGAATGTTACAGATTTCCTCATGCTCCAGACCCTGATAGTCGCGCAGGGTCAACACCGCTTTCTGATCTTCGGGTAGCTGTGCCAGCGTTTTATCAAGGCAATTGCGAAAATCTTCATGGCTGAGCAGCATTTCCGGCGAGTTATCGTGCCAGGCGGCAGGCGCTTCCTGCCAGTGACCATCTTTTTGCCAACGCCCGCTATCCAGTAAGCCGCCGGGCTGCTCATCCAGCGATACTTCGCGCTTACCCTGCGTGGAGCGATTTTTGCGCAAGCGGCTTTTGGCCTCATTGGCAACAATGCTAAACAGCCAGGTTTTCAGGCTGGAGCGCTCCTGGAATTCCGACAAATTACGAATTACAGAAATCCAGGCTTCCTGCACTGATTCTTCCGCCTGAGCCTCCCCGACAATGGCCTGCGCAACCTGCTTCATGGGCTGGTGGAAGTGACGAACCAGGAGTTCGAACGCCATTTTCTCGCCAGCCAAGAGACGAGGAAGCAGTTCAGATTCGATAATGGGAGGATGCAGAGAATTGATCATGACAGAATTCAGTTTGCGGGCTAATGACAGTGAATGCAATCACCCTTCAGTAATTGCTGAAAATGCGAAAATCATATAGCGTGGCTGCCCCTGTCGCGGTCACATCAAACGAAGATTATTTTGCATGCGCTATTGTGAGTCCATTCCTGTCCAGCTGGCACTGGGCGAGCATCCACTTCCCCCTACGTCCTACGTAAATGGTGAGATAGCCAGTGTTCGCATTCCCTTTAGAGTAGCAGCCGCCATTGCATTTGATGTCGCTGTAGGAGTTGAGATATTCACGGCCGACACGGGCCGACTGGTTTACACAGGTAGCAGTTCTACCATGGGTGCTCGCGTACACTGGTTACCCAAGGGCGAGTACTCGGTGGATTGGATTGTGCCGCGTATGGCGCTTTCCCCCGGGCACTACAAAATGGCAATTGTCGTCAGTGCCCTGCGCGATCGACAGCATTCGCAGTTGGATAAGCAGCAAGTCGACATTGAGATACAGGGTGATGTTGGGGGTAGTGAAATGGCCCAGGCGCACTGGCATTTTGTCAGTGAATGTGACGTACCGTTAAAAGACCTGGCCTGGCAGCAGGGTCATGACAGCTGGTTCTTTCGCCATTTTGATCACGCAGCGGAAGTCATCGTCGACTACATGTTGGGCAACTCGCCATTGCTATCGGGTAAGATCCTGGACGTTGGCTGTGGCGATGGAATCACCGACCTGGGCGTGTTTTTGAGGACCCAGCCCGAGCTGCTGGTGGGTATTGATCCTGACCGAGCCTACCAAAGGCTTCCTCAGATACTGCAAGACAACCACCTGAATCTGGCGCTGCCAAAGAATCTTATCCATACCGATAATGATGCGAACCATATCCCCTACGAGGATAATTTTTTTGATGTCGTTATCTCCTGGGGCTCGGTAGAGCACATTGCCGGTGGCTATGCACAGACGCTCAGAGAGATCAGAAGAGTACTGCGTCCCGACGGGTTATTGTTTATTCACCCCGGCCTGTATTTCGGAAATTTCGGGCATCACCTGGGCGAGTTCTCCAGCGAACCTTTTTTCCACCTGACCAAGAGCCAGGACGAGATAAAGGAACTGGTTTTTCGCAAAGACCCGAAGTTGATGGATCGTTCCGGGTATGAACACGTTTCGAAGGAGGATTTTTGGCGCTATTTCACCGAATTGAACCCCATATCCGTGTCCGCATTTGAGCGAGAATTACGTGCTCTGGATTTTGAATTCTACCGGGCCGCTCTGCGAACCGAAGAGCGCATAGAATATACGCACCCGCAACTTCAGAACTACCCGGTCCATGACCTTGCTACTGTGGAGTTCTATCTGTCTGCGTACAACCGGAAAACGTCCTGAGTTGGAAGCGGTTGGCTAGCCGTAAAAGATAACAATAACTATATTATCCAGAGTGCGACTATAATAGGCTGAGTTGGCGGTCTTCCATTGTGCGACTCTAAGGCACTGGTTTGTTGCGATCAGAGCGGCTTTGGTGAGGGGGTTCTCATGAAGGTTAGTGATTATTTGTCTCGCGAAGAGGTGGTTTATTTTACCGCCAAAAGCGACTGGCAGGCCTGGCGCCTGGTGCTGGGCAACTGGCTGGCTATCGCAGCCATTTTCGCGGTCCTGGCCATCTGGCCTAATCCGCTCACGATTGCAGTAGCACTGGTCCTGCTGGCGGGTCGGCAGCTGGGGTTGTCGGTGTTGATGCACGATTGCGGCCATCACACCCTGTTTCGTTCCGCGCGCCTTAATGATGTGGTCGGCCAGTGGCTCTGTGCCATGCCGGTTATGAATGACCAGCCCTCCTACGCGAAGGGCCACCTCGAGCACCACCGCAAGGCCGGTAGTCTTGACGATCCGGACCTTCCGAACTATCAGGCCTATCCGATCTCGCACGCGAGCTTCCGGCGCAAGGCTATCCGCGACCTTAGCGGCCAGACCGGTTTCAAGCTCATGTCTTATATTTTCCGCGGCGCTTCCGGCGTCATTTCGAGCGAAAAACGTACCTCGGCTGTGCCGTTTGTACAGCAGTTGCTGGTGCAGCTGGCGTTGTTGCTGATGCTGGCGGCCTGCGGTATCGCCTGGGCCTACCTGGTGTGGGTGGTGGCTTATATGACGGTCTTTATGTTCATTATCCGCGTGCGCCAGGTCGCTGAACACGGCGCTGTACCAGATTTGTTCGATCCCGATGCGCGCATGAATACCCGAACCGTCGAAGCACCGTGGTGGCAGCGCATGATCTTTGCGCCGTGCGGCGTGAACTTTCATATGGAGCACCACTTTATGGCCAGTGTGCCCTGTTACAAGTTGGCCGAGCTACGCCAACACCTGCGCAGCCGTCATGCGCTGGATCAAGTACCCCAGTTCCATGGCTATGGTCAACTACTGCGCCATGTGGTGGTTGCCTGACGGGTCATTCTCTTGACAGGTACTGGATCAATACTTCTCAGGTGTTGTTCCAATTCCCCAAACTGATATGATTGCCACATATAAATGAAGGTAGTCACTGCCTGCCCGGCTTGCGTGCAGGTGGCGCCGTATCCGCTAAACTTACAATGCAACGCCACAATAACGTTAAAGGCGATAGCAATATGAATCGGAAAAAGTCCGTGTGGTCGTGTGTGGTCGGTTGTCGCCATCGGCGGCTCCCAACCGGTAGTTATCTCCCCGTGGTTGCAAGCAATGGAAGTGGTGTTATGAGGGTGAAAGCAGTAGTGCTGGCATGCATACTGGCGCTTACAGTTGCGCCCTGGGTAACGGCAATCGCCGCCAGTAACCCAAAGTACGATGTCCTGGAATTGCCTGCAGTTCCCAGTGAGCTGGCATCAACGTCGCTTATTTACTCCGTCAAAAAATTTGGTGACCGCTATTTTGCTACCGGTCAACACGGACATATTTTGACTTCAAATGATGCAGGTGATAGCTGGCAACAGGCACAGGTGCCCGTGAGCAGCGCTATTTTGGACATCGACTTTCCCACACCAGAGCTGGGTTGGGCGGTAGGTCACGAGGGCGTGATCCTGCACTCGACCGACGGTGGCAAAACCTGGGTCAAGCAGTTCGACGGGCTGCGCTACGGTACGGAGGGATTGGCTTACTACCAGGCCCTGGCCGCCGCCGAGCCCGACAATGAGCAGTACCCGCTACTCGTTGAAGAGATGGAGTTTGCAGTATCCCAGGGAGCGGACAAACCCCTGTTCAGGGTGGCTTTTTCTGATCCTAAACACGGCTACGCCCTGGGTGCCTACGGTATGATTCTGGAAACCAGGGATGGCGGCCAGAACTGGCAGCATGTGTTGGAAAAAATGGAGAACGACGCGTTCAATCATGTGTTTGATTTCGCGCCGTTACCGCAGCCGGGCAAATTCTTCCTCAGTGGCGAGGCGGGCCTGCTGATGGTGGGAGACATCCAGCAGGAATCAGCTAAAAAAATCGCAACCGGGCCCTGGGAGGGCAGTTTTTTCACGGTCATTGACGCCGCCGACGGTAGCATCGTGGTGGGAGGTTTGCGCGGGCTCATGTTTCGCACTGTCGATAGCGGCGCGACATGGGCAGAGGTAAAAAAACCCATTAGCAGCGCCATAGTGGATACCACGCGTCTGGCGGACGATAGCTTGGTGGCAGTGGGCATCGGTGGTGAGGTCTTGAAGAGCACCGACAACGGGGTCAGTTTTGTCACAGTTCCTGTCACCAATGGCGGACAGCTTTACACCATGGCCGGTCGAATCTACGCGGTGGCAGAAGGCCCAGCGGGGACACTGCTGGTCGGTGGTCCCAGCGGCATCAATAAAATCAAATTACCGCAATAACAGATACCGGAGAACCCGTAATGGCTCATGGAACATCATTGACGGATCTGCCGGTTATTGCGGATCTCAGTAAATTTGACGAGAACTCCGGCAACTTTCTGGAGAATCTTGTTTTTAACCACCGCCGGACGGTGTTAGTGCTGTGTGCCCTGGTTACCCTGGTGCTGGGTTTCCAGGCGACCAAAATTCAGTTGCAGGCAGGCTTCGAGAAAACGTTGCCCAAGGCGCACCCGTTTGTACTGAATTACCAGGCCAATAAAAACGAACTAAAGGGTTTGGGGAATAACCTGCGCATTGTGGTGGCGGTTAAGGAAGGCAATATATTCACCCCGGCGAATCTCAAGTTTCTAGAGACTGTGAATGACGAGATATTTTATATTCCGGGTGTAGACCGCAACGGCATGAAATCGCTGTTTACGCCCAATACGCGCTGGCGAGTGGTGACGGAGGAGGGCTTTGAAGGCGGTCCGGTGATTCCCGGCGATTTTGATCCTACCTCGCCGCAGTCCATCTTCCAGGTACAGCTCAATATGGTGCGCGCTGGTATTCTGGGCGACCTGATTGCCAACGATCTCAAATCGATGACAATTATTGTACCTCTGCTGGATCAAAATCCGGCGACAGGTGAACCTCTGGACTATGCGGAACTCAGTGAGAAATTGGAAGAGATCCGTGACCGCTTTACCGCCGATGATCCGGATAAATCGATTCATATCATCGGTTTTGCGAAACTGGTGGGTGACCTGATTGACGGCCTCTTTGCCGTTATGGCCTTCTTCGCAGCGGCCGTGGTGATGGCGACACTGCTACTTTTTTGGTACACGCGCTGCCTGCGTTCCACCGTTCTGGTCATCGTGGTGACGCTGGTCGCGTTGACATGGCAGATGGGTATTCTGGCGACGCTGGGCTATGACCTTGATCCCTTCTCTATTCTCGTACCCTTTTTGGTTTTCGCCATAGGCGTAAGTCACGGCGCCCAGAAACTGAATGGCGTCATGCAGGACATCGGCCGCGGCACGCACCGTTACATCGCTGCGCGGTATACCTTCCGGCGCCTGTTTTTGGCGGGGGTAACTGCGCTGCTGGCCATAGGCGTGGGTTTCATGGTGCTGATGATCATACAGATCCAGGTCATTCAGGATCTGGCGATAACTGCCAGCATCGGTGTGCTGGTATTGATCTTTACCAACCTCATCCTCATCCCCGTGTCACTGTCCTATACCGGCGTTGGCAGGACCTCTGCCGAGCGCGCCAGTCGCGGCGCCAAGAGTATGGAGGACATGCACATTTTCTGGCGCTTCCTATTGGCCTTTACGCACAAGGGTCCCGCCACGGCCGCTATTGTGATCGCCGCGCTGATGGCCATCGGAGGCCTGTACGTGGCCCAGGATTTGCAGATTGGCGATCTGGACCCGGGGGCGCCGGAACTGCGCGCGGACTCCCGGTACAATCGCGATGTTGCCTTTATGATGGAAAACTACTCGGTCAGTAGCGACGTGTTCGCAGTGATTGTGAAGACCGAGCTGAACGGTTGTATTGAGCATGAAGGATTGAGCCTGGCCAATGAACTGGAATGGCGACTGCGACAGTTGGAAGGCGTTGAGGACGTGGGTGGATTGAATATTCGCACCCGCGACATCATGATGGGTCTCAACGAAGGCTTTCCCAAGTGGGAGGCCCTGTTTCGCAACCAGGACACGATCAACTACGCCGTGACGGAGCTGACGAACCTGGAATATGTGGATCCGGGCTGTTCGATCTGGCCCATGCCGATCTATTTGGCGGATCATAAGGCGGCCACCCTCACCCGTGTGGTTGAGACACTGGAGCAATTCAATGCCGAGTGGCCCAGTGCGAATATTCAGTTCCTTGGCGCGGCCGGCAGTGCCGGGTTTGAGGCGGCGACCAATATCGTGGTGGAGGAAGCCAATCGGGAAATGCTGCTGTACGTCTATGCAGCGGTTATCGTGTTGTGCCTGATCACCTTCCGTTCGATACCGGGCGTGATCTGCGCTGTACTGCCGCTGATGCTAACGTCCGTATTGTGCGAGGCCCTCATGGTATGGCTGGGTATCGGTGTGAAAGTCGCGACCCTGCCAGTCATCGCGCTCGGCGTGGGTATCGGGGTAGACTATTCGTTGTATATTCTCACGGTTATCCTGGCAAAAACCCGGGAGGGTAAGGACCTGACCACGGCGTACTATGAAACGCTGAATTTTACCGGGCGCGTGGTCGCCCTGATTGGCGTGACACTGGCGGCAGGGGTTATCACCTGGGCTATATCACCTATCAAGTTCCAGGCCGACATGGGTATATTGCTGACCTTCATGTTTATCTGGAATATGTTTGGATCCCTGATCCTGATGCCGGCGCTGGCGGTGTTCCTGATCAAACCCAGCAAAACCGCACAGGCCGCTTGATTAATGGCTTAGCTTGAGGCGACCTGGCCGTAATTACAGCCAGCTGACCACGTCATACGGCCATTGGGTAGCACCTGTGGCCGTTTTTTATTGCTGCGTGGTGAATGGATGACATTGAAAGAGGAATGACGCGGATTATGACTGTAGCGAAGCACACAAGGGTACCAGGTATCCTAGCGACTCTATTGCTATTGGCGTGGACGTCCACGGCGTCCGCGGCACAGGTTAAGGAAAGTCTCAGTGTGGTGTCCGATACCAATCGCAATGCGACCGAGTCACAGAAAAAGGTCGAAGATTTGGCCGCGCAGACCAGAACGCTGCTGGAAGAGTATCGACGCCTGCAGGACGGCGCCGAGTATCAGGCGGCCTACACGAGGGAGCTGGAGGAAAGAGAGCAGCAGCAGCGTGCGCAAATTGACGATTTGCAACGGCAGATTGCCCAGGCTGAGATCACACGGCAGCGGATTGTGCCACTGCTGCGCAGCATGGGCGATGCCTTGGAAAAGTTTGTGGTACTGGACTTGCCGTTTCACCATGAAGAACGCATCAATGGGGTGCTACTGTTAAAACGACGCCTCAGCCAGGCTGATTTGTCCGTCGCGGAAAAGTTTCGCCTGGTGCTGGAGGCGTATCAGCTGGAGCAGGATTACGGGAACAAGCTGGAGGCCTGGCGCGGACCACTGCAATGGCAGGGTGAGGAGCTGTCCGTGGAGTATTTGCGAGTGGGCAGGGCGGCGCTGTATTTCCAGACCCTGGATGGTGCGACCAGTGGCTACTGGAGTACCGCCAAGGAAGACTGGGTCACTCTGGATAGGGAGTTTAACCGGGGAGTTGCTGAGGCGCTGCGTGTGGCCAGGAACCAGATTGCGCCACAGCTACTGCAATTGCCCATGCTGGCACCGGGAGATGCGTCATGAGATCCCATCTTGCTGTCCTGGCGGTGGTGTTCCTGTTATCACCAATGTTGTGTGTTGCGCAGCAATCGATACCTGCCGAGCCACAGATTACCAATCTTGACCAGTTGTTGGATTCCGTGCGCGACATACAACGGCAGCAACGGGCGCGCAACGTCCAGCGGGAGGAGCGCTTCCTGCGCGGCAAGCAGGAACAGCAAGCCCTGCTGAGCGCTGCCAGGCGTGAGTTCGAGCAGCACAAGAATGAAAATCAGCCATTGCTTGCCGTCACAGAGGGTAATGCGGCACAGATTCAGCGCTTGCAAGCACAGTTGCATGGCATGGTAGATGATATGGGCGACCTGGCCAGTACCTTCCGGGAGTTTTCCGGTGAATTTTCGGCTGCCTTACAGGATTCCATGATCACTGCGCAGTTGCCCCAGCGTAGCGAACAGTTACGTGCGCTGGCCGCAGCAGATACCCAGCCCAGTATCGATGATATCCAGTCGCTGTGGGTGTTGGTCCAGGAAGAGATGACTGAAGCTGCGCGTGTCACCGAGTTCGAGGCGCTGGTCGTCCTGCCTGACGGCACTGCAAGCAAGCGACCAGTGTTGCGTGTGGGTTCCTTCCTGTCCTTTAGTGAGCGAGATTTTTTACGCTTCGTGCCTGAGACCGGCGAACTGCTGGTGCTCAGTCGGCAACCTGCCGCGCGTTACCGTAACGCCGCCCAGGACTTTGTTGCGCATCCCGGCAGCATTGCTGAGATTACCGTGGACCCTTCGCGGGGAAGTCTTTTGGGCATGCTCAGCTATACACCCAATCTGCGTGAGCGCATCGACCAGGGAGGAACGATCGGTTATATCACTATCGTTCTAGGTATCCTCGGCATGTTACTGGCATGTTGGCGTGGCCTCTATTTAGGTGTGCTGCACTTTCGCATCAAGGAGCAGTTGCGCCATGTGCAGACCCCGAGTGCAGCCAACCCCTTGGGTCGAGTGCTGCAATCGGTGGCGGGGATTGATCTGAATAATGAGGAACTGCTGCAATTAAAATTGGATGAGGCGGTGCTGGCGGAAATTCCGGCACTGGAGCAGGGCAATGGCCTGATCAAACTGGTGGCGGCAATATCGCCGCTGCTAGGCCTGCTGGGTACGGTCACCGGCATGATTCTCACTTTTCAGGCGATTAGCCTGTTCGGCTCCGGTGATCCGAAGCTGATGGCCGGAGGTATTTCCCAGGCCCTGGTCACCACGGTACTGGGTCTGGTGGTGGCTATTCCGCTGTTGTTTAGTCACAGCGTGATCGCCTACCTTTCGCGCTCGATGATCCAGCGGCTCGATGAGCAGTGTGCCGGCGTATTGGCGCGCAGTGCTGAGGAGCGGGAGCGAACGAAATGACTATGGTTTCGTGGGTTGCCGACACCATCAGGGACTTTATCGACCAGGGTGGGCCGGTGCTGTGGGTATTGTTTGCTGCCTGCCTGGTGCTGTGGGCACTGATTCTGGAGCGCTTGTGGTTTGTCCGCATTACCTGGCCAGCGCGTGCCCGGCAACGGGTGGCACAGTGGCACAGTCGTGCGGATCGCACTTCATGGCGGGCCAGGAAAATCCGCGAGACTATTGTTTCCGAGGTGAGTCTGGAGTTGCATGCGCTGCTGCCCTTCATCCAGGTATTGGTTGCGCTGTGTCCGCTGCTGGGGCTGCTGGGTACTGTGCTGGGCATGATCAGTGTGTTCGAAGTGATAGCCATTAGCGGCAATGATGATGCCCAAGCCATGGCGCGCGGTGTCTATCGTGCCACGATTCCGACCATGTCGGGACTGATAGTAGCACTGACAGGAATGTATTTTACCGTGCGGCTGCGGCGCGTGGCCACCAGCGAAACCAGTCGCCTGCAGGACCGTCTCACCATGCCAGAGCAGGCGCCGTCAGGAGCGAAGAGATGAGCGCCAGACGCCACATCCCGGCCCAGGAGGAGACAGAGCTGGATATGACGCCCATGCTGGACATCGTGTTCATCATGCTGATCTTCTTTATCGTGACCACCTCCTTCGTCAAGGAGTCAGGGGTGACGGTCAGTACGCCGCAGGCGTCCACCGCAGCGAAACAGGAGAATGCCAATATTTTCATAGCGATTACCGCTGCCGGTGAGGTCTGGATCGACCGGCGCCCGGTTGATCCCCGTTCGGTCCGCACCATTGTCGCGCGACTGCATGCGGACAACCCCGAGGGTTCGGTGATTATCCAGTCGGACGCCAAATCGACGACGGGTACCTTGGTGGATGTTATGGACCAGGTCCGTTTGGCTGGGGTCGAAGGCATCGCCATCGCCGCTGACAAACGGGCGGAGTAAGCCGGTTTCGGACCATGCGCATGTTCCCCGCTCTATTTGGTGCGCTGCTGATTACACTGGCGGTGTTTCTGTTTATGCACAGCCTGATCCAGCGTGGTACGGAGGAGGGTGCGCAGCTGGTGGTGTACAACGATGTGCAGATAATACACAGCCAGCCCGACAAGCCGCCTCCGAAAGAGGCCCAGCCCACAAACATGGAACGTGTTGCACAACCGGCGGCAGAGCCTGGCATGGCACCTCTGGCCCTCACGCCAGCTATGGCGCCCGCCGCCCCGCCGGCTGCCCTGGATATGCCAGCCCTTGACTTGGCAGTGGGAGAGCTCGCTCTTACTGGCTCAGGCAGTGGGGATCGCTGGGCTGCGCCGCTGGGGGGGGCAGATGCTGTGGAGATCACCGGCGGTGGCACCGATGCCCAGGGCTACATCGAAGTGGTGCCTTATGACACACGCCGGCCTAACGTGCCGCTGGTGGCGTGGCAAAACAAAATCGATGGTTGGGTGTTGGTGGCATTCTCGGTGACACCCCAGGGCCGCACACGAGAAGTGCGCGTGCTGGATGCCAGTCCCAGGGGCGTCTTTGAAGAGACGGTGATAGCGGCTGTCTCGGACTGGACCTACCAGCTCAGTTTCTCCGGCGAAGTCAGGGGTGATGTCGTGCTCACGCAAAAAGTAGAGGTACTGTGGAACAGTTATCCGCAGAATCTGCCCAATGTGGATTGAAGGCATGCGCTACATTTTCAAGCAGCTGATTTACATCATCCTGGCCTGTCTACACGGCTTCGTCGTGGGCGCTGTGGCCGAGGAGGGCCAGTATCGTAGCAGGATACTGCTGACTCCAGAGGGAGAATGGGCGACGGGTACTGAGCTGTCCATCGAGGAGTTGGAACGGCAGCTGGGCAGTATCGAGGAGGTCTACGCCAAATCCAGCGCTGGCCGTCACCTGGCGCGTCACTATGTACAGCGCAAGGAGTACGGTAAGGCCATCGAGTTCTACCGAGAGGCGCTTTCTGCAGCAGGTCTGTCGCCGATTGCCAATCGCGAAATGTTGCGCGAGCTGGCGCAGGTGTACCTGCTCCAGAAGGATTACGCCAGCGCCGCGCAAACCCTGCATCAGGCGCTCACCATTGAGCTGGTCGCCGATGTTGCGGATTACCTGTTACTGGCCCGCGCGCAACACCACTTGGGTAAATACGTGGACGTGGTTGCAACGCTGGACCGGATACAGCAGGCGGGTCTCGCATTGGATACCCAGCAGATGCAGCAGGCATTGGCGCTGTATTATCGCGCCGGTGCCTATACCCAGTGCGAGGTACTGCTGCAGCGCCTGCTCGAGCTGCAGCCGGACGAACCGCAGCACTGGCATTTGCTGGCCTCGGTTTACCTTCAGCAGAACAAGAAAAAGCAGGCGCTCGACCAACTGGCACTGGCCCGCGATAAGCGTGTGCCGTTTTCTGAACGAGAGCTTGTGTTGCTGGCCAATCTACAGGCCGTCAACAACAATCCCTACGGCGCCGCACAAACGCTGGAAAGCGCGCTCGCGCAGCATGAAGTGCCGGCCAGCGGCGCAAACTATCGCACACTGTTCGAGTTCTGGTTGCAGGCCAGGGAGCAGGATAAGGCGCGTGCGGCGCTGCAGCAGGCCGCGCATTTGAGCGGCGCTACGGATTTGTATCTCTATCTGGCCCAGCTGCAGATGGAGGCACAGGACTTCTCGCAGATGCACCAGACCATGTTGGCAGCCTGTGCCCAGCAGCTGGCGGATCAGTACGTCGGTCGCGCCAACCTGTTCCTGGGCATCAGTCAGCTGAAGTTGGGCGATGAAGTTGGCGCACGCCGCTCCTTCATCAACGCCAGCCTTGTGGGCGGAGTGAATGCCCAGGCGGGACAGTGGCTCAACTTTATGCAGGCAGCACCTCCCTCAGAGGACGAGACCCGGCGCATCGTCAGTCCCTGCTACGGCGCCCGGGACGAGCGCGCGGACGTCCACATTGGGAAGGTGCAAGCGCGCCCTGCAAGCGACGAGCCGGAGCCCACCTCCATCCAGATAAAGACGATCGCCCCAATGCGATTATTCTATCTACAGTATGAGCAACCTCTTGCGGAGCTGGCCAACTCACTGCGTGGTACTGTCATTAGCATGAACGTCAATCTGGTCAAAGCCGGTGGCAGTGCCGATGGTCCCCTGCACATTATTTTCTCCGGTGATATACAGGACAGGGAGGCCTTACCCGCGCTGCAACTGGCGTTGCCTATCCGGGGCATCGTGACTCCCGGGGGTAGATTCAGGCTAAGGACGACGGAGCCCTTCAAGTGTGCCTACTTGACCTACAGCGGGCCAGCCCAGGCGTTGCCCGATGGCATGGTCCGGCTGGCGGAAGCTACGGTCGCTGCGGGCCACGTACCCAGCGGTGAGGCGCGCATCGTTATTCCTCAGGGTAATAATGGAGCAGTTGCCACGTTTGAATTGCAATTGGGCATTCGCTAATTGGCCCCCTACTAAAGCCTCATTCGGTAGCCATTTTCACATTGGACTTGAGCGCGTAGTGCTGTAGTATCGGGCGCTAGAACAGCGGGTGAAGCCGTATCAAAAGCCCCGTAAGCCAGTAGCAGGGCAGGGTCGGCAGTCCTGCAGTACCAAGCCTTTATAACTCTAAAATGGATGGTCAGATAATGAAAAAACTCGTCGCGTATTCCATTCTTGCCACCGCTGCCGCCGCCATGCCGGCGCAGGCTTTCAAGTTCGACACTTCGGATGACTGGGAAATTCGCTGGGATAACACCGCCAAGGGTAATGCCATGGTGCGGGTGCAGGATATGGAT
This sequence comes from Haliea sp., assembly GCA_031414375.1. Lineage (GTDB taxonomy): Bacteria > Pseudomonadota > Gammaproteobacteria > Pseudomonadales > Halieaceae > Marimicrobium. Next base: position 13,599 of record JANNVJ010000114.1, read on the forward strand.
CCCTCGATCTATGATCCCTCCCGCACCAAGAGCGCAACAGGTCCGAACCCCACCGCCGCTGGATTGGCGGATGATGCGACGTTTTCGGTCAAGCAAGGACACTTTGTCAGCCAGCGATTCGACCTTCTCTCCGAGATGGACGTGATCTGGAAAGACAAACTGGGTTTCAGGGTGAGTGGCGCGGGTTGGTATGACTTTGCCTACGAAAACAGTGCCTATCCCAGAAGCGGCCCTACGCCGGCCAATAGTACTGCGTTTCCGCGCTCTGCGTATTCGACTTTCGCCTATGTGACGGAGCAGCCCGGTGATTACAATGACGCGGCGGACGACCTGCATTACCGCGGTGGTGAACTGCTCGATGCCTTTGTGTTCGGCAATTTTGAAATTAGTGAAGATACCTCCGCCAACGTCCGCATTGGTCGTCACACGCTGTACTGGGGGCAGAGTTTGTTGTCGATTGGTGCCATCCATGGTTTTGCCGGATCGATGGCGGCGCTTGATTTGGCCAAAGGCTTGGGAACGCCAGGTAGCGAAGCAAAAGAGCTGTTTATCCCCAATGACAAGATTTCTTCAACTTTGCAGTTTGGTGATGGCTTGAGCGTTAGCGCCTTTTATGCGATGGGCTTTGAGCCATTGCGTTGGCCGGCAGCGGGCACTTATTTCAGTCTGAACGAAGCACTGACGGAGAATTCCGAGTGTTTGACCGCAATAGCAGGCGCCAATGGCAGAACCTGCTTGCGCTCGGTTGATTACAAGTACAAGGATTCTGGTGACTATGGGCTTAACGTGAAGTACTACATTGAGCCCTGGGATATGGAGGCCGCCGTTATTTACATGAATAACACAGACAGACTTACCAGTGGCCTGTACTCAGTCCTTGGCCCCAATGGGTCAAACCCTGCTTCGCAAGCTGAGGCCGCCAACACCAACGCTACTCTCCTGGGTTCCTACGGTTGGGTCTTCAAGGACGATATCGATACCTTTGGGGTTTCGTTGTCGAAAGAAATGTGGGAAATCAGCTGGGGTGCCGATTTTGTCTATCGCCTGAACAACGCGCTCGCCCCAGAATTGACCCCTAGCCTCCTGGCTGGCGCATACAGCTCATTTGACCAAGTGGGAACGGGTGATAAATATCCTGGACCCACCGGTGACACCGCGCATATTGTGCTCAACGGGGTTGGGTTTCTCGATGGTGAATGGGGCCTGTGGGACGGCGGAAGCTATATCGGGGAACTGACGCTCTCGCAACTTATGGAGTGGGGCCAGTTTGGTGAGGATGCCACCGCGCCTGAAATCAACAAGGCCAGTTTATATACCAAGGACGATAACCTGTGTTCCAACTTCAGCGGCATATTCAGGCCGACATGGTATCAGGTGCGCTCGGGATGGGATCTCAGCCTGTTGGGCAGCGTCAACTACACCTTAACGTGTAAGCAGGCACCAAACTCAGCCGGCGGTAACGAGAAGGTCGGCAACGGCGTTATCGGTGCCTCTGTTGATATTGATCAGGTATGGAACGTGGCGCTCAACTACAACATCTTTTATGGCCCGCAGAAGAACGGCACCGCCGCTTTCATCAAGGACCGCGACAATATTGCCCTGACCGTGAAGCGTACCTTCTAAGCTGTAGTGACTTCGTTACACTAAAACCGCTCATGTTCAGAGCGGTTTTTTTATGCCGTTTAAATGTGCTCCCGAAATCCGGCACTTCTCCTGCAATGCAAGAGCTAGCGCACGCCTCTATCGGTGCTGTTCTTTATAAGCCTTCAAAGCGGCCGGTGTGGTGGGCTGTCCGGTTTCATAATAGAGCTTCATGGAGAGGGCGACATCGGCAATGGTCGCCTGCACCACCTTGGCCATTTTCGCGCCCAACCAGGCACCAAGACGACCCCACGGCATGTCATAGGTCAGGCTGGCGGTAAACTCGGTTTGTGTTGCGCCGTGCTGTGCCAACGTGTAGCGGAAAGAGGCTTGGCGAAAGGGCGCTGCGGGTTTATCACCTTTGTGCAGGCGGATCATAAAACCCTTGCCGTCCTGCCATTCCTCCACGGTTTCCTGGATGTAACTGTGCCCATTGCGATAAACATAGCGGCTGGCGCCAACCCCCTCGGTCTGCTCGCTGACGACCACCGTCTTTACAATACCCGGGACATAATGGTGTGCCAGAGAAATATCCCTGAGTTTCGCCCACGCCTCGCCCAGGGGTAGGTCTATGATAATATGTGCGCTGACTTCCTGGCTCATGCGGGTACCTAAGTTACCCCAGCGAGCATAGCTCGGCGGGTGATAAAACTACAGTCGGCCATTGCCTGGCGGTGCAATTGCGCGTGCTCCTGCTCAGGCCACATGAGCAACCCCTCAATGGTCTTCTTCCCGGAGTTTAATCGGGCCAAACTTCTCGGGGAATTTGCCTTTCATGCCGTGGTAAAACTCGCGAAAAACTTGCATGTCCGCACGTACATCACCACTGAGGGCGCGCGCTGGACCAAAACCACCGCGCTTGCTGCCATAGTCCAGGAACGAAGGCACGATGGGTACGCTCGCCTGCCGCGCGATATGGTAGAACCCCGACTTCCAGTAGTCGGACCTTTCCCTTGTACCCTCGGTGGGCACGACCAGCACCAGGTGGGGGACACTCGCAAACGCTGCGACCATGGCCGCGACGACGTTCTGATTTTTGTGCCGAATTATGGGCATGCCACCGAGCAGTCGCATGATCCAGCCCATGGGAGGATAGAACAGGCTGTGTTTTGCCATCCACGTGACCTTGATATCGAACGCCGCGGCGAACATCAGCATCAGGGGAAAGTCCCAATTGGACGTGTGCGGTGCCGCAATAAGGACATAATGGTCACACGCAGGGCGAACGCCGACCAGGTCCCAGCCGGTAAGGCGCAACAGCCAGCGCGCGAGGCTTTTTTTCATGGGTGAGTCTTACCGCAAAAGGGTGCAGGTGATACCGTTGCAGCGGGCGAATGGCACGTTGGCCGCCGCAGCGCGGTACAGATGGCGCGCCCGCAGTATAAATCATAATCGATACGTATTGGAGTGGGATATGGGCAGGTTCACGGGGCATTGTGTGGTCGTTACCGGTGGGGCCAGTGGCATAGGTGAAGCGACAGCATGTGCTATCGTCGAGGAGGGTGGCTCCGTGGTGATTGCCGATCTGCAGGAGCAGCGTGCTCGCGCTCTGGTCTCACAGCTGGGCGCAGCAGCGATCTTCCACCACACCGATGTCACGCAGGAGGATGATATTGTCGGTGCCATCGCGCTGGCCCAGCAGCAGTTCGGCCCCTTGACCGGCATGGTCAACAACGCCGGTATTGTCGGTGCCATTGGCTCGATTATGGACACCAGCGCCGAGGCGTTTGATCACACCATGGCTATTCTGTCGCGCGCGGTCTTCCTGGGCATTAAACACGCTGCCAGGGCGATGAAGCCGCAGGGCCGTGGTGCCATCGTCTCCCTCGCCAGTACCGCCGGCATCGTGGGCGGACAGGGGCCGCATGTCTACACCATGGCCAAGCACGCCGTAGTGGGCCTGACCAAGTCCGCCGCCTGTGAGTTGGCCAGACTGGGTATTAGGGTAAACGCGGTCGCGCCTGGTGGTACGGTCACACCAATGACCGACGCACTGGGTGACAATAATCCTGAAACGACGGCCCAGTTCATCGCCGCGACCTCACCCCTGGGCATTGCCTGCATGCCCGAAGATATCGCGCGCGGGATTTTGTTTCTGCTCAGCGATGAGACGCGCTACTTAACCGGACACACGCTGGTGATTGATGCCGGGGTGACGACCGGTGCCGAGCAGCCGCCATTTTTCTCCCAGGATGCGGATATCCTGCTGCACGCTGGCCTGCGCGGCAGCTCGTTGCACTCCAAGCAGAATACATGACGAGATTGTCCGTGCGATCGCCCGGCAAGGTGTCTGGTTTGTCAGGGCTTGGGTGGGTGCAGCTGTGTGTTTGCGGCCTATTGCTGCTACCCTTGCCGGTCATTGCACAGGAATCATTGCAGGTCTTGTTGCAGCGCCTGTCGAGCGCAGGAGAACTGCAGATCGCGGGAGCGAGTGTGTATAACCTGCCGGTGACACAGGAGTTCTACACCAAGCAGGGCTATGCGCCGGTCTGGACCAACCCGAACGCCGTCACTGAATTGGCTGACTCGATCGAGCAGGCGTGGCGCGAGGGTATGAATCCGCAGGATTATCATCAGCAACAGGTACAGGGTCTGCTTGCAGGGTCACTCACTCTTGATGTGGCCACCAGAGATCTGCTGCTCACCGACGCTCTGGTGCGCCTCACCTACCACTATGCGCTGGGCAAACTCGATCCGAAGGACTTCGCCGCCACCTGGAATTTCGAGCACCCGTTACCTGTGGTTGACCCCGTCGAGTGGCTGGAGAGGGTGAGCAAAAATGGCGGTATTGCGGCGGGGCTGGGCAATTTAAAGCCGAGCAGTGCGCTCTATCAGAACCTGGTATCCGCACTGGCTCGCTATCGCGAAATTGCCGCCAATGGTGGTTGGGTAGAGGTTCCACCTGGCCCAACCTTGCGCAAGGGCGAGAGTGGATTGGCGGTAGCACAACTGCGGCTGCGCCTGCAGGTTGAGGGCGATCTCGCTGCCGGAACCACTGTAGCACCAGACGTTTTTGACGCCGAGCTGGAGCAGGGGACAATTCGTTTCCAGCGTCGCCACCGCCTGGACGCCGATGGCGTGGTGGGGCGGCAGACCGTCACTGCAATGAATGTGACTGCTGCACAGCGCGTCGACCAGATACGGGTCAACCTGGAGCGGGCACGCGTACTGCAGGACATACCCGCGACTGCCGTGGTCGTTGATATTGCCGGTTTTGAGGTGTCGCTGTTTCGCGATGGTCGGCGCCTGCTGCGCAGTCGCGCACAGGTGGGTCGCCCCTACCGCAGTACGCCGGTGTTCCGCGACACTATCCGCTATGTAGAGTTTAACCCGACCTGGACAGTACCGCCGACGATTTTAAAAAAGGACGTATTGCCTGCCATTAGACGTGATCCGGGCTATCTCCGTAGCCGCAACATGCAAGTACTGACCAGTACTGGCGCAGTGGTAGACCCCGGTAGTATTAACTGGCACGAGTATCCACAGCGGGGTTTCCCCTACATCATTCGCCAGCAGCCAGGGCCGGACAATGCGCTGGGTAGAATTAAGATCATGTTCCCGAACGAACAGATGGTGTATCTGCATGACACGCCCAGTCGCAACCTGTTTAATCACAGCGAGCGCACTTTCAGTTCGGGCTGTATCCGCGTGGAAAAAATTGAGGAGTTGGTGGAATTGCTGCTGGATGATCCGCAGATGTGGAATCGCGCTGCGATCGACACCACCATCGAGGCGGGTCAAACCCGCCGGGTCTCACTGCCCAAGCCAGTTTCCATCTACCTGGTGTACTGGACGGTACAGGTGGAAGACGACGGTGAGGTGCATTTCAAACGTGACCCCTACAGTCAGGACGGCGCCTTACTGCAGGCGCTGGAGCGGCCATTAGTGCCTGATGCCGTGCGGGTGAGCCGCAGGCGATAATGCGTTAAAAATGTAGGTCCAACGTTATACCTTTTTTATTCGGTGCGACTTGATGCTCAGTTATCGACACGCTTTCCATGCGGGTAACCATGCCGATGTGCTCAAACATCTGGTGCAGGTGTTGGTCTTGCAGTACCTGGTGCAAAAGGACGGCAAGCCACTGTGCTATATCGATACCCATGCGGGCGCGGGCAGCTATGCCCTGCTGTCGGCCTTTGCCTGCAAGAATCGCGAGTTTGATAGCGGCATAACTCGCTTGTGGCAGCGTACTGACCTGCCGCCTCCGCTCAACAGTTACGTTGCGTTAGTGCGTAGTTTTAATACGGCGGGCAAGTTGCTGCAGTATCCTGGGTCGCCGGCTATTGCAGCGAAACTTTTGCACGCCGGTCATCGTCTGCATTTATGCGAGCTGCATCCGGAAGATGGTGACAGGTTGGAACGCTGGGCTGCACGTGATCGGCGCATCAAGGTGCAGCCCAGTGATGGCTTTGCGGCGTTGAAGGCACTGCTACCCCCGCTTGAAAAACGCGCGCTGGTGATGATTGATCCGCCCTATGAGGTTAAAACAGATTACACCGCGGTACTGTCTGCGTTGCAGCTGGCCACCAGAAAATTTGCCACCGGCGTCTACGCCCTGTGGTATCCGTTGTTGGAGCGCGAAGCAGTGGGCGCGTTGGTAAAAAAGCTGGAGGCGATGCCGGTAAAATCCCTGCTGGTGGAGTTACCGGTAAAGGCGGCTGCCGAGGAGGGTATGGTTGGCAGTGGGATGTTCATCATCAATCCGCCCTGGGTACTGCAGCAACAGTTACAGAGTTGCCTGCCCTATTTGCAGGAGGTGCTCGCAAGCCCGGGTGCGCAATCGTGGCGCATGTGCAGCAGCGGTGAGTAAACGTCGCTAGCGCCGCAACACGCGCTAGCGAGATTTCTGCCCTATCAAAGCAGCATCCAGCGCTGTGAGAAGTTGAGTGTGGAAAAACCTGTCGTTTTCCTCATACCATGCCCTGGCCCGTTCACCCAGGCGCTGTTTCGTTGTGTCATCCAGCTGCATAATCGCGTCGATCTGGCGTTCCAGATCCACCGGATCTACGTAATAGTTTGCCCCAGAGCGCTGCTGGCGCGTCCTGTTGTAATTTACGAGGATTCCGCGATCGGCTGTGATCAACTCATTCATCGGCGGTGCATTCGTCGTCAGGGTCAAGGCGGCGCAGCTCATGGCTTCGGCAATGCAATGACCAAAGCCCTCTGCTTCGGAGGGGCACAGGTGGATACCGATGGCGTTCTGTAGTTGCCGTAGCCGTGTATCATCCAGGCGCTCCAGCACATGGTCTATATTGGGTGCAGTCACGGGTTTGACGCGCGCCTGACTGTAGGTTTTGGCGCTTTGTACTACCGTCAACAGGGGCCACTCAGGGTGTCGCAACCATGCATCGAGTAGTGGCTGGGTACCCTTTTGCCAGCTGCGTCCGGCCACATGCAGGAAGCCTATCTGCTTTGGACCTTGATGGGTGCTGTCGAGTCTATCCTCACTGGTGAAGCTGACAAACCGGGTGTGGCTCCCTAGCAACGTAAACGTTTCCTGGGCACTTCTGGTTTTGCACAGCACCACATCGATGCCACGCAAATACGGCTGTTGGTACTTTTTGAACCACTCCGGATTGGGAATGAACGTATTGACGCGGGCGTACTTAAAAAAGCCGGGGCTGATATCTTCCAGAAATACGTTGATATCATAGGGCGCAGCCGCCAATTGTTTGCGTTGCAACCACCGGTGAGCAAGATTGGAGGCGCGGTGTACAAAACGCTGACGCCGCACCGGGGCCTCTTCGAGAGAGGCGCCGTTCAGGGTGACATCGTAGTGTCCGCCGCGTAGTGCTTGGTAAAGGATATCGATATCTCGACTGAGTCCACCACCATTGTGCCAGGCGACGATATTAATCCGCTTCATGTGCAGCAGCCTGCTGGTCTTGTGCTTTTTGCTGCGCGAACCAAAGATCGGCATAGTAGCCACGCTGTTCCAGCAGCCATTCGTGGGTCCCCTGCTCAACAACTCGGCCCTGGTCCAGCACCACAATCCTGTCTGCGTCTACGACAGTAGACAATCTGTGCGCGATCACCAGGCTGGTATGGCCCTGCGCAACTTCCCGTAGTGCCGCCAGGATAGCTTGCTCCGACTTGCTGTCCAGCGATGACGTGGCTTCATCGAAGACCAGAATGGGCGCACGTTTGAGAATGGTACGTGCGATCGCCACCCGTTGCTTCTCGCCGCCGGACAGCTTCAGGCCGCGTTCACCCACTTTGGTCTGGTGCCCGTCGGGAAGCTGGCGGATGAAGGCATCGAGGTGGGCGAGTCGAATGGCGGTGTCGACATCGGCATCGCTCGCCTGGGGATTGCCATAGCGAACGTTCTCAAAAATGTTGTCGTTAAACAGCACTGTATCCTGCGGCACGATACCAATGGCGCGGCGCAGGGAGTGTTTACTGACTGTGCTGATGTCGACACCGCCGATGGTAATGCTGCCGCCAGTGAGATCGTAAAAACGAAACAACAACTTCACCAGTGTCGATTTTCCGGCGCCACTGGCCCCGACCACGGCCACTTTCTGGCCGGCTTCGATGGTGAAGGACACCTGGCTCAGAATGTTGCGGTCGGATCGATAGGAAAACGAGACTTTGTCAAATATGATCGACCCGGTATCGAGGGCCAGGCTGTTGGCATCTGTTCTATCATTGACGCTGGGTGTGACCTCCAGCAATTGCAACATTTTCTCGATATTAGCCATCGAGCCTTTGATTTCGCGATACACCATGCCGAGGAAATTGAGCGGCAGGAATAGTTGGATCATGAAGGCGTTGATCAACACAAAGTCACCGATGGTCATAGTCCCAGCGGTAACACGGTAGGCCGCTAGCCACATCATTGCCGTCATGGCGAGTGCGATGATGAGCGCCTGACCTCCATTCAAGGAGAATAGTGACAGGCGATTTTTGCGCCGAGCCGTTTCCCATTTGCCCAGCTCATAATCGTAACGCTGCGCTTCAAATTCCTCATTGGTAAAGTATTTCACCGTCTCAAAATTGAGCAGGCTGTCTATCGCCCGCGTATTGCTCGCAGAATCTGCCATATTGGCATCGCGCACAAACTGGGTACGCCACTCCGTAGCCGCTACCGAAAACCACACATAGACAACAACTGCCACCAGAGTGATCAATGCAAAGCCCCAGCCATAGTTGAACAGCAAAATCCCCACCACCATAAAGATTTCAATAAAGGTGGGCACAATATTGAATACAAAGAAGCGCATGAGAAAACTGATACCAGTCGTGCCGCGTTCGATATCGCGCGACAGTCCGCCGGTACGTCGATTGAGATGAAAGTCCAGGTCGAGATTGTGCAGGTGCCGGAACACCTCCAGACCGAGTTTGCGCATGGCCCGTTCGGTGACATGCCCGAACACCGTGTCACGCAACTCTCCAAACAGGACGTTGGCGAAGCGGGCGAAGCCGTAGGCAAGGACCAGGGCAACGGGGACAGCCACCAGTTTGCTGCTATCCGATGGCAGGCCATCGACAATATGCTTGAGGATGAAGGGACTGACCACATTGCCCAGTTTGGCGAGAATCAGGCAGCCCAGGGCAAGCAATACCCGGTTGCGGTATTCCATCAGGTAAGGCCAGATTATGCGGATAATCTGCCAATTGATTTTCTGGTGCGGCTCTTCCTCGTAGGTACCGTGGTTCATAATGTTGCTTACTTGCGTCGCCGGTTTGCCCTATCGTACACGAAGTCGTCCTGGCGACCGCCTCGCAGACAGTCGGGGGCAAGATCAAAATACTTGTCGCAAGTGGGCTGGGTGCGGCTCCAGTCAACGCGTTCACTGCGATAGGCAAACTTCCAGAGGCCATCACGCCTCTCGTAACGGTCCAGATAGCGCCCGGCAATAGTGATGTCTTCGAAGCCGGATTCTCCCATTACTTTATGGTAGGCGTTGAAGTAGACCTCGCCAAAGGCCTCATCGCCTTCCAGTTCGATCAACACATTGCCGATCATGTGCTGATTGGACGCGTGTGATTGCAGTGCGGTGATGCAAAAGTGGGCAAACTGGGCGGGTGAGCCACTGGTGAAGCCGTAATCACACCAGGCGTCTTCAAAAAACACCGATACGAGCAGTGCCTCGTCCAGCCGGTCCAGGCCACGCATGTATTGACAGGACAATTCATAGATATCCTGTTTGGCGAGCAGCGCTTCCAGACGATCATGCACAGGTTAATTCCTCCTTGTTATTTTGAATTGAGAAAGGGATAGAGTGGATCGGTATCAAGATGGCCGCCTTTGGCCAGATCGGCGAAGGCCTTGCCACTGCGTTCGTCCTGCACCGCTATGCGCTTGCTCCAGTCCATGACGACCTGCCGGTGCAGGATCTTCCAGCGGCCCGCGCGCTTCTCCAGGCGATCCAGGTAGCGGCCGTAGAACAGCAGCTCCTCTTGCGCGCCAAGCAATAGGTGGCCGGCGTGGACACTGGACTCACTATGGGCGACATGCCCCGTTACGTGTATCAGTATGTTGCTAATGCTGTGGCGAGTGAGCTCATAGGTTTGGCCCAGTGCACCTACGACCAATTCCGCAAAGATATGCGCGCTGCCCTTGTAGCTGCCGTAATCCACTTCGGCGTCTGGCCAGTACGCACATTGGATCGCCTCCTTGTCCAGACGATCCAGACCGCGGCAGTGCAGGTGTAACACGTCCTGTATCGCGAGTCGATCAGCGAGCTCGGTGGTGGCGGGAGTGATACCGGTGTCAGAGGTCATTGCGTAGGTCTCGATGCGGTGGCAAGGGTTGGTCAATACTTGCACTGACCGCTTGAAAAAGGTCATACTCAAAAAAACAGTCGAACTTGATTGTATTATCTGGCCTGCGGGCAAGTCCATCGAATTGACGTACAGGCAAGGCCCCGACACACATGACAGGAAACAACAAGCATCCGCTCGGTGCGCGAGCCGGCGAGGCGCGAGCCAGCGGGCCATCCGTGGCTGATACCCTGGCGAGCGACCGCTTTCCGCCACCACCGCCGTTACTTGAGAGTCGCTATGAGTTCCTCGGTGACGAGGATATCGCGTTCGAGCGCTACACCTCTGGCGAGTTCTTTGAGCGTGAGCTGCGCGAATTGTGGCCGCGCACCTGGCAGTGGGCCTGTCGCGAAGAACACTTGCCGGATGTGGGCGACACTTACGTGTACGATGTTGGACCGTATTCCGTCATCGTCGTACGTTCTGCTGTTGACACCATCCAGGCCTTTCTCAACAGTTGCACCCATCGTGGTACTCGAATTTTGGCGGGGCAGGGAAGTGGCTATAGTCCTGCGTTCACCTGTCCTTTCCACGGCTGGTCATGGGAGCTCGACGGTTCGATCAAGAATATTCCCGGCCGCTGGGATTTTCCTCATGTGTGTCATGAGACGCATGACCTGCAGCCAGTCAAGTGTGAGTGCTGGGGAGGCTTTGTCTTTATCAACATCGACCCGCAAGCGCAACCGCTGGCGCAGTACCTGGATGTATTGCCGCAGCACTTCATGCACTTTCCCCTGGAGCGTCGTCGCATAAAGTTGCATGTGCAAAAGACCTTGCCCTGTAACTGGAAAGCGGCGCAGGAGGCCTTTATGGAGGCCTACCACAACTTTGAGACCCACGACTCACCCAACGGCGGCAACACCCAGTACGATATTTTCGGCAAGTATGTGAGCCGGTTCATTCACAATATTGGCAACTACAGTCCTCGGTCACTGGATGATTATGCCGGCGAAAAGTGGCGCAAGCCGCCCATGACCGACGATGAAATGGTGGCCTTCCTTGCAGTGTATGGGATTGATCCTGGTACTGTGCCGGAAGGAGAGACGGCTCGCGCACGGATTGCGCAGGCACTGCGCCGTTACTTTGGTGTAACACTGGGCATTGATTTTTCCCAGGTTAGCGAATGCCTGATGCTGGATTCCATCGAGTATCACCTGTTCCCAAACATGTTTTTCTTCCCCGGCATTAATATTCCCATGGTCTATCGTTTTCGTCCTAACGGCGTGGACGTGGACAGCAGTATTTTTGATCTGCTGATCCTGGAGCCGCTGGCGGAGGGTACGCAACACCCCGAGCCGCCTGAACCGGTGGTGCTGGATGTGGAGCAATCCTATACCGAGGTGGAGGGTATGGGCTGGCTCGGTCCAATCTATGACCAGGACACCGGCAATCTTGCCCTGCAGCGGCAGGGCTTCAAGACCAGCCGTAAGAAAGGGCTGACGTTGGGCAACTATCAGGAGTCGAGAATTCGCCGGGTACATCTGACGCTGGACGAATTTATGTCCGGCGCTGCAGCAAAGGAGTGAGTGGGTGGTAGGGCAGGAGTGGCGTCGGGTGGCCGGCGTGCAGGATATCGCTAAAGGCAAAACTCTGTGTGTCGCAGCAGATGGCAGGGAAATCCTGCTGTGCCACACTAGCGATGGCTTTTTTGCGGTGGACAATTTGTGTACCCATGCAGCGGCGCGTTTGTGTGAAGGCAAGCTCAAGGGCCATCGCATACTGTGTCCCTTACACGGGGCCGCCTTCGACGTGCGTGATGGCAACGTCCTGACGCGCCCGGCGTCCATCGCTCTGGGCACTTATCCGGTGCGGGTCGATGCGGATGGTATCAGTCTGCAGCTGTATCTTTGCTGGCCTCGTGTCCGACCGGCCTGATCGCGGTGGAAGCGCCGACAGGGTCAAAAGCAGCATCTGCATGATGCGCGACCATTGCGCTGTGATGTACTCTGGATTCAGACGTCAATCTAAGAAATATTTCGCTCCATTTTGAACCCACCGTATTGAAAGCGAAGCGCGTCTCGGTAACCGTACATATTTATCGTTACTGCACGCTACTAACGTCCCCAATTGACATTGGGTCAGAGTTATGACACCTAACCGAGCACGTCATGTAGCTGGCGATGCATGTTCTGCACCCCTGGTTCATTGCGCCCCACCAGTACCTTGCGTTCGATACCTGCTTTGAGGCCGCGATTGATCTTGTCCACCAGTGTGTAGTCCTCGGCCACGGCCACATCGTTGATCATCTGGAAATAGTCCTCGTACTGCTGTCGCGCTTCTGGTGTTGCGGGTTCGTCGGGCAGAAACATGCTGTGATAGACCACGGAGCGGTCGGGGGCGATGGGGTAGACGCGCCAGGTCTGGAAGTGGTCTTCCACCACGAAGATCACCGTGTTGGGAAAAATGTAATTGACGTAGGAGCTGAATTTTCTCGGTTCCCACTGTGCTTCGGGAATTTCCTTCAGTTCGTTGATCGCCAGTGCGGGGGAGCCCATCGAATGGTTGCGTCCATACTGCTTGTAGCTGGCAGTATTGCTGTAGGCCATGGTGGCAATGGAGTTCGGGTGCAGGAACTCGAAATGGTAGTATTCATGGAAAGTATCCATGTTGAGCTTCCAACTGAAATCGGTAAAGACCTGCTTGGCACCCAAGTAGTAGTGGTCATTAAAACCGAAGCCTGACAGCCGCTCCTGAATACCTCCCAGTACCTCATCAATATCAAAGGTCATGTCCGGGTTTGGCATGACAAAGATCATGCCGTGCTTTTCCTGTATGTGCAGCGGGCGCAGGCCCAGTGCATCGCGGTCGATGCCGTCAAAACCTTCCTTGCCGAAGGGCACGCCAATCAGTTTGCCTTCCAGATCATAGGTCCAGCCGTGGTAGGGACAGGCAAATAGGCGGCCTTTTTTCGCTTTGCCATGGTCGCTTTCGTTGAGCGGTGCGCCGCGGTGTGAACAGATGTTTACGAAAGCCTTGAGGCCACCGTCGCTCTGGCGCACGATCAGGATGGGAACACCGGTGTCATCGAAGGCGAAGTAGTCACCCGCCTCGGGGACAATACAGCTGGGCCCGACAAACTGGGGATAGTTGCGAAACAGTTCGGTTTTTTCGCGCTGAAACTGCTTTGGATTTATATATTCGTTGATGTCGATTTCCATGACGCCAGCGGCCAGCGCGGTAGTATTGCGCGCCACCAGGTCCAGCAGTGTTTTGATCTCTTCAACCAGTTGTTGCCGTTGCATGGAGGCTCTCCTACAGTCCCAGCACCATCTTGGTGACGATGTTGCGCTGTATTTCCTGGGAGCCACCAAAGATGGAGGCGGCGCGATTGTTCAGGTAGCGCGGCACTACCGAGCTTATGTAGTCAGCCCTGACCGGATTGCCTGCAGCCACCGGATTCATAATGAAGCCTGTATAGCCCAGCACATCTACCGATAACTCGTTGATCAGCTGTTCCAGATGTGTAGCAGACAGTTTCATGATGGAAGACTCCGGCCCCGGATTAGCGCCGCCACTGACGGAGGAGAGAATACGTAGCTCAGTGATTTCCAGTGCTTTCAGGTCAATGGCGATGCGTGCGACCCTGCGATCGAGATCACCATTGCGATCAAATTCTGAATCGTCGCGTTTGGCATCGCGCATCAGTTGTTGCAGTTGATCCAGTTCGTGGCGAATCCGGTGTGCACTGAAGCCGCCACCGCGTTCAAATTCCAGCAAATATTTTGCGTAGCTCCAGCCCTTGTTTTCCTCGCCGATGCGATTGGCCATAGGCACGCGCACATTGTCGAAGAAGACCTGGTTGACCTCGTGATCCCCCGCCATGGTGATGATGGGTGCAACGGTAACGCCAGGGCTGTCCATGTCAATTAACAGGAAGCTGATACCGTGCTGTGGCTTGCCGCTGCTATCCGTGCGTACCAGGCAGAAAATATGGTCAGCCAAGTGCGCGTGCGTGGTCCAGATCTTTGAGCCATTGACGATGTAGTGATCGCCGTCTACCTCAGCCTTGAGTTTCAGGCTGGCAAGGTCGGAGCCGGCGCCGGGTTCGGAGTAGCCCTGGCACCAGTAGTGTTCGCCGTGCAGAATTTTGGGTAGGTACTCGGCTTTTTGTTGCTCGGTGCCAAACGCCATAATCACCGGTGCCAGCATCAGCAGGCCCAGCGGAATCAGCATGGGTGCGCCCGCGTGGTAGCACTCCTTGCTGAAAATATACTTCTGCGCCGGGGTCCAGTTGGTGCCGCCGTGTTCCACTGGCCATTGCGGCACGGCCCAGCCTTTTTCCACCAGGATCGCCTGCCATTGCAGTGCAATGTCTTTTTCAACGAAGACACTACCGTTGTTGGCGGCGCCCTCAATGATATGCGCCGGCAATTTTTCTGCCAGAAACTGGCGCACCTCACGCTGGAATTGCAGTTCTTCTTCGCTGAAATTGAGATTCATGACATTAACCTGCAACGACTACGGTAAGGGCTGCATCGCCCAGTGAATGCCGCGGCGTAGCAATTCATAGAACTCCGCGGTCTTCCAGGCACCTTCCTCCGGCACCGGGTATTCCTCAATATAAGGTTGCATATCGTATTTTCCCCGGCAGTGTCCTAGCGTCAGGTATAGCACCTGCCCGGCACCGTGGGTATGAATGTACAACACCGGCTGCACATCGGTGTCCTTCATCCAGTCGCTGCGGATAAAGTTTTCCACCGGGTCTGACCAGTGTGTATGCAACAGGGTTTGGTGTTCGCCATGAAACTTGCACAGGTAAAGTTCATCATCCACCCTGAAGGTGGGAATGTCTTTCACCAGCGGGTGGTCCGGCTCTGTCACGTGTACTTCATATTCATGGATAGGGGGATGCGACATGAACTGGCTGCCCAGTACCTGCATGAAGGGCAGGTTCTCCTCCGGGCAGTCGACCCGGGGTGTACCATCCGCCATGGGCTCCAAAAAGCGCAGGATGGAATTGGTACCGTGCAGGGCAAACCATTTTTTCCCGCTGTTTACGAAGTCTACCAAACGGCTGGTTTGTGCAGGCGTTGGGATGACATCACAGGTGTAGGTAATCAGGAAGTCGCTGGCGCAGATTGCGTCGATATCAGAGAAGTCGGCGCCCACCAGTACCTTGATGCGCGGCTGCTCCGCGAGCAGCTTGAGTATCTCGACCCGGGCGTGGTCAATATTGTGGAACTTGCCGCCCGCGACAAGGTAGACGTCAATGCGATCGCTTTTGCTCATACTGGAGTGGTACCCGTTGGGTGAGTCTGCCGTCCATCACCATGGTCACGCCCGGGACGAGGCTGGCAGCGTGGGTGCTGGTCAAGGAGTGTTTGCAAGGCACGTTAACAAACCTCTTTAAAAAAAACAATCAGATTTGACTGTTTATTTTCTATCCGATACTGTGGTCGCCTTGAGCAGCTAAAACAGCTATAAATGCCCTGCGCTGAGCTTTGCGCGGCAATACATTCATTTAAGGAGAACCCGATGAAACTTTATTCTTCCGTTGGCCCCAACCCCCGTCTGGTCAGGATGTTTATGGCAGAGCGCGGCATCGCGATGCCGCTGCAGGAGGTGGACATCATGGCCGGGGAAAATTTGGGCGAGGCGTTCAAAAAACTCAATTCCTCCGCCCAGTCGCCCTGTTTGGAACTGGACAACGGCAGTGTGGTGGCGGAGGTGACGGTAATTTGTAGTTATCTCGATGAAATTACTGACGGCCCTTCGCTGATCGGGGCGACACCCGAAGAGCGGGCCGAAACGCGCATGTGGATACGACGTTTTGATGCGCGCATCCTGGAGCCGATGTCGTTGGCGTTTCGCAGCGCCGAGGCGCTGGAGTTGTTCAAGAGCCGTTGCCATGTCATTCCGCAGGCGGCGGATGACCTGAAAGCCACGGTGCAGGAATCCTGGGCATGGCTGGAGCCGCAGATGGCTGGCAAGCAGTTTATTTGCGGCAAGCGTTTCACTCTTGCCGATATACAGCTTTTCACCTTCGCCGAGTTTGGCACCATGGTCGGTCAGGGCATCCCTGAGGGGCTGCCGAATTTGCAGGCATGGTTCAAGCGTGTTGCGGAGCGTCCCAGTGTCGCCGCCAGTTTACACCCCTCCCAGGCCGCGTGAACCGCGACGACCGCAGCGAGTAGAAGTAGCAACAGACGAGGACGAAAAATGAAGGCAGCAGTGTTCAAGGAAGTCGGTAAACCCCTGGTCGTGGAAACCGTTGCGGATCCCGTGCCGGAGCCCTCGGAACTGGTGATGAAGGTCAGCTTTTGCGGAATTTGCGGCACCGACTTACACGCCACTCGCGCAGGACTGACCACCGCTGGCTGCGGCCAGATTCTGGGTCACGAATACGTCGGCGAGATTGTAGCGGTAGGTAAGGAAGCGGCAGGGAATTGGCAGGTGGGTGACCGCGTCTGCGCCATGCCGTTTATCGCCTGCGGTCGCTGCCTGCCTTGCGTCGCAGGGCGATTTTTCGAGTGCGCCAACAAAAAAGTGTCTGGCGTGGATGATCAGGGCGGCTTTGCCGAGTTCGTCACTACCGGGTCTCGTGAAACGATACTGCTGCCCGATGATCTCGACCTGCAAAGCGCGGCGTTGGTCGAACCATTGGCAGTCGGTATTCATGCAGTGCGCATCGCAGACGTGAAGGCGGGTAGTCGTGTCATGGTCATTGGTGCCGGCCCCATCGGCTTGACGGTGGCGTTGTGGTGCCGATTTTTCGGGGCCAGGGAAGTGGTGGTCAGCGAGGTGACCAAAACCCGCGCCGATCTGGCCAAAAAAATGGGCGCCACGGCGGTGATTCATCCAGAGCTGGATAAGGGCGCTGAGGGCCTGCTGCAACAATTTGCCGCAGTGGCCGGTGGCGCGCCGGATGTCATTTTTGAATGTGTGGGTGCGCCGGGATTGCTGCAGCAGTGCATTGAAATGGCTCCGCATCGCGGCAAAATCATTCCAGTCGGGGTGTGTGAAAAGCCCGACAGCATCATGCCGTTCTTCGGACTGGTGAAGGAACTGCAAATCCAGTTCGCCATCGCCTACAACCGCGATGATTTCGATACCTGTGTGGCGATGCTCGGTGAGCGACGCATTGATATCTCTCCCATGGTGACGGACATCGTTACGTTGGATGAACTACCTGCGGCGTTTGAGGCGTTGCGCACGCCTAGCCATCAGTGCAAAGTTCTTACTCGTATGTAATCGATTTTACTCTGCAACACGGTCCTGATCGGGGTAAGCCTCATCGCTCAAACACAGAGGGCATTCGCTCTTGAGGCTTACCCCGATCAGGACCTCGATCAGTGTGGAGTTCAACGTTGAATCGTGGTTCGAAACTATCGGCTGTCCGCTGCCGGTGATGGAGTAACGCTCTGTGATTCTTGTGCGCCGCCCCATCCGGAGATCGGGCGGTCGGTTCTAGCCGAAGTAGTCCACGCCGACAATTTCCTTCCAGCGCTGGCGAAAGGCCTCTCCCTGCAGGCGATTGGCCTCTATCCATTCGTCATCGCTGACGCTGGCACGGCCGGCAATATCCTCCATAGCATCCTGCCCAACAGGGTAGCGAAAGTGGGGAGTATCGGACTCTATGGCGTGGGCAACAGCCTTGGCGACGTCAAGTGGAGCCGCGGGATTTTTCATGGTGTGTGTTGCCCATTGGCCCAGCCGTTGCAGGCTTCCCATATAGTGGCTGTCAGGCGGTGGTGGCGTACCTTTTTCCCAGGCAGGGGTTGGCACAGAGCCTGGCTCGATAAGGGCCACGCGTATGCCGAACTCTGCCATCTCAAAGGCCAGGGCCTCGCTCAGCCCTTCCAACGCCCATTTGGCGGCGGAGTAGTGGCCGTGGCAGCCAAACACCATACGGCCGGCGAGTGAACTCATGTTCACGATTCTGCCGGCTCGCTGCTCGCGCATAATGGGAGTGATTGCCAGCAACATTCGCACGGTGCCAAAGTAGTTGGTTTCGAAGACCGTACGCACTTCCTCCAGCGGTGTTTCCTCCACCGCGCGACCGCCGCCGATGCCGGCGTTATTGACCAGTGCGTCGATGCGCCCGGTGCTGTCCATAACCGTTCTGACTGCGCGATCCACGGAGTCGTCATCAGTGATGTCCAGTTGCACAATCTCAACGGCCAGGGCCTCGGCGGCGATCCTGTCTTTTAGTTCAGTGGCGGTGGCCGGACTGCGTAGACCGGCAAAAACCTGGTGGCCCTTGCGCGCCATGTGCAGTACGGTTTCCTGACCAATGCCGGTGCTACTGCCGGTAACCAGAATGACGGACATGATGTTCCTCTCTTTGTTTAGTGTGGATAGGGTAGGGTTTTATTGCTCGTTGTCTGTCTGCGGTGGTGCAGCGGATGGGTGGACGGCGTCGACAGCATCCTGGCGCTGCTTGAAGTCGATACGGTAGTCACAGGTCACGCAACGCCGCATACCCTCGCGCATGCTGTCGTTCTGGGCGCGCAGCTTGGCGACTTCACTGCGCAACTGGTTGATCTCCTGGTGCTGCTGCAACAGACGCTTCGGTGCTGAGAATATCTCGAACAATTTCGCCATCGCGACAGTCCGTGCTGTCTAGCTGGTTTGCCAGCTCATTCTGACGGTGCAGGAGGTCTGCGGCAGGTGCGGGTCGAATTCCATTTTCAGGCCACCGCCCGCGCCGTTGAACAGCGCCTCAAAGGGCCCTTTGCAGATATTGAGGCAGCCTTCTTCAGGCAGCGCGTTGGGATTGGGCAGCCATTCCTGCGGGCCGCAGGTGTGCCAGGCACAATCGGGAATTTCTATCACGGTCAGCCCATTGCTCGGATCAAATTCAGTAATGGTGGCCGGACCCATCAGCCACTGAGCGGGATTGAAGGTGTCGAACAGGAAGGTGCTCCAGCGACTTGGCTTGGAGGAGCCGCCGTCTTTAGCCAGTTTGGTCTTTTTGGTTTTGTTCTTGTCCGACATGCTGTTCATCATCTTGAGGAAGTCGCCGGAGGTCTCATGCGATAGGGCAACCGAGGTGCCGATAACGATTTCCTCGTACTGCTTTTGGCTGTAGTGCTTGCGCAGCTCCAGCAGCGCCCACTCTACCTCGCGCACAAAGTTGCCGTAGCGTTTGCGCCACTTTTCGCGGGGGGAGTCGAAAGTGCTGAGGACTTCGCGCCGCGACTTGATCTGTTCGTAGTCGCGGTCGACCTGTGCCTTGTCGCCCGACAGGCGCAGGATGGGCACGAAGGTGTGGCTGACGATGGGCATGGCCTTTTTCACCAGCATGGTGTTGGACATCCACATGTCGATCCACGCCTGTGGACCCCAGTTGTAGTAGAAGCCTGATTTTTTTGGGCTCGCAACACGACCGGTGCCGCGGTCACTGGAGATAAGAGTGTGATCAACCATGCTGCACTCCCCTATTGGACACTAGTGATTGAAGCGCACGGTGATTCCGTATACGGCCCCAGGGGCGACCACTCCAGCATAGCCACCCAGTACCGGGATATCGAGACCGAAGGCGTAGTATTCCTCATCCAGCAGGTTGCGGCCCCAGAGCGCGGCTTCCCAGGTATTTTCCATGTTGGACAGCGTAAGGCGCAAGTTGATCAGGTTGACCGATGGGTTTTCGAGGTTCGCATCGAGGTCCTGATCCAGGAAGAAGCTGTCGATGTAGCTGTGTTCAAGGCGCACTATGCCCACCAGGTCTGCGGTCAGGTCCCTGTCGTACTGAACAAAGGAGCTGACAGTCCATTCCGGTGCATTATCAAGCGATTCACCGGCGAGGTCCTGGGTACACACAGAGGCCGCCCCGGGTGAGCCAAACTGCGCGCCCTGCGTGACATAGTAGTCGTAGAAGGTCTGTTCGACGGTGCACTGCCCGTTGTCAAACTCCTTGTACTCGGCCACGTTGTAGCCAATCGCTGTTCCCGTAACAACATTGGCAATAGGCACATAGGTCAGTTCCAGTTCGGAGCCGTAGCTCTCCAGCGAGCCGGCATTGGTCACCGTGATGCTGGAACCGTCGAAGGCCTGTGCCTGGAAGTCGTCGTAATTCACCAGGTAGAAGGTGCCGTTCAATTGCAGGCGCCGGTCTTCGGTGGACCCTTTCCAGCCCAACTCGTAATTGGTGGCGGTCTCCGGCTCAAATTCACCATTTTTCCCCTCCAGCTCACGTCGCTGGTTAAAGCCGCCGGATTTGAAACCGCGGCTGATACTGGCGTAGGTCATGATCTCTGGTTTCACAAAATAACGGGCGATAAGCGTCGGAGAAATATCGTCGTCACTGCGGCCCTCATCATAAAAGATATCGGGGCCGGCCACCGGGGGAATATCCAGCAACGATTCCGGCGAGGTGATCTGTGAGCCCTTGCGGTCTTTTTCCTCGAGCGTATAGCGCAGTCCCAGGGTCGTGCTGAACTGGTCGTTGATATTCCAGACCAACTGGCCGAAGGCGGCGTAACTGGTGGTGGTGAAATTGTTGGTGTCGGTGTTGAGTGTGCCGTCCGGGAAGAGGAAATCGATACCTAGAGCCTCAACCAGATCGACAGACTGGGTAAACGTACCTACGGAATCGAGCTCCGAGTAGAAGTAATAGAGCCCGCCCTGGTAGTCCAGCGTTGCGCCACCCGGCGAGGTCAGGCGCAGCTCAGAGGAATACTGGTCGAACTGGATATCGGTGGAGCCGGCTACGGCGTCATAGGCGGTGAAGTCGCCGTCATAGGCGCTGTCAGAGGTGTAGGTGCGCCAGGCATTGATAAAGGTCAGGGTGTTATCGTAGGCCACGTCCTTGTTCCATTCCAATGCCGTGCCGCCCACTTCCACCTTGTTGAAAATCTCCTCGTCAATCCAGTAGTCGTCGCCAAAGGGATCCGCTTTGGGCGGGGAGCCTACCAAAGGTAAGTTAGGGTCGCTATTGGGTCGTGCGGTATCCTCGAAGGAGACCCACTGCAAAATGGGCTGGCCCAGCGCATTAAGGCCAAGCTGTTGGGAAAGCTGCGCTGTAGGGGTATTGGTCGAGGGCGTGTTAAGGGTAGAGAGGCCCTCGTATTCGATCACCGCCAATGCGCAGCAGTCCGTGTCTTCCTTGCTGTAATCCAGCGTCAGCAGAAACTCGCCGAAGCCATCATCATCACTGGTTGAAGTGTCAAACAGGGTACGCGATTTCACGCCCCACTTATTGGCGTCGTTCAGGCCTTCTCCCGTGTAGGAGTTTTCGTAAAGATGGTCGCCCTTTGTACCGTATCCGGTGAGGCGCATGGCATTGCCGGTATCGCCGAAGGGTACGTTGACCATGCCGCGCAATTCGAGGCGCTCATCCGAGTTATAGGTTGACTCGACCGTGGACTCGAATGCATCGGGGGAGGGTGCCATGGTGATAATACTGATGGCG
Source organism: Haliea sp. (assembly GCA_031414375.1). Taxonomy (GTDB): domain Bacteria; phylum Pseudomonadota; class Gammaproteobacteria; order Pseudomonadales; family Halieaceae; genus Marimicrobium. Next base: position 35,359 of record JANNVJ010000114.1, read on the forward strand.
CCCGCCGCCGTGTTCTTGCCGTACAGCGTACCCTGCGGGCCGCGCAATATCTCGACTCGCTCGATATCGATCAGGTCGCCAATGCTCATGCCGGCACGGCCCTGGTAGACACCGTCGATGAACATGCCCACGCTGGGATCAATGCCGGCGTTAGTGCCGACCGAGCCGATGCCACGGATGCGGATAGAGGTGGAGTTGGAGTCGGTGCCGGGAGTGATTTTCAGGCTGGGCGTGTACTGCTCGAGCCCTTGCAGATTGGTGACGCCGGCGTCCTTGAAAAACTCGCTGGTAAATGCCGTGACTGACATCGGCACTTCCTGGATGCTTTCCTCGCGCTTGTTGGCGGTGACCACGATCTCTTCCAGAGCCAGTGGGTCGGGTCCGTTGGGATCCACCTCATCCTTGGCGTAAACCGCCATGGCCATCGATTGGGCGAGCAGAGGCACCAGCAATACCAGACCGGAAATTAATCGACGATTAGCCATGAATGTCACCAGTAGAATTTTATGTTTATCGGTCAATGTAGGCACCGGGGAAGGTCGCCTGCTGCGGGCAAGGCACCTAGGGGTGCAACACTACCAAATCGTCATTTTAAAAACAAACAGAATTGACTGATTTTTTATCGTCAGAGGGTATTTTGGCGGTAACTGATGGGTTTGGTTCAGGCAGGGAGAGGTTGGGGCGGAGCCAAACCTTCGAAGATTGCGGCAAGGACGGCGTCCCGGATGCTTTCGAGGGAGTAGGGTTGGTCGACGAGATGACCAATGCGGTTATCGTTGACGAGGGACACGAAGCCGTGAATGGTAGACAGGATGGCAAGCGCCTGCATCACCGGGTCGCCGCTGCGCACCACACCCAGTTGCTGGCACTCTGAAATATTGGCCACCATTTCCTGCAGGGCCTCGTGGCTGGTGTGTTGCAGTGAGAGGTGGCCGGTGCTGCTGAGCAGGTCACCGCTGAACATCACGCGGTAGTAGGCCGGGTGTTGCAGGGCGAAGTTCACGTAGGCTAGCCCGCTGGCGGCAAACTGGTTTAACGGATCATCAGGTGCAGCCGCTTTTTCCGTCTGCATGGTCTGCTGCATCAGATCAAAGCCCTGCTCTACCACCGCCAGAATCAGTTCATCCCGGTCCGTAAAGTGGCGGTAGGGTGCGGCGTGGGACACGCCTGCGCGCCGCGCCACCTCGCGGATGGACAGGCCCTGCGGGCCGATCTCGCTGATCACCGCCAGCGCAGCCTCTAGCAGTGCAGAGCGCAGGTCACCATGATGGTATTTTTCTTTCGCTGCCGTCACTGGCGATATCCTTAATGTCTGCGGTGGCATCATGCTAGCAAAAATACTTCGGTGTTTCTATTGTAAACATCTAAATCGGGTGGTAATGTTTCTGCCGTCTACACTGTTCTGCAACCGGCTACTTTGACCATCACGAGGAATTCCCATGGCTCAACCGATGTCTGCGACCAACCCCTTCCTGAATTTTCCCTATGGCCCGATACAGATGGAGTGTGAGGCACACGACCTGGTGGTGGAGGGCGAAATCCCCGCTGACCTGTGCGGCAGCCTTTATCGCGCCGGGCCTAACCAGCGTTTCCAGCCGCGCGGCGATTATCACCTGTTTATGGGCGATGGCATGGTGCATGCCTTCCATATCAAGGACGGCAAGGCGAACTACAACAACCGCTGGGTACGCACCAACAAGTGGAAGTTGGAAGATAGGGAAGCGCGGACCCTGATCAACCCGATGAACCCGTTTGATTGTGACCCGGAGTACAGCGACTTTGTGTTCACCGATAAAGACGGCACGGCGAATACCGCAATCGTGTGGCACGGTGGCCGTTTGTTGGTGATGGAGGAGGGCCATCCGCCTTACGAACTGGATCCCGACACGCTGGAATCGATTGGCAGCTGGAATTTCCGGGGCAAGCTCAACACGGCGATGACAGCCCACCCTAAAATTGATCCCGTCACCGGTGAAATGGTGTTCTTTGCCTATATGGCCAGCGGCGCTTTCTCTCCCGATGTGATGATCCACAAGGTCAATCCACAGGGGATACTGACCGAGAGCGTGCGCATTGAGACGCCTTACTCCTCCATGGTGCACGATTTTGTGATCACCGAAAATTACATTGTCATTCCTGTGATGCCCATTACAGGCAGCCTGGACCGCGCCATGGTCGGTGGACCTCCCTTCGCATGGGAACCGGAGAAAGGTGTGTTCCTGGGCATCCTGCCGCGTCACGGTGGCACTGCTGAAAATATTCGCTGGGTCGAAATGGACTTAAGCTTTGCCTTCCACTTCATGAATGCCTTCGATAAGGACGGCGTGATTTCAGTTGATGCCTGCAATTTTGAAACCGCTCCGTTGTTCCCTACTCCCGATGGAAAATCTACGGGCAAGTCCCAGCCCTACCTGACCCGTTGGACCATGGATATGAAAGAGTCCAACCCGCGCGCTACCTTCAAGCGCATCGATGAATTCGAGTCGGAATTTCCCCAGTGTGATCCGCGCTACACGGGCAAGGCCTACCGGCACGGCTGGTACACCTCTCCTGATGGCAAGTTAAAGAGCGCATTGATGGAGAACGATAGCGTTTTTAATACGGTGGGCCACTTCGATCACCAGACCGGTGCAGTAGACCGCTACTCCTGTGGGCAGGCCATGACTTCCGAGGCAATCTTCGTGCCTAAATCTGCGACTGCAGCTGAAGGCGAGGGCTACCTCATGTCGGTGGTAACCAGTTTCGAAACCAAGACCAGCAGCTTGTATATCTTCAATGCGCTTAAGCTCGCGGACGGGCCGTTGGCCAAGGTGCATCTGTCCCACCGCATTCCAGCAGGATTCCACGGTGGCTGGCGTCCGGGTGTTTGAGTCTTGACTGATCGGGGGATATTTACTGAAAGAAGCGGACTGTAATACCGTAGACGGCGCCTGGCGCCGTCACACCGGCGTAGCCACCCAGTACGGGGATGTCGATACCGAAGGCATAGTACTCTTCATCCAGTAGGTTGCGGCCCCAGACGGCAGCCTCCCAGGTCTGTTCAGTATTGCTCATGGTGAGGCGCAGGTTGATTAAATTGACCGCGTCGTTTTGCAGGACTGGATCGAGGTCCGCGTCCAGAAAGAAGCTGTCGGTGTAGCTGTGCTCAAGGCGCACTGCGCCTATCAGGCTCCCGGTCAGATCGCGATCGTATTGTATGAAAGTACTGACAGTCCATTCTGGCGCATTATCAAGCGTTTCTCCGGCGAGATCCTGGGTACACACTGAGGCCGTCCCAGGTGAGCCACCCTGTGCGCGCTCCACCACGTAGTACTGGTAAAATTGCTGGTCAACGGTACACTGCCCGTTGTCAAATTCTTTGTACTCGGCCTTGTTGTAACCGACCGCCGTGCCCGCCACCATATTGACAATGGGCACATAGGTCAGTTCAAGTTCCGAGCCGTAGCTTTGCATGGAACCGGCATTGGTCACTGTGAAACTGGAACCGTCGAAGGCCTGTGACTGGAAGTCGTCGTAATTCACCAGATAGAAGGTGCCGTTCAGTTGCAGGCGCCGATCCTCGGTGGAGCCTTTCCAGCCCAGTTCATAGTTGGTGGCGGTCTCTGGTTCAAATTCGCCGTTATCTCCCACCAGTTCGCGGCGCTGGTTGAAGCCGCCGGATTTGAAACCGCGGCTGATACTGGCGTAGGTCATGATCTCTGGCTTAACGAAATAACGTGCAATGACGGTAGGCGAGATATCGTCGTCATTGCGAGTTTCATCGTAATAGATATCGGGGCCGACCACCGGCGGAATATCCAGCACTGATTCCGGCGTGGTGATCTGGGAGCCGACACGGTCCTTTTGCTCATGGGTATAACGCAAGCCCAAGGTGGTGCTGAAACTATCCGTGATATTCCAGATCAACTGGCCGAAGGCGGCGTAACTGGTGGTCTTGTACGTGTTAATGTCGGTATTGAGTGTGCCATCTGGGAAAAAAAAGCCCAGGGGAAGTCCGAATGCAATGATGTTATTGACCAAAGCGGGAGACTGGACAAATGTGCCAGTGGCGTTCATTTCCGAGTAGAAGGCATACAGCCCCCCCTGATAATCAATGGTTTCTCCGCCGGGGGAGGTAAGGCGCAGCTCCGATGAATACTGGTCAAATTTCAGGTCAGTTGATCCGCCTACGGCATCGTAGGCGGTGAAGTCGCCATCGATGAAGCTATCGGATGTGTAGGTGCGCCAGGCGTTGATAAAGGTCAGGACGTCATCGTTGGCTACGTCCTTGTTCCACTCCAGTGCCGCGCCGCCCACGTCCACCTTGTTGAAAATTTCCTCGTCAAACCAGTAGTCATCACCAAAGGGATCCGCTTTCGGGGGGGAGAAGCCCGCCGAATCCTCGAAGGAGTACCAATCCAGAATGGGGTTACCCTCGTTGGGGCCTGAGATGGCGTTACCAAGTTCATCGGACAGTTGCTGCGAGGGGGTATTGGTGGAGGGCGCGTTGAGGACGGAGAGGCCCTCGTACTGGATAATGGCCAGCCCACAGCAGTCCGTGTCTTCCTTGCTGTAATCCAGGGTCAGCAGGAATTCGCCGAGCCCGTCACCATCACTGGTTGAGGTGTCAAACAGGGTGCGTGATTTCACGCCCCACTTGTTGGCATCGTTGAGGCCCTCACCCGTGTAGGTATTCTCGTAGAGATGGTCGCCCTTCACACCATACCCGGTGAGGCGCATTGCATTGCCGGTATCGCCGAAGGGTACGTTGACCATGCCGCGTAATTCGACGCGATCATCCGAGTTATAAGTTGACTCGACCGTGGACTCGAACGCATCGGGTGAAGGTGCCATGGTGATAATACTGATAGCGCCCGCCGCGGTATTCTTGCCGTACAGCGTGCCCTGCGGGCCGCGCAATATCTCAACCCGCTCGATATCGATCAGATCGCCAATGCTCATGCCAGCACGGCCCTGGTAGACACCGTCGATGAACATGCCGACGCTGGGGTCAATACCGACATTGGTGCCGACCGAGCCAATACCGCGGATGCGGATGGAGGTGGAGTTGGAGTCGGTGCCGGGCGTGATTTTCAGGCTGGGGGTATATTGTTCCAGCCCGGCGAGATTGGTCACACCGGAGTTCTTGAAGAACTCGCTGCCAAATGCCGTGACTGACATGGGCACTTCCTGAATGCTTTCCTCGCGCTTGTTGGCGGTGACCACGATCTCTTCCAGCGCCAGCGAGTCAGGTCCGTTAGGATCCACCTCGTCGGCGGCGTAAACCGCCATACCCATCGATTGGGCTAGCACAGGCGCCAGCAATCCCAGGCCGGAAAGCAATCGACGAATTGCCATGAACTGTCACCCGTTAATTTTTATGTTTATTGGCCAGTGTAGGCACTGGGGAAGGTCGCCATGATGGCATTTTTTTTTCGCTGCTGTCACGCGCCATAACCTTGTTGTCTGCAGAGGCATCAGGCTGGCAAAAAACCTTCGTTGTTTCTATTGTAAACATTAAAATCGGGTGGTAATGTTTCTGCCGTCTACACTGTCTGTCGAACGCCTACACCGCACTGAAAGAGGAATTCCCATGGCCCAACCCATGTCTGCGACTAACCCCTTTCTGAATTTTCCCTACGGCCCGATCCAGATGGAGTGTGAAGCTCACGATCTGGTGGTAGAGGGTGAAATCCCCGCCGACTTGTGCGGTAGCCTTTATCGCGTCGGCCCCAACCAGCGTTTCCAGCCGCGCAGTGATTATCACCTGTTCATGGGCGATGGCATGGTGCACGCCTTCCATATCAAGGCTGGCAAGGTGAACTACAACAATCGCTGGGTGCGCACCAACAAATGGAAGCTGGAAGACCGGGAAGGGCGGGCCCTGATCAATCCCATGAACCCGTTTGATTGCGATCCACAGTACATCGACTTTGTGCTCACCGATAAAGATGGCACGGCGAATACTGCCATTGTCTGGCACGGCGGCCGCTTGCTGGTGATGGAGGAGGCGCACCCGCCGTATGAACTGGACCCCGATACACTGGAATCCATCGGCAGCTGGAATTTTCGCGGCAAGCTCAACATGGCGATGACAGCCCACCCCAGAATTGATCCTGTTACCGGTGAAATGGTGTTCTTCGCTTATATGGCCAGCGGTGGGTTTTCTCCCGATGTGATGATCCACAAGGTCAATCCACAGGGAATACTGACCGAGAGCGTTCGCATTGACACGCCCTATTCTTCAATGGTGCACGACTTCGTCATTACCGAGAACTACATCGTGATCCCGGTGATGCCGATCACAGGCAGCCTTGATCGCGCGATGGTCGGTGATCCGCCCTTCGCCTGGGAACCTGAGAAAGGTGTGTTCCTGGGTATTCTGCCGCGCCATGGCGGCACCGCTGAAAATATTCGCTGGGTCGAAATGGACCTGAGCTTCGCCTTCCACTTTATGAACGCGTTTGACAAAGACGGTGTGATTTCAGTCGACGCCTGTCAGTATGAAACTGCACCTTTATTCACGACTCCCGATGGCAAGTCCCCCGGCAAGTCTGAGCCCTTCCTGACCCGTTGGACCATCGACATGAAGGATCCTAATACGCGTGCGACGTTCAAGCGCCTCGATGAGTTTCAGTCGGAGTTTCCCCAGTGCGATCCGCGCTACACCGGAAAGCAGTACCGCCATGGCTGGTACACCTCACCGAACGACCGGCTGCACGGCTCGCCGGACGGTCAGTTGCACAGCTCGCAGGTTGAGAATGAAAGTCATTTCAATGTGGTCGGCCATTTCGACCACCAGACCGGTGCCGTGGACCGCTACTCCTGCGGCCAGGCCATGAGCTCCGAGGCGATCTTTGTGCCTAAATCGGCGCAGGCCGCCGAAGGCGAGGGCTACCTGTTGTCGGTGGTAACCAGTTTCGACACCAAGACCAGCAGCCTGTATATCTTCAATGCGCTTAAGCTCGCGGACGGGCCGTTGGCCAAGGTGCATCTGTCTCACCGCATTCCAGCAGGATTCCACGGTGGCTGGCGCCCGGGTGTTTGAGTTGACGCGCCGCGCATTGCGGCTGTAATGTCGGTTGCCTGTGGTGCGGGTGTGGATGTCAGTCCATGCTCGTGCCACGGATCACCAGTTCATGGCGACTTATTAGCCAACGACCGTCAACCCGCTGCAGGGTAGTGTGGTACGTGCCCCATAACGTGAAGCGTGCGCTGCCGTCAGCAAGAAAATGCAGGGCCTGCACGTCGCTGCGGGTCCGTGCTGTATCGCCTTCAATACTAGCGAATTGCGGGCCGAGCAGATGCTGGGTGGCACTGTAGTTTTCCAGCGCACTCCAGACTTGGCTCACCCAAGTGTGGCGGCCGCGAACCATTTCGGGTCCAAAGCCCACCACTTCGACATTGTCGGAAAAACAGGCGTTATAGCGTTCGATGTCACGTTCATCGACAGCGGTAGCGTAGTTGAGCATGACATCCTGCAGTTCGATGCGGTCTGTGGTGTAATCGTGGGTCATGAATAGTGCCTGCTGGTCACAGTAGAAAAGTAACCAGCTTACCAGCAAACTTGTCGCTTGCTTACGTCCCGGGTGATCGTCCCCGGTGATCAGGCCCCTGGTGATCAGGCTCCCGGTGATCAGGACAGAGCAGAAGAGGTATCTTGCAAATGACAGACCAAGAAACGCGACAGGAACTCCCCAGCGATCTACCCGACTGGCCACAGCAGTCGCTGCGCGGACACGCACTTGACGGTTATCGCTACACCTCCGCCGAATTTGCCGAGCAGGAGTGGGAACACATCTGGACGAAAGTCTGGTTGTTGTTGGGGCGCGAGGATGAGATGCCAAAGCCGGGTGACTGGCAGCAGGAGGAGGTGGGTCGGGAGTCCATCCTCATGGTGCGCCAGAAAGACGGGAGCATGAAGGCTTTCTACAACGTGTGCCAGCATCGCGGACACCGTCTGGTCAGCGCCGAAAAAGGCCACGTGCGCCGTTTTATTTGCCCCTATCACAGCTGGGCATGGAATACGGACGGTACACTGGATTTTGTGCAGGATCCGGATGATTTTCCCGCAGGTAATCCTTGCGGGAAATTGTTGCTGAAGGATATCCCCTGTGAAACCTTTGCCGGTTTCGTCTGGGTCAATATGGACCCGGACTGTGTCAGCCTGCGTGAATACCTCGGCCCTGTGTGGGGCGACTGGGAGGTCTATGGCATCGGGCAGTGGCAGCGCTACGTGGCCAAGACCACCATCGCCCCCGTGAACTGGAAAGTGGTGATGGACAATTTCAATGAATCCTACCACGTCAATACTGTGCACCAGCCGAAAGGCGCGCAAGTGGAAAAACTGCGCATGCAGTCGGGGATAGACACCCGCTACACCACCACGCGCTTCGATATGGCAGACGAGGGTCACGGTCGTATGATCATGCGGGGCGGGGACGCTGGTCCGCTGGACAAGACGGTCGCGGTGGGCGAGCCGCTGGCCAGCGCTCTGCGTGAGTGGGAGTTGGATCCGACGGACTTTACCGGGCGCGGCGAAGACACCCGCGCGGCGCTGCAGCAGGCTCGACGCAAACATGGTGCGGGACGCGGGTATGACTATTTCGATAAGCTCAACGACAGCCAACTGACGGACGCCTACCACTACACCCTGTTCCCCAACTTCGCGGTGTCGCTGTGGGTGGACGGCTTTCACTTCCTGCGCGCGCGGCCGCACGCGACGGATCCGCAGCAGTGTGTTTTCGACAACTGGTGGTATGCGCCCAATCCGGCTGGTATTACCACACCGGTGTTTACCGCCGCCGGACTGGTAGCGCGCGATGCGGTGGTGGCGCATGAGGTGTTCGCGGCGGGCACGCAGTCTATGGGCGTCACGATCGACCAGGACATGTCGATCTTCCCGGCGCAGCAGATGGGTATGCGCTCGCGCGGTTACCAGGGCTCTTATCTGGCCGGGCAGGAAAGTCGGGTGTCTCGTTTACACGAATTGCTTGATGACTATATCGCGGGGCACAAACCTTAGCGTGAGGTCGCCTGGATCCAACTTCAGAGTTCGTACCCCAGTGCCGTGAAGGCAAATGCCAGACGACTATCAATCTGCTGTTTTAGCGCAGGGTCGATGCTGAACTGGTGCGCCTCGTAATTTTCAATCGAGCTGAGATAGGCTTCCAGCGCCGCTCTGCGGTTTTCAAAATCGCCCAGCGCCAGTTGATTGTAAATCTTACGTAACCACTGCAGGCGATCCTGTACAAAATCTTCATAACGGATTTCGATCAGGTTTTGTTCAGGGATCAGGTGTTTGTGCTTGAGGTAACCGTGCATATAGCCTTCGTATTGATAGAGGGCAAAGTCCCTGATCTCCTCCTCGCTTATCGCCTCCAGTGCATATTTACTTACCATGGTCTGGTGCAGGTTGATCTGCGACGGCAGCACATTGTAAGGGTTGCGTTTGATGTGGATGAATTTCGCATTGGGGAACAGTTCAAGCACGACGTTCAGGTTGGCCATAGTCGCCGGGCTTTTCAGCAGTGAACGATTTTTCCTCATCAGCACAGCCGCTTTCTTCAGTGTGCCAAGATAAATTCGCTTCCATTCCTCATGCTGCGGTGATGAACTGGAAAAGTTAAAGACATAGGTGTCCAGCCAGAAGCGGTAGTGCCGGGGAAAACTGTATTTATGGTATTCCGCGTGCGGCGTGAGTTTCACCAGCGGCACTTCATCATCCTGTGGGCTGCCAGGCCCCACTTCCATATTGTCGAATGGGCGGCGGTAATCGAGGAGGCCCAGCAACATATCCATCACTTTGTCGAACAGGATGCAGCAGCCAGGTAGCACCATCTGCGATGGGCGTGTGTAGGAAAACTGCTGTTCCAGACTCATCAAGTTCAGCAGGTGTGTGGTGCCGCTGCGATCGTGTCCGAGAATAATCAGCGGACTGTCGCTCAACGTCGTCTGCGCAATCTTGCGCTGGAACAGTAGCCACTCCAACGCATTGAAGGGCAGCATCATGATGGACACCAGGAACAGCACGACCACGCGTACTGTGTAGCGTGCATCGAAGCCGCCGTTGTTGCGTAGAATACGCAATAGCGTGATCGGATCGGTAAACGCCAGATATGCCGGAAAGTGGATGACTATGTTCCTTGTGCAGGGCCGTCAGCGATTTGGATGATGCCCTCAAGAATTCCCTGGTACACAGTGCCGTCTTTGGCGATCGCCGGTGAGCCCCAGTTGATATCGAATTTCTGGCCAAGACCGACAAACTGTTTGTAGGCGACTTTTCCTGTGACAAAGTCGAGGGTGACGAAGAACCAGGCATTCTCGCCATCGGGCTGCTCCTCGAACGTGTAGTAATACAACAAGCCGTTGGAGGAGAGTTTGTTTACCACAGCCGGTACGCGTTCGGGTGCTTGCCACACTATGTCGCAGCCACTGTCATCCTCACGAATGTCAATGCGCCAGATGCCGCCAGGGATAGTGGCTTCCGAGGTGCCGTGAAAGGCGCTGCGATAGCCGGCATCATTTTTGACAACAATGGAGCGCCCCCAGCCGATGGGGGATATCTCCACCGCAGATGCATTTTCCCCAAACAATGGGATGCGACATATCTGTCTGGGACCGTCTACTGTCGCTTCCCGTTTGTAGACCACGAGAGCCGTGCGTTCATCCTGCGCTGTGCCGGCATCGGTGATTGCCACGTACTTGCGACCGCGCTCGTCGTTCATCAGGGTGGGGGTGGAGCCGGAGCCATTGTTGATATTGCCATAGCGATAGCTATTACTGCGCGGGTAGATTTCCTTCCAAATCACCTGTGGCGTGTCGTCGTCATCGGCTGCCATGTGGTAGAGCGCGTAATCGGTGATCACGTACATGCCATCGGTGTCAGCCGACAAACTGTTCTGGATTTCTTCACCCGCAAAGTGATGCACGGCCTTGTGACCGGTGGCGGGATTCACGGTGCCGACATGGCCGAAGCGCGTCACCCACCAGATGCGGCCCTCGAAATCTGGCATGACGGACGTGATGGGATCGCACTCCCCCTCAGGAAACCAGTTATTGAAGTCCAGACAATCGTGCGGCGCTTCAGCTTTCATATCCCAGGCATCTGCGACATAGAATTCCCACTCGCCGTTGTCCTTTTGCCGATGGGCAATGCGCTGGATGACCTGGTTGGCGTCGGCCACTACGGCGCGGTCTTCGTTGTCCAGGTAAAAGTAGCTGCCGCCACTGGTGTCAAGGAAGATAGGATCGAGGCTCATCTTCACCAGCGCCTGAAACGTCGAGGGGCGTGTGACCAAGCGGTGCGTGGCCAGCAGATTCAGGGTATGCGGTTCAAACAGGTTGAGTTCAAAGCCTACAAATGACGCGCACATCGCCACCAGCAAACCGCTTTTGGAAAAGGTGATGGTGGGGCAGAGCCCGCCGGGCAGCGCTGAGACGCTGCGGGTTTTGACCTGCAGGTTGTGACCCATTGGCCCCGGCGTAACATGCACATCGGAATTGTAGTGGTTGCCGTGCAACCCTCCGCCTTCAAAGGCCATGTACGGGTGCATGAAGGGCTGTGCGGCAAACCCGGTGAGGGGCTGGGGAACGACCTCGGCATTGCGCACAAAGGGCTCGCCAGTGAAGGGTTCTCCAGAGATGGGCTCGGGCTCCCTCCCAGGGCCATTGAGCAGCCAGGCGCCGACTACCAGTACAAACAGTAGCAGCAAACCTAAGGTGATCTTGCGTGCACTCTTCATAAGAAATACTCTTTTCAGTCTTATTAGTAGGGCGCTGGCTAACTGGCCTATTGTTCCAGATAAGCTCAGGAAATAGCCAGTGTCTCTATTGGGTCCTGCGGGACTGTTACTTTTTTAACAATAGCACCTTGCGCAACCGTGCCGGAATGGATGATCCTGGCGTTGATTCCGCGCAAATTGAGTGATTTGCCGATGTCAGAATTTACAAACTTTGCCGCAGCACGCCCGAAACGCTCCATGAATTTTTTGCAGCCAAGGTGGGGTTCTGCGGTCACTTCAATGATTGCATCACCAATCAGTAACTGAGTTCCTGGCGGCAGGTTAGCGGGGCTCAGGTCCAGATCAACATAAAACTGGTCGCCCGCCAGTTGCCAGCGGTCTGGGCTGTGGGCGATAAGAGCGATTGCTCTGGCATTCATCAGGTTTAGCTGCATATCAGGATTTGGTTGGATCTTTCCATACGCCCTTTTTACCCAGTTATCACCCATCAGGCCAGCCTGTACGTCAAGCTGCGCTACATTAAGTTCCTGACGCTCACCCACCGCTGGCCTGCAAACGATTTTCTGTACGACCCCCGCATCTTTTGGTGAGGACTTTATGTCATCAAGCCCCGCCTCCAATTCGCTAACGGACAGAAACATGGGCCTCCCCTTCTGCGGAAAATAGTTTCCAGGCTTGAATGCCGGACTTTATTGAAAAGTAGAAGAAGAACAGAAAGATCGCTGCGGACATGAGTTCCGTTAGCGCAGGTTTTGACCCTGAGATCCAGCAGGCGGCGACGCTCATGGCCGCGACCACCGCCAGCAACGCTGATAGGTACGCTCTCTCCACGATGTAGCCAATGGCTAAGGCCGCTATGCTAATGCCCAGTGCCCCCCACTTTAACCAAGTAGCAAGGTGCAGTTCTACTAACAGCATGTCGATCGAGTCTGCATTGCCCAATGCCCTGGTGAGTGCTATCAGGATAGTATTTTCCCAGATATCAAAAGGAATAATGAGTAAGGCGACAGGAATAGCTAACCCCAGCCGGCGCTGACCCCGGGTCGCACTTTGCAATAGCAGCAGTGCGACAAAACCCGCGTAGGCAAAGGGAAACACCATATCCCAACGATGCCCGGCGTCCATTTTTTTGCGGTTCAAGCGACTCGTCTCACCGTCGCCCGACAAGAAAGCCAGGTCCGCGTCAGTTTTGGCAAACTCAAACGCAATAATCGGGGTTCGAAAACCCTCGGACAAGTCTGCGTTCGAGGGGAATATAAAAAGCATTATGATGCCCAGGACAATCGTGGCGATACCAAAGGCAGCAGAGCCAATGACAGCGTACTTGTGTAGATCAGGCACTACGTTTGCACAGAACCGAGCCTGCGCCGTCGGTCTTGGCGAGATACGCAATGAGTTCAAAAATGCCCAACGGCGCGACAATGTGCAAGAACCAGTCTCCCAGCAATTCCGTATAATTCCCCAATTTTAGATTGACCCGCCGCAGTTGCACGTGTGCGTGCTGGTGTAGTCGGGCGCAGTCCATGATGTCATCGTGGGCCTGCGTATACAGGCGGTAAGCCAAGCTGTAGTCCTGAGCGAGCTCTGCCTTGGCACCGCTATGCCAGAGTGTCTCGGCCTTTTCGATACGCCGTTCGATTGAATCCATTGTGTGGTCTCCCATGGCAGGCAACTAGCAGCGCCTGCTCATTGTGGTTTGTCTGTAACAGGTAGGGTTCCCCTCTATTCAAGCATGCTCGCATAGTCCGTGGCAAACCGATGAGCGTCCCCGGGCCAGCGCGCCGACAGATAGTTACCATCGCGGGTGGTAAAGCCGTACTCAGTATGTCCGGGACTATCGCGCCGAATGGCGAGAGGACCCGTTTCGAAGTGGGCAGCCGTCTGCAGGCTGCGTGTCACCTCCGCCTGCACCGTTTCAGGATACGTGCGATAGTAATTGCCAAGCCATGCAACCGTCATCGACCATGCCGTGAGCTCCAGACTTCTGGTCAGGGCTGTAGTCCTGCGGCCAAACAGTACCGAGTGCCCAGTGCTCGTCTTTGACCGTGCTGCCAGAACGACACCGTGGCAGATGGCCCCAATGGGAATGTTGCGCTCGAATGCACGCGCTACGATGGCTTGCAGCGTGGTCGATTCGAGGTACATGCGCATGGCGGGTGCATGGCCACCGGGAAGCAACAGACCATCGACTAGTTCATGGCGTGCTCGATCGTAGTCCCACGGCTTGTTGAATAATGCGTCGCGCGTCATGGCTTCATACGCTGCACGACCATTGGCGTCTGCACGCAATATGCCTTTCAACGGCCCGAGCCCGGTACCGTGAACCATGCGCTGATCGGCCTGGGCAATTCCACCATCCGGTGTAGCGAAGCGTACCTGGTGTCCTCGCCGGGTGAGCTCAAGCCACGGAACTCCCGTCTCCGTGGGGTCGAAGTCGTTGCGGGGCAAAGGCATCAGTATGATTGCCATTAATCAGCTCCCTGGTAGTCTATGGATGCAACTGTGCCACAACGACTATCGCCCGGTTGGATGCTCTTTCCAAATCGGCAACGACTAAACTCTTATCGCGATTAAGCCGGATGTCTTGATAGGCAGCATCTTGCGGAAAGAGCGACAAAAAATGCACTAAAGCGTCGCTTACCTTCTGCGGATCGTTTTCAATCACCGTTGCCAGGCATCTTATATCCTTACCTTTAACTCTCAACGTTACTGCAGCGCCACCACGCAGATTGCGCCACCACAAAGTATCTTGTGATGTAAGGCAGCGTATGGCGTCGTCGACACACACATACCGAACAGGCGTCGTAAAAACCTTTTTGCTCTTTCTGCCTGTAAAGGTGATAAGCATTAAAGAGCGACTTAAAACAGGGTGTAGTGGTGAGCGCAATACGAACCGTATGCAAGGGTTTAAAAATGCAAAAAGGAGCTCGGGTATTTTCATCATGATTGCTCTTGCGTCAACGATCTGCTGCAACGGACGTGCGCCACGTCCAGGTTAGAAGTGGTCTACTCGTTTTCGCTTGCAACGTTGACGTAGGGTACTCCTTCGTGGTCGACGGACACATTAAATTCGATAGGGCGACAGCATACCTGGCAGTCTTCGATATAGCTCTGCTGCTCAACAGAGCAATCTAACAAAACCTCAATGTCTTCACCGCAGTAAGGGCACTGGATATTATGGGGAGTGAGTTCAAGCATGGGTTTTAACGCGTTCTGGAGTTGATTTGTCAGAAGCCATGTCAATGGGATGTTTGCACTGTAATTTGCAAACCCAATGCCTTGGCCACTTTTGCGACCGTCGTAAATGTTGGGTTCCCATCTGGTGAAAATGCTTTATATAATCCTTCCCGAGTTAAGCCTGTGTCTCTTGCCAGCTGGCTCATATTCTTGGCGCGTGCAATTACACCCAAAGCGTGGACAATAAATGCCGGATCATCTCTCGCTTCTTCCATGCAAGCTTCGAGATACAACTGAATATCTTCATCGGTTTTCAGGTGTTCTGCTGAATCCCAGCGAGTCGTTTTAACAACCATAATTCATACCTCCAATTGCCTGGCAATTTCTTTGGCCCTTGCAATATCAGCTTGTTGAGATCCCTTATCGCCTCCAGACAGAAGAATAACGACAACGGCACCGCGTTGAATGAAGTAAACCCTGTAGCCGGGACCATAGAAAATGCGTAACTCGTTGACGCCATCTCCGACGGCAGCAACATCGCCAAAACTTCCTAGCTCGACCCTGTCTATACGGGCTTGAATTCGAGCCTTTGCTTTTCGATCCTTAAGACTGGCAAACCATTTCGCAAATATTGCAGTTTTACGGATTTCGACCATATGTTAACTCTAGTTGGCATATAGAAATGTGTCAACTATAGTTAACGATTGCGCCAGACGGGGATTATGCCATTCACCAGCTAAGTGTATCGCCCGGTCGACAGTGACAGTGGGATATCCATCAATACCCCTTACTCATATCCACCACATTCAGCAGCGGTTCCCCCGCAACATACCTGCGCAGGTTTTCCACCGCGATAATCATGCTGCGCTGTGGGCTATCGGCCCCTGCAGCAGAGACATGCGGCGTAATGATGACGTTGGGCAATCGCCACAGGGGATTGTCCTTGGGCAGGGGCTCCGGGTCGGTCACATCCAGTCCTGCGCCAAACAGCGTGCCCGATTGCAGTGCGGCGATAAGGTCGCCGGTGACGGTGCTTTTGCCGCGTCCGACCGACAGGAAAATGGCGCCGGGTTTTAGTGCGGTAAAGAACGCTTTGTTGAAAATGCCGGTCGTCGCGGGTGTGAGGGGCAGGGCGTTCGCAACGACATCAGCTTTGCCCGCCAGGGTGTGAAGTTCGTCCGGCAGCCCCACGTATTCCACAAAATCCGGCCCCTCACGGGAGGAACTGCGTGTCGCCATCACGCGCATCCCCAAGCCGTGCGCGCGCCAGGCGATTTCGGTGCCAATGCCACCTAGTCCAACGACCAACAGGGTTTTACCCTTGAGTTCACCAAAGGAGACGGTGTCAGAGAGCTCTCTTTGCCATTTTCCTTCACGCTGTGCGTGTTGGTAGGCAGGCAGGTTGTGCGTCAGCGCCAGTAGCATGGCGATGGCATGTTCAGCGATGGCCGGTCCGGACAAGCGCTTGTTGTTGCTAAACACCAGCTGCTGTCGTTGGGCTTCGCTGAGCCCTGTACAGTGCTCCATGCCCACGCTGTAGTTGTGTATCCACAGCAGGCGCGCATCGGCCTGCTGCAGTAGAGGGGGTGTGCAAATACCGATTACCGCGTCTGTTCCCGCGAGTAACGGTGCTGGCACAATAAAACTGCCCGAGCGGTCGAACACCAGATCAACGCTACCTGCGACCCTTTTTAATTCCTGCTCGAAACCGGGCGCTGCAGTACCCATGGCAGGAATCAGCATGACCACCACGCGTTTTGGTAGCCAGCCAGGATGTTTGGAGATGGGTGTGGTAGAAGGCGTGAGCCCCAGTTCTGCAATCAGGGCCTGAGCCTCGGGAGAGGCTGTGCTTGCCAGACCGGGTGGGGCGGCGAACATTGTGCAGAGAATGAGTACTAGCCAGGGTCTACGCAATGTCATCGAAACCTCACATAGGCAACACGACGGTGGCAGTGCCTTCCAGCAATATACCTCTTTGTGCATGCTCCAGCCATATGTTGCAGTCGGCCAGAGCAACACCCTGATCCTCACGTAGCGCGTTGATCTTACCCCGGGCGATGACACACTCGCCGTCGAGCACTACCTGCGGAAAACGCATGATGATGCGTCGCAGGCAGTGCGGCCCCGCCCAGGCGTGCAACATATTGATCATGTAGGACAATCCGAGTGGCCCCTGGTTGATGGTGCGCTTGCCCAGACCAAAAGGCAGGGAGTCCACTGCAGCGCGATCCCAATGCAGGGGATTGGGATCGCGCAGTATCGCCGCCATGGTGCACATGCGCTGTGGAGAAACACTGGGCATTACCCACTCGGGAATGCGGTCACCCACCGCAAATTTCACAGCGTATTCCTCGTGTAATGCCAAGCGATGGTAGTGCGCGCCGCCAGCACTTGTTCGGGGGTATGCACTTCAAAGCAGAATTGGAGGCGATCGTAGAGCTTGCCCTGCGCATTTGCGCAGCGTTGCGCGCTGGTAATGCTACCGTTAATGCAGTAGCGGGTTTCTTCGCGCAATGGCAGGAAGGTCTCCCAGTCGTAACTCTCGATCATGATGGAGAGATCGGACTCCGCCTGCCCCAGGGCAAACATCTCGGCGATGGAGGTGCCTGCGCCAACGATGGGAAGGTGAAACAGGGCAACCGGGTGTACGATGCCCTCGGGCAGCAGCGCGGCGCCGGTGCATTCAGTCAGCAGGAAATTTTCCCAGTGGGCGACGGTATAAAAGCCACCGGGAAAGCGGTGGCCCTCTAATCGCGTGATCTCGCTGGCGGCGGGAATGGGTTTAACAGACACGCGCAGGCCTCACAACACCTCGTCGAAAAAATTTAGCATCGCCTGCCAGGAGCGGCGATCTGCCAGCGGGTTGTAGACCGTACCAAAAATGGGATCGTTGGCGGCCGGCCGGGTAAACGCATGTACGGTGTGGCTGTAGGCATGCAGCTGCCAGTCCACCTGTTGCGCGTTCATCTCGGCTTTGAACACCGCCACCAACGCGGGCGGCACCATCGGGTCATCCTCACCGTGCAGGACCAGTACTTTTACATCAACCTTCCCGGGCTTATCCAGCGCGTTCCCCTCCAGTCCGCCATGAAAGGACACAACGCCTTTGACACCTTCGCCGCCCGCACGAGCGAGGTCGAGTACACCCATGCCGCCGAAGCAATAACCCATTGCCCCCATGCGGGACAGGTCTGCTCCCGGAATGGTTTTGGCGGCCGCGACAGCGCCTTGCATGCGTTGCAACAGCATGGCGCGATCCTGCAGGAAGGGCGAGAGAGTCGGCATCAGGTCGGCCATATCAGTCATCGTTCGTCCGTCGCCCAGGACATCGATGGCGAAGGCGATATAACCGGCGTCTGCCAGTTGGCGAGCCTTGCCCTGCACTTCCTCGTTGCAGCCGTCCCAGGCATGCACCACGAGCACTACTGGCAGAGGCGCGGTGGCCTTGGTGGGCGTGAAGTAAATGCCCTTGCACAGTGTGTCTCCGGCAGTGTATTCGAGTTCGGTCGCAATGCTTGTCATGGTGTTTTCCTGATATGAATGCAAATCGTGTTGCGGCTACCAGAGCAGTCTTACATAGCTGCTCTGCAGTGTTTGAGACCTACCAGCTATTGGTATGCAGCACGGTGTCCAGGTCCTTGCGCGGTGCCGCTTTGAAATCCGTACCCCGGGTGTAGGCGATGGGTATCAGTGCGACCTGCGCGACGTCATCGGGAATACCCAGCAGCGCAGCGACTTCGCTTTCATAGGTGAGATGCAGGCTGGTCCAACAGGTGCCGAGGCCGCGCTCGCGTGCTGCCAGCATAAAACTCCACACCGCAGGCAGGATCGAACCATAGATACTGGCGAGTACGCCCTGCGGCAGGCCGGGGATATCCGGGCGTGGCGTGCAGCAGGGAATCAACAGGGCGGGCACTCTGGCCAGATTGTCGGCCAGGTAGCGGGCGGAACTGAGTACACGCTCCTGGGTAGGCGCCATGGACGGATCGTCCAGATGTTGTTTGGTCGGCTGGGCCGGGCCTGCTTCGTAGTCGTCAAACGCCTTCAGGTACAGCGCGGCGATGGCCGCCTTCTTGGCCGGGTCAGTGACGAGGACAAACTGCCAGGCTTGGGAATTGGAGCCGGAGGGTGCCTGCAGGGCGATATCAAGACAGTCGCGCAGCACCGACATGTCTACCGGTCTGTCAAAGTCCAGGCGCTTGCGCACTGCGCGGGTGGTGGTCAGTACTTCATCGGCACTCAGCTTGAGTTGTGGCATGTGTGTTCCTGTTGGGTGTGGTTTGCAGGGCGTGTTTTGTGTCGCTGAGTCTAGGTCAATTCGAACTGGAATAAAACAGTAGGGACTGATTGTTTTGCTATAGGCGCTTTGCTAGCATGGCAGCCCGCTCCGGTCGCCCTTGGCGCTGGCCTGCGGACACCCCCAACACAACTCAATGACAGGTCTGACCGTGGATTTTTCCCTTAGTGAAGAGCAGGTGTTACTGCGTGATAGCGTCGACAAATACGTTCGTGAGCATTGTACGGTGGAGCGTCATCGCGCACTGAGCAGAACTGAACAGGGCTTTGACAGCGCTGCCTGGCAGCAATTTGCCGAGCTCGGCTGGCTGTCCATTCCCTTCAGCGAGGAGTTGGGTGGCATTGGCGGCGGTGCGACCGACCTGATGGTGGTGGCAGAGGCATTGGGTAAGGGCCTGGTGCGTGAGCCGTTCCTGTCGACGGTAGTCACCTGCGGGGAATTGTTACAGCGCGGTGGCAGTGTACAGCAACAGCAGCAGTACATCCCTGCGATCATCGATGGCAGTGCCCAGTGGGCGTTTGCCTGCGCCGAACGCAACGGCGGCTACGATCTGGCCAGAGTGGCGACCACCGCCCGACGCGCAGGTGATGCGTACCTCCTTAACGGTGAAAAGTATGCGGTGCTGAATGCACATTGCGCCGACCAACTCATCGTCTGTGCGCGCACCAACGGCGCAGCGGGCGACAGGGCAGGTATCACCCTCTTTATCGTGGATGCGAATGCAACCGGTGTGACGCGTGACAACTTTGTTGCTGTGGATGGCAGTGGCGGGGCGCATATTAAGCTGAGCAGTGTGCAACTGAGTGCAGGACAAGTGCTGGGCATGGTCGATCAGGGCCTGCCGTTGATGGAAGCAGTGATCGATACCGCGATTGTCGCCCTGGGCGGCGAAGCATTGGGTGCGATGCAGGCGCTGCTGAACGCCACGGTAGAGTACACGAAGACCCGCGAGCAGTTTGGCCAGCCCATCAGCAAGTTCCAGGCTTTGCAGCATCGCATGGCAGACATGTATTTGAAGGTGGAGGAAACACGTTCACTGTTACTCAATGCGGCTATCCAGATCGATGCCAATAGCAATGAGGCAACAGCGGCGTGCGCCGCACTCAAGGTGAAGATATCAGAGGCAGGCAGGTTTGTGGCACAGCAGGCCGTGCAGTTGCACGGTGGCATTGGTATGACCGATGAGCTGTGCGTCGGCCACCATTACAAGCGCCTGATGATCTTGGCAAAGTTGTACGGGGATGAATCCTGGTACCTGCAGAAATTTGCGGATCTGGCAACTGCCCGCACTGCCTGACGGTCAATGCGCACACGCCGCGCTAGTACAAAGGGATATCCCCCGGCTTTGCCGGGAAGGCACTCAGGGTTTGATAATTTCGGAAGTCCCCTGCTAACTCTCGCGAGTGAGCCGTGAACGGTTTGATGCACACCCGATGTCTATGGGTAGTGCCACTTACGAACCGTCCCTCCGGGAATAAGGCCTGATCGCTCAGAAGGCTGGGATATTCGCTCTTCAGGCCTTATCCCCGGAGGGACTCTGGCGCAGTGAACTCGACAATTGCAACGTATGCGCGATTCCAGGCGAGTGGCAGTGGGCATGCTCCGCGGCGAATATCTCAGCACTTTGAGCAAGCGGAGCATGCCCACAGCCACACACCGCAACGAAGCCTCCAATCATGATCCATCGACGCCTAGCGCAGTTGTCATTGGTTTGAATGAAACGCACCTGCAGGGGGCTCAAGGAGCCTTAAGGCTGCGTGATAGCCGAGCGGCGCACAAACTAAAGCATCGGCTTTACCGGGGGATATTTACTCGTCCTAATCGCCAGAGTGGCGCCCGATGGCAGTGCTGCCTTCGCCCTCTTCAAATATTTCTTCGAGGCGGTCGGAAAGATAGCTCAAGAGTCGCTTCACACGTGCTTCGCGATGGGTCATCAGCTGCCCAGCGGCCATACCCTCCATCATGAATTTGGTAACGTCCATCGCCAGCAGGAAGCGGTCACCGCGATCCTGCCACTCTGCAAATAAATTGGTGTTGGATTCGCGCACGTGCTCTTCAAACAACAGCTGCGAGTTTTCCAGGATGGATTGAAGTTCCGGGTCGGTACGACTGGCCACGCACAGTTCGTGGTAGACCACGAACAGGTCGCCGGTGAGATGATCCCAATAGGCATCGATACCAGCGCGGCGACGTTTTTTGCCCTTCAATGCCGCCGGAATAGCGGAAACACGCTGGGTGTAATCCTCCAGCAGTTTGTCGTGCAGATACTCAACAGCCGCCTGGATCAGTTCGGTCTTGGACGGAAAGTGGTGCAACATGGCACCGCGTGAAACGCCCGCCGAGCTGGCCACCTTGGCCGTGGTGACGTTGGTGTAGCCCAGCTCCACGAAGCAGCTGATCGCCGCGTCCAGAATGCGGTCGCGGGTCATGGCGCTTTTTTGCGCCTGCCAACTGATGTCCTCACCGGAATCTTCGGTGAGTCTGGCCTTTACAGCAGTTTCCGGTTTGCTGGACATTAGTTTTGCACGCCTCCCATGCAGAGGTATTTGATCTCCAGGTAATCATCGATACCGTACTTGGAGCCCTCGCGGCCGATGCCGGATTCCTTCACCCCACCGAACGGGGCGACCTCGGTCGAGATCATGCCCTCATTGATGCCGACGATGCCGTAGTCCAGACCCTCGGCCACCCGCCAGATGCGCCCAATGTCGCGGGAGTAAAAGTAGGCGGAGAGTCCAAAGGGTGTGTCGTTGCCGATGCGGATCGCCTCCTCCTCTGTCTTGAATTTGAACAGCGGCGCAATGGGGCCGAAGATTTCTTCATTGTACACGTCCATGGTGTCGTTGACATTCACCAGTACGGTGGGCTCGTAGAAATTCTGTCCGGAGGCTTCACTGCCTTTGCCCCCTATTAATACTTTGGCACCATTGGCAGTGGCTTGATTGACGATGGCGCTGACTTTCTCAAAGGCCGCGTCGTTGATCAGCGGGCCGACCGTCACGCCCTCATCGGCGCCGTTACCCATCTTCAGCGCTTTCACTGCGGTGACCAGTTTCTCAGCGAAGGCGTCAAACACCGATTCCTGCACCAGGATGCGATTAGCGCATACGCAGGTCTGACCGGCGTTGCGGTACTTGGACGCCATGGCGCCAACCACGGCGGCATCCAGGTCAGCGTCATCGAATATGATAAAGGGCGCATTGCCGCCCAATTCCATGGAGGTTTTCTTCACGGTGCCGGCACACTGCGCCATCAGCACCTTGCCGATTTCGGTGGAGCCGGTGAAGGTCAGCTTGCGCACGATGGTATTGCCGGTCATTTCACCGCCGATAGCCCGTGCATTGTTGCCAGCGACGACGCTGAACGCTCCGGCGGGAATACCGGCTTTTTCACCCAGTGCAGCCAGAGCCAGAGCGCACAACGGTGTTTCGGTGGCCGGTTTCAATACGACAGTACACCCGGCAGCGAGTGCCGGAGCCACCTTGCGCGTGATCATGGCGATGGGAAAGTTCCACGGTGTAATTGCAGCCACCACGCCCACCGGTTGTTTCAGGGTGATAATGCGCTGGTTGGGATTGTTGGCACTGATGGTGTCGCCGTAAATGCGTCGGCCTTCTTCGGCGAACCACTCGACAAAGGCAGCGCCATACGCCACCTCACCGCGGGATTCGGCCAGAGGCTTACCCTGCTCAGCGGTCATCAATTGGGCGAGGTCTTCCTGGTTGGCCATGATCAGTGCGAACCAGCGCTTGAGGATGGCCGAGCGTTCTTTTGCCACCACATTTTTCCAGCTATTGAACGCCCTGTCGGCTGCTTCGATGGCGCGCCGGGTTTCCGCAGCACCCGCGTTGGGTATAGCAATGATTTCTTCTTTGGTAGCGGGATTGAATACGCCCATGGTGGCACCGTTGTCGGCGTCAACCCATTTGCCGTCGATGTACAGTTGTGATCGCAGCAGGGTCGGATCGGTAAGTGTTAGCATGAGCTGTAAATTCTCCTGGTTAAGTGTGGGCGCAGTCTACTTGCCGGCAAGGCGGGCAACAATAGGAGCGAAGGCTTCCGCCATGTTGTTTTGTCCGTCGTCCAGCACTGCAATATACGAAATACCGTACGCTTCGCGGCGGCGTTGCAATTCGTCACAGATGAAATCGACACTGCCAATCAGGCAGTGTGGGTGGCTGAGTATGTCCTGTGGGCTCATACCCAAGGCGTTGCCGATGGCCTCCGCAGTCGGTTGCGGATGGTCGGTGATGATGGTGTTGTAGGCGCCGATTTCCAGTTCTATATTTTTAAAACGCGCACCGGCACCACTTTTTATCCAGTCGATTTTTTTCGCGGTCGCCTCGGCCAGCCCCGAGTTCATGCCGTCGGGGCCCAGCATGCCAGCGCGATTATTGAAATTCAGGCTGACAATGTCCGCTTCCTGTCCGGCAAACTGCAGAATTTTCTTGCTACCGCCGCCAATCATCAAAGGCGGGTAGGGCTTCTGTGCGGGGGAGGGCGTGCCGTGGAATCCCGACCAACGAATAAAATCGCCGGCGATCTCCAACGGCTCGCCCGACATGAAAGCTTTGTAGGCGTGTACAAATTCGGCGAAGCGCTCGAAGCGCTGCGGGAATTCGTCAAATGGCAGGTTGACCGCCTCGTATTCATTCTTGATCCAGCCTGCACCGATGCCGAACTCCAGTCGCCCACCAGACAGGTAGTCCATGGTGGCCGCTTCTTTGGCCAGGATGATCGGGTGGTGGTAGTCATTGCAAAAGACGCGACATCCGACGCGCAATGTGGTGGTTTGTTCCAGCGCCATGGCAATCGCGGGCACGGCGGCCAGCATTTGCGGTGGGTGGTACGTGCTATCGAGGGCTGGCCCGGCGCTGAGAAAGTGATCGGCGAGGAAGAAGGTGGAATATCCCAGGTCTTCCGTTTTGGCAATCAGCTGGCGCCAGTTGGCCGGAGAATCCGTATTGAAACTTTGCAGTGAAAACCGAAAGGGTTTGTGGTCGCTCATGGGTCTTACTCCAATTTTCTCACTGCCACCGGTATGCTGCTCTGTCGGCACATGCCCGAATATCTCTCTGCATTTTCCCGGTTATCAATCAGGCGGTTGGTGTTGCTGCCGATGTCACGGATCTTTTCATCGGATTTGGCTTTGGGATCGGGCGAGCCGCCCCAGCAGTGCGACATGGAGATCACCCCGGGCCTGATATCGTCACTGGCCGTGGCGACCGCGGGAATGGCGCCGTGGCGCGAGTGCACTTCAACAATCTCACCATCGGCTATGTGCAGTGCGGCCAGCTCTTGCGAATGCATGAACGCCGGGTTGGTAGTGCCTTTACGTTTCAGCAGGCTCAACTCGGGCCCGGTAGAGTTATAGGTGTTTTTCATGCGGCGACTGATCAACAGCAGCGGGTAGTCCTTGCTGCTCGCTGCGCTCAAATCGTGAAACGCCGCCGCGAGTTCCTGTTCCAGCCCGGGCGGATAGAGTTGCAAACGCCCGGCGGTTTCGGGATTGGCGGGACCGAGAATCACATCCGGTACGTCGAACACCTTGCCGCCCTCGGTGTTGTAAATGTCCTGCAGCGGTACGCGTGAACCCTTGGTGATATTCGCCAGCAACTCGAATTTACTCGGCTTGTTTTGCATGTCGATGGGCCCGTTGGCCATGCTCATCGCAAGCCCCATGCGCTTGCCCACCGCCCAGAAAAATTCCCACTCCTCGATTTTGTCGCCCTGCGCTTCCACCACGGTTTTGGTGTACTGGCTGTAGGGCTGGTCGTGCCAGATGTCGGTGAGCAGGGTAACGTCCTCGCGCTCCAGACACAGTTTGGGTGCCAGCACATAATCGGCCATCTGCGCGGTGGCAGACATTTTCAGGTCGATGCAAACCAACAGGTCCAGTCCCGCCAGCGCCCGGTGCGCTTTCTCCTGATCAGGCCAGGCCAGCAGGGGATTGCCGCCCACACAAATCAGCGCCTTGATCTGACCCTCACCTGCTAGCAGCATTTCATCGCTGATGACGGCAGTCGGCATTTCCTTCAGTGGCCCGTAGGGCGAGAGCACAGTGGTTTCACAGATATCCTTCGACACACGGCTCTTCACGCCATCGGTCAGCCACTGTGGCTGTGGCCCGGTGGCTTCTGCCGCGCGCGGGCCGGCGGGCGTGAGTACACCGGGGTTGGGCAGACGTTCACCCTCACGATAGTGGCGCCCGCAGATCGCGTTCAATGATTGCACCAGGTGCTGCAACAGGTTGGGGTGCGGCCCCATCTCTGGTCCCGTGCCGGTAACTGCTGTACCGCGCGGTCCGGCGGCGAACAGTCGTGCTGCTTCGATAATTTGGCTGGCAGGAATGCCCGCAGCGGCGGCGACCGACTCCGGCGTAAAGCGCAGTGTTTGCGCCTTGAGTTGCTCTAGCCCTTCGCTGTGCTGTGCACAAAAGTCCTTGTCGTGCAGGTCTTCTGCGAGTATCACCGCAATGATGGCGGCTACCACGGCTGCGTCTTGTCCCGGGCGCACCTGTAGGTGCAGGTCGGAGCGGCTGGCAACTTCGGTCACGCGCGGGTCGATACAGATAACTTTCATACCGCGCTTCTTGCCCGCGCGCAGGGCATTGCTCGGGCTGAACGAGGGGATGCCGCCGGGTATCGAAAAGTGCGAGACCAGCGTGTTGTTACCGATGATCAAGGCCACGTCAGAGTCATTCCACATGTGGCTACCGCCGTTCCACCAACCCATCCGCGTGGGCCCGATGGCAACCTTGGCCGGTTGGTCGATGGTGACACTGGTGTAGTAAGAGGGCGAATCAATGGCGGCGTGAAAGGCGCGCGCAACGTCGTGCGCGGCAGAGTTCTGATAGGAGTAGGTGCCGTTGTAGCTGGCGATACTGCGCGGGCCATATTTTTCCAGTATGGCCTGCAGTTGCACGGCGATCTCATCCATGGCCTGTTCACTGCCGATAGCGGCGAACGAGCCGTCCGTCTGTTTTTTCTGTGACTGTTGCAGGCGGGTAGGGTGATCGATCTGTTCGATCAGTTGTCGCCCCTTGATGCAGGTGTAGCCACCGTAAATTTCATTGCTGGTATCGGGCTCCAGGGCGATCAGCCGGTTGTCCTCAACCGTTGCCTCCATGGGACAGTAGGCGTGACAGAAGCGACAGTAGGTCTTAATCGTTTTACGCGTCATACTTTGTACTCCTCTGTCTGGTAAATGGTGCCGCTGTTCACGCGGTAAAAAAATCAGCCCGTGGCTTGCCCTGCGGATCGTATACCGGCTCTTCCAACGCGACTTTGTATTTGGCAACCTGCGGATCGGTGATGCCATAGTTGCCCAGGGCTGCCAGCATGCCTGCGTAATAGTGCCCTGCCAGGTGCGCCGCCAGATCCTCGACCGATGCCCACTTCTCAAACACGCACACCCGCGTTGCAGAGGTCGGGTCTGCCGACCACACATACGCAAGGCAGCCTTGTTGGGTGCGGGTATCCACCACCAGCTGCGCCGTTTCGGCCAGCGCTTTTTCACGGGCCCCGACGGGGAGATGAACGGTGCCGGCGATGAGTACGGTCATGACGGAATCCTGCCTGAAGGCGGCATTGTGTGGTTAGTGGGAAGCCCCGGAACAGTAGCAGAGTGAGGGTTTTAAAACAATCAGGGTTGACTGATTTTTTGGGAACCGGTATGTTGCGCGCATGACAACTCTGATAAATCGCCAGTACTATCTGGCGTCACGTCCCGTGGGGGAACCCGATGCCACCAATGTACCCGCACGGGATGTTCCCGTGCCTGACCCCGCCGCAGGCGAGGTGGTGCTGCGCAATCTCTATATTTCTCTGGACCCGGCCATTCGCGGCTGGATGGGTGATGACCCGAACTACATAGAACCGATCAAGCTGGGCGATGCGGTGCGCAGCTCGGTCATCGGCCGCGTCGTACGCAGCAACAGCCCGGACTATGTCGTGGGCGATGTCGCCATGACGATGGGTGGCTGGGAGCAGTACACCACAGTGCAGGGAGTTACTCTCAATAAGCTGGATGAAAACGCGGGCATTCCCCTGAGCACTTTTCTCGGCGCGCTGGGCCCCACCGGCCTTACCGCGTACTTCGGATTGCTGGAAGTCGGTAAACCCAAAGCAGGGGAGACCGTGCTGGTAAGCGCTGCAGCCGGAGCGGTAGGCTCCATTGTCGGACAGATTGCAAAGATGAAAGGCTGCCGCGTGGTTGGTATGGCGGGGAGTGATGACAAGTGTCGCTGGCTCACCGATGAACTGGGCTTCGATGCTGCCATCAACTACAAGACCTGCGGTGATTATGTCGCGGCGATTCAAAAGTCCTGTCCGGCTGGTGTGGATGTGTACTTCGACAACGTGGGCGGCGAGATTCTCGATGCGACACTGATGTGCCTCAATAAATTTGCTCGGGTGGCTGTGTGTGGCTGGATCTCCACCTACAACGTGCCCAACGCACCGGGCCCGACCAACCTGTGGCAACTGGTTGCCGAGAGCGTGACCGTGCAGGGTTTTACCGTGCTCGATTACCTGGATCGCTTTGGCGAGGGCATTGGCCAACTCGCGCAGTGGGTGATGGCAGGGGAGATCAAGTATCGCGAGGAAGTGGTCGACGGGCTGGATAATGTTTTGCCGACGTTTCTCAGGCTGTTCGATGGTTCGAACCAGGGCAAGTTGGTGGTTCGGCTGCCGGAGTAGTAAGCCGCAGACTCAAGCAAGGCTCACGTTTAATGCACACTGCCGAGATCACTCCCGGCAGCGCGCACCCCACATCAAGACACCAACATATCCCCCCGATTGACGGTAAACGACTTCGTCGCTGCCTCATCCACCGTGTAGTCGGTAGAGTCTATCGTGGTAATAAAGCGGTGGCTGGCCACGACGGTCTCGCGCGTGAACGCCATGTGCAGATAACCCCGGCCGACCAGATTGGCATAGACCAGATCATCCACCAGGGTCGTCACCAGTGGGCTGAACGCGGCGGCGGCGCCAGCGCCCAGAATAACGTCCAAGCCCGGTGAGCTGACACTGGTGGCGCCGAATTCCACACCGGCGATTTTGCCGTCGGTAGTGGTCAGCTGTGACGTCCACGCATTGTGTGTGTCGCCCGCCAGCACCACCAGTTTGGAGCCCAACTGCTGCGCGAAGGCCAGCAACTCATCGCGCTCGAATTCGTAACCATCCCAGGCATCCAGGTTGTAGGGAATGGCCGACGCCAGCAGCGCGATTTGCTCGGGTGTGCGCGCGTCCACCGGGGTGCTTTTCGCGGTGACAGCCGCCACCACCGCAGCGGTGCCCTCAGCCAACCGCGGATTAGCAGGGGAGATGCCCGGATCCAGTGACTCCAGGATGGGCGAGGGCAGCTGGTAGCGGCTCATCAGCACCTGCTGTCCCAGCACCTGCCATTGCGCGCTGCTCTGGGTCAACTGCTCGCGCAGCCAGCCCAGCTGGTCGCTGCCCAAGATCGTGCGGTTGCTATCGCCAAAGCGGGCTCGTGCATCTTCCACATTGATAATGCCGCCGGTGGCACTGTCACCGTAGAGCACCTGCTCATCGCGGCCAACGACACGCGTGTCCAGCATCAGCAGATCCAGCAGATCGCCATACTGGAAACGGCGATAGATGATGTCGTTCATGCTGGTACGCGGCCGCACTGGCAGCCATTCGTGCCAGGCTTGTAGCGCCGCCATTTTGCGCTCGATGAAGCTGCCTTCTGTCGCAGGGTCGTGGTTTTCCGCGCCGTCCTTCCAGGTATCGTTGGCCACCTCGTGGTCGTCCCACACCACAACGAAGGGGTGCGCCGCATGCGCTGCCTGCAGGTCTACATCGCGGCGGTACAAGGCGTAGCGAATGCGATAGTCGCTAAGCGTCAGGATTTCATTGGCCGGTTCCACCACGCGGCCGAATTCCTCGGCGCGCGCACTGGCGTAGCCGGTCGAACTGTACTCGTAGAGGTAATCCCCCAAGTGCAGCACGGCATCGAGTTCCTGGTTGGCAACTTCGCGGTACACATTGAAAAATCCGGCGGGGTAATTGGAGCATGACACCACCGCAAAACTGGCTGTCTCTGCGGTCCCCTCTGGCAGGGTGCGAGTTTTGCCCACGGGGGATGTCTTGTCGCCTGTCATAAACCGATAGTAATAGCGCGTGGCAGGCGACAGACCCTCCACATCGACCTTTACGGTGTAGTCCACGTCAGCGCTGGTGACGCCATCGCCATTGGCGACGATGGTGGTAAAACTCGCATCGGTCGCGATTTCCCACGCAATCCTGACGCGTCCCTGCGCCTCGGGAGTGACCCGGGTCCAGATAATGACTCGATCCGTGAGTGGATCGCCGGAGGCCACGCCATGCTCGAAGTCGGCCGGCTC
>JANNVJ010000115.1:0-17721 GCA_031414375.1 Haliea sp.
CTTGACGCAATCGCCCTGTCTTCCTACAATGCGCGCCTCTTGATGGAGACCGCTGCGTCCCCTTCGTCTAGTGGCCTAGGACACTGCCCTTTCACGGCGGTAACAGGGGTTCGAACCCCCTAGGGGACGCCATTCATCAAGTGCCTGATACGCGGGAATAGCTCAGTTGGTAGAGCGCAACCTTGCCAAGGTTGAGGTCGTCGGTTCGAACCCGATTTCCCGCTCCAGTCTTATTCCTTATCCTGCTGCAGCTTGATCGACAAACTGTTGATGCAATAACGTAAACCAGTGGGCGCGGGACCATCCTGGAAAACATGTCCCAAATGGGCGCCACAGGCCTTGCACATGACTTCCGTGCGTCGCATGCCGTGACTGTGATCGTGCACTTCCTGAATCACCTCGGCATCTGCCGGTGCAAAAAAACTGGGCCATCCGCAGCCTGCGTCAAACTTGCTGTCCGACAGGAAAAGTCGTTCACCGCAGCAGCGGCAGTGGTAGACACCTTCCTTCGTACAATCCCAGTACTCCCCACTGAAGGGACGCTCAGTGCCCTTTTCACGACACACGTGAAACTCCTGCGGAGTCAGTTGGTCACGCCATTTTTCATCGTCGTGCATTGCACCGTTCTCGCTGGAATCCATTGAAGCCATAGCCTACACCCTACATCGTGCTGACGCGATAGAGCACCTGATCGGCATAACCGGTGGTTATCGTGTGCAAACCACACAGTGCGAGGTCCAGTGCCACATCGTTGGTATCGACCAATAGGGGGCGACCCTCCAGTCCCGTAATCTTGGATTTCGCTGCCACAATCAGGATATTGCCCAGCCCCACGGCTCGAATCACCGCAGGAGAGAATTGCTGGTTGCCGCGTCCAAAGAGATGGCCCTGCCCGCCGATGGATGTGACCACAATGTGTGTGGGACCTGGAGCCTTTGCCACGAGGTCCAGAAGGCGCTCCTCATCGGTATCAGCCGCGACCAGTTTACCGTCGCGCACCACATCCACGCCCAGCAGCGTATTGGGTAGATGCAGTTGTTGCATGATGGCCGCGGTGGTCGAGCCGGGCCCGATCAGGTAGGTGTGTCCGGCTGCCATGGTTTCGACCTGCCAGGCCGCAATATCAGCGGCTGCTAGATGCGGATCCTCACGCCCCCCGATCTTGGTATGTTGCAAAAAATCCGCCGCGCCAGGTACCAGCAGCTCACCATAGAAACGACTGCGTACCACATCGTGGCGAAAAGCCTCCTCATCAATATCACGTACCTGCTGGGCGCTGACGCCGACCAACCCACCCTGTGCCAGCCGCAGCAAAATCTCGCCCGCCGCCTCCGGAGATACGGCAAAGACACCCGAGTGCATTTTTACGCCCGCGGGAATACCCAGCACAGGGCAGTGCGTACCCACAACGTCATAAATATCGCGCGCAGTGCCGTCACCCCCGGCAAAAAGAATGATATCCACACCTGCCGCATACAACGCCTGTGTGGCCTGTTGCGTATCCAGGGCAGTGGTTAAACCGGCACTCACACTGCCAAGCACCTGTGTAGCAAAGTCCATGTCCTGCAACGCCCGCTCTCCCATCTCACCTGCCCAACAGGTAAAGCGCGGCGACTGCGGCAATCCCGCAAGCAAGCGCAGGGCACGCACAGTGCGTTCACGGGCGCGGTGTCTATGCGCAGGCGGCAATGTTGCCGCCAGATCGCGCACCTCACTACCATCACTGCCCTTGAACGCCAGACGACCTCCAATGCCCGCCAGTGGATTGATTATCAGACCGATATGTAACACCGCGCTCATGCGTGTGCGCCGGATGAGACAGGGATACAACCCAGCGCCCGCGCCACGGCCAACTGTCCAGACTGCAATGGCCCGCAGACCGAGGAACCCGCCAGCTCACGGCGCTCACGATAGGACTTACGCAGCAGATCAAAACGCGGGCCACGAGCAGCGGTGGAGGGAGCCTCCAGCAGGGCCTGGCGCAACAGGGCATCATCAAGGTGAATATCGTAGGCCGATTGCACGAGATGCCTGATCAGTCCGGCACCGGTCATGCCTGCAGGCACGGGGAGCGATGCGGTCGCTGCCACCGGACTCACTATGGAGGGTGCTGGCAGTTGCGCAAAGGCTGTCACTGCGTCGCTCAACATGCGCGTTGCTAACAATTTTCCATCCAGGCTGTAGCCGGCGATATGGGCCGTGCCCAGCGTCACTGCGCGCAAGAGGGCAGCGTCAATTTCCGGCTCGCCCTCCCAGACATCCAGCACAACATTCGGTCCACGTCCGCTGTCCAGCAGTGTCAGGAGCGCCGCGTTGTCCACGACGGCACCGCGACTGGCGTTGATAAGCAAGGCGCCGGGGCGTAGACGCTGCAATTGCGCCGCTCCCAACAGATGATGACTCGGCCACGGCAACGCAGTGCTCAATTCGGGATGCAGGGTGACCACATCACAGTCGAGGACGCTGTGCAGGTCGGCGGCGTGCGGTATGGCGTTCTGGTCCAGCCAGGGATCGAAAATTCGGTAGGTGATACCCAGCGCTGCAAGGCGCGCCGCGACGGCTTTGCCAATTATCCCGTAACCAATAATGCCGACGCTCCCCCCGGCCAGCAACTGTTCCAGCTTGTCGTTGACGGCGGCGACTGCAGCAAGCACATATTCCACGACCGAATTAGCATTGGAGCCTGGCGCATAGGCAAACGCTATGCCGCGCTCCTGCAGGTAATCCTGGTCGATATGATCGAAGCCGCTGGTCGCGGTACCCACAAACTTAACCGGGCTGCCCTGTAGCAGCGCTTCATCCACGCACGTGACTGACCTGACCAGCAGAACGTCCACTTCCTCCAGCTGTGCTCGCGCAAGTGTTCTTCCATTGACGCGCTGCACGCAGCCGAGAGCACCGAGGTAATGTTCGACAGCGGGAATATTCTCATCCGCCAGTATCCTCAGACTCACCGCGCAATTCGCTCAGCTAAGCTGTTCAACCGGCAAACTCGGCCAGGGTGAAACCAATTTCAGTGACCGCAATGGCAGTGCCAAATTCACGGCAGAGCGCTGTATAAAATACACCAGCCCTGGTCGGCAAGCCCTGCTTTTGCCAGGCGCGAGATTGCGCCAGTACAGCGCGCTGAAATGCAGCGACATCCAGTAATCCAACACCAGCGAGGTCCGGGTTGTCGGCACTCACCTGAAAGCGGTATGCACATGCCCGTGAGAAAAACCACTCAATGGCCTGAGGTTTTCCTTCCACTGCCTCAAAGGCATGTTGCTGCTCGACATTGCGGCTGTCGGGAGTGTACCAGTAACCAAAATCAGGTAATTGCCTGCGCCGCTCACCAGCAAGGCACCAGTGGGCAACCTCATGCAACGCACTGGCAAAGTGATCACCACGATACGACAAGATATGATAGCCAGCGGGAGACTGCGCGGGTTGGTACAGCGGCTCGTCAGCGCCGCCGCACAGTCGTGTCCTGTAGCGCTGCGCGAAGCAATCGCTAAAGACCCGCTCCACTCGCGCCGCGAGGAATGCCTGCGGTGGGGACAAAGGCTTGCCCTGGGCAGTGCCCACTAGTGCGAATCCTGTTTGCGCAGCACATACCGATACTGGTCACCCACCTGCTCCTGGTGCAACAGATCATGGCCCAGAAAGACGCAAAATCGCGGTATGTCGCGCCCAGTGGAGGGATCGGTGGCCAATACCTGCACGGTTTCACCAACGGCCATATCGCGGATCCGATTATGCAGCAACATCACCGGCTCCGGACAAAACAGGCCGGTGGCGTCCAGTATGTAATCGGGTTTTAGCAACATGGACAGGGAGTATCAGCTGGTAAGAAACAGTTCTGCCTGCGCGCGCGGCACCAGGTCCCACTGTTCACTGTCAATCTCGTACAAAATATGCAGCTCACCGGCGTGCAACTGGCGCTGTAAGCGTTCGACCTTTTCAGCCAATGTGGACTCCCTCTCACCGTAATCGGTTCCGTCCCTGCTGGCAAAGTCTTCCAGCAGGGCCTGCAGCACATCAGTCTGCAGCTGCTTGGGGGGTACCGCAACAAATTGCGCCATGATCTGGGTCTGCTCCTTCTGGTGGAGACCGTTGCGCGCTAATATACGGTCTGGGCCTGCTAATGTGGAGCGAAAATGGTAAAAACTTCCTACATCGTCACCTTCGTCGGTGAAGACCGCCCGGGACTGGTCGAGCGGCTGTCCAGCGTCATCGAAAGCAACGGTGGCAACTGGCACGAAAGCAGGCTCTCCCAACTCGGCGGAAAATTCGCCGGGTTGATCCTGGTCTCCCTGCCAGCAGATGGTGGCCCGGCCCTGGAAGCCGAGCTCAGTGCTCTGGCCGCCAGCGGGCTCAGCGTTCGCGTGACTGCCACCAGCGAGAAAAGTCCGCCCGTTGCCGGGCGCGATATCACACTTACAGTACTGGGTCCCGATCGCCCGGGCATCGTGCGGGAGGTCTCTCGCGCGCTGGCGCAGCGCAACGTCAATGTACTTGAGATGGACAGCCAGGTGAGCAGTGCACCGATGAGCGCAGAAATGATTTTCAGCGCTCGCATTGTCGCATGGATACCCGAAGGCACTGACATGGATGACCTCGCCGACACGCTGGACGAGATCGCCAATCACATGACACTTGAGCTCGATCTGGAGTAGAAGAAAGCGCTGCGTCTATTTCCGCGGTGCAGCAGCCGGCACTACCGGGGTAGCGGACTGCACATCCATATTCTGCGCCCGGTGACGCAACACATGGTCCATCAGCACGATGGCGAGCATTGCCTCTGCAATCGGAGTGGCTCGAATGCCAACACAGGGATCGTGTCGGCCAGTGGTCACGACCTCCGTTGCCTTGCCACTGACATCGATGGATGCCCCCGGCAAGCGTATGCTGGAGGTGGGCTTTAGCGCCAGGCTGACCGTGATGTCCTGACCACTGCTAATACCACCGAGAATGCCACCGGCGTTGTTCCCAACGAATCCCTCGGGAGTCAGCAAATCCCTGTGCTCACTACCCGACTGCTCGATGGCCGCAAATCCTGCGCCGATTTCCACACCCTTGACCGCATTGATGCCCATCATCGCACTGGCAATATCGGCATCCAGACGATCGAATACAGGCTCACCCAATCCAGGCATAACACCACTGGCAACCACGTTAATGCGGGCACCAATGGAATTCCCACTCTTTATCAGGGCAGCCATGTACGCCTCCATTTCCGCCACCTTGTCCACATCGGGGCAAAAGAACGCATTGGTATCTACCGCATCCCAGTCCAGGCGCTGCGCCACGATGGGACCCAACTGCGCTAGATACCCGCGTATCAATATGCCGTAACGCGTGAACAAGTATTTTTTCGCGATGGCGCCAGCGGCAACTCGCATTGCGGTTTCTCGCGCAGACGAGCGGCCACCACCGCGGTAATCCCGAAAGCCGTATTTCTGGTTGTAGGTATAGTCCGCGTGGGCCGGACGAAAGGTGTTTTTGATGTCAGAGTAATCCTTGGAGCGCTGGTCGGTATTGTCAATGATCAGCCCAATCGGTGTCCCGGTTGTCACACCCTCAAATACGCCAGACAGAATGCGTACTTCGTCCGCCTCGCGGCGCTGCGTGGTAAACCGCGAAGTACCCGGTTTGCGCCGATCCAGATCATGTTGCATATCAGCGGCGTCCAGCGCCAGCCCTGGAGGGCAACCGTCGACGATGCAACCCAGTGCGGGACCATGACTTTCCCCGAAGCTGGTTACCGTAAATAGTTTGCCGATTGAATTTCCTGCCATAGTGCTCTCGTGATTTCTCTTCGTATCGTATCAAAGCCGTTCATTATAGGCCTATTCATGCCAGCTTGCGGCGTAATCCTGCAACTCTTGCGCGGTAAGCGTGAACACACCTTCCCCACCATGTTCAAACTCTACCCAGGTAAATGGCACTTGTGGATAGGCTTCCTCCAGCGTGCTCCAACTATTACCGACCTCTACGATGAGCAAACCGGTGTCACGAAGAAATGCTCGCGCTGCGGGCAATATGCGACGGGTCAAGTCCAGCCCGTCAGCACCAGAACCCAGCGCGTGATCTGGTTCATGGCGAAACTCTGCGGGCATGGCGGCCAGATCAGCCGCATCAACATAGGGTGGATTGCTCAGAATCAAGTCATAGCGCTGCCCAGCCACTGCCTCGAACAGATTCGATTGCAGGATCGTGACCCGGCCTTCAAGGCCGAGCAATGTAGCGTTCTCCCGTGCCAAGTCCAGAGCCGCGTTATCGATATCCAGTAAATCGACGTGAGCCTCGGGAAAGTAATGCGCAGCCGCTAGGCCGATACAGCCGCCGCCGCAGCACAAATCCAGTATCCGGGTCGGGGCAGGACCACTGTACCAAGGCTGAAATCCGCCCAGGATAAGTTCAGCGATCGGAGAACGCGGGATGATGGCACGCGGGTCACAGCAAAACTCCAGACCCGCAAACCAGGCTCGGCCCAATAAATAAGGCAGCGGCAGGTGTTCTGTGATGCGCCGCTGCAACAGCTCCTGCAGCCGGGCCCTGGCCTTCTCGTGCAAAGGTCGGGACAACACGCCATCATCACAATCAAATGGCAATTCAGCGCTGGCCAGCACCAGGGCGGCTGCCTCATCCCAGGCGTTATCCGTCCCGTGACCAAAGTAGGCATCACTGTTTTCCAGTGCGTCACTACAATACTGCAGGGCTTGCCCTACGGTTTGCGGAAGATCACTGAAGGATTTGCTGGGACTCATGGCCAAAGTGTACCCGATTCACGGTTGACAGTTACAGTGCCAAGGCAGCCGGAGTGCCGTTTGCCTTGCCAGCAACGGATTGTTACTATCGCCGCTTACCTGACCACCGCGTCAAGATCGTTTTGGAGTCGCTCTTTTGGAACAACACTGGGCAAAAATAATCGAGGCGGTCGGGGAAGACCTCAACCGCCCGGGTCTATTGGATACACCAAAGCGTGCGGCCAAGGCCTTCGAATTCCTGACCCAGGGATATGCGCAGTCAGTTGATGATGTGGTCAATGACGCCCTATTCCCCTCCGAATCCAGCGAGATGATCCTGGTGCAGGACATAGAGTTATACTCACTGTGCGAGCACCACTTATTGCCTTTCATCGGTAAATGCCACGTAGCCTACATTCCTACCGGCAAAGTGCTGGGGCTGTCAAAGGTAGCGCGCATCGTTGATGTCTTCGCGCGGCGCTTGCAGATACAGGAGTCACTGACCGCGCAAATAGCAGAGACCATTATGACCGTCACCCACGCCGAGGGAGTGGGCGTGATTATTGAAGCGCGGCATATGTGCATGATGATGCGCGGTGTGGCGAAACAAAATTCGGTGATGAAGACATCGGCCATGCTGGGTACATTCCGCAGCGAACAAAAAACTCGTGATGAGTTTCTCTCACTGTTGCAAATGTAATAGTACTGTAAGAGCGAGTGGGATTGTTGGTGCGTTAGTTCGCAACGCGCAGTAAGTCCACATGCAAATACTGTCGATCTGCGGTGCGTGCAGAGCTATACGCAATAAGACGATAAGTGTGCTCCCCTTCTTGCAGGGCATACACCCGATAACGTTGCAAGTCCTCCCGGCCGTATAACACCTGTTCACGAAACACGCGATTTGCCCACTGCACGCCCTGACCACAAGCCCGTCCACGGCAGGTGAAGAGCAAATTAGCGCCCTCGCCTGTCGCGACAGCGTCCAGCAAATCCTCCATCACCTGGGCCGAGGTCACGCCATCAATAATCTGCCAGGTGTGGCTCACCAGTGTTCCGCTGAGTCGCTCACTGTGTTTGAAACGCCACTGTCCACGTACTTTCTGCATGGCGCCCAGACCAATCTCGTGATCCAGTACCTCCCGCCTGGAGAAAGCGATCTGCCTGGCATGGGGGTAAGTGTCCAGCAGTTGCAATTGCGCTTCTGGCGTTATGGTCGCGCTTTCGACCAAATTGCAGGTAAAGATGAGCAAGGCGAGCAGACAATAGAAGCCAGTCCTGTCGAACCTGAAGCGCATCAACCGTATTTACTCTCTTCTATCCCAGCCAGAAATCGCTGCATGTGTTGCGCGACCTCACTGACGCAGGACTCCATATGGAAATGGTGACCGCCGTCTATCGTGCGCACCACCACGCCATCGAGAAATCGTTGCGCATACTCAAGCATCGGCGGCACCTGTCCAGCGCTATCCTGCGCCTGCAACAACAAGGCGGGCATACTGAGTGCTTGCAACACGGCCTCACTCTGCCGCTTGGTCAGTTTAACGGCAGAAGCACCACGCAGCCGTGGATCGGTCGTCCAGGTGACCCCCTGGGCACAGTCACGTAGATTCCGTTCCACCAATAGTCTGGCAGCCGCCATCGATAGACCTTTCCCGGACCTTGACGCTACCGCATCATCGACGCTGGGGAAAACCCGCTGGGGTCGATCCATCAAAGACCGCTTGTCTTGCAGCGCCGTGCGCATCTGTAGGGGGAACTGTTCCTGCGCTACAGCCTGCGGCGAGATCGCATCCAGTAATACCAGATGGCGCACACGCTCGGGAAACGCGCTGGCCAGTAACGTTGCAATAATGGCGCCGCGTGAATGGCCCACCAGATCGAATGTGTCCCAGCCGAGCGCGTCCAGCACTCCGAGAATTTCAGGGAGATCGTCCCAAATCTGGTAACTGGCATCCGCCGAACGACGAGCGTTCTGCCCATGTCCGGTAAGGTCAAGTGCGACCACCTGATAGCCTGTTAGCAAAGGGGCCAGACACGCAAAACTGGCGGCGTTATCCAGCCAACCATGTAGCGCCAGCAACGGTTTCTCTCCGGGCTCTCCCCATCCCAGTCCGGCGAGTTGCAAATTATTGACCAGCCAGTGTAAAGGCCTCGCCGCGCGGGTCTCAGCATCCTGCGTCACTACTGGTCAACCTCGTACTCCGGCGGCAATGCCCAAAACAGCAATTTACCACCAGACGTCGCGTGGGCCTCAAGCAACACCGTAACCCATGCGCCTGGTGTGAGGAACGGCACGTTGTTCCCTGCGCCAAGACAGTGATCGACCAGATGCGAGATCAACGGCTGGTGGGAGACCAACAGTATATGCTGTTCACTGGCAGCGGCGTCATATACCTCTGCGACAGCGCACTCGACTGCAGCGATGGCACTGCCTGGCTGCAAGGCATTGACTGCCATCGCGGTCGCATGGGTAAAGGCGGCACCGATAATCTGGACCGTTTGGGTCGTTCGCACCAGCGGGCTGTGTAATAGTTGGCTGGGGTGTGGGATGTTCCTGGTGCTACAGGCTGCATGAAAGCGGTGGCTGCCAAAACCGACATCATCGCGTCCGGAAACAGTAATCTCCCGCAGGCGATCATTGACGCCCTCTTCAGCCTGGCCATGCCTCCAGATGGTCAATATCATCGCATTACGAGTTCCACATCCACAACGGTCCCAGTGTGCATCATAGCATCGAACACCTCGACTACCGGACGCTGCTCAAAGAGGTATCCTTGCGGACTGTTGACCCGCTGTCCTGAACAATGTGCGGGAGCCCACCTAACCGACAGGGCAACAGCTCAGCTTGCTTGCCGCAATTCCACCAACAGTTTATTCAGCCTGGAAACATAGGCCGCCGGATCGTCCAATTGGCCACCCTCCGCCAGCGTTGCCTGGTCGAATACGATATGGGCCAGACTCTCAAAGCGGTCTTCGTCAGGTTCCTGGTCGAGCATCATGGCCAGCGGGTGCTCGGGATTGATTTCCAGTATCGGCTTGCTTTCGGGGAGAGCCTGTCCTGCCGCCTCCATGATACGGCGCATCTGTGACCCCATGTCATACTCACCCACCACCAGGCAGGCGACGGAATCGGTGAGACGGGCGGTGGCCCGCACCTCACTCACTTGCTCGGTGAGCGCTTTGGCAATACGCGTGATAAGTGCCTCGGCGTCCTTGGCCAGTTTTTCCTGCTGCTCCTTTTCTTCGTCGGAAGCACCAGCAATGTCCAGCGCGCCGCGCGCCACGTCCTGAAACTGCTTGCCGTCGAATTCTCGCAGGTGATTCATCAGCCAATCATCAACACGATCAGACAAGAGCAAGACTTCGATACCTTTTTTGCGAAACACTTCCAGATGTGGGCTCTTCTTGGCTGTATTGAAATTTTCAGCGACCACATAGTAGATCTTGCCCAGCGGTTCCTGCATACGTGATGCATAGTCTTCCAGGGACTGATCCTGCACGTCTGAATCGGTATGAGTGGTGCTGAAGCGCAGCAATTTGGCGATTTTTTCCTTGTTCGCCTCGTCCTCGGCGGGTCCTTCCTTAAGCACGCTGCCGAACTGCTTCCAGAACGTGGCGTACTTGTCGCCCTTTTTTTCCTTGGCCATCTTGCCCAGCGTGTCCAGGACACGCTTGGTCAGGGCGTTGCGCATGGCATCTACCGCAGGATCCTTCTGCAGGATTTCGCGGGATACGTTCAGTGACAGGTCATTGGAATCCACAACACCCTTGACGAAACGCAGGTACAACGGCAGGAACTGTTCCGCCTCATCCATGATGAAGGTACGCTGCACATACAGTTTGAGACCACGGGACATCTCGCGATTCCACAGGTCAAAGGGCGCTCTCGCGGGGATATACAACAGGCTGGTGTACTCCAGCTTGCCTTCCACCTTATTGTGACTCCAGGTCAGCGGGTCCTCAAAATCGTGCGAGACATGTTTGTAAAACGCATTGTATTCCTCGTCGCTAATGTCGGTGCGCGGACGCATCCACAGCGCGGTGGCCTCATTGACGGCTTCAAACTCGACCGCCGCTTTCTTGGCCGGCTTTTCGCCTTCCTTTGGTGCCGGTTCGGGTTTCGCCATCAACACCGGAACTGATATGTGATCCGAGTATTTCCTGATGACGCTGCGCACGCGCCAGTCGTCGGCGAATTCCTTGCAGTCCTTTTTAAGAAACAATCTGATAGTGGTGCCGTGCGAAGCGCGGCTGCGGGGCTCGATTGAAAACTCCGCCTCCCCGTGAGACTCCCACAGTACACCTTCCTCTGCCGGCTCTCCTGCTTTGCGCGTATGCACTTCCACACGATCAGCAACAATGAACCCGGAATAAAACCCGACGCCGAACTGCCCGATCAATTGCGAGTCCTTGCGTTCGTCACCGGTAAGGCTTTCAAGAAAGGCCGCCGTGCCTGATTTGGCGATAGTGCCCAGGTTGTCGATCACCTCAGCCCGGTTCATACCAATGCCGTTGTCACTGAGAGTGAGGGTATTGGCTTTCTTGTCCAGTTCCACGCGTATCTCGTATTCAGACTGGCCCTCCAGCAGGGAGCTGTCAGCCAGGGACGCGAAGCGCAGCTTGTCGATGGCATCGCTGGCGTTGGAGATCAATTCACGCAGGAAAATTTCCTTGTTGCTGTACAGGGAGTGGATCATCAGGTGA
Organism: Haliea sp.; assembly: GCA_031414375.1. Taxonomy (GTDB): domain Bacteria; phylum Pseudomonadota; class Gammaproteobacteria; order Pseudomonadales; family Halieaceae; genus Marimicrobium. The sequence continues at coordinate 11,436 of JANNVJ010000115.1, forward strand.
AGCAGCTGCTTTGCCTCGGTCTGGAAGCCCAGCGTCTCTTTTTTGACTTCGGCGGTCATGGCAACCTCTTTATATAACTTGTTGATATGTAGGGAGTTGTTTACTCGATCCGATATGGGGATGCAGATGTCTTATTTCAAGTGAAGGCGGCGAAAATCGTGTTCCGTTGGCGAGAGAGACGGCCGATGGTGGGAGCGTGCCTCGCTTGTTCAAAAAGCTCATTCACCGCGAGGCACGCTCCCACCACCGGCCTCTATCGGCGCGAATTTCGGATATCGGACACACTTCCGCAAGAGTCCTTTTGGGGGAACAGCCTGAGAGGGAATGAGCTTTTTGACCGAACAGGCTGTACCCCCAAAAGGACGGGTGTCAAATTGAACACAGCCAAAAAAAAGGCTCATCACAGGACGAGCCTTTCAGTATCAAGAATGCTGCAAGGGATTACCAGCCGGTAACCTCCGCCAGGGCCGAACCAATCTCCGCGAGGCTGCGTACCGTCTTCACTCCGGCATCTTCCAACGCGGCAAACTTCTCGTCAGCTGTGCCCTTGCCACCGGAAATAATCGCGCCCGCGTGACCCATGCGTTTACCCTTGGGTGCAGTGACACCGGCAATGTAGGACACCACTGGCTTGGTGACGTTGGCCTTAATAAACGCCGCCGCTTCTTCCTCGGCCGTACCGCCGATCTCGCCTATCATCACGATTGCTTCAGTCTTGGGATCATTCTGGAACATCTTCAGGATATCGATGAAATTGGAGCCCGGAATCGGGTCGCCGCCAATACCGACGCAGGTGGACTGGCCAAAGCCGGCGTCGGTTGTCTGCTTCACGGCTTCATACGTGAGGGTGCCAGAACGGGATACGATGCCGACTTTGCCTGGCAGGTGAATATGGCCGGGCATAATACCGATCTTGCACTCTCCGGGAGTGATCACGCCGGGGCAGTTCGGTCCGATCAGGCGCACGCCCAATTCATCGCATTTCACCTTGGCCTCAAGCATATCCAGCGTCGGGATGCCTTCAGTGATGCACACAATCAGCTTGATGCCGCTGTTGGCCGCTTCGAGAATGGAATCCTTACAGAAAGCGGCAGGTACATAGATGACGGAAGCCTCAGCGCCGGTTGCCGATACCGCTTCGGCCACGGTGTTGAAGACAGGTAGCCCCAGGTGCTCCTGGCCGCCCTTGCCCGGGGTGACGCCACCCACCATTTTAGTACCGTATGCAATGGCCTGTTCAGAGTGGAAGGTGCCCTGCGAGCCAGTGAAACCCTGGCAAATGACTTTGGTGTTTTTGTCGATGAGAATGCTCATTTCGCGGCTCCTCCCGCTGCTTTCACGGCCTGCTGGGCAGCGTCCGTAAGACTGGTGGCAGCGATAATATTCAAACCACTCTCTGCCAATACTTTTCGTCCCAATTCGGCATTGTTGCCTTCCAGTCGTACGACCACGGGAACTGCGACACCGATTTCTTCCACTGCACCGATGACCCCCTCAGCTATGAGGTCACAGCGCACAATGCCACCGAAGATATTAATCAGTACCGCTTTTACCTTGTCGTCAGACAGGATGATCTTGAACGCTTCCGACACACGCTCCTTGGTGGCACCGCCGCCCACGTCGAGGAAGTTAGCGGGAAAGCCACCGTGCAGTGCGACGATATCCATGGTCCCCATCGCCAGGCCGGCGCCATTGACCATGCAGCCAATATTGCCGTCCAGCGCGACGTAGTTCAGTTCCCACTTCGCTGCATGTGCTTCACGCTCATCGTCCTGGCTGGGATCGTGCATGGCGCGCAGGGCGGGCTGACGGTAAAGGGCATTGCTGTCCACACCAATCTTGGCGTCCAGACAATGCAGATTACCCTGATCAGTGATAACCAGCGGATTGACTTCGATCAGGGCCAGATCCTTGTCGATAAATAACTGTCCCAGGCCCATAAAGATTTTCACGAACTGCTTGATCTGATCCCCGGACAGGCCCAGCTTGAAGGCCAGTTCACGACCCTGGTAGGGCTGGGGACCGACCAATGGATCAATGATAGCGCGCAAAATCTTCTCGGGAGTTTCTTCTGCCACTTTCTCGATCTCGACTCCACCTTCGGTCGAGGCCATGAACACGATGCGGCGTGAAGCGCGATCCACTACCGCCCCAAGATACATTTCCTCGGCGATGTCGGTACAAGTCTCTACCAGTATTTTGGTTACCGGCTGCCCGCTTTCATCGGTCTGATAGGTTACCAGTCGCTTGCCCAACCACTGCCTGGCAAATGCCTCAATTTCAGCTTTGCTTTTGACCAGTTTGACACCACCGGCCTTGCCTCTTCCACCCGCGTGTACCTGGGCTTTGACCACCCACATCTCTCCGCCAATCTTGTCTGCGGCGGCCGCTGCTTCCTCCGGGCTATCCACAGCAAACCCCTTGGAGACCGGCAAACCATATTCGGCAAACAGCTGCTTGCCCTGATACTCATGAAGATTCATGTTCTATCCTGTTGTCTATTCTTAACTGCCAATGATTAAGGCTATTCGGCGACTGAAACAACTACAGCAACACCAAATGAGCCCGTGAATATCCCTGCGCGTCGGCAATTTATTCTTTTGTACGCACCCGGACGAATTTCGCTAGCGCTTTTTCCGATTGGCGATATGAATGGCATGACCATCCACCGCCAATGCTGCTTCATGCACCGCCTCGGACAGGGTTGGATGAGCAAATACCGTCAGCGCCAGATCCTCGGCGCTGGACCCGAACTCCATAGCAATCACCACCTGCTGGACCAGATCCGCCGCCGAGGGGCCCACAATATGACAGCCCAAAATGCGGTCCGTCTCAGCATCGGCAATTAATTTCACCATACCATCCGCATCATCGGCAGCCAGCGCCCTGCCACTGGCCGCGAAGGGAAACACCCCGATCTTGTACTCGACGCCGTCGGCCTTCAGTTCCTGCTCGGTCTTACCTACGGCCGCGATCTCCGGATGGGTATAAATAACCGAGGGGATACAGTCATAATTCATCTGGGCCTGTTTACCCGCTATCCGCTCGACGACCATGATGCCTTCTTCCGAACCCTTGTGTGCCAGCATCGGGCCGCGCACTATATCACCTACCGCGTACACATGGGGGGCTTCTGTTTCACAATTGTCATTGACATAAATGTACCCACGTTCGTCCAGCGTGACACCACTATCGGACGCGAACAAACCTTCGGAACGCGGTCTGCGTCCCACTGCCACAATCAACCTGTCGAAGCGCTCTTTGTGTTCACCGTCGGCACTGGAATAGGTCACATCCACACCGCCATTCTTGACGTCAGCCTTCGTAACCCTGGCGCCGAGCCGGATATCCAGACCCTGAGCTTTGAAAATCTTGCCCGCCTCCTTAGCGATCTGCACATCCATCAGCGGCAAGAACTCATCCAGCGCTTCCAGCATTATCACCTCTGATCCTAGTCGGCGCCACACACTGCCCAATTCCAGGCCAATCACGCCGGCACCGATGACTCCCAGTCGACGGGGCACTTCAGTCAGCTTGAGCGCTCCGGTGGAATCAATGATGTATTCGTTGTCTATCGGCGCGGGAGGAATGTTGACGGGTAGCGATCCGGCGGCAATGATGACATTGCCAGCTTCCAGAATTTGCACATTACCCTGGTGGTCGGTCACTTCAACTTTCGCCCCGACTAATACCTTGGCCTTGCCGGTGATGGCGGTGACGCCATTATGTTTGAACAGGCCGCTGATGCCGCTGGTCAACTGCGTGACTATCTTGTCCTTGCGAGCCAGCATGACGGGCACATTGATCTGCGCCTCCTGCACTGTGATCCCGTGAGCGCCTAAACTGTCCCTGGCCTCGGCAAATTTGTGGCTGCTATCGAGTAACGCTTTTGAGGGAATACAACCGACATTGAGGCAGGTGCCACCCAACAGGACCTTGGCCTGATCATCCAGCCACTGCTCAACGCAAGCTGTCTTGAAACCGAGTTGCGCCGCCTTGATCGCAGACACATACCCGGCCGGGCCCGATCCAATCACCACCACATCATATTTATCAGACATCGTCTTTTCCAAAATGAGTCGCTTCATGAGAATAGGGACGCATATTCGAAGCGCCAGGATTTACTAACATCATTATTACCGCTCGCTACAATTGCAAAAGTATCCGGGCGGGATCTTCAATCAGGTCTTTGATCGCCACCAGAAACTGAACTGCAGTCTTTCCATCTATAAGGCGATGATCATACGTCAGTGCTAAATACATCATGGGCAGGATCACCACTGCGCCATCCACCGCCATGGGACGATCCTGGACCTTGTGCATGCCGAGAATACCAGTCTGCGGTGGATTGAGAATGGGGGTGGACAGCAGGGAGCCGAACACACCACCGTTGGTCACGGTAAATGTACCCCCCGTCATATCTTCTATGGTCAGTTTGTTGTCCTTGGCCCGCAGTCCCATATCCCGGATCGCCGCCTCGACATCCGCAAGGCTCATAAAATCGGCATCGCGCAAGACGGGTACCACTAAACCACCCTCGGTAGAGACCGCCACACCAATATCTTGATAGCCGTGATAGACGACATCATTGCCATCGATAGACGCATTCACTGCGGGAAATCGTTTCAGTGCCTCACAAGCGGCTTTGACAAAAAAACCCATAAAGCCGAGGCGGGTACCATTGTGCGTTTTCTCGAATTGCTCCTTGTACTTGTTGCGCAGGGCCATCACCGGCGCCATATTCACTTCATTAAACGTGCTGAGCATCGCCGTTTCTTGCGTGGCATTGAGCAACCGCTCTGCGATTCTGGCGCGCATGCGGGTCATTGGGACGCGTCTCTCCACCCGTTCACTCGAGACGCCCACGGGAGTTTTCTCTTCTATTGCCTTTACACGCCGCTCCTGCGTTGGGACTGCCGTAGTCGACGCATCCCGTACATTCATGAAGTTGATGATGTCCTCCTTGCTGATGCGCCCATTCTTGCCAGTACCGATGATTGCGCTGATATCCAATTTATACTTTTCTACCAATTGCCTGGCGGCGGGTCCCAACAGATCCGTTGTCGCCACGTCATCGGCTACTTCTCGAGCCGCTGCTGAGGAGGCCTTCACCGGCGCCGCAGGGGCAACACCTTGTCCCTGCTGCAGCGTGGCCAATAATTGTTCGCTGTGTACTGTGTCACCCTCCCCGGCATGGATTTTGGTGATAACGCCATCTGCTGGTGCGACCACCTCCAGGACGACCTTATCCGTCTCTATCTCGACGATCAGTTCATCACGAGACACGGTCTCACCTTCCGCTTTGTGCCAGGCTGCCACTTCCCCGTCTGCGATGGATTCGGGAAAGGTCGGTGCCTTTATTTCAATAGCCATTGTGTGTCCTTCAACTTGCTGCTAGTTGCCCCAGGGTATTTCTCCGAGGGCTTCATCAATTAATTTCTGCATCTGCTCAAGATGCAGCGCCATATACCCTGCAGCGGGTGCGGCGGACGAGTCGCGGCCCACGTAGCGCAGATACACATCCACCTTGTGACGCTGGATCACACGCCTCATATGGTGCTGACTGGAATACCAGGCGCCCTGGTTCATAGGTTCTTCCTGACACCACACCGCGTCAACTATGTTGGGGTATGAACGGGTTAGTATTTCCTGGAGTTCAGCCTCGGGAAACGGATAGAGCTGCTCCAGTCGCAGGATCGCTATATGCTCCAGGCCCCGCTCCCGACGTGCGGCACGCAAGTCGTAAAAGACCTTGCCGCTACAAATAACAATGCGCTGCACTTTTGACTTGTCCAGGTCGTCCGTTTCATCCAGAACATTGTAGAACCGCCCCTCGGCGAGTTCCTCGATAGTGGAAATCGCTTCCTTGTGGCGCAACAGGCTCTTGGGGGACATGACTACCAGTGGCTTGCGCAGGGGACGAATGGCCTGTCGCCTGACCAAGTGGAATACCTGAGCCGGTGTGGTCGGGACACAGACCTGGATATTGTGTTCCGCGCTTAACTGCATGAAGCGTTCCAGCCTCGCCGAGGAGTGCTCGGGACCCTGGCCTTCATAACCATGAGGCAACAACATCGTCAAGCCGCAGAGGCGCGACCACTTGTGTTCGCCGCTGGTAATAAACTGATCAATGACCACCTGAGCGCCATTGGCGAAGTCGCCAAACTGGGCCTCCCAGATGACCAGGCCCTGGGGCAACGTCGTGGAATATCCGTACTCAAAGGCGAGTACCGCTTCCTCGGACAGCAGGGAGTCGTAGATGCCGAACTTGGCCTGCTTATCCGAG
>JANNVJ010000116.1:0-82023 GCA_031414375.1 Haliea sp.
TGTGAGCCGCCCAAAGCGGTAGTTACGCAACCTTGCGGCTCCTTGAGCCCCCTGAAGGGGCGTGTCATTCAAACCAATGACGCCTGAGCTAGCCGTTGATGGATCACGATTGGAGGCTCCGTTGCGGCGATTGGCAGCGGGATGCTCCGCTTGCTCAAACTGCTGAGATATTCGCCGCGGAGCATGCCCACTGCCACTCGCCTTTATCGCGCGTACGTCACAACGGTTGAGTTCACTCCATCAGAGTCCCTCCGGGGATAAGGCCTGAAGAGCGAATATCCCAGCCTTCTGAGCGATCAGGCCTTATCCCCGGAGGGACGGTACGTGCCGTGTACCGGTGAGGCGGAGCGAGGGCGGATTTTGTCGTGCATCGGCTGGGCGAGCATGGTATCAATACACGATTTCTGCCACTGCTCAATGGAACTACTCTATGACTCTGCCGACGACATACTGCCTGTTGGGCAGCCTCCTGCTTGGTGCCACAGGGGGCATGGCCCAGGCCGAAAACCTGGAGTCAGCACCAGCACCTGCCGCGCAACCCCGCCAGGTAATCCTCATTATTGGCGACGGTATGGACGAACAGCAGATTACAATCGCCCGCAACTATCTCAAGGGCGCAGCGGGACAATTGCTGCTGGACCATATGCCGCTGCGCTCTGCGGTGCAGATTCTTACCACTGAGGAGCGCGAGAACGGCAAGCCTGAGTATGTTGCGGACTCTGCTAATACCGCTACCAGTATGGCCACCGGCGCTGTCACCAGTACCGGGCGTATCAGCACCAGTGCCGGCACGGATAAAGACTTCACCACCATCGTTGAACTGGCAGCGGACGCCGGTCTGCAAACGGGGATTGTGACCACCGCCAGCGTCACCGATGCCACTGCTGCGGCCTTTGCCACGCACATTAACTTTCGCCTGTGCGAAAACCCGGACAGCATGGTCAATGTCCGCTACAAGGATATTCCGCTGGGGGACTGCTCGCCAGACCTGAAGGCAAACGGTGGCAAGGGCTCGATCGCCGAGCAATTGGCCGAGTCGTCCCTGAACGTGATACTCGGCGGCGGCAGCGCTCATTTTGCCCCGACCGCCGAGGGCGAGACCGTGACGGTAGCGGAACTGGCCCAGCGCCAGGGTTTCCAGTTGGTCACGAACGCGGCGCAGTTGGCGACAGCAGCGCCGGACCAGCGGCTGCTGGGCCTCTTTGCACCCAATACCTTGCCGGTGCGCTTGCAGGGTGAAGGCGGCCGTGCAGCGGAAGCACCCAGGCCGAGCTGGCTCAATCGACTGCACCCCTATCTGGGTAGTGTGACGCTGCCTGCACCCATGGTCTGTGAACCCAATCCCGACTTCTCCGCGATGCCCACGCTGCAACAGATGACCGATGCAGCACTGCTCCACTTGAGCCACGAGAACGACCGGGGCTTCTTTCTCATGGTCGAGTCTGCCTCCATCGATAAACAATCCCACGAGCGCAAGCCCTGTGGCTCAATCGGCGAGATGGAACAACTGGACGAGGCGCTGGCCAGCGCCCTGGCGTTTGCCCAGACCCATCCCCACACACTGGTTCTGGTCACTGCAGATCATTCCCAGGCAGCGCAGCTGGTGCCCTATGAGAGCCTGTTCGCGGCCTACCCCATTCCCATCTACACGCCCGGCATGGTGGCCAGAATAGTAACGCCCGAGGGCGGTCACATGGCAGTCAACTACGCCACCAACAATTTCAAACAGGAGGAACACACGGGCGCGGCGGTACCATTGTTTGGCAATAGCGAAGCGCTGGGGTTAGTCCCACCGTTTATTCAGCAGCCGCAAATTTTCACCATCACCCGCGACTATCTTGGGCTCTGAATCGAGGCGCAGGGTAAATTACAGATTGACCCAACTATTCAGTGCGCGCAGCCTGAATTGTGTGCCGCGAAAATTTAGCACCACTGAGTCCGGCAGGATTTGTTCCAGCTTCATACCTGGCACCGGACTTCCGCCCGCTTTTACCGCAGTGCCATTGAACACCACAGAGGACACGTTAGTGTCACTGGAGTAGTCATGGCGCTGATAGTACAGCGTGGGAACATCATCCTTGGCCTGCTGCGACAAGTCCTCCAGGAATGGCACAGGATTGTCATCCAGGCTGGCATTTTCAACTTCCTCCCGTGCCTCTTGCAAAATCCGGTCAATATCGACGGACTCCTCAGAGCGCACGACTGAGTCTGTGCGCGCGGTCGGCTCCGGCACTACAGGGTCTTTTTGCAACTCACGATTCTGGTAGAGCTCCTCCACAGCGACTGCTTCTGCTGCCCCAAGAGCGGGCGCGGTCACCGCCGGTGCGGTCGTGCCAGCGGCCAGCGCCGACACTGGCTCTGGCTCAACTGGAACCGCCACTGCCGACTCCAGGTTCTGCGCGGGAATACCGGCTGGTGCTGACACCGGCGCCGCTGGCTCGGCCTGCGGTTGGGTAACAGCTGCTGGCGGCTCCGCCACCGCTGCCTCCGGCGCTGCGGCTGCGGCGCGCGCCTTAAGTTCGCTGGTAACAGAGCTGACGGCGCTGCCGATATTATTCGACAGTTCCGCCACCGGCGCCCCGATATCGGCGGCCGGCGGCGCCGTGAAGCGCTCCATGAGCAGCCACGCAATCACCACCAGCGCCACCGCCAGTACAACCCAGACCATAAACTGACGGCCCTCCCCAGGCATCTGCTCCACCGGGTGATGTGTGTCCAGGCCGGGCAGCGGGTTGGCATCCTGGCGGGAACGGTTCAGCGCGTCCAGGATCAGTGACACGGGTGCGCCTGTGTATTGGTCGCTGGCAAATCGTTTCGCTTCATTCGTTTGACTGTTCCGTTGAGGCGACGGGCTGCAGTTGTTGCCTGGCACGCGCCGCTGTTACATCAATGCCCAATTCTTCGTTCAGTTTGAGCAGGGTTTGCACCCCGACTACACCATCGTCTACCAGCGCGTTCTGCTGCTGGAACATCCGTACCCGCTGTTGCAGCGCCGCATTAAAGCGCCGCCCCGCGAGGGGGGCCGGTTGTGCATCGAGCCGCGCAAACAATTGCGCTGTCGCGGCAACCACGTCACTGTCATCGCCCAGCACCAGGGGCTTCTCGAACCCTGCAGGCGGGTGCCACAGAAAACGATAGCGACCCGTCCAATACGGTGCCAGTTCAGCCAGACCCACTTGTACCACGCCTGCCGGTGTTTGCAACCAGGCCAGCGTATCGGTCACACCCAGCAGTAAAATCTCGGTCGAAAAGCGCTCTGGATTAATCGCCCCCAGCAGCAGGGGTCGATCGAAGACGGCCAATTCATTCCAGGTCCAGGCCTCTCCTTCAACACAGGCCAAGCCCTCCTCGGTGCCCATCGAACAGGGCAGCTCCGGGACGGGTTGCCCTGAGTTAAGCGTCCACAATTGCGCCATCGCAGCATCTGGAGCCTGCATGGCACTGGCAATGCTTACCGTGGCCGCAGGTGCGGTAACTGCGGGTGTCGTGCCAACGGGCAACTCCCCCACCGTGGCCGCAACCTCTGCCACCGGGCTCGTCATGGAGACTCCCGGATCTTCCTGCGGGAGTTGTTCCGCAACGGACGCCGCTACGGGCGGTACGCTTTGGTCATGCGTGCCGGCAGTGTCCTGCACCGGCTGCGCATTGTATTGCCCGAGTAACCAGCCAGCCGCCCACACCAGTAACAGCACAGCGGCGGCCGCTGCGAGCCAGCGCCAGATCACAGGCTCCGCCTCCTGTTCGCCCAATACCTCCCGTATCGCCAGTTGCAACATGGCGTGGTCCGCATGCGATTTATTGCGGCCGTAGGCTCCCAGCAGCATGCGATCGCACAACACGTTGATTACCCGAGGAATGCCGCGCGTGGCTTTGTAGATTCCGCGCACCATCGCTGGGGGGAAAATCACTCGCTCCGGACTCATTCCGGCGACCTGCAAGCGATGCTGAATGTACGCGCCGGTCTCTTCGAGATTCAGCGGGTCAAGATTGTACCGCGCGGTAATGCGCTGGTTGAGCTGACGCAGCTCTGGTTGCGCCAACATGTGGGCCAGCTCCGGCTGGCCGATCAGAATGATCTGCAGCAGCTTCTCACTGTTGGTTTCCAGATTGGTGAGCAGCCTGATTTGTTCCAGCACATTGAAATCCAGATGCTGCGCCTCGTCGATCAGCAGTACGGTTTTGCGTCCGCGGGCATGATTCTCAAGGAGAAAGGTGTGCAGTTTGTCCGTCAGCGTTTTAAGGGTGTGCTGTTGCGGATCGTACTGTATGCCCAATTCATCACACGCACTGGCGAGCAATTCGATAGCATTGAGGGCGGGATTAAGAATGATCGCGACATCGGTGTCCGGAGGCAGTTGCTCCAATAGGCAGCGGTTTATCGTGGTTTTGCCTGTGCCCACTTCACCGGTCAACAGGATAAAGCCACCGCCGGCACCCACCCCATAGAGCAGGTGCGCGAGGGCATCCCGATGACGGGGACTCATAAACAGGTAGCGGGGGTTTACCGCTATGGAAAAGGGCGCTTCAGTCAGCCCGAAGTAGTGATGATACATGCGCTCGCGAGCCAGTGGCCTGTGCGTTTTGATCTGCTCGCATTATGCCCAAGCGCTGGCTGCAAAGCTATGACGCGACCCTACACGATATAGGCTGCGATACCGGCCACTGGGGTCTGTGTGTCCAGGTTCGTGTGCTGCTTCCATGGATGAAAGCCCGGTTTAAAAAACGCCAGCCAGTCGCGAAACGGCCGCACCAGAAAGCCCTCTTTGGGGCCAAACACAAACTGCACACCGGTTTTCCAGGTGGACCATTTGCGGATGCTGCCGTCCGTGAACAGCAGCACCGTAATATTTATAAACAGGCCCAGCAAGAAGAAAAAGGTCGAGAAGAGCATGGCGAAGCGCAGGAACACGGGGCTGCCACCGGTAGCCTGGTAGACATCAAAGGCGACGCCCTTGTGTTCAGTCTCTTCCAGCGCGTGCCACTTGAACAGCGCCTGCACGGCCGGATCAAGCCCCTGCTGGGTAGCCGCGGCATTGGTGAGGACCTGAAAGGCGAGGATGGCGGTAAAGTGTTCCATACACACTGTCATCGCCAGCGCGGCCCGGCGCGCCCGCGGACTCGTCTTGCCACGGTTGCTGAACCTGCGCAGATCACGACGCACCAGGGATTCCAGTTTCGCCACGGGGTAACCGTGCCGGGCGGCAAGGCCGTTCATCGCTTCATGTACCAGCGTATGCTGGGCTTCCTGGGCACAAAAATCCTTGATCTCCCTGAGTAGTTTCGGATCGCTGATCCGGTCCCGGTAGGCCAGCACAGAGCGGATAAAGAAGCGCTCTCCTTCGGGAAACAGAATAGAGAGCCCATTCATAAAGTGCGTCTTGAACGGGTCGTTGTCAAAGAAATACTCGGCAGCAACCTGTGTGGCCTGAGGATCAAACTTTCTGACCTCAATGCTGACCGGCGTGTTGGACTGGCTAAGACTTTCTACTACGCCCATGTGGCGAACCTCCGCTAATGAAAGGGGATATCCTACCCTCTTTATTGGATAATAGTATTATCTATTGAGTGTGTCAAGAAATTATCTATAATAAACTGACGCGACATTCCAAAGAAAAAATGTATGAGCAAACACCGATTGAAAGCGTCGGCAACTGAGGACACGACATACCGCATGTCCGAGTTAGTTGACGCCGCTGGCGTCTCCCGCGACATGATCAAGTACTACCTGCGGGCCAAGCTGCTGCCCAAACCCCGCAAGCCCAGACCCAACCTGTCTCTGTACGGGGAAAACCACCTTCTGCTCATTAGACTCATACTGCGCATCCAGCAGCAAACGACACTGTCGCTACCGGAGATTGCGGCGGTATTTTTGGCAGCAAATTACGATCCCCATACGATCGAGATCGAACTACTGTCCGACAAATACAGCGTCGGCCGCCGCGACTTCATCATTCCCTTTGAAGCCGAGACCAAAAGCAGTGTCAGCCTGAGCTTCCCGCAGGAATTTATTGAAGAATTGTGCAGCAATGGCCTGCTGGAGAAAACGGGGCCACTCGATACCAGCCAGATTGAGATCGCCGGGTTGCTCTGGGCGGCGCGCAATGAGGGAGTGCCACTGACCTTTTTCCAAAGTGCCCGCGAACAGCTGCGGACGCTGGCCGACCTGGAAGTGAAGGTCCTGATTGCAATACCCAGGCCACAGCTGGATTTTGATGCGGTCGCTGCCGGTGTCACCAACACCGATCGCGTGATCAATCGCTGGATGATCAGTGAAAAAACCCTGCAGGCAAGGCGCATGTTCCAGCGCATCATGGACAACTCAGAGCAAGCGCTGTCTACCATCCATGAAGCCATTTATTTTCCCAGCAAGGTATTTCGCCAGCGCTTTAAGATTGACGAGGAGCTGGCGAGCCTGGAACGCAGACTCGATGCCCGCCCCCGCGATCTGCCACTCATCCATAGTGTGTGTCGCGCCTGCCTGCTGTTAACGGAGTTTGAGCGGGCGCTAACGCTTGCCGATGCCGCGCTCGCGCTCGCGCCTCGTGACGAGCTTGCGCTCGCCTTTAAAAGCCTGGCATATGGCATGGTGAATAATCTCGAACAGGCACTGCTCTATGCCAAACGGCTCGAGGCGTCGGACAATCGTCACACCATCGCGCTGGAGGCGCGCCTGTTAACACTGCTTATGCAAGCGGCGAAATTGGGCGGCGTGTCCGATACGAGCGGCCTGTTAAAGGATGCTGCCGAACTGTTCCGCGATCCAGTAACACCGCCGCAAGCGAATATTGATCGCCTGGAGGCCTGCTTGTTACAGGCCAGGGCAAATACCCTGTTTCCGGATGCCATCAACAAGGTTCCTGAGGCGATCAGAGATCTTAAGGCCATGCTGCACGAACTTGAAAGCAACCGCTATGATGATCTCGGGCTGCCGCTTGAGGGCACTCGCGTGGTGTACCAGATGTATGCCAATTTCTATCTGGGGCAGCTGCACGAGGCGAACGGTGATCATATAAAATTCAGGCAGTATTTCGAAAAGGTCATACAGTTAGATCCCTCCTCGAATTTTGGGGAAAAGGCCTACCTGAAGCTGGGATGACGGGGCTACCTATGCGCCACTTTTGGCCTACAATCATACCCATGCGCAGCGACACAAACACGACATGCTACCCGGGAGCTCACATGCTGATCACATCGAACAAAACGCCGGACCGATTGCACAGAACGATCCACTGTATTCTTTTTTGTGCGTCGCTGGCCGCCTCCTCCACCGCACTGTCTGCCGAGGCCGCGTGGACCCTTGAAAAAGACGAGGAGCATGTGCAGCTGTACACCAGGCCCGTATCGGGCTCGCCATTCCTTGAGGTCAAAGCGACCACCCTGATTAACGCACCGATTGCAAAGGTAGTAGAGACTTTTGGCACTGGCAATGGCTGCAGTGCATGGCGAGACATGTGTAAATCCTCAGAAGTATTGAGCTCAGTTTCCCAAACGGAGCAGCTCGTCTATATGGTGTTGGATTTGCCGTGGCCCTTATCGGATCGCGACATGGTCATACATTCGACCGCCCAGATAGATGCAGCGTCCCAATCCGCAACCGTGCTGTTGGAGCCGGCCTCCTCCAAGCACCCCGCAACGGATTATGTGCGTGCTGAATCCAGCGGCGAGTACACGATAAAGGCGCTGGGCGATAAGCAGGTGGAGTTTACCTACATCATGCACACCGATTTGGGGGGTGACCTATCGCCCGAGGTCATAAACCCACGCGTGTCAGAGTCCACGCTTACCGACGTGCTGAAATTGCGGCGTCTGGCAGAAAAATAATTACACCGCCGCTGTCACACAGCTCATGGCTGTCTCGTCTATAAGGTACACGCACTTTGCTGGAGACAGTCATGCTTAAACGTTGGGGGCACCGTTGGCTGCAGTCTTTTTCACACCGTTACCAATACGACACTACCTATATGGAAGAATTGCTGGAGCATAGTCCGACGACCTTCCTGAAATTCTCTACACTGCATTTGCTGTCCTCGCACCGCCGCAATATTCCGGTCGCTCCGTGGAACGCTGCGCGCATCCGAGCTACCGTACGGGAAGACTGCGGTCCATGCGTCCAGTTAGTCTGCAATATGGCCCTGGAAGCCGGGGTTGAGCCCGCGATTATTGCCGCGGTAGTCGCCCTGGATTTTACCGCGCTGGACGAGGAGACTGCGCTGGTGGTGCGCTTCACTGAATTGGTCATGGCCCGTGATCCCGCTGCGTATGAACTGCGCGTGCAGATTCGTCAACAGTGGGGAGAAGCGGGGCTGATTTCGCTGGCGCTCACCATCAGCACCACGCGCGTCTATCCAAGTATGAAATACGTACTGGGTCATGGTCATGCTTGCAGTCGAGTTCAGGTCCATCAACGGAGTGTGGCACCTGCCCGTTTCGCGTCAGCGACATTAGGCGCAACAGCAATCGCTGCGAGCGTTCAATGAAAGAGCGGATAGTGGTGGCGACCGCTCTGTTTCTGGGCTTCGTCATGGTGGGGAATGCGGCCTGGCAATTGGCAGCGCCGGAAGGCTGGTACTGGGCTATACCCGGGGTACCTGATCGAGGACCATTCAACCAACACTTCGTGCGCGACCTCGGCATTATCTATGCACTCACAGGTGTCGGTTTAATCCTGGGCGCGCTGCGACCAGAGCAGCGACTCGGCTATTGGTGGGCCCCGACAGTCTGGTTGTGCGGGCACGCCCTGCTCCACCTCTGGGAGATTATGGCGGGCATTTGCGGACCAGCATCGCTGCTGCAAGATTTTGCGGGGGTCACACTGCCCGCACTGGCGACACTGGCGCTTCTTGTTACCGCGCGCCGTGCCAACACTAGAGTCTAAATCTCGCTGGGCCCTGCTGGTGATGGCGCTCGCCATCGCGAGTGGGCTTGCCCTCAGTCAACTGCAGCCACCACCCGCAAAACCACCGGTGCTGGAATGGCTGGATCATCCCCGTCCGGTGACTGACTTCCTGCTTAGCTCAGGCGCGGGGGATTTCTCTGCAACATCATTGCGCGGGCACTGGCAACTGCTGGCGCTGGGCTTTACCCACTGCCCAGATTTGTGCCCGGTAACGCTGGCCCAGCTGGCCGAGCTGCGCGCGGCCTATTCCGGCGACAACTTGCGGGTCATCTTTGTCTCAGTGGATCCGGTGCGCGACAGGCCACAGCAGTTGGCAGACTATGTACATTTTTTCGGCGAAGACCTTATCGGCGTGACGGGCGAGGCCGGAGAACTGCACCGATTGGCTGACTCGCTGGGCATGAACTTTCGCATTGAGGGGCCTACAGACCGACCCGTGATCAGTCACTCGCCCAGCATAGCACTCATCGGTCCGGACGGTTTCTTACGCGGGCGCTTGCGACCGGGGTTTGATACGCAGCAGGCGGCGCGGGAATTGGCCGCAAGGATTCAGGCAGACTCGTGATCAACACCAACGCTGATTTTTTTGAGCAGCAACGACCGCGCCTGTTATCGCTGGCCTACCGCATGCTCGGCGAAATCCAGGCCGCCGAAGACATCGTCCAGGAAGGCTGGTTGCGCTGGTCGGCAGCGACGCTAACTGAAGTCACGACCCCTGCGGCGTGGCTGACGCAGGTCATTACTCGCCTGGCCATTGACCAGCTGCGCTCTGCGCGCCACCGACGTGAAGTGTATACCGGCCCCTGGTTACCCGAACCGATTATTGACAGCGCGGAAGATGGCCCGGCCAGCGTGATGGCGTTGGCGCAAGAGTGTGAGCTGGCCCTGCTGTGGTCGCTGGAACGATTAGCCGAGGAAGAGCGTGCGGCATTCCTCCTGAGCCAGGTATTTGAGACATCCTACGCCGATATCGCGCGCACCCTGGATAAATCAGAGCAAGCCTGCAGGCAACTGGTGAGCCGTGCTCGCCAACGCATTCAGGCATCAGTGCCGCGCTTCGATACGACCACTGAGCAACTTGAGAAAATGCTCTTGGCCTTTACGGCCGCAGCCGCCAGCGGCGACAAGGAAGAAGTCATGCGCCTTCTGGCACCGGATGTACTCGCATTGAGCGATGGCGGCGGTCTTGTCACCGCGGCCCGCATACCCCTGGAGGGTGCAGCGCGCGTGACCCAGGTGTTCACTCACATTGCCCGCCGCAGCGCCACGCTGGACGGACTGGAACAGCTTTTTGTGAATGGCCAGCCAGCGCTCGTGCGCCTGGCCGGGGATGACAACGATCTGATATTTACCGTGCGCCTCAATCAGCGCGGCCAGATCTGCTGGCTCTACACTCTGCGCAATCCACAAAAGCTCGCCTTCGTCAAAGCGCTGCGCCAAGTGGTGTTTTCATAAACCTTCTAGCACGTAATCGAAGACCAACGGCTAAGGACCGGTAATTCGACTACAGTCCCGGCGCTGGGAATTATAGTCGGTACCGCCCGCTTGCACCCTCCTTTACACTGTCTCCCATTGGAGTCTGAATACATGCGCAGCGAACGGCAGCTGTTACACCACGCAATCTTTCTCTCGGTCCTCATGGTCATACTGGGCAGCACTGCTGCGGCAGCCACGAAATACGTCTCTGTCCATGTCGGCACCCAGGCCATCGTCACCTTCCAGTACTTTGTGTGCACGTTGTTGTGCCTACCCCAAATACTGCGGTCCGGGGTGCGGACTCTGCGTACAGAACGACTGGGACTGCACTTCATGCGGGGGTTGGCCGGCGTGGTGAGCTTTTACCTGTTCTATGCGGCGCTCGAGAACATTTCGCTGATGGATGCCATGCTGCTGCGCCAAAGCGCGCCCTTGACCGTACCGCTGGTTATGTGGATCTGGAGCCGCGAGAAGATACCAACAAGTGCATGGTTGCCGCTGGCCATCGGCTTTGTCGGCATTGTCATTATCCTGCGTCCCAGCTCCAACGGGCTCAGCTGGTGGCACGCTGGCGGGTTCGTATCCGCTCTGGGCCTGGGCATTTCCATGGTCGGCACGCGTAAACTGGCGACCACCGAACCCACCGCGCGTATCGTGTTTTATTACTGTGCACTCTCACTGATCTGTGTAGCGCCCTTCAGTATCGGCAGCTTTAAGGGCCTCGCGATACTGGACTGGATGGCCCTGTGGTATGTAGGGATCGCCATTTATCTGGTGCTGGTGTTATACACTCGCGCCTATGGCATGGCACCGACAGCGACCATCGCACCCATCAATTATTTTTCGGTGGTACTGGCTGGGCTCTGGGGCTGGTTGTTCTGGGACCAGGTTCCTGATCGTTGGTCCCTGCTGGGCAGCGCATTGGTGATTGCTGGCGGACTACTGACGATTTATCTGGCGCGGGATAAACACCCGGTGGCCAGTGGCGGCTTGTAACGGCCACACCAGTACTATGGAATGTGTCTAACTATTGCGCGCTTGCAGTAGCCTTGTTCGCATACAGGCTGCGCCGTTCTGCATTGTAATCGATACCCGTTTTCCTGGTGTCCGCCTGACTGCGCCATGTCTTGGGTTTTGGCGTACGCGCGACCTGCTGACCGGAGCCCAGATTGGCATCCTGTACCCGCACCTCTTCGCGCACGCTTGAGGTCTCACAGGCGCGATCGGTAAAGCTGGCCGCTCCCGTTTCCTGATTCACACACATATAGACCTTTGCCGCAGCAAGCTGGGGCAGCAGTAATAGCAGAGCTAATAGAGCTAACGTTTTCATTTTTCGATTCCCCGCCACCAGACCTGTATCTGAGTTGCCTTCAGATTAAACCGGGCTGCAACGACGACGCGACCAAAAAGTGGAGATTTCTCCAGTTTACCGGGAAAAGTATATTTTTTCGTTTTTCTTAGCGGTTTTCACTAAATATCTGACTATTTGTAGTATATTTTTCCACTAATGAACTAAGTACTCGATTTCATGTCCATCCTGACTACCCCTGTCTATAAGGATACATCGTATGCGGCGCACAACTTTCCTCCTGTTTAGCTTACTCGCCTTTACTGTCCCGGTGATGGCAGAGCCTGCCACTGCAGTGTTCGCGGGGGGCTGCTTCTGGTGTATGGAATCTGCCTACCAGGAGCACAAGGGCGTCACCGGGGCGGTCTCAGGCTTTACAGGCGGCACACTCAAGAACCCCACCTACGCGGGAAATCACGCGGGTCACTTCGAGGCCGTTGAAGTCACATACGATCCGGCATTGATCAGCTACCAGCAATTGTTGGATCTGTTCTGGCGCAATATCGACCCCTTCGACAATACCGGCCAATTTTGCGACAAGGGCCCCAGCTACCGCAGCGCCATCTTTCCCGGCACAGCGCAAGAGCGCGTGCTGGCAGAACAATCAAAGACGGCGGTCGCGACGCGTTTCAAGGGTCAGCAGGTGCACACCGAAATTCTTGCTGCGAGCGCGTTCTGGCCGGTGGAAGACTACCATCAGGATTACTATCTGAAAAATCCGGTTCGCTACAAGTACTACCGCTGGAACTGCGGACGCGATCAGCGACTCGATCAGATATGGGGGAACGAGGGGAATGCCCATAGCGCGAACTGAACGATGACCGCACCACTACGATTGACTCAGACGCTTATTGCGTTACACCGTCAACACCGGCAATCATCTCCAGCGCCTCATCGCACCAGGCGAGGAACTGCTGACCGGCCCCAAGACCACGGATCAGTGCCAGATAAGCCCCCTTGCTGCGGGTTGGCAGTGCGACCGGATCCCCATAGTGGAGCAGGCGGATTTTCTCGTACACGTACAGCAGGCGCATCATCTGTTCCCTGCGCTGTGTAATCTCAGCAGCAAGGTGCGCCGCGTTGTCGGCGCTTAAGTTGTACAACTTGATGACTAATTCGTCCTTGGCAGTCTGCGTTTTAGTCGCTCCGTAGACCCAATCAGACAGGGCCTCTCGGCCAGCCTTGGTCAGACCGTAGACAATTTTGTTGGGCTTGCCACTCTGGTGCACTTCCCGCTTATTAAGCCAGGACTTGTCCGCCAGTTTGTGCAACTCTTGGTAAATCTGTTGATGTGAGGCATGCCAGAAAAAGCCCAGGGATTTCTCGAAATCGCGGGCCAATTCAAAGCCTGAGAGATCGGCGTCGATCAGAGCAGTCATGATTGCGTGTGCAAGTGCCATACTCTCACTTCCTGTATCCTGACCCGCAGAAGTCTAGCACCATTCGCCTTAATCTACCGCATCCGCTAAGCTACATTCGGCTAGACATCGGCTAAGCTGGACATCGACTAAAATCACACGGCACCACAGCTGGAAAAAGTGAAAAAAATCCACTCAAAAAATAACTTCATTTTTTTTACCGTGGCACTGGTAGGTGTGCTGCTGGCATCGGCAGTCGTAAGTTCGACGCCGGCAGGTGAAAACTATCGCCTGATACAGGCCGTACTGATGTTGACCCAGGTGGTAGCCTATTTCAGCCTGAACCTCAGCAAGAAATGGCGAAGATTTGTCGGGCTGATGCTGACTCTGATGCTGGTTGCAAACGTAGTGCGCGAGCTTACCAACTGGCCAGCGCTACCCATGGTTGGACTACTGCTGATGCTCATTTTTTATTGCGGTATGACATATGCAGCGGCCCGACAAGTGTTGTTCAGCGGCAGCATCGATCACAATACTATTGTTGGCACTGTGGCGATCTTCCTGTTGCTGGGCCTGATCTGGGCCCTGATGTACCTGATTACGCTGGAATACTGGCCCCACGGCATCATCGGTCTCGAATACCGGAATTGGCATGACAACCTGGGTACAGCACTCTATTTCAGCTTTATCACCATGACGTCGACCGGTTATGGCGATATCATTCCGGCGCTGCCGGTCACCCGCACATTGGCTTACATGCAGGCCATTACCGGTACCTTTTATATGGCGGTGGTCGTTGCCAACCTGGTAGGCGCTTTCAGCAGGACCGCAAAGTAATAGCGAATGGCAAGAGAGGGCGACGTGGACAACAAGAATTCCGGGGCGAAGTACGATCCCCTCTTTGTACGAAACATGATCGAGTCGGCCCTGCGCATTGGGCTTCTCGTACTGCTGCTGACGCTGTCCTACCAAATCATCAGGCCCTTCACCATACCCATCGTGTGGGGTGCCATCATTGCCATCGCTGCTTTTCCGCTGGTGCAGTGGCTGGAGCCGAAACTCGGTGGACGGCGCGGGCTTGCTGCATTTCTAGTCACTCTCAGCTTCCTGCTGATTCTGGTCATACCGGCGTGGTCAGTCACCGAAGCAGCCGTGGGCGGCATCAAACATCTCTCGGCTGCACTGGAACACGGCGAGTTAAAAGTGCCACCACCATCGCCCAAGGTCGAAGCCTGGCCGGTGATCGGTGAAAGCCTCTACGCCACATGGAGTAACGCCAGCAGTGACATGGAGGCATTTGTTTTAGCCCGGGCGCACCAACTCAGGGAACTCAGCGGCTTCGTACTCAAGCGACTGGGCAACAGTGTCCTGGGGGTACTCACCTTCGTGATCTCGATCAT
Organism: Haliea sp.; assembly: GCA_031414375.1. Lineage (GTDB taxonomy): Bacteria > Pseudomonadota > Gammaproteobacteria > Pseudomonadales > Halieaceae > Marimicrobium. The sequence continues at coordinate 14,479 of JANNVJ010000116.1, forward strand.
CATCGCCGGCGGATTTATGACGTTTGCCGACGGCTGTAGCACGGCGGCCAGACGCTTTTTCGTGCGGGTCGGCGGACTCAACCCAGGCGGGGAGTGGGCGCCGCTAGTCGTTGCTACGGTAAGAAGCGTCCTGCTGGGCGTCGTGGGCGTGGCGGTGATACAAACCACCCTGATCGCCATTGGTCTGTTCGTGGCGGGCATTCCCGGGGCCCCGTTGTGGAGCGCCATCATCCTGGTGCTGGCCATCGCACAGCTGCCCGCATTGCTCATCGTAGCCCCGCTCACGGTTTACGTGTGGTTAACCGCAGACACGACTACCGCTGTGATTTTCACCATCTACCAGTTACTGGCGGGCGCCAGTGACAACGTTCTGAAACCGCTGTTGATGGGTCGCGGCCTGGATATTCCCATGCCGGTAATCCTGGTCGGCGCCATCGGCGGCTTGATCATGTCCGGCATCGTCGGACTGTTTGTCGGTGCGGTCATACTGTCCATCATGTACAAATTGATTGGCATGTGGCTAGCACAGGAAGCACAATAGCCTCCCTCAGAAAAATCAGAGTTCAGGAATAATCCGCGAGAACTGCTCGATCATGGGCATGACGATCTCCGGCTTGTCCCAGTTCTGCATGCCCACGCCGATGTTACATCGATCAACACCCATATCCCGGTAGGACTTCAGCAGATCCGCGGTGACCGGTGCCATTACCACCAGCGTGATTTCTACAGCAGCGGGGTTGCGGTCACTGTCCCGCACTAACTGGCGGAAGTTTGCAATGTCCTTGCCTATGTCCTGCAGCGCTACATCCACCGGCATCCAGCCGTCTGCCCACTGTGCCGCGTGCTTGATGCCCAAAGGGCCCATTGCCCCCAGAGTGACCGGTGGACCACCCACACGAGTGGCTTTGGGTTCGAACCACACGGGATCGAAGTCGATCAGTTCGCCATGAAATTCAGGCTCAGCATCGGTCAGCAAGGCACGCTGGGCTAATACCGTTTCCTTCAGCGCCAGATACCGGCGGTGGAACGGCAAAGCGGTCGCGTTCTCGAATTCCTCCTGGTTCCAGCCCACGCCGCATCCAATCATCACACGGCCATTGGAGAGCCGATCCAGAGTGGCAATGGTCTTCACCTGCGAAAACAATTCGCGCTCCATGAGCAGGGCGATGCCAGTACCCAATTTAAGCGTGGTGGTGGCAGCCGCAGCCGCCATCAGCGACACGTAGGGATCCATCATCTTCTTGTAGGGTTCCGGCAAGTCGCCGCCCGGCGGATACGGCGTGCGCCGCTCTACCGGAATGTGGCTGTGCTCGCCGTACCACAGTGACTCAAAACCAGCATCTTCCAATGTTTTTGCCAACAGCTGCGGCGCGGGGTCATCCGCTGTGTTCATGGAGCTGAATCCCAAATGCATCGTCGTTACCTCGCTTGTAAGAAGTGGGGTGGCCTAGCGCGAGCGGCGCAGTCGCACCGCACCGGCCAGCTCCTGCAGCAGCGGCAGGGTGTCATCCCAGTTGATGCAGGGGTCCGTAATACTCTGCCCATAGGTCAATGGCTGACCCAGCACCACGTTCTGGCGTCCCTCCACCAGATTACTTTCGAGCATCAAGCCAATAATGCTGCGGCCGCCGCGCGCCACTTGCGTGGCGATATCACTGGTGACATGCACTTGGCGCGCAGGAACTTTGCGACTATTGGCGTGACTCGCATCAATCATAATACGTGCCGGCAGCCCCGCTTTCGCCAGCATCACCTCAGCGTCCTCCACCGAAAACATATCGTAATTGGGCTGCTTGCCGCCGCGCAGGATGATATGGCAGTCCTCGTTGCCCGTGGTCTGGAAAATAGCAGAACGGCCCTGCTTGGTGACAGACAGAAAATGGTGCGGCTGGGAGGCGGACCCGATGGCATCTATGGCCACCTGGATATCCCCATCCGTGGCATTTTTAAAGCCTACCGGGCAGGACAATCCCGAGGTCAATTCGCGATGCGTCTGGCTTTCAGTGGTGCGCGCGCCGATGGCCCCCCAGGAAACCAGGTCGGCACAATACTGCGGGGTGATCAGGTCAAGGAATTCCGTGCCCGAAGGCAACCCCATGTCAGCAAGATCTGCAAGAAGTTGTCGCGCCACGTGCAATCCCTTGTTGATCTGGAAACTGTTGTTCAGATCCGGGTCATTGATCAGCCCCTTCCAACCCACAGTGGTGCGCGGCTTTTCAAAATAGACGCGCATGACCACGAATAGGTCTGTGGTCAACGCCAACGCGGCCTGCTTAAGCTGCGCAGCATACTCCAGCGCTGCCACCGGATCGTGTATTGAACACGGCCCGACGATGACCAACAAACGATCATCGTCACCGTTAAGTATGCGGTGGATCGTCTGCCGGGCATGGGCAACCGTTTCGGCCGCCTTCTCACTAACACCAATATCCAGGATCAGCTGTTCGGGTGAAATCAATTCATTGATCTGCTGGATGCGAAGATCGTCGGTTCTGGCCGTCATGCTCTATTCCATATAGCCGGGATGCAACCCCCGGATCGGGGGGCTGGTAATATACCACAGGCACTTGCCAGAATCCGCGCGGCGTCAAAGCAGGACTTGCACCTGCAAGGTGGCCAATCGTATGATGAAGAATCCCTTGCCACAGGAGGAACTTGTACATGCGCTACAACGCAGCCATCCGCCTACTCGTCGCCGGCACGGCAGGGACACTCGTCGCTTGCTCGAACGGCAATGACGATTTCTTCGCCAATCGTTGCACCGGCACCGAAATTCTACCGTCTCGGCTACTACTGCAACAGCTGACAGATTCTAGCGTCATCATCAAATGGCGGGGCACAGCAACCGCGGCCTGTATGGGCAGTGATCCCAATAATTTGAATGTCTACGTTCAATCCTCGGCCACTGACGGAGACCACCAGGAAGCCGTTTTTACCAACCTTGACGCGCAAACGCTCTACTACTATTCGGTCGGCGCGGCGCCAACTGCACCCGCAGGCCAACAGTTCACCACAGGCCCCGAGAAAAGCGCCCTACCCGACGATGGCAATACGCGCGTCTGGCTCATAGGCGATTCCGGGACCGGCGGGGACGATGAACGCGAAGACCATGCGGGCGAGGCGGCACAAGTGCTCGCGGGCATGAATACATTTGTCGCCGGGGATGGCGAGGCTGTCGATGTGTTCATGATGCTGGGCGACAATGCCTACGAAGTGGGCAGTGATTTCAACTACCAGCAAGCCGTATTTGAAACGTACGCAGCATTGCTAAAACAAGTCTCGGTGTGGCCCACCATCGGCAACCATGAAATGGGTATCGGTGAGGCCGTGCCGCTTGGAGGACTCAGCACCTCGTCCGATCCTGACAGTTACCGGGCAACCACCCTTGATGCGCCTTCCAGAACGCCCTATCTGGATATTTTTTCGCTTCCCACGCAAGGCGAAGCCGGTGGCGTGCCCAGCGGCACAGAGCAGTACTATTCCTTTGACTACGGCAATGTGCATTTCGTCAGCCTGGATTCGCAGCTGAGCGCGCGGGACGACGACCAGCGCGCGGCGATGCGTGAGTGGCTTATAGACGATCTGTCCAGTAACGATGCAGACTGGACCATCGTAATTTTCCACCACCCGCCCTACTCCAAGGGCGCCAATCACGACTCGGATACCGCAGACGCCCGGGTTTTCGATCTGCCGCAGAAAGACATGCGGGAGGAGTTCGTGCCCGTGTTCGATGAGTACGGTGTCGATCTCGTCTACGGTGGCCACTCGCACTCTTATGAACGCAGCTACTACCTGCGTAATCACACAGGCACTTCCGATACATTTTCACCTGCCTTGCACGCGGAACTGGTCGATAACAACCCGTCACTGCCGTCATCCGGGCGCGGCGCAGAGGCCTATGCCCAGTTGAGCCCCACCAGTGGCGGCGTTGATGATCGGGTTGTCTATACTGTCGCGGGCAACTCCGGCAAAGCGGATCAGAGCGCCGGATTCCTCACCAAACCCGAGGTATGGCTGCGCCATGCCGCGCACATCGAGCAACCTGCCGATTCAGTCACGCCGTTGCGCCGCGGTCTGAATGTATTGGGCTCTGTCGTGGTCGACGCCTCAGCAGCGACCCTGACTGCCTCGTTTATCGATATGGACGGTGAGGTGCTCGATCGTTTTACCATCGCCCGTTAACGCGATTGCACAGCAGACGCTGCCGTCGGCCGCAGTTGTCCGCGCACCACATCTGCCCATGATCCGCTATCATCACTGGTTTCTGTGGAGCGTTTTGTGTCTCGCGGGGACAGCGTCCTCTCACCCGGGTCAGCATGAGCAACTGGACCACATCAATTCCCTGATTGCACAGCAACCTGACCAACAAATCCTGTATATCCGTCGCGGTTCCATCTATGCCACGGGCGCGCAATTTGAGCAGGCGATGGCGGACTTCGAGCAGGCCGAACGGTTGGGGCCTGCAGTACAGGTTGCCTTGGAGCGCGGCATGGCGTACTACCAAATGCAGGAGTTTGATCTTGCAACGCAGTACCTGGATCGATATCTACAGCAATTTCCACACGCGGCAATCGCGTATGAATATCGCTCTCGCATTGCTCGACAGAAGGGCGATGTACGGCAAGCGATTGCCGACCTTCACCGCTATTTTGAATTGCAGGACCAGCCACACCCGGGCAACTACCTCGCGGCGGCAGACATGCTACATGAGCTGCATGAAACAGCACAGGCTCTGAATCTACTGGACCAGGGACTGGACAAGCTAGGACTGGTGCCACAATTGCAGCAGCGCGCCATTGAGCTGGAATTGGAACGCGGAACAACGGCCGCTGCCATCGCGCGCTTTGCAACGCTGCGCATTCCGCTCCAGAATAGTCCAAGCTGGAAGCTGCAAATGGCCGAGCTGCTACTACTGGACGACCGTCACGCCGATGCCGGGATGTTACTTAACCAGGCTGAAACCGAACTGCGCAAACTACGCCCCACACCTGCTCGCATCAAACTGCTGCAGCAGGTGTTGGCATTGAAGAAAAAACTTGCTGCGCCAGTCGCTGCAACAAGCGATTAAGGCGGCGACAGGCGCCACCACTCGTCGAGCAAAGCGCCTACCGTATTGGGCACCACCAGATGGGCGCCATACCAGGTATGCAGGCAGCGGATACGGGTGTAATCCGCGATACCTCCGATACCCTTGTGCAGCAGCGCACCACTAAAACCAAGCTCCCCAAGTCGCAGGCGAACTGCCGCAGACATACAGCGATCACGCAGTGCGATATGTGCCAGATGATCTTCGCGCATACGATCCTGCAGGTCGATGTCGTCGTCAATGCGCCGCTGCAGTTGTTTAATGAGGCCCCCAGCCTCGAGCTGATCGATGCGATAACACATGCCCGGATCAAGCAGCCAAAACATCGTGGGGAAAGGCTTATCATCTACCAGGGAAGATACGCGGATGACCAGCGGCTCGCCGTCTGCATCTGTAACGGCGATATCTTCCAAGCCGCGCGGCGGCCTACCCAGCAGGGCGGCAACCTGATTGACAAGGGCGGGAGTGAGACTCAAGTAGCGTTACCGTAATGTGTAGTTAGCTCGCTATTCTACGTAATGGACTGACGTTTTTGCAGTCCTGACGTCGAAAAAGCCCATCTCTCATCAACGCATGCAGTGTAACTGGCAGCAGTGCGCGTCCATATTTCGCCCAGGTTTGGTTGACAGGACCGATCCTTGGCTCTACAGTCCGCCCCGTAACCAGGTGTCCACCGCGAACATTTCAATCGTTTGCTGGGTGGATTAAATGGGAAGTGTGGAACGGCTATTGCCTAATCCTCCGCTGCCCCCGCAACGGTATACAGTCGTCGACTGTGAGCCCGACACCTGCCTGGTGATGCGCAACGATGGAGCGGAGGGCTTCATACACGGTTGCTCAATGCTTGCATTGTGTTTCCAGATCCCCTCCCTCAATCGCCAATTACTCTCATGGCTTTTGGGGAATATAAAATGAAAAAAGTATCTACTCTCACACTACTGGCGCTGAGCAGCGTTAACGCATTGAGTGCGCACGCCAGCACCAAACTCGAAGAAATCATAGTCACCTCCTCCCGCATAGCAATGCCACTGCGGGAAGTGGCAACATCCGTGTCAGTGGTGACGAAGGAAGAAATCCAAATCCGTGGATTCAGTAGCGTAGCCGACGTACTACGTTACGAACCGGGCATATCCGTTACCAACAGTGGCGGAGCGGGTAAGCCTACGGAAGTGCGCATTCGCGGCGAGCGCGGCTATCGCACGAAAGTCTATATCGATGGCATCGATGTGACAGACAACTCCACACCACAGGCTGGCCCCAACTTTGAAAATATTCTCAGCTCCGGCATCGACCGCATTGAAGTTCTGCGCGGGCCGGAAGGACTAATGTACGGCGCCGACGCCGGTGGTATCGTCTCTATGAGCACCGCCAGTCCCGAGTCTGGTTTCGACGGGGGCATCGACCTGGAAGGGGGTCGCTATGGCACGCAGCAGTACGCCGGCCACATGAGCGGCGGCACAGAACAGGTGGATTTCGCCCTCTCGGGCGCTCGGTTTGACACCGACGGCTTCAATACCTTAGCGACCGACACTGTTTTGCAGGACGACGACGGCTATAAAAATACCACCCTGCACGGACGCACCGGCTGGAACATCACCGACACGCTGCGGGCCGAGCTGGTGGGGCGGACAGTGGAGGGCAACAATGATTATGACAACTGTTCCCTGCCGGTCACCTTTGATCGCACTGACAAGTGTACCAATGACTTCGACCAGGACGCCGGGCGCGTAGCCCTGGTACACGAAGGACAAGCCTCTACCAACACCGTGTCGGCCAATGAAAACAAAACGGACCGGAAATTTTACACGGAGGGTTTCAACGATTATAGCTACAAGAGTGAACTGCAGAAATTTGATTACCTTGGCAGTTGGCGACAATCCGATCCGCTGACCTTGATTTACGGTGCAGAACTGCAGAAGGACACCATAAATGACGGCGTGGTCGATCAAGACCGCGACCAGGAAGGCTACTTCCTGGAGTACAAAGGCGGTTTCTCCAACAGCATCTATCTCACGGCCGGCATGCGCTATACCGACAACGAAGATTTTGGTACCAAAACCACGTACCGTACAGGGGCCGTCTACGTGGAGCAGGTGGGCGAGGGTGAAATCAAGGTCAAAAGCACCTATGGCACAGGGTTCCGTGCACCAAGCCTGTACGAAATTTCCTACAATAGCGGCCCGTTTGCCTATCCGCCAGCGCAAGGCACTGAACTGGGCGCGGAAGAGAGTAAAGGCTACGACATGGGCGTGGCCTACTATGCCACTGCCGGCTGGTACGTTGATGCCACTTACTTTGATCAGACGATCGAAGACGAAATCTTTTTCGATCTGATCGACTTCTCGGGTTACCTGCAGGGTGAAGGCGACTCCTCTTCCAGCGGTGTAGAGTTGATTTCAGAAGTGCCAGTCACTGAAATGGTCACACTGACGGGCAACTATACCTATACCGATACGCAGGACAGCGAAGGAGAACAGCGCCTTCGCACTCCCGAGAATATGGCCAATCTGGGTGTGCGTGTCAGCCCCTGGAACGGACGCCTGAGGGTCAACCTCAATTACCGTATAGCCCGCGATACGGCTGAAGATATCAACGGCGCGATAGAAGACTACGAGGTGCTGGACCTTAGTGCGAGCTATCAGGTTCTCGAGCAACTGGAAGTCTACGGCCGTATCGAAAACCTCACAGATGAGAACTACCAGGAAATACCCAACTATAATACGGGCGGCGCAGCAGGCTTCGCGGGACTGCGCTACACGTTTTAGGTGACTAGAACCAGGGAGTACACGAATGACTGTTAAGGCTAGTGACAAGGATCGCAAGGACGCCAAACACAAAGCGGCCATGAAGAAGCAAAAGGCCAGTGTGGACGCCAGCATCAGTGCGGCGGACACGGAACGGGGCGTTGCCATTCTGCTCACCGGCGATGGCAAGGGCAAATCCAGTTCCGCCTTTGGCATGGTCATGCGCGCCCTGGGCTACGGCCAAAAAGTGGGTGTCGTGCAATTCATCAAGGGCGAACAGCTCTCCGGCGAGGAGATCTATTTGCGTGAACAATGCCCTCAGGTCACCCTGTACCAAATGGGTACGGGGTTCACCTGGGACACGCAGGACCGCTCCGGGGACATTGCCGCCGCTGAAAAAACCTGGGACGTCGCCAGGCCGATGCTAGCGGATGCGAGCTATGATCTGGTCGTACTCGATGAATTGACCTACATGATTGCGTACAAATACCTCGATGAGGCGATGATTCTGGACGCCCTGCACGCGCGCCCTGTGAACCAGAGTGTCGTCGTCACCGGTCGCGGCGGCGGTTCCGCCCTGCAGGACATCATGGACACCGTCTCTGAGGTCAAGGATATCAAACACGCCTACAAGGCGGGCATCAAGGCGCGCAAGGGCGTTGATTTCTGATTTTTGCCAGGCCGTAGGGCTTTTGCACCGAGCAGCGCGAGAGAGATTCAGTTGTCTTGCGCTGCCCGGTCTTTTTGCACAAGGTATTGCTGTGGCCAATCGCGTTGTGACACCAGGGCTTCATATACCGGGTGATCCGTCAACCGCTCCCCCCATTGATCGTTAAAAACCAATTCTTCGACTGATCGTCGACTATCCCACCCCTTTTCCTCCAGTTCCGGCCGTTGCCGAAAAAATTCCACATAACCCAGACAAAGATAGGCAACGGGCACCACATGACTCGGTAATTTGAGGATAGCACCCAACTTCTCGGGGGATATTATTGACACCCATCCAACGCCTACATCCTCCGCCCGAGCCGCTAACCAGAGATTTTGTACGGCACACACAGTGCTGTAGATGTCCATATCGGGCTGGTGTGTGCGCCCCAGTACCACATTACCGCCGCGCTGCCGATCGCAGGTGATACATAAATTGACCGGAGCATCCAGGATGCCCTGTAGTTTCAGCTGGCGGTACTGTTGCTGGCGTTCTCCCACAAACATTACTGCGGCTTCTTCATTTGCTTCAACGAAGGCGTGGTGAATGGCCTGCTTGACCTGCTGGTTCTGCACAATAAGGAAATTCCACGGCTGCGACAGACCCACTGACGGCGCGTGGTGTGCGGCAATGATCAACCTTGCCAGAACGTCTTCCGGTATTGGCGACGACTTAAATTCGCTTCGCACATCGCGTCGGCCGAACAACGTCTCATAAAAACCCTGCATGATGTTTTCTCTACTCTGTTGGCGTTGGTGGCAATCGTACCTTGCGAGCATAGTCCGAATTGATCATCTGTCCTGTGAAGCGTAATGCTCCCTGGCCTGTTGCAGCTGTGCGCAGAGAAGGCTAGCTCCCTCAATAATCCTTGGGCTATTGCGCTGCAGCACATCGGGCGGCACGAAGTACAACTGCTCATTTTTCACGGCAGTCATTGATGTCCACTTGCGCCAGGCATCCAACCACTCCGGCCGCGCCTTATCCATACCACTGGCGATAATCACCTGTGGATCGACCCTGATCACTGATTCCACACTGATTCTGGACACCAGCGGCAGCGCATCGGCAAACACATTGCGACCGCCACACAGCCGCACCACATCGGAAATCAGGTGGTCGCCGTTCAGTGTCAGCAGAGGCTCATCCCATATCTGGTAATAGACACTGACCAGTTGCTGTGTGCTATACGTCTCACGCAACTGCGCGAGCTGCTGCATGAACTGTGCCGCAGCGACATCCGCAGTCTTCTCATTGCCTGTGAGTTTCCCGACTTCGCGTAACGAGCGTGCGACATCCTCTAGCGTCCTGGGCTCATCCACATAGACCTTCAATCCCAGCGACTCCAGGCGCGCGATGATTTCATCGCCGTTGCCGCTGTGCCAGGCCAGTACCAGGTCAGGATTCAGTGCCACCAGTGTTTCATAACTGACATTGTCATACGAACCCACGCGCGGGATACGCGTCGCGGCATCGGGATAGTCACTGTAGGTGACTGCACCAATCAGCTGCGACCCCGCGCCTGCGGCGAATGCCACCTCAGTCATATGCGGCGCCAGACTCACCACGCGGGTCGCCGGTTTCTCCAGTACAATTTTACGCCCGAGGGCATCCTCGAGTTGGATGTCTGCCAGCGCCACGGGGGCGAGAGCAGACCAGAGCAGTACAATCAACCAATAGCGCATGCACATTCCTCCACAGCGTCACGGATCACACGCACAACAGGCGCTTGCATGTCTGGCAGCGGCAACCCGAAACGCACCAGACTTTGTCCTTCAAGGTCTTCAAATAGTCGGACCAATACGGCGCGACGTCCCAGCGCCTGGTACAAGGCCTCGCAGTAGCCGTAGTCACCGGCACCACTGGCAAACAACGCTGTGCCGGAAAAACGCAATGCCGGCATGAGCTGCCGCAACGTTTGCAACCACTGCTGACTGGCAGTCGCAAGCCGAGCAGATTGCTCCACCTGCCACTGACGGTCAGACAGCGCTGCAGTCCCGATCCAGCGCGCGGGATGCGACAGCAGCCAGGGTGGCATGCGCTCTTCCAATTGACTACACAGGTCGTGTGGCGCCAGCATGAATCCGAGACGCAGGCCAGCCAAGCCAAAAAACTTTCCTATTGAACGATACACAATCAGCCCCGGCAACGGACAATGCGGCGCCATACTGGTGTGAGGCTCGGCATCGGCAAACGCTTCATCCACGACCAGCCATCCACCCTTGCTGTGCACGCGCTGGTAGATATCCTGCAGCTGCTGCTGCGGCAGCAACTCTCCTGTCGGGTTATTCGGGTTGATGAGCAGCACATGATCCACTGAGTCAGTTGCGACCATATCATGCAGTGCACCCGTATCGGTATATTCGACGATCGCATGTCCGGCGTTCATCCAGGCAGCGCGGTGCTCCGCATAGCCGCGCTGTGGGACTGCCACCCGCCCGGGGTTAAGCAGGGCCGGAGCGTATTGCAATGCGTACTGCGAACCCGGCACCGCGAGAATAGCGTGCGGCGCACAGCCATAAAAAAGTGCGGCGGCCTGCTCGAGTTGCTGGTCTGGATACGGCAGGGCCTGCCACACACCTTGGGGCACGACCGGGACGGGCCAACTCCAGGGGCTGATTCCGGTGGAAAGATCACGCCATTGCGGGGGCGGTATATTGAATTGCCTGGCAGCAGCGCCGAGGTTGCCGCCGTGATCTAGGCCCATATCGAGGCCCAGAACAAAGGCAATATCATGGTGACCGTCAAGTACCATATCACGCACTCACACACCACTATGACCGCCACCCAGATGCCGGTGGCGCGCCGCAGCAATGCGAGTGATCCCTCAATATCGTCCAGCTGCGGCTGGGCACCCTCACCCAGTAGCGGTCGGCGACGCAGCACATTGTTATAGCGGGCGGGACCGCCCAACACCAGACCCAAGGCCCCCGCACCTGCGGCCATCACTGGACCGGCATTGGGACTGTCCCACATGGGCGCCTGTGAATGCCAACACCGCAGTGCCACACTCAACCGACCCGCCAGCGCGTAGCTCAGCGCGCAACAGCGCGCCGGGAGCCAGTTAAGCACATCATCCATGCGCGCCGCCGTGCGCCCATAGTGCAGATAGCGGTCATTGCGGTAGCCCCACATGGCATCCAGTGTATTGCACAGGCGATAACACAACACGCCGGGCGCACCCGCAACAACAAACCAGAACAGGGGTGCCAGCACGGCATCACTGCCATTTTCCAATACAGATTCTATCGTGGCCTTGATGACGGACTGCGAATCCAGATGCTCCGTATCGCGACTGACGATGCGACTCAGTTGTTTCCTGGCACCCTCCAGATCGCCTGTATAGATGGGCCTTGCCACCGCCCGTGCGTGCTCCGCCAGACTGCGCCCGCCAAGACAGAAGTACAGCACGATGACATCCACAAGCATCGCGACCCAGACATTGAGTGCGGCGTGAAGAACGACCATCAGTGCTGTCGGCATGATGACTAAAAAAGCCCAGGCGAACGCGCCAGCCACTCGCTGGCGGCCTGCCGAGGGTACGACGCCAGCGGACGCTGGCACCTGCGCTAACCGGCGAGAGCGGTCTTCGACCCAATTAGCAAGGCGGCCAAAACCCACTAGTGGGTGAAAACGCGTCATCTCGCCGAACATCCGGTCGGCCAACAGCGCTATGACAATGCTGGGAGTCACCATCGGATCAGCCTACTCCGCGACAGGCCAGGGCCAGCAGCAGACCGACCTCGACCAACTCAACCTGTGCACCCGCGACATCACCGGTAAATCCACCCAGGCGACGCATAGCCGCCCACCGAACTGTCAGGCAGATCGCTACTAACAGCATGGAAAACGCACACCATACATCCAGCGGCAGAATAAATAACATGAGCACGGCGACGCCGGCCAGCACTCGCTGCGCACCGGTCCGGGAGAAGTGTTGCGCCAGCACCTCGCCCAGGCCCTGTGGCCTTGCGTAGTTCGTGGTCAGAAAGAGTAGCAACAGGGACAGCCTGGCTACCAGCGGTATCACCCACAGCCAATGTAGCTGCTGCGCTTGAATGACAGCGGCGAGCGCCAGCGTCTTGAGCAAGATGACTATGACCAGGGCTATCGCCGCCATGCTACCGCACAGAGGGTCCTTGAGCAGGTGCAGTGTGCGTTCCCGATCGCCCAGGCCACCCATCCAGGCATCAGCGCAGTCTGCCAGCCCATCGAGATGCAAACCCCCGGTCAGTACAATCCACACGGTGACCGTCAGCGCCGCCTGTAGATAAAACGGCAGGGGCAGCACACTGCAAACCAGCGTTAGCAATAGCCCCAGAAGCAATCCAACTACCGGGTACCAAAGCAGCGAGAGGCCGTGCAGCTGCGCGTCACCGACGAGATTTTTAGGTGTCGGTAAGATTGTCAGGAACTGCTGTGCCAGCAACAACGCTTTTGCATGCCTGGAGATCATACTCAGCATAGACTGCGCTCCCCGCCATTGAGTGACATGAGTACAGCCACATCGCCGCTGTCGCGGTGATAGACCCGTACCTGCGCCATCGATGCGTAGGGAATATACAACCGCATCACCGCCGCCAGCGGCATGGCCAACACGTGCGCCAGAAGCAGTCGTATGACCCCCCCATGACATACCACGAGTAGTCGGTCACCCCCGCACTGTTGCAGCAATTCGTGCCAGGCGGCTACCACACGCGACTGCGCCGCAGCGGTCGACTCGCCACCGGGCGGCGTGACAGCACTGGGGTCGTCATAGAAACGCCCTAGCAAATCCAGGCTCTCCTGCCAGACCTCGTCCACCAACCGGCCCTCCCAATCACCAAAGTCCATCTCCTGCAACGCAACGTCTACCTGCAGCGGCAGGTTGAAACGCCCGGCACAGTGCTCAGCAAACTCACGGCAACGCAATAGTGGTGACGTGATGATACGCTGCCAGCCGAGTGCAACACTGACCGCCTGTTCCATCTGCTGCCATCCTGCGGTGCTCAGTGGTACGTCCGTACGGCCCCGAAAAATTTCACCACCCTGGCATGCGCCATGGCGTAACAGATCGATGGTAGTCACGCGTTCGGGCTGTGAAGGCATCAGTGCGTCTGCCCATCACTCACACCGGCTTCTGCGAAGGTGGCCATTTCGTTATGTAACAGGCAGGCAGCGCGCAGCAGTGGCAGCGCGATTGCCGCACCACTGCCCTCCCCCAGGCGCAGTCCAAGATCCAACAGAGGCTCAGCAGACAACGCCTGCAACAGCAGACGATGTCCAGGCTCGGCGGACTGATGGGCAAATAACATCCAGTCACGTACAGCTGGATTGAGACGACAGGCAAGCAGCGCTGCTACCGTACAAATATAGCCATCCACCAGCATCGGTATAGCGCGCTGAGCGCAGGCAATATAGGCCCCGGTCAGCGCGGCGATTTCCAAGCCACCGAGACAACGCAGGATATCGAGCGCACTCATGCCGTCTGATACATGCAGGTCAAGGCCACGCTGCACAGCGGCGCGTTTCAATGCCAGACCCTGGTCATCCACGCCAGTACCGCGGCCCACTGTGGTCGCAGGCGGCAGATCGAGTAAGGCACTGGTCAGCGCCGCTGCTGAGCTGGTATTGCCGATACCCATTTCGCCGCCAATGAAGAGTTCACCTGCGCTGGGTGCATAAGCTGCACCACTATCCAGCGCGCGCCTGACCAATACCTCATCCATGGCAGGGGCAGTACAAAAATTTGCCGTGCCGGGCGCCAACTGCACATCGACCACGCCATCCAGCACAGGTCCCGGTGTTGCAGTACCGACGTTTATCACGAAAAAGGAAGCACCGTAGTGACGTGCCAGCACGGCAATAGCGGCTCCGCCACTGGCAAAATTATGAATCATCTGCACTGTTACCGCTTGCCCAAAGGCTGACACACCCTCCGCGACAACACCATGATCGCCTGCAAATACACGAATCTCTACAGCGTCCAGCCGCGGGTCACTGCGGTTTTGCCAGGCGGCAAACTGGATGGCAAGACTCTCCAGTTGGCCCAATGATCCGGGTGGTTTGGTCAATTGCTGCTGTCGTGCGCGTGCGGCGGCAGCAGCACGTTCCGAGGGAGGCTCAACCGTCCCATACCACCAATCCATTTAATTCTCCTGCCCGGGTTTCAGCGTCAGTGGCAAGCCTGCCACGGTCAAGGTGACGCGCTGACACAACGCCGCCAACTGCTGGTGTAAAAAACCTGCTTCGTCCACAAATTGACGTGACAGCTCGCCCATCGGCACGACTCCCAGGCCTGTTTCATTGCTGACCAGCAAGATATGGCCCGCAAGCTCCGGCAGGGTCAACAGTAAACTCTCTTTTTGCTGCTCCCAGCAATCGCGGTGCAGGCAATTACTGAGCCACAAAGTCAGGCAGTCCACGACGATACAGCACTGTGGACCCTGATGCCGTAGCAGTGCATCCGCCAACTCTGCGGGCTCCTCAACCAATTGCCATGTCGTGCCGCGACGCTGCTGATGATGCGCAATACGACGGGACATCTCATGATCACCAGCTGTCGCCGTCGCAATATAGACGAGTTCAAGCCCGGTGGAGAGCGCACGCTGCTCCGCCAACGTACTTTTGCCCGACCTTGCACCACCGAGTATCAATTCGCAATAACCTTTCATAGCGTCTGCGTCCTTAGGTAATCACCAGCGGTGTACCGCTGACCGGATGCACACCGATGCTGGCTTGCACCTGGAAAACCCGGGCAATATTGTCTGGCGTCAGGACCGCAGCGGGTGTACCCGCAAGAACAATCCTGCCGCATTGCATTAACAGCATCTGATCTGCACAGCGCGCAGCAAGATTCAGGTCATGAATCACCATCAGGATGCCGACACCCTGCCCGGCCAGATTGTGCACCACTTCCAGTGTCAGCTGCTGGTGCGCCAGGTCAAAGGACGACGTCGGTTCATCCAGCACCAGGTAACGGTTACCCTCGGTTGACGGCTCCCAAATTTGCGCCAATACCCGCGCCAGATGCACACGTTGCTTTTCGCCGCCGGACAGCTCGGTATAGTTTCGACTGGCCAGATAGTCGCCATCGACAGCCTTAAGCGCTTGCGCGACGATGTCCCGATCATGTGCCACACCCGTATCATGTGGCGTACGACCCAACATCACCACCTCAGCCGCAGTAAAGGGAAAATCCAGTAGCGAGTGCTGCGGTAACACGGCCAGGGTTCTGGCCCTGTGCACTGCAGGCCACTGCCGCAGCTCCCTGCCGTTGAGCGTTACGGTCCCGGTGTCGGGCGACAAATCACCGACGAGTACGCGCAAAAGACTGGTTTTTCCGGCCCCATTGGGGCCCAGTACAGTGGTAATTTCCCCGGGGCGCACCACCAGGTGAATATCCGCCAACAAGGGGATCGACGACACCTGCAATGACAGATTTCGCGCCGCCAGTGTCATGACGAGGCCACTTCAGTCTTACGCTTTTGCGCCAGCAGGGAAATGAAGAACGGAGTTCCCAGTAACGCTGTCAGTATACCCGCCGGTAATTCAGCCGGGGCCACCACCACCCGAGCAACAGCATCCGCGAGTATCAGCAGCATCGCGCCGGCCAGCGCTGAGGCAGGGATCAGATAGCGGTGATCTGGCCCGATGAGCAGGCGCACAATATGGGGAATGATCAGTCCGACAAAGGAAATTGTACCTGCCACCGCCACCGAGACACCAATCGCCATCGCTGTCATCAGGATCAGCCTGCGCTTGACCTTCTCCACCGCGATACCAAGATGACGCGCTTCCGATTCGCCCAGCAAAAAAGCGTTCAATGCAGCACTATCACGCGGCATCTGCGTCATTACCAGGCACACCGCGATGCTCGCAATCCACACTCTTGGCCAGTTGGCCACGTCCAGACTGCCCATTTGCCAGAGGCTGATACGGCGCAGCATCTCGTCGTCTGCCATGAACGAGAGGAGGCTATTCAGCGCTCCCGCCAGGGCGCTGATCGCGATCCCGGCCAACAGCATGGTGGCAACGGAGGTACCAGTGGTAGATGTCGCCAACCGGTAAACCAGGATGACCGCCAAAAAACCACCCGCGAAAGCACCAAACGCAACCGTCGACAAGCCTAGAAATTGTCCACCCTCCAATAGCGCTCCTCCGCCCATCACAATGATCAGACTGGCTCCGGCGGAGGCGCCACTGGAGACACCAATCAAGGAGGGATCGGCTAGCGGATTGCGAAACAACCCCTGCATGGCGGTGCCACAAACCGCGAGACACACACCCACCAGAGCCGCGAGCACTACTCTGGGTAGACGTATGGCAAACAGGATCAACCCGTCTTGTGTACTAACACCCGAATCGGAAAATCCTAAAGCAACAGACAGGGCGCGCAGTAGTGTGACAGGTGCAATCATCACCGGTCCCATCATCAATGCAAGCACCATGACAAGTGGTAGTGACAGTGCCAGTACGGCCAGCAATCGTGTGGGCGGCAGCAGTCTCAAACGGTTGACGCCTGCTGATAGTTGACCGAACTGCGGATCACATGCATCACCATGACTGCCAGTCTCTCTCCCAGCAGCGTGTGCTTGCCGGCAAATCGGGCTTGCCTTTCACCATGCCCCGAGAATATCGCTATCGCATCTGTACCCGTACCCGTCGCCAGCCGCCCTGAGATCGGACTCTTGATCTGCAACTCGTGCAAGACTGCCACTTTTGCTTCAGTTGCGACTGCGACCATTTCAACCATCGCTTCATCTGCCACCTGGACACTCGTGACAATCGCCAAATTTATCGTCCCCTGTTTTGTCGGCACGACGTCCAGCGCATGATGCTCTGCTGCATCACCGGCCCGTCGCGCATTTTCCAGGCCGGTGGTCACCAGTACGGCCAGCGTCTCGCCACTGATCGTCTCACACAACACGCGCAATGACTTTAGAGAAGCGGCCGTCATCATACCAACGGTGACCCCACTGCAGTGCAGCTGATCGCTGACTCGCTGCAAGGTCAGTGCCGGATCTTCCACCGGAGATGGACTGTGTTTTGCCACTCGGACATTCAAAAAATCGCTGGCATGGCGATAGCCACCATTTAACACGGCACAACTCAGCGCCCTGTGCGGCTGCGCAAATTTAACATGTATCAGATCTGCAGTACGCGCTAACTGGACACCCGGCATCACGTTTGCACCCGTGAAAAATTCACCCGCACTCATTGTACTCTCCACGCACAGTGCCAAAGTGCGATGTTGCGATTTCTGCACCGTGCTCCATCACATCACGCCCGGAAAAAGTGCGGAGCAATCAAGCTCACGCTCCAATACATCTGCCAGGCGTTCAAGCTGCTGCTCGCGAACGTCAGACACACTGGGGGCAGAGGAGGGCTGCAATCCAGCCCAGCGCAGCATTGCATCCCTGGCCTGTGGGTGATCAAAAAGGCCATGCAAGTACGTACCCAGGATTTGGCCGTCAGCCGAAAGAGCGCCATCTCGACGCCCATCCGTCAAGGTCACTGCACAGTGTTCCAGCGCCGCTCCGATGGATATTCCGCAGTGAATTTCATAGCCCTCGACCGTGGCCTGCTCCAGGGCCAGCGTTCCAGTGACCTGCTGCAGCTGCTTTTGGGGCAGCAACTCGGTTTCTATATCGAGCAGGCCCAAGCCGCTCGAGGAGCCCGCCGTGCCCTCGATTCCCAGAGGGTCGTCAATGCGCTGGCCCAGCATCTGGTAGCCACCACAAATGCCGATGAGCTTACCGCCATAGCGCAGGTGCCGCGAAATCGCTTCAGACCAGCCATTGTCACGCAACCATTGCATATCCTTGCGCACATTCTTGCTGCCCGGCAGGATGATCACATCAGCCATCGGGGCGACTTGCCCAGGCCCGATGAACTGCAAATCAACCTGGGGGTGAAGGCGCAGAGCGTCGAAATCCGTGTGATTGCTGATCCTGGAGAAAACCGGAACGATCACCCGCAGTGGCGCTGGGTTTTCACCGAGAACCTGTGCCGTGGTGATGGCATCCTCCGCATCCAGATGCAGCCCCTGGAGATAAGGCAGCACTCCCAATACGGGCTTACCCGTGTAATCTTCCAGCCAATCAATACCCGGTTGCAACAAGCCGATATCGCCGCGAAATTTATTAATAACGAAGCCCATCACACGGGCCTGTTCCGATACCGACAGCAGTTGGAGTGTGCCTACCAGATGCGCGAAGACCCCGCCTCTATCGATGTCGGCAATCAGGATGACACGACAATCCACTTTCTCGGCAAAACCCATGTTGGCGATGTCGTTGTCGCGCAAATTGATCTCAGCGGGGCTACCTGCTCCCTCCACAACAATATGATCATACTGATGACACAACCTGTTATAGGATTCCAGCACAGCGTGCATGGCGATCACTTTGTAATCGTGGTAGGCACTCGCTTCCAGTTCAGACACGACTTTACCGTGGACAATAACCTGCGCGCCGGTATCACTGGAGGGTTTCAACAATATTGGATTCATATCGGTATGCGGCTCCAGCTTACACGCCAGAGCCTGCAGCGCCTGGGCGCGACCGATCTCCCCACCATCGACAGTTACCGCACTGTTTAAGGCCATATTCTGGGGCTTGAAGGGTGCCACCTTGCAACCACGCCGCGCCAATACACGGCATAATCCCGCCACCAGGATGCTCTTACCCGCATCAGACGTTGTGCCCTGTACCATCAGGGTGCTGGCGGTGACTGACTCTCTCACTGAGGCGGTGCTCTCCGGCATGAATCTGCACTGTGTGCGACACTAAAACAGGCTGGCAGAGCGAGCAGGGGAAAGTAAAGGAACGCAGCATAATCTGGCTGTACGACCTTCGCAGAAGCCCTCCGCTCCTTTGCCGCTTCTTTTTTAGCGCTTATAGGCCAGGCTGGTATCGGGCTCTCAGTCGTTAACTGATTACCGTTGCGGGGGCAGCGGTGGCATCTGCAACACAGTTCCACACTTCCCATTTAGCCGGTATAACGCTACAAAAGTAGCGATTCCCAGCACCTGACTCGGTTCGGAACTGTAGTGACTTGCCGCTGTATTGTCAAACAAGGCAGCAAGGGCCTGAATCTCGCTTGAGGCTTGCTAGTCACACCGCCTTTGCTAAGCTGCGCACTCAAACATTCTTTGGATCCCTCTGCGATAAGGACACGACTATGAAACCAGAAACCATCGCCCTGCACGCCGGCTATGCGGGCGACCCCGCTACCAACGCTGCCACCACGCCGATCTACCAGACGACGTCCTTTACCTTTAACGATAGCCAGCACGGGGCCGACCTGTTCAACCTGGTAGTCCCGGGCAACATATACAGCCGCATCATGAATCCCACCAATGCCGTACTAGAGCAGCGCCTGACTGAACTGGAGGGCGGTGTGGGCGCGCTGGCGGTCGCGTCCGGCATGGCCGCCATACGCTACGCTATTGAAGCCATCGCTGAAGTAGGTAGCAATATCGTCAGCACCTCGCAACTCTATGGCGGTACCTACAACCTGTTCGCCCATACCTTTCCTCGCCAGGGTATCGAAACGCGTTTTGCCGCTGCCGATGATTTCGACAAAGTAGCCGCATTGATCGACGCCAATACCAAAGCACTTTTTTGCGAATCGATCGGTAACCCTGCGGGGAATATTGTCGATATCCGCCGCTGGGCCGATATCGCCCATGCCGCCGGAGTACCCCTGATTGTGGACAATACGGTGGCAACTCCCATCTTGTGCCGCGTGTTCGACTATGGCGCGGACATCTCGGTACACTCGCTCACCAAGTACATCGGCGGGCACGGCACTACTATAGGCGGCGCCATCGTCGATTCCGGCAAGTTCGACTGGGCTGCGCACAACGAGCGCTTTGCCATTATGAATAACCCTGACCCCTCGTATCATGGTGTGGTGTACACTCAGGCCATGGGCGCTGCCGCCTACATTGGCCGCTGCCGCGTGGTACCGCTGCGCAATACCGGGGCGGCGCTATCCCCACACAGCGCCTTCCTGATCATGCTGGGCATGGAGACGCTGAGCCTGCGGATGACGCAACATTGTGAGAATGCACAGAAGGTCGCCGAGCACTTACAACGGCATCCGCAAGTCAAATGGGTCAACTATGCTGGACTGGCGGACAGCCCCTACCGCGAGAACAGCAAGAAATTCTGTAGCGGCAAAGCAGCCGGCATCCTCAGCTTTGGGATCGACGGTGGCATCGCTGCAGGCATGCGGTTTATCGACGCATTGCAACTGATATTGCGCCTGGTAAACATTGGCGACGCCAAATCACTGGCCTGTCACCCGGCCAGCACCACTCACCGACAACTCAACGCAACGGAACTGGCAGCCGCTGGTGTCAGCGAGGATATGGTAAGGCTGTCCATCGGCATCGAGCATATTGACGATATCCTGGCGGATATTGACCAGGCTTTGGCTGCAGCTAAATAACATGCCAGCCATCGGCGGAGCTACGCTTGCTTATTGCCAACGGTTGATGAGTTCGCTAATCAGTATCGATGTGTGGACTCATCACATCAGACTGTAGTCTTCCTGAGAAACCCGATCGACACGGTCGGGTTATCCAGATAATCAGTGCAGTCAGTGGACTTTTCCTTGTCACGGTACATTGCTTCATCGGCCATTCTCAACAGCAGATCAACGTCCTCACCATCATCAGGTGCAATGGCAACTCCCATGCTGCCGTTGGCTATTAGGGAAATCTGACCCACCTTGAGTGGTTCTCGCAATGCCGCTTGGAGCTTTTTCACCATGGTCTCTGCGACATCAACGCGCTCTATGCCATGCAATACAATGGCAAACTCGTCACCGCCCAGTCGTGCAACGGTATCGATGGAGCGTACATTTGATTTGAGTCGCTGGGCGATGGCATTGAGAACCTCATCGCCTACGTCGTGTCCCAAACCATCATTAATCGACTTGAAATTGTCGAGGTCAACATAGATGAACGCTGCCTTGTGCTCACGAGCAAGTGCATAATCGACTGCTTCCTGGGCGCGGGTGAAAAACAGCTTTCGGTTCGAAAGACCCGTCAGCGGATCATGCAGAGCTTCATGGGCAAACTGACTACGTTCCACGGTAATCTGCTCATTCATTTTTTCAAAATTAGTTTCGTAAATTGCAATACCAAGCACCAGTAGGCCGAGCGTCGTCAGCCATGTCACAAAGTTGAAATAACCCGTCCATCCATCTGGAAGTATTTGTGGGAACTGTACGCCGGCGGACTCTATAATCAGGAGTAGTGCTACGCAACATATTGTGACCAACGTCCAGTACATCCCATAGGTTCTCCCGGCAATAAGGGACATAAATATGGGAACAATCAACACCAGTATAAGATAGGGTGAAGCCGATATTCCGCCAGTGATCATGCAGGGAAATATCGTGCTGAAGGTAGTGGTCAGGGCGTAGAGGTTGGCCGCTGCCAGCACGGTCTGCCGCCGTTGAAAATACCACAGTGTTCCAACGTATCCCGTCACTGTAAGCCAGGCAATCAGCGCTGCCTGCAGGTGTAGGGTTTTGCTGCTGAAATTGTACAAAATCGTCAGTGAAAGGGTTATGACCAAGCCGGACAGCGCTGAAATCATCAGCACACCAAGTAAAACGACTGCGCGCTGACGAGCGTGGTCTACTGAGTTTTGTAACAACCGATCAGATATAAATATTCGATTCAGCTTTTCCAGAATTTCCATTGAACAATTTTCACCGTCCCTTAGGATCAATCTTCTTTGATGCGCCAGTACCCCATCCTAAGACGTTTCGTGTTGTGTAGAAGAAAGTACCGTCTGTTTTGAGAGATTGCTCACAGCTTAGTTGTCGGAAATGGGCAATTCGGGGATGGATACCTACCAACGGTTCTGGCAATGGATAACATCAGACCGCCTGGCCTATACCTCGTTTCAAGAGCGAGGGGATATCCTTCAAGGCCGCGGCCGAGTCCAGATGGTCAAGATCGCGCAATGCTGGCCCCAACTGCGGCCTGACTTCCTCGGGTCGCAACGCCTCACCACATTCACTGCAGGTGAGAGTTGCCCGGGTTTTGTTACCACAGGTGTGATGCACATACTCCAGAGGAGCACCCTTACCCTTGTCCATCCATTCATCGCCCCAGCGCGCCAGACTCATCAGCACCGGGTACAAACCCAGGCCTTTGCGGGTCAAGCGGTATTCATAGCGCAACGGGCGCTCGTGGTATGGCACCTTCACCAGCACGCCCTGCTCCACGAGCATGGTCAGCCGCTCTGACAACCGGTGGCGCGTAATGCCCAGATTACTCTGGAATTGATCAAAGCGGCGGGTACCGAAAAAAGCATCGCGCAAAATAAGCATGGTCCAGCGCTCACCGACCACAGATAGCGCGCGCGCCACCGAACACACCTGTTGGTCGATATCATCCCAACGCATACATCCCTCGCGACCCGCCGACTGCGCGAAACTCAGCCAAACTGGTTCATGGTGTTGTCTTTGCCACCGGCTTTCAGCGCCGCTTCACCGGCGAAATACTCTTTGTGGTCATCACCAAGGTCAGAACCCGCCATATTCTGGTGTTTCGCACAGGCGATACCCTGACGGATTTCCTTGCGCTGCACACCAGCCACATAACCCAGCATGCCCTGCTCGCCGAAATACTCCTTGGCCAGATTGTCCGTAGACAGTGCCGCCGTATGATACGTGGGCAGCGTGATCAGGTGGTGAAAGATACCCGCTTCACGTGCGGAGTCCGCCTGGAATGTACGAATTTTCTCGTCAGCTTCGATCGCCAGTTCGGTGGCGTCATAGTCAACACTCATCAGTCCGTCGCGCGTGTAGGCTGATACGTCCTTGCCCGCCTTACTCCATGCGTCAAATATTTGCTGGCGAAAGTTCAACGTCCAGTTGAACGAGGGGCTGTTGTTGTACACCAGCTTGGCGTTCGGAATCACTTCACGGATGCGTTTGATCATGCCACCGATCTGGCCGATGTGCGGTTTCTCGGTTTCAATCCACAAAAGATCCGCGCCGTGCTGGAGTGAGGTAATGCTATCCAGAACGCAGCGATCCTCACCGGTACCCTTGCGGAACTGGTACAGGTTGGATGGCAGGCGCTTGGGACGCATCAACTGATCGTGATGCTTGATAACAACGTCGCCGTGGCTCATGTCGGCTATAGCCAGCTCCTCCATATCGAGGAAGCTGTTGTACTGGTCACCCAGATCGCCAGGCGTGTGGGTCACAGCAATCTGCTTGGTCAGGCCGGCGCCAAGGGAGTCGGTGCGAGCGACAATGATCCCGTCGTCAACCCCCAGTTCCAGAAAGGCGTAGCGTACGGCGCGGATCTTGGCCAGGAAGTCCTCATGGGGTACCGTGACCTTACCATCCTGGTGACCGCACTGTTTCTCATCGGAGACCTGGTTCTCGATCTGGATGGCGCAGGCCCCTGCTTCAATCATCCTGCGCGCCAGCAGGTAGGTCGCTTCAGCGTTGCCGAAACCGGCGTCGATATCAGCAATGATAGGCACGACGTGCGTCTGGAAAGTGTCGATCTTTTTCTGTGCAGCCTGCTCTGTATTTTTATCCCCCGACTCACGGGCAGCATCCAGTTCACGGAACAAACCGCCCAGTTCGCGGGCATCCGCCTGACGCAGGAAGGTGTAGAGCTCTTCAATCAAAGCGGACACCGAGGTTTTTTCGTGCATGGACTGATCGGGTAGTGGCCCAAACTGGGAGCGCAGTGCAGCGATCATCCAGCCCGAGAGATACAGGTAGCGCTTGCTGGTGTCGCCGAAGTGCTTCTTGATCGCAATCAGCTTTTGCTGGCCAATAAAGCCGTGCCAACAGCCCAGGGACTGGGTGTACTGGCTGCTGTCTGCATCGTACTGGGCCATATCCTTGCGCATGATCGCTGCGGTGTACCTGGCGATATCCAGTCCGGTCCTGAAACGGTTCTGCAAGCGCATGCGGGCAGCAGACTCAGGATTGATGTGATCCCAGGCGCTGCCGTTCTTATCACGCAGCTGGGCCAATTCAGCAAGATCATTTTCAAATGTGGACATGGTAGTACCTCTGCAGACTGAGTTGCACAAAGTATAGTGCGTTGGAAGAGGGTGTCGCGTGGGGCACGCTCCCTCTGGTCAAGACCCGGCTATTGTAGAGACTGTGCCACCATAATTGAAATCAATGATCGGGATTTTTACTATTCACCTAATG
The DNA here is from genome assembly GCA_031414375.1 of Haliea sp. Classification (GTDB taxonomy): domain Bacteria; phylum Pseudomonadota; class Gammaproteobacteria; order Pseudomonadales; family Halieaceae; genus Marimicrobium. Next base: position 39,209 of record JANNVJ010000116.1, read on the forward strand.
AATAAAAATGCAAACCCCGATCGCTTTGAATCGACGCCGCGGCAGTAGCCCACGTTTAAACTGCCCGCAGGAGCGCCTGCGCCTCCATGGCCAGTGCGCCCGAAGCATCAAGGGCCCACAAACGGACCGCATTCCCGTCCTGACGTCCCTGCAGCTGCAGGGTCAATCCCTCCAGCAGGGGCCGGAGTGCGCGAAACTCAAACGTTGCCACCTCAGTATCGGGCGACTCCCGGTGTAGCATATCCAGCAGCAGTGTTGCCGTCAGAGGCCCCTGCACGACCAGCGCGGCGTAACCCTCCTTGTCCATCGCATAGTCCCGGTCAAAATGGATGCGGTGACTATTGAAGGTAAGCGCAGAATAGCGAAACAGCAAGACGGCATCGGGCCGAAGATCCCTGGACCACTGCGCCTGGGCCGGTGCAGGTCTGGGCAGGGGGACCACATTGGCTGCGTCTGGCTCACGATAGACCAGATCCTGCTCCTCCTCGATAGCCAAAAAGTCGCCCTGAAAAATTTGGTGCGACAAGGTAACAAAAACGAGTTCGCCACTACGGCCATGTTTATGCGTAACAGTGGCAATGGTCGAGATTCGGCGCACCGCATCTCCGACCTTCAATGGCGCGACAAAACGCAGTCGACTGCCGGCCCACATGCGGCGCGACAACGACACAGGTGGCAGGAAATCACCACGCAGGACATGCCCATCAACGCCAAGGCCGGACGCGGCTGTGGCGTCTTGAAAATACAACCAGTGCCAGCACGGGGGCAGTGCGTCGCCAACAAGTGCGCGCGGCTGCAGGTAGTCCAGGCTCGCCGACAGCGCTGCCACGGGTGCAGCGCAGAGCACATCGCGCCGCGTCTGGGTCCTGCCGATCCAACGTTGCAGCTTTTTTATATCTACAGCACTCATGCGCGAGTTGCCCACGCTGTACCAACAGTGCATTCACGTATCACTCGAGTACTCCCGGCGAATCGCATCACTGTGTTCCCCCAATGCCGGCACCGGTCGCAGACTGGCTTGCTCGCCGGCCACCCTGACCGGCGGCGCCACCAGATCAATAGTGCCAGCAGGCGTAACCACCGCGGCGCGACGCAGCTGCGGGTGCCGTGCCAGATCGACAACGGAGTTGACAGCACCAAAAGCGATGCTCGCCTGCTGCAGCCGTTGCGCCAGAGCCGTGCGCGAAAGCTCGGCAAGGACGCGATTGATCTGTGCATCCAATGCCGGACGGTTGGTACAGCGCATCACGTTTGTGCAATATCGGGAGTCGGCCACCAGATCCGGGCACTGCAGCACCTGCTCACAAAAATTTCTCCACTCCCGCTCGTTCTGAATGGCAATCACCACTTGCTCGCCGCCACTGCAGGCATAGGCGCCATAGGGTGCAATCGATGGGTGCCGCAGACCCACACGAGCGGGTGCCTCGCCCGTGTGCTCCTGATACAACAGTGGCACCGTCATCCAGTCGGCCAGGGCATCGAACAGTGATACGGACAGGCCCTTGCCGAGGCCGCTTTGCTGGCGCTCCAGCAATGCTTCCAGTATGCCAGCATGCGCATACATACCACAGGCGATATCGCAGACCGACACTCCCACCCTGCCCGGCTGTTCCGGTGCGCCAGTAATGGACGCCAGGCCGCTCTCACACTGCACCAGCAGGTCGTAGGCTTTCATGTCACGGTAGGGCCCGCTGTCGCCATAGCCGGTGATATCAACGGTGATCAACTTGGGATTACTTCTACGCAGCAGTACCGAGTCAAAGCCCGCGCGTGCCGCAGCGCCCGGGGCAAGATTCTGGATAAAGACATCGGCCTGCTGCACCATCCGCTGCAACAGGCTGGCATCAACTGCGTCCTTGATATCCAGGCAAATGGATTCCTTGCCGCGATTGACCCATACGAAGTAGGCGCTCTCACCCGCCGCCACTTCATCATAGCCGCGAGCGAAGTCGCCCTCCGGCCGCTCAATCTTGATCACCCGTGCGCCAGCATCTGCAAGGCGAGAGGTGCAAAAGGGAGCAGCCACCGCTTGCTCCAGGGCGATCACTAACACGCCGTGCAGCGGCAGCGCCATCAAAAGGACCGCGGCAAGTCGAGTTCCCGCGTGGCGACGTGGGACAGTATCAGGTTGGTCGATATTGGCGCGACCTGGTACAGCCGCGTTTCACGGAACTTGCGCTCAACGTCGTATTCCGTGGCGAAGCCATAGCCACCATGGGTCTGGATGCACATGTCCGCAGCGGCCCACGCTGCCTCAGAGGCCAGCAGCTTGGCCATATTGGCCTGCGTTCCGGCAGGCCTGCCGGCATCGTAAAGATCAGCAGCGTGCTGCACCATCAGGGCCGCCGCTGCGGTCTGGATATGCGCTCGGGCGATGGGGAACTGAATCCCCTGGTTGGCGCCGATGGGACGGTCAAACACCTTACGCTCTCGCGCATAGTCAGTCGCCTTCGCGATAAACCAGCGCGCGTCTCCGATACACTCGGCCCCGATCAGTATGCGCTCGGCGTTCAGTCCATCGAGAATGCATTTGAAGCCCTGCCCCTGTGTGCCGATCAGGTTTTCCGCAGGCACTCGCAGATTGTCAAAAAATAGCTCGGTACTGGCGTGATTCATCAGCGTAGAGATGGGCTTGATGGTTAAGCCGTGCCCGATCGCGGCGCGCATATCGACCAGCAGCACCGACATCCCGTCGGTGTGCTTGACACACTCATCACGCGGCGTGGTCCGCACCAACAGTATCATCAGGTCGGAATGTGCGGCACGGGAAATAAACACCTTCTGGCCATTGACCACGTAGTCATCGCCATCACGCACCGCGCGGGTAACGATGCGCGAGGTATCCGTACCACTGTCGGGCTCAGTCACAGCAAAAGCCTGCAAGCGTAGCGAACCACTTGCAATGGAAGGCAGAAACTGCGTTTTTTGCGCTGCGCTACCATGGCGCAACAGAGTACCCATGGTGTACATCTGGGCGTGACAGGCAGCACCGTTGCCGCCGCTGCGATGCACTTCCTCCAACACTGCGCAACCGGCACCCAGTGGCAGGCCAGACCCACCGTAATCACACGGTATCAACGTCGCGAGATATCCCGCCTGCGTCAGGGCCTGCACAAATTCGGTGGGATACGCTTTTTCCGCATCCAGTTTGCGCCAGTATTCGCCAGGGTAGCGTGCACACAATGCGGCCACCGCCGCGCGAATCTCCGGATAGGTTTGGTCAATGGCCACGTGAGTATCCTTGCTTGAATCGCACTGGCAGCACTACAGAAACCAGGAACCGCCATCCACCATATGGGTTTGCCCGGTCACGAACGAGCTACTGTCTGATGCCAGATAAACAATGGTGCCCGTGAGATCCTCAACCTGCAGGTTACGCTGTATCAATTGCCCGGCCGCTATCACCTGCTTGGCTTTCTCCAGTTTCTCCCCAAAAAATTCCTCGGTGCCTTCGGTCATCACCGCCGAGGGCGCCACCGCGTTGACGCGGATTCGGTCTTTACCCAACTCGCGCGCCATGGTGCGGGTCATGCCAATAACCGCCGCCTTGGACGCCACATAATCCAGGCCGTAAGGCAGGCCGTAGACCGCTGCCAGCGATGAGATATTGATAATGGAACCACCCCCGGCGGCACGCAGGGGGTCCACCACCGCCTTACAGCACTGCCACAGGCCCTTGACGTTGATGTTCATCACAGCGTCCCACTGCGCCTCATCCAGGTGCTCAAAGCGCGCGCCCTTGAGTCCGCCGTAGAGGCCCGCGTTGTTGACCAGTACGTCGATCCTACCGAAGGCACTGACAGCGGCCTCAGCCATCGCGGTGCAACTGGCCATGCTGGAGACATCCGTCAGGATACCTACCGCCCGACCGCCGGCGGCTGTTATTGCTGCAACGGTTTCATCGCAGCTATTCACGTCGCACACAAGCACTGCCGCACCCTCGCGCGCCATGGCCTGCGCGTACGCACGGCCAAGACCACGCGCAGCGCCGGTGACGATTGCGACCTTGTTTTGCAGTTGTCCCATAGCGACTATCCATCAGTAATTATTGAGCGGACCACAGTAACAAAAAACCGGCGCGGAATAACCCTCTGGTACGTTATTCGCAGGGATCTGTGTATAAGCTGCTAGTTTGTGACCTCCAGCATATACTTCGCCACCGCCAACCGGGTTTCTTCATCGAGATAATTTTGCGGTGGCATCTCGGGATAGTCGTCCCGCTTTTTAGTGGGGCTGGCAATATAGTCTGCAATGCCCTGCGGGTTGTCCATGTACAGCGCTTGAATAATCTGCACCGGCGGGCCAATCATACGCCCCGTGTAGGTGTGGCATCCGGCGCAGATACCGAGGTAGGCAATCTTGCCTTTGTCTTCTGGCTTGATTACCCGGGGTGGCACCGGGGCCAGCAAATAGTTGCCAATACTCGCCGTATTGGTAAAGCCACACTCAGCAAAATTATTGATACCTACTGTGACGTACTGGTGACGGTTGATAATGCAGCTATCCGTCGTGGGACCAATGCTGCCGATATCAGGATTGCCCGTTTTCAGCTCGGTCAACATGTACGCCTTGATTTCAGGAATGGGATCGGTGCCATTATTGACCATAGTGTTGTTGAGAATTTTTACGCGGTCGGAATTGGGATCAGACTCCGGATCGGCAGTGACATTCGAGGCGTTCCCGTGATCCGTTATCAGGATGCCAATATTTTTGTTGTCCCTGATGATATTGCCTTCGATCACCACGTCGTCGGCCGCCATCACCAATATGCCTGTGCCAGCCGGAATACCGGCCACCGTGGAACCGGGTGCGCCGAAGTTAGCGTGATTGTTGGCGATGATAAAGTTATTGCGGATAATCACGTCGAAGGTGGTTTTAATGGGCAGCCCGGGTGTAATGAAAGCGAGAATGCCGCCAGTATTATTGTATACACGGTTGGCTTCCACAATTGCATGGCGGCTGTTCTCAATTTCAATGCCGGCAACGCTGTCAAAGACATCATTGTGGGCGACGTGCACATTGTCACTCATGCCCACATAGATCGCGGCGTCCTCGATTCCGGATACCACGTTGTGCTCAATGACACCATTCTGGCCAAGCTGCGGGAAGATGCCGTATACGCCCGTGTCGATGATCAGGTTATTGCGTATCTCCCAGTTGTTCCCGGCCTGACTCATGATGCCATTGCCCTTATAGCGGGTGATGGTGAAATTCTCGACTACGATATTGTTACCAGAAAAGAGGATGGCATCATTCAATTTTTCTTCACCGTCCAGCACCGCGCGCCTGCCCTCTTCGATCACCCCGATCAGGCGAATACCGTCCTTGTCGATAAAAACCGTTTCTTTATAGGTTCCTGGCATGACCTGTATCGTCGTACCGGGCTTGGCATTCTGTACTGCTTGCTGGATGGACTCACCGTCCTTGACCACGACCACGACATCCGTCATCGGGGGCCCGGCCACAGACTTACTGTTACCACTGAGGGTCAGTTCGTTGTCCTTGGCGCTAAAGCCACCGCTGTAGGTGGCACCGCCACTCCCTGCTGTAATAACCGGGGAACTGATGCCACCTTTGCTTTTACCCACAATTAGCCCGACGGCGAATGCAGCGACGATCAGGATCAGACCAATTATTTTTCCAGCCTTCATGAGGATTCTCCAGAATGCAAAATGGTAGTTGCGATGTGCTTGGTGAGTGGTTGCGCGGCCGGTATTAAGCCCGATGGCAGTTGCTGCGGTACCTGCGGCGCTAAACTTTCATCCGTCAGCGTGCCGAGAAAATCGACCAGCCGATCAAGCTCATACTCAGACAAATTGGGCGATGAGATATGCCAGTGCAGTTGCAGATCGGCACCTGCAGGCACCGCGTGACCCCGGCCGCCATTGTAGAATTCGGTGACCGCATGCAGATTGTCAAACTTTCCCGAGTGCATGTAGGGCGCAGTGGTGTCGATATTGCGCAGGGTCGGCACTTTGAATCCCGCTTTTAGACGAGGCTCACTGAAGGTTTTCTCCGCGCCGATATCCAGGGGCCTGCCATCGGGTTCAGGCGCACCGATCACCGCTACCTGCTGATTGGTGAACAGGGGGGGCGTATGGCACTCAGCGCAGCGCGCGACAAAAGAACGGAAGACATTCAGTCCTTCGACTTCATGCTCGGACAGCGCGGCGTGATAACCCTGGGCATAGCGGTCATAGCGGCTGTTCAGGGAGATGAGCGAGGCCTGGAATGCGGCCAACGACCGATACACTTCATCCAACAAAAGCGCTTTGCCTTGCCGCTGCGGATACGCCTGTTGAAATAACACCTGGTAAGCCGGAATGCGGTTGAGCGTAGCGAGTAATCCAGCGGGCGTATTGCCCATCTCCTCGCGAGCAAACAGCGGGCTCTGCATCTGCTCTTCCAGCGTATTGGCACGCGCATCCCAGAAGAAATTGTGCAGGAAGGCCACATTCCATAGAGTTGGTGCAGCGCGGGCAATCTCCCGCCCGCCAATACCGATCGAACGCGGCAAGCTATCACTGAAGCCGCGTGCAGGATTGTGGCAACTGGCACACGACAGGGAACCATCTCCGGAGAGTACCGGATCGAAAAAAAGATACCGGCCCAGGTCTATCTGCTGCGCCGTAAAACCGTCCCGGTGTGGCGGAAGCCCCGTCTGCGTACCGCCGAGCCCGGCGCCCTGCACAGAATCGTAGAAATCGTACAGTGTGCGTAGCGTGCAGAATCCGCCCTCTGTTTGTTCAAAACTTGGCGGGCAATGCTCACGCAATACGATCTCCGTCGGTCCGGCATTGGCAGCGCCAACCCACAGCAGCAGCGCAGCGAATATGAGCTTGTGTCTACGCGCGGTCACTTGCTGCAGACCTAGCGTGCCTGGGCCAGCGACTGCATATAGGCGATGACATCGTCCAGATCTTTATCACTGGGCAAGCTGGTCGACATCATTTTCATTTGCCGACCAAAGGTATCTTCAGGTTGACTACCGCGCACACCCAGCTGGAAGTTCTGGTACTGATGCTTAAGGTAGCTCGCATCCAACCACGCCAGGCCAGGCGTATTCAGGCCAGGATTTCCTTCCGCCTGCCCGCCGTGGCAGGCGCCGCATTTTGATTGGTAGTAGTTATTGCCATTTTTCAAGTCACCCACCTGTGGCGGCGTCGGCTTGGGCCGGGGCAGGCCAGCGAGGTAGGCCGCCACAAGCGGAATACTGCTATCGTCCAGTGCACCTGCCATCGCCCGCATCTGGGCACCGGGCGTATCGCGCGGATCAGCGCCGCGTATCCCGGCTTTGAAATGCTGTAGCTGCCGTTCCAGATAGGCTGCCTGTTGACCTGCCAGGGCCGGCGCACCTACTGCGATGTTGCCCTGTGCCGTCGCGCCGTGGCAGACAATGCAGGATTGGAACTGCGCCGGGGCATCAGCATCGGCCCACACTGTGGGGGCGCGCAACACCAGACTTACCAGCAGGTACAGCAGAATTATAATTGCAGGATGTTGCATGCTCAGCGGCTCCTGTGTGGAAGATCAAAAGATGCCATCTCAGAAACAAAGGCAGCCAGTAAACCACAGTATGTTAATGATGACTACCGTATTCTATTTGAGATGGCTTTCGGTTACTCTTGGTTTGATAATCAGTCGCATAATAATCGATAACCGCAAGGAAACCCGGATGTTCACACCTACCAGATGTGCGTCAATCTCCCGCGCTCCGCGGCCAGCAGCAACACTGCTTCTGACAATCGCTGTCGGACTTGCAAGCGGTGGCGTCCTTGCCCAGGACACCAGTCGCAGAGGCTACAACACGCAAATTGAAGAAGTCGTGGTAACCGCGCAGAAACGGGAACAGAACACCATGACAGTGCCCATCACCGTCAACGCATTCACTGCCCAGGATATGGTCAATACCGGTGCCGACAACATCCAGGATATCGACGACTTTATGCCGGGTGTGGAAATCGGTGCGGGTGGTGCCACGCAGGTCACCATCGCTATTCGCGGCATTTCGAGCCCCAACATCAGCTCCGGTGGCGATCCCTCGGTTGCGACCTTTTACGACAACGCCTATATGCCCAGGGCGGCTACCTCCATCCCCTTTACCGATATCGCTCGTATCGAAGTATTGAAAGGCCCCCAGGGCACCTTGTTCGGCCGCAACGCTACGGCCGGTGTAATCAACATCGTACCCAACAAGCCTATCCAGGAATCCGAGGGTTTCGTCAAAAGCCGGGTCGGCAACTACGGCCTGCTGAATGTGGAAGGCATGATCAATGAGCCGATCAGAGATGACATTGCGGTACGCGCCAACGTCTTCTCCCACCAGCGCGACGGCATTATCGAAAACGTTGGCATCGGTGATGACCTGCGCGAAGAAGGTTTCATCGCAGCCAGAACGTCCGTCCTGTATGACCTGTCACCGGACACCAGCATCCAATTAGCGGGCGACTACGAAGACCGCAGTGAAAGCCCCGGGTACTCCATCGGCGTCAGCCAGTATGCCTTCAGCACCGATCCCTACAACAGCAAGGCCGCCAACGACGTCTACGATCGCGAAGAAAACCGTGACATGTATGGCGTATCCTTGCAGGGCGACCACAGCATCAACGAAGAGATGTCGCTGTTCGGTATCGTCAGTTACCGGGACTGGAAAACCTGGAACAAGCAGGACGAAGACGGCACCGAAGACCCGACGCGCTACCTTGATACCAACAATATTGAAGAGTCCAACATCTGGTACAACGAGGTGCGCTTCCACTTTGTGAATGATCGTTTCAACGCGATAGCCGGCGGCAATTACAGTGTGGAAGACGTCTATCAGCGCACCGATATCGGCCTGCTGGCGGATTCCTACATGCAGTTTGTCAGCGGTGAATTTGGTCTGCCCTCGGATACCAGTCTGTGGTTGCAGAACCCGAATGAACCCGAGGAGTTCTGGCTGACTCTTTCCCAACTGGCCGGCTCCATTGTCAATCCACCCGTATCTGGAATTGCAGTATTACCACCGAGCTTCGCGGGTCAATATTTCACGGAAACCATGGATAACACCGGGGATTTCAGCAACGCGGGAATCTTTGGCGATGTCACCTATAGTCTGACCGATACCGTGCGCGTGTCAGGCGGCCTGCGCTACAGCTACGATGATAAAACGTACTCCTGGCAAACGTTTCCCCAGCAAATTGCCTGGCCCTATGCGCCCGCTCGCGTCGCCTACTACCCTGAGCAAACCGGCGCTGCTCCGGCCAATTATTTCGACAAGTTTGAAGACTCCCACGACTGGAGCAAGACCACCGGACGCCTGGTGCTGGACTGGCAATTTATCGACAACGCCATGACCTATCTGTCCTATGCCACCGGTTACAAGTCCGGCGGCTATGATGGCCAGATATTTTCGGCCTACGTGACTGGTCCGTTTGAACCAGAGGAAATGACCAGTATCGAGTTGGGTCTCAAGGGTGATTTCTTCGCGGACACCCTGCGAGTGGAAGGCTCGCTTTTCCAACAGGATCTTGACGGCCAGCAAACCGCTGCAGAGACCAAACAGTGCGCGCCGGGCTCCACGCAGGAACAATGTAATGAGCAGGATCCAACGGCAGCGCCCACCATCATCAGCCAGGATGTAAATACCAATGGCATTGAGCTCGTTGCTCAGTGGCAAGCGCTGGACAGTCTTCTGTTGAGCGGCTTGACTACGGTCCGTGACGCAGAAATTGACCCCCAGGCCTACTTCAATGGTAATGGGGAGCCAGTAGGAGGAAGGAAGCAGAGTGAAAGCACCAACACTGACTATACGTTGGTCTTCGACTGGACACCCCAGATTCCCGTTGGCTTCCTGCTAGTGCATGTTGACTATGTGTTTGAGGAAGCTGCAGACGCCAACGATACCAATGTTGCGATTTACACTACAGGCCCTTGGTATTTCCAGGATAGAGAGATACTCAGCGCCCGCATCGCGTGGACCAACGAGGCCGAAAACTTTGAAGTCGCTGTGTGGGGCAGAAACTTGCAGGACAATGAAATTGCGGACAACCCCGGCGGTCTTGCAGCGGCCAACCTGGGCGTCTACAGAACCAGCATAGAAGATCCGCTCACCTTTGGCGTGGACCTGCGTTACTCATTCTGATTACGAACAACTAACGCCGTGCTCAGGTCGGCAGACCCTGCTCCATATTGGCGGCAATCGATGCCGCCACCCGTTTGGCACGTTGGGCCAGCTCTCCGGCATAGTGCGCGTCCACGGTAGTTGTGAAGAACGCCAGCCAACGCTGGAAATCCTGTGCCTGCAACGGATGTTTGCCATGGAGCTGGCGGTGGATGCTCATGGTGTGGCGTTGATAGCGCTTGTCGCCCAGCAACAGCTTGCACCAATAATCCTTGATATGCGGCAGGTGCACCGCCAGGTCGATAGCGGCCACGTCGACAAATATGGGCGCCAGTTGCTCGTCAGCGAGCAGTCGCTCGTAGAAGTAGTCTACGAACAACTCGATGTTCTCCCTGGAATCCAGATCGGGCAGGCGCTCCCCGGCACTCACTACACTATTTCTTCTTTTTACTTTTTTTCTTCGCCTTGGTCACATGCGCCATCAGACGCCGCTTACGCTGCACCTGACGCCCAGTGAGCTTGTTGCGCTTGTCTGCGAAGGGATTCTCACTGGTGCGAAACTCAATACGGACCGGCGTCCCCGCCAGTTCCAGCTCGCGGCGATAGACTTTTTCCAGATAACGCTTATAGCTATTGGGGACGTCAGCAGTCTGGTTGCCGTGGATGATGATCAACGGCGGATTCTGGCCTCCGGCGTGCGCATACCGCAATTTGATCCTTCGGCTATTGATCATGGGCGGGGGATGGTCAAACACCGCGCCTTCCAGGATGCGTGTCAATGCATTGGTGTTCAGTTTGCGGGTGGCCGACGCATAGGCATTGTTGATGGATTTATACAGGTGGCCGACCCCGGTACCGTGCAGTGCCGAGATGTAATGCGTATCCGCATATTCCGCGAAGCGCAGCCGTCGGTCCAGTTCACTCTTGATCCAGTCCCGCTGATCGGCATCAATACCGTCCCACTTGTTCACCGCCATGACCAGGGCGCGCCCCTTGTCCATGCAGTGCCCCAGCAGATGCATATCCTGGTCCACAATACCCTCGTGCGCATCCATGACCACGATCACCACATGGGCATCGTCCACGGCTTTCAGAGTCTTCACGATGGAGAATTTTTCCACCACCAGGGTTATGTTCTTACGCCGCCTGACGCCGGCAGTGTCTATCAGCGTGTACTTTTGGTCTGCGCGCTCGAAGTCAATATAAATGCTATCGCGGGTGGTGCCCGGCTCATCGAACACGACTACCCGATCCTCGCCCAACAGACGATTGACCAGGGTCGACTTGCCGACGTTGGGGCGCCCCACGATCGCAACGCGAATGCTGTCCGGGTAGCGCTCGCGCTCTGCCTCTTGTGTGTCCTCCGGAAAGGCCTCGAGTATGTGCTCCATCATGCTGCTCACACCCCGACCATGGGAGGCGGCGATAGCGTACATGGTGTCAACGCCCAGAGCATAGAAATCGCCGGTGGCTATATCCTCATTCAGGCCATCAATCTTGTTTACCACCACGTGAAAAGCTTTATTACGCTGGCGCAACCGACTGGCCAGCGACTCGTCGGTGGCGTTCAAGCCCTCGCGAGCATCGACAATGAACAGCACAACATCGGCTTCATCGATGGCGGTGAGCGACTGCTGCGCCATGGGCGAATCGATCCCTTCTTCCTCATCGGTAAGACCACCGGTGTCGATCACGACAAAGGGGCGACTGCCTATTTTGGACTCGCCGTATTTTCTGTCCCGTGTTAGCCCAGGAAAATCGGCGACCAGAGCATCCCTACTGCGCGTCAACTGATTGAAGAGGGTAGACTTGCCAACATTAGGGCGCCCGACCAGGGCGATCACCGGGATCATTCGGCTTTCGCGGTAATCTCGTACGCGACCAGCTCACCGCTGTTATCAAATACGTACAACACATCGTCCACGCTTAACATGTCGCCGCGCACACCGTCGTCATCGACCTTGATGCGCCCGACAAATTCACCGTCCGCCTGGGACAACAGATGTACATAGCCCTCGAAATCGCCTACCGCTACATAACTGCCCACTGGTGTCGGCCTGGATAGCTCGCGGCGTGCCAATGCGTCCTGCGCCCAGCGCGAGCCTTCACCAGAGCGCAAATAGGCCGTGAGCGTGCCGTCTTCATCGGCGACATACACGTTGCCAAAACCCTGGGAGACACCCGAGAACGAAGACACTTTCTGCTGCCACAGCTTGCGGCCATTTGCCACATCAATGGCAACCACGCTGCCCTGGTAACTGGCCGCATAGAGTTCATTGCCCATAAGCTCCATGCTGCCATCGATATCGACGATGCGCTCGATTTCAGAGCGTCCCTGGGAGATCGCCACACGCACTTCCCACGCGATCGCACCGGTGCGCGCGTCAAACGCCAGCACCCGGCCATTCGCAAAGCCTGCATAGACCTGGTTATTGTGCAGGATCGGCGTACTGGTGCCGCGCACGGTCAACACTGGCACGTTGCTGTCATAGGTCCACAGAACAGCACCGGACTTAAAATCAAGAGCGTGCAACTTGCCATCATAGGTCTGGGCAACCACCACCTCGCCATTGCCCTGGGGCGGCGACAGTATTTCTGCGCGCAGCGGCGTGGCCCACTGCTGCTCACCGGAACTGGCGTCCAACTTCAATACATAGCCATCACTGCTACCTAAAAACAGCGCGTCTTCGTACACGCCAACACCGCCCGATAGCGCCGTCTCAACGTCCATTTCCCACACTGTATCGCCACTCGTGCGATTCACCGCGGCGACCTCACCATTGGCGGAAGCAACGTAGATAGTGGCGCCGTTGATAGCGGGGCGCAGCCGATAAAAACCCTCTCCCTGGCCATTGCCCACGCTGACCGACCACAGTTCCTCGATGTTGACCGCATCGTCGATCTCGGTGAGTTCCGCCGGAGCCAATGCCTCATCTTCGTCAGACTCGAACCAGCCTGAAACCGTGCTACAAGCCACCAGACTAAGCACCATGATGAGTGTGAGTAGATGTCGGGATATCTGCCGCATGATCTTATTCCTTTGGAGCGTCAACGGTGTCATTGGTAGGTGCTGCTGCGTTGGTGGTCGCACCAGGAGTACGCGCAGGTACTGGCGTAAGACTTTGTAACTTTTGCTGCAGTGCAGGAAGATTGACGCCTTGCCCATCGTCACCCGCTAACGCCAGAGCCTGGCCATAGGCATCACGCGCCTCGTTGTGGCGGCCAGCAGCCAATAGCAAATCGCCACGGGCTACAGCATAGGATGCACCGTAGGGACTAGGCTCTGCCTTCCCTAAAATGTCCAGTGCCTGATCGGTATCACCGGCAGCAGCCAACACCCGAGCCAGCCGCAACTGCGTGACCTGCGCCGTATCACTGCCTTGCTCAGCCTTGCCTAGCACCCAACGCAGCTGCGCTTCTGCGTCAGGCAGTTTACCGTCGTTGACCGCAATCGCTGCCAGGTGCAGCGCTGCGAACTGGGCATACGTGGTGCTGCCAAATTCGCTCTTGAGCTGCTCGGCCAATGCCACTGCGGCCGACGGCGCATCAGGAGAAGCCTCTGGTGCGCCCACACTGCGCAGTAGCGCCTGGTAGATGTCGGAGGCCTGCTCCTGCTGACGGGTTTGGTTGGCCTGCCAGCCCTGCCAGCCAAAGCCCGCTGCCAGCGCGATCACCAAGGCCGTTATGGTAGACCGGCCATTCTCATTCCACCAACGCTTGAGCGCCGCAACCTGCTCTTCTTCACTACGATATTGCTCCACGTCTTTTCTTCCTCTTCCAGCATCTCAGGGCGCAAGTACTGCGCACAATGTCATTTCCAATTCTTGCAGGGGCACGGTACGCTGCCCCCCTCGCTCGCCTTCACCGCTGCGCAGGGTCTTGACCGTCACAGCGTGCGCGGCCACTTCGTCCTCGCCCCAGATGAGGGCCACCCGGGCGCCACTTTTGTCGGCCTTTTTCATCTGACTTTTGAAACTTCCACCGCCAGTGTGCTGCACGATACGCAGCTGCGGCTGCTCTTGTCGCACCTGTTCGGTGGTCATCAGCGCCACACGCTGGGCCTCACTTCCCACCGCAACAACATACACATCCGCAGCGGGTGTATCCGCAACCACTCCCTGTTCCGCCAACAGCAGGACCAGACGTTCCATGCCCATCGCGCAACCAACGGCTGGCGTCGCCTGGCCACCCAGTTGCTCCACGAGACCATCATAGCGACCACCGGCACAGACTGTACCCTGTGCGCCGAGATGATCGGTCACCCACTCGAATACCGTTTTGTTGTAGTAATCCAGGCCGCGCACCAGGCGCCTGTTGATCACGTAAGTTACGCCGCCCGCCTGCAGCAGTTCACACAGGCGTGCAAAATCGGCGTTCGCCTCTTCATCCAGGAAATCCTCTAACGACGGCCCACCATCCAGTACCGCCTGAGTGTCGGCGTTCTTGCTATCCAGAATACGCAGCGGATTGGTGTGCAAGCGGCGCTGGCTGTCCTCGTCCAGCGCATCCACACGCATCTGTAAGTAATCGACCAATGCTGCGCGATAGGCCTTGCGCGCAACAGCGCTGCCGATGGAATTGATCTGCAACTGCATACAGTCTGCCAGACCCAATTGGCGCCACAATCGGGCACACAGCACTATCAGTTCCGCGTCCATGTCTGGCGTGGCGACACCAAAGCACTCTACACCCGTCTGGTGAAATTGCCGCTGTCGGCCCTTCTGTGGGCGCTCATAGCGAAACATGGGACCGCTATACCACAAGCGCCTGGGCGTGCTCAGCATGCCCTGTTGAATGGCCGCTCGCACACAACCGGCGGTCCCCTCCGGACGCAGCGTCATGCTATCACCATTGCGATCATCGAAGGTGTACATCTCCTTCTCGACGATATCGGTGACTTCACCAATAGAGCGCTTGAACAGTGCGGTTTTTTCCACCAGCGGCAGACGAATCTCGTCGTAACCATAGCTGGCCAGAACGCCAGACACAGTGCGCTCCAGCAACTGCCAGCAGGGTGTCTCCTGCGGCAGGATATCGTTCATCCCACGGATGGCGGTTATTTCACTCACACACACTCCAATCCACGACGCCGTCAATCAGGTGGATGATTTGGCGATCAATTTTTCTTCCAGCGCGGCGCGCGCCAGCTCCAGATCCGCAGCGCGCTTGCGAATCACCTCTTCGAGATGATCGATAAAGTCCTCATTACTGATCTTGTGATGTGGCTCCCCATCGACGTAGATCAGGCTATTGGGAGTGGCCCCGGTCAGCCCCACATCCGCTTCCCTGGCTTCACCCGGTCCGTTGACGATGCAACCGATAACCGCGACATCCATCGGCGTGCGAATGTCCTCCAGGCGCTGTTCGAGGATATTCATGGTACCGACCACATCGAAGTTCTGCCGCGAGCAACTCGGGCAGGCGATAAAATTGATGCCATTAGCGCGTAGCTGCAGACTTTTCAAAATGTCGAAACCGACTTTCACTTCCTCTACCGGATCGGCTGCCAGCGAGACGCGCAGGGTATCACCGATGCCATCCATGAGCAGCATGCCCAGGCCCACTGCCGATTTCACCGTACCACCCCGTAAGCCACCGGCTTCGGTAATCCCCAGGTGCAGAGGTTGCTCAATCTGCTTGGCCAACAGCCGGTAGGCGGCCACTGCCATAAAGACGCCGGATGCTTTTACACTGACCTTGAATTCGGGATAGTTGAACTTGTCCAGAATATCGACATGGCGCATGGCTGATTCTACCAGCGCCTCAGGTGTCGGTTCACCGTACTTGCGCTGCAGATCCTTACCCAGAGATCCGGCATTCACCCCAATACGTATTGGAATGCCCTTGTCCCGCGCACTGTCAATGACCGCGCGAACCTTACTGTCACGCCCGATATTGCCCGGATTAATTCGCAGGCAATCCACACCGTACTCGGCAACTTTAAGTGCAATCTTGTGATCAAAATGGATATCGGCCACCAGCGGCACGGTGACCTGTGCGCGAATCTGCCTGAACGCCTCAGCCGCATCCATAGTCGGTACCGAAATTCTCACGATATCGGCACCGGCATCTGCGATGGCGCGCACCTGGGCGACGGTCGCCGCCACATTACAAGTGTCAGTGTTGGTCATACTCTGGACACTGATCGGCGCATCGCCACCCACAGGGACATTGCCGACAAAAATCTGCCGGGAAACACGACGCTTGATTGGAGACTCCATTTTCATTTGTATGCACCCGTCACCCGTCGCGCATCACCCAGATGCAATTGCACACCGTTATTGACAGCGGGCAGTGCCCGCCCACCGCGACCCTGCTCCCACCACCAGAGCGCCGCTACCACCAGCAGCAAAACACCCAGACCAATCACCACACCCAGTCCAGTACGCTGCAATTGTAACGGCCTGGTCTCTATACGCTTTTCCTGTGGTGCTGGCAGCGCGGGATTCACTTGATCGAAAACGGACATCAGATGCTGCTCGTCCAGACCCAGCAAGCGGCCGTAGGCCTTTACGTATCCACGGGCAAAGGGCGGGCTGCGCAAAGCCTTATAGTCATCTCGCTCAAGGATCGCAACATAGTTAGGCATAAAATTGAGACGATCCGCCGCTTCCCGTTCAGACATGCTCTGCGCCTGCCTGGCCTTTTTTAACAGTGTCCCGGGCGTGGTAAAGGCATCCAACTGCACCGCTCTATCAGTCACTTTTCACGGTCCGCTGATAGGCCTGGTACTGTGCTGATTCCGGAAACCGGCTACCCAGGGCCAAGGCAAAGCTCGCCTCGGAATCCCGATCACCTTCCACCTGGGCCAATCGGATACCCAACCACAGGCCCGCGGCAGACTGCTGCCGTGCCACTGTTTTATACGTTCCATAGAATTTTGTCGCAGCAGCATAATCCTGTGCATCAAAGCGAATCTGCGCAACTTCCAACAAGGCTATTTCATTGGTTCTGTCCATTGCCAGCGCGCGCACAAACGCCTCCTCAGCGCCCTGCGTGTCGAACAGCTTCAGGCGGCACAAACCCAGGTTCACGAAGGCATTGGGGCGTCCGACGTACAGGGTATCCTTCACTACGTAGTCGAGTTGCGTCTGTGCATCCGTGTAGCGCTCCTGGCTGTACAGGAATGCCGCGTAATTATTGCGGGCACGAGACAGATTTTTGTTCTTCGACGTGATGGCTTTTTTGAAATTTTCTTCCGCCAGTTCAAACTCGCCCGTACTCTGGTAGACCAGGGCAAAAGCTTCGAAAACCTCTGGGTTTTTGGGATCAATATCTTCGGCCAGCTGTAGATTCCGCTTGGCCGCGTCCCAGTTGCCCTCGCCAATATATTGCCGCGCCAGGGACACCCGGCTATCCAGGGCTTTTTCCGGGGAGGCATCCTCTGTGAAACCCCCGGTAGTGGTCGTAATACAAGCACTCAACAACATGCACAACAACAGCACAGCAGACGGTGAAGCAACCTTTTTCAAGCCGGTTTGTCGTTTAACTAACATACCTACCCCACTGTAATTGACTGCGTATCACTCGCCTCACGGTATCGACCACTGCGGCCCGTGCGGTCCACGACTTGACCGACCAGTTGACCGCACGCGGCATCGATATCATCACCACGTGTGGTCCTGACCGTTACAATATAGCCCGCATCGACCAGCACTTGCCAGAAGCGCGATACCGCATTGCCACTGGGCCGCCGATAAGCAGACTGCGCGAACGCATTGAAGGGAATGAGGTTAATCTTGCAGGGCACGTCTCGCAACAGTTCGGCCAGTTCGCGGGCGTGTTCACACTGATCGTTAACCCCTTCAATCAGCGTATATTCGATCGTTACGACGCGATTCTTATCACTTTGGGCAGCCATGTAATTGCGGCAACTGGCCAACAATACGGCGATCGGGTATTTGCGATTGATCGGCACCAACTGATTGCGCAGTTCATCATTGGGAGCATGCAAAGACACGGCCAGCGATACCTCACTCACTTTAGCCAAACGATCCAGGGCCGGTACGACGCCCGAAGTGCTCAGTGTCACCCGACGCTTGGATAAACCATACGCCAGATCCTCCAGCATGAGGTCCATGGCTGCCACCACATTGTCGAAATTCAGCAGAGGCTCGCCCATGCCCATCATCACCACGTTGGTAACTATACGGCCATTACCCGGCTGAAAGGCATCGTAGGACTTGATCGCCAACCACAGCTGGCCAATGATCTCGGCTGCGCTCAAGTCACGCTGGAAACCCTGTTTTCCAGTGGAGCAAAAACTGCAATCAAGACTGCAACCGACTTGCGACGACACACACAATGTGGCGCGATTGCCGGCCGGAATCAGCACCGTCTCAACCAGACCACCACCATCGACCCGAATGGCCCACTTGCGCGTACCATCGATGGAGTCCCGCTGGCTGGCAATTTCCGGGGGCCTGACTTCAGCGACCTGCAAGAGTTTTTCCCGCAGCGCCCGACCCAGATTGGACATGTCCTCGATCTGCGTAACGCCGGCGTGGTGTATCCATTTGAGCACCTGTTGGGCGCGAAACTTCTTTTCGCCCATCTCCAGAAAGTACTGCTCCATCTGCACCCGTGACAAACCCATCAGGTTGACCTTGACCGGCTGCAGATCAGGCTGGGGAGCCATGTTGGGCGTAGCGGTCATAGGCTGTTGCTGACGTTGCAGTGCCTAGCGCGCGCAGAGTTCGCTGGCTGCGAAGAAATAGGCGATCTCGCGGGCCGCAGACTCCGGGGAATCCGAACCGTGTACGGCGTTGGCATCAATAGAGGTGGCGAAATCTGCGCGAATAGTGCCGGCGGCGGCATCCTTGGGATTGGTCGCTCCCATCAGCTCACGATTTTTTGCGATGGCGCCCTCGCCCTCCAGTACCTGAACCACCACCGGGCCCGAGGTCATAAACTCAATCAGGGCAGGAAAAAACGGCCGCTCCCGGTGCTCGGCGTAGAAGCCGCCGGCCAGCGTATCGCTCAGGCGCACCATTCTGGACGCCACGATGTGCAGTCCATTGGACTCAAATCGCGAATAAATCTTGCCTATAATATTTTTGCTGACAGCGTCGGGCTTAATAATGGACAGGGTACGTTCTACGGCCATGCGATATCTCCAGACAGGCTCACTTCAGGAAGCGCGCAATTATACGGATTTTAAGTCGCCGTTTCACCTGCAAACCCGGTTGGTTGGCAGTTTCTTTTTGTATTAAATCAGCGGTTTACCAATTGGCAGACCAAATGGGGGAGGAAACCTAGGCCCTTTCTTCGATCCAGGCGGCCTGGATTGCCTCGAGAATCTTTTCACCACAATGCTTGGGATCATCGTCGAAGTCTGGCAACGCCAACACCCAGTTGCGCAAATCCACGAAATTGAGGGAGAGCGGGTCCACGTTGGGGTGGGCCTCCAACAACTCGATGGCGATATCGTCAACATCGGTCCACTGCATGCGATCTCTTCCCATTAATGTTGCTCCGATACCATATTGATGGTGTAGCGCGGGATTTCCACCACCAGGTCAGACGCCCCCACGATCGCCTGGCAACTCAGGCGCGAGTCAGGTTCGAGCCCCCAGGCCATATCCAGATAGTCATCTTCCAGCTCGTCGGGCGCATCCAGCGAGTCGTATCCCTCGCGCACGATCACGTGGCACGTGGTGCAGGCACAAGATAACTCGCAGGCGTGTTCAATTTCAATATGGTTGCGCAACAGCGCGCGGCAGATACTCTCGCCAGGCTGCGCGTCTATGACGGTCCCGTCAGGGCACAGGTTTTCGTTGGGTAGCACGATGATTTTTGTCACGGACTTACCTTCTCATCCAGGGTATCCAGGGCTACACCCGCCAGCGCCTGGTAGATACTGCGATCCATGCGCCGGGTGGCAAAGGCCTCGCTTTGACGGCCCAGCCGCTCGGTCTGCACGCGTATCGCATTGGCATCAGTGCCATCCAGCAGGGCCTGCAATGCTGTCATTTGAGCCCCGATCACCTCGCTCTCCTCTAGATTTAACAGCGCGTCGCCATCCACGGCCAGAGCCGACTTCAGAGACTCCAGCAGCTGCCAGGCGGCCAGACGCTGCTCCGCCAGTTGTCGCGCCAACTTGTCTGTCGCAGCATGGCTGAAAGATGCCTGCAACATACCGGCAATCTGCTCATCGCTCAAGCCAAAGGAGGGTTTGACGGTGACGTTCGCCTGGGATCCGGTAATCTCCTCCCGCGCGGCCACATTGAGTAGTCCATCAGCATCCACCTGAAAGGTGACGCGAATCCGGGCCGCACCCGCCACCATGGGCGGAATGCCGCGCAGCTCGAAATGTGCCAGGGAACGGCAGTCGCTGACCATCTCCCGCTCACCCTGGACAATGTGCAATGCGAGCGCCGTCTGACCATCCTTAAAGGTGGTAAATTCCTGGGCTCTGCTCACCGGGATCGTGGTATTTCGCGGCACAATTTTCTCCACCAATCCACCCATCGTTTCGATCCCCAGTGACAGCGGGATCACGTCCAATAACAAGAGGTCTCCCTCGGGGCGGTTGCCCACGAGTATATCCGCCTGGATCGCAGCGCCCAGCGCCACCACCTGATCCGGATCGATGTCGATAAGCGGTTGGCGCTGAAAAAAATCGGCCACCGCTTCACGTACAAATGGGACGCGGGTTGAGCCACCCACCATAACAATGTTATCAATACCGGCCTCCAGACCCGCATCGCGCAGGCAGCGGCGACAGGAGCGCAGGGTGCGTTTCACCAGCGGCAGAATCAGGCTCTCAAAAATCTGGCGGGTGACCCGGATTACACCACCTGAAGGCAATACGCCGTGCAGATCGAGGTCAACCTCCAGAGCAGCAGAGAGGCGTTCCTTGGCCGCGCGTGCTGCCGCCTGTAACTGCCGATACTGGCCGGGCTCCAACGCTGGAGTACCGGATTGCTGCAACACCCAGTTGGCAAGGATCGCGTCAAAATCATCTCCACCCAGCGCAGTATCACCGCCTGTGGCAAGGACCTCAAACACGCCCTTGTGCAAACGCAAAATCGAAACATCGAAGGTACCGCCGCCGAGGTCGTACACGGCGATTACGCCCTGCTCGGCGCTGTCGAGTCCGTAAGCCACCGCTGCGGCAGTGGGCTCGTTCAGCAGACGTAACACGCGCAATCCGGCCAGCGTTGCAGCGTCCTTGGTAGCCTGACGCTGCGCCTCATCGAAGTAGGCAGGAACCGTGATCACCGCCCCGTCGATGTCCCCGCCCAGGGTTGCCACTGCGCGCAGATGCAGGACCCGCAGAATATCGGCAGAGACTTCGACCGGGCTGAGCTCGCCGCACGCCGTGACAAAGCGCACCAGCCCTTCTGAACCCTCGGCGAGGTGATAGTGAGAGCGCTGCGCATCGCTGCGGGCATCCTCGCTACCGCGCCCCATAAAGCGCTTTACTGACATCAGGGTATCAGCCGGATGTTGCGCTGCAAGCGCGAGCGCATGCGCACCCACCAGCGGCGCGCCCGGCTGCGTATAATTGACCACAGACGGCAACATCACCGCACCACTCTCGTCGGGCAGCACCGCCGCGCGGCCACCACGCACCGTTGCAACCAGGGAGTTGGTGGTACCCAGATCAATACCCACAGCACGCTTTACCTGATGCGGTAATGGCGACTGTCCCGGTTCGGCGATGTGGAGTAGCGCCATGCTTGACCCTGTTATTCCTGTCTATCCAGCAGTCGGGACTCGATCTGCTCTGCTTCTTGTAGCAATTTGTCCAGATATTGCATTTTGACACAGGCGCTGGCGGCAGGGGACAGCTCCCCGACTGAGTATGCCTGGGCAAACTGTCCTTGCAAATCCGTGATGTCATCGCTGATCTCGACGACCAGATGATCCAGTACCGTTTCCGGATCAATCAGGCCCTCCATGGACTCGAGCTTTTCGCGCAGCTCCATCTGGGCGATCAGAAAACCACCATCGATCTGCTGCGCGGCAATGCTTTCCCTGCTCATACCCGTCAATTCCAGAAGGTACAGCGCCCTGGTCAGTGGCTTACGCAGTGTGGTGTAGGCTTCATTGACCAGCGCCGAGTACTGCACCGCCAGCCGCTGTTCATAGGCGGACGCGCCAGCGTAGCGATCCGGATGCAACTCCCGCTGCAACTTCCGGTAACGAGCGCCCAATTGCGTCACATCCACCGCGAAGTCCACGGGCAGGTCAAACAGCTGGAAATAGTTTCTTTGAAAGTCAGCTAGAGACATATCGGGAGCGTCACACCGCCGATACTAAACGGTGAAACTCTCCCCACAGCCGCATTCGGCCGAGACATTGGGATTGCGAAATTGCAGGCCTTCATTCAATCCCTCGCGCACGAAATCCAGCTCCGTGCCGTCGAGGTAGACCATACTCTTGGGATCAATAAATACTTTCACCCCGTGATCTTCAAATATCTGGTCCTCGGGCTGCATTTCGTCAACAAATTCCAGTACGTACGCCATACCAGAGCAGCCGGAGGTAGTGACGCCCAGCCGCAGACCCAAGCCCTTGCCCCGGGAGTGCAATTGCCCCGCGACATGCTTGGCGGCTGCTTGCGTTATGCTGACACCCATACTAGCGCTGGCTCCTTTTTTCTCGCAGGTCTTTAACTGCCGCCTTGATAGCGTCCTCAGCCAGTACCGAACAGTGAATCTTGACCGGTGGCAGCGCCAGCTCTTCTGCAATCTGGGTATTCAGAATCTGCTCGGCCTCGTCGAGATTCTTGCCCTTCACCCACTCAGTCAGGAGCGAACTCGACGCAATCGCTGAGCCACAGCCATAGGTCTTGAACTTGGCATCTTCGATGATACCGTCTGCGTTGACCCTGATCTGCAACCGCATGACGTCGCCGCAAGCGGGCGCGCCCACCATGCCGGTTCCCACGTTTTCATCATTTGCATCGAGCTTGCCCACGTTGCGGGGATTTTCGTAGTGGTCTAATACCTTGTCGCTGTATGCCATTGTCTTGCTCCTCTGATTGGAATTAGTGCGCTGCCCATTCAATACTGTCCAGGTCTACGCCATCCTTGTACATGTCCCACAGGGGGGATAGCTCCCGCAATTTCTCCACTGCACCACGCAATTGTGCCACCGCAGTATCCACATTGGCCTCCGTGGTGAAGCGACCGAAGCTGAATCTCAGGGAACTGTGCGCCAGTTCATCGTTCAGGCCCAGTGCACGCAGCACGTAGGACGGCTCCAGGCTGGCTGAGGTGCAGGCAGAACCGCTCGACACTGCCAAGTCCTTGAGCGACATGATCAGTGACTCACCTTCGACAAATGCAATGCTGACGTTCAACGCACCTGGCAATCGGTGCACATCGTCACCATTGATATACACTTCCTCAATATCCTTGATGCCATCCCAGAAGCGCTGGCGCAGTGCCTGTAGCTGTATGGCCTCCTGAGCCATCCCTTCCCGCGCCACTTCGGCAGCCTCCCCCATGCCAACAATCTGATGCGTGGGTAGGGTACCGGAACGCATGCCGCGCTCGTGTCCACCACCGTGCATTTGAGCCTCCAACCGCACACGCGGCTTGCGCCTGACATACAGCACTCCAATGCCTTTGGGACCGTACATCTTGTGGCCAGACATGGACAGCAGATCAACTTTCATCTGCTCCATATCAATGGCTATTTTACCCGCGCTCTGGGCCGCATCGACATGGAACAATACGCCGGCGTTGCGCGTGACTTCACCGATCGCGGCAATGTCATTGACCGAGCCAATCTCATTGTTGGCGTGCATGATGCTGACCAGGATAGTGTCCTCGCGCAGGGCAGCCGCTACTGCTGCGGGGGTGATCAGGCCCTTGGGCGTGGGGTCCAGATAGGTGACCTCGAACCCTTCACGCTCCAGATGGCGGCAGGTATCCAGCACCGCCTTGTGTTCAATCTTGGAGGTGACAATGTGCTTACCCTTCTTGGTATAGAAATGGGCTACACCCTTGATCGCAAGATTATCCGACTCGGTGGCACAGGAGGTCCAGACGATCTCCCTCGGGTCCGCCTTGATCAGGTCGGCGACTTGACGACGGGCATTCTCCACCGCCTCCTCGGCCTTCCATCCATAGAGATGGGAACGCGATGCCGGGTTGCCGAAATTACCTTCAATAGACAGGCAATGCACCATCTTCTGGACCACACGCGGATCAACCGGGGTGGTCGCCAGATAGTCAAAGTAAATCGGTTTTTGCATGCTGCTATCGCTCCGTCAACTATTGCGCGTGCGCCGGCCGGTTAAATTTCTGCCAGAGACAGTGTGGTAACTTGATTGCTGCGCGCTGTCTGGCGCGCTGAAATACTTTGGACTTCCCTTCTTTCCACCAGGTTAGACAGACTGATCTGACTGAGGAATCCATGAATCTGATCACTCAAGTCACACCACAAATGATGAGTCAGGCATACTTCGCCCTGCTGGCAGTCAGCACTGCCGCCGCAACCGGTGGCATCCACCGTCTCATTCACCGCATCGATGATCTGCGCCACAAAGATTTCATCGCCACCGCGACTGAGGCGGTAGCCTCCGCCTGGACCGCGCACACTGGAGACCAGATTGTTGCGCCGCAACTTGGCGAAGAGCTGCTCCAGGTAGGACAGTGAGATATCCTGCCGCCCGGAAATATCCGCCAGGCTGACGGGTCGATCGGCACCATGCAAGGCAAGATCCAGCATGGCGGTGACTGCATACCTGCCTTTAGTTGTGAGTCGCATAGCTCACCTCCTGTGTCGGTTAGGATTGAGTATGCAATACCCCACTATTTTGGTCAACTATAAAACCTACTATTTTTGTCAAGTAAGGGGCCTTACTGCTCCCCCTGACGTCCCTTCGCCACCCATTTCTGGGTCTCGGTCAGGATACCGCGCAATATATTCAGCTCCATCTCGTCCAGGCGTACCCTGCTGTATAGACGCCGCAGGCGGGACATCAACTGGCGCGGCGCAGTCGGGTCCAGAAACTCAACGTCGATAAGTGTGGCTTCCAGATGGGTATAAAAGCGCTCCAGGTTGTCATGGGTGGCAAAAGGAGCATCCCAATATTCCAGCTCAGCAACCGACGACGGAGGCGCTGCCAACTGCATACGCAATTCATATGCAACAATTTGCACAGCCATGGCCAGGTTAAGCGACCTGTAGTCTGGTGAGGTGGGAATACTGAGGTGCAGGTTACACACCTGCAGCTCCTCATTGGTGAGACCGCGATCTTCCCGGCCAAACAGCAGTGCAACCTGCTCTGCGGACGATGCTACCGCCATCCGTGCTGCGCATTCACGAGCGTCCAGCAGCGGCCATGGAATGTGTCGTTCACGGGCGCTGGTCCCCACCACAAACTGACAGTCCCCGATTGCTGCATCCAGCGTGGGCACCACCACTGCGGTATCCAAAATATCCGTCGCCGACACTGCACGCCCGTCTGCTACCGAACTGGGAAAATCCCGCGGAGCCACCAGATAGAGTCGTGTCAGGCCCATAGTCTTCATCGCGCGTGCGACAGCCCCGATGTTGCCGGGATGGCTGGTATTGACCAGTACGATGCGAATATTGTCCAAATTCATTGGCGGGCTTCGAGGGTGCCACTACGGGCGTGGCAGTTTAGCAGAAAAGAACTCAGCCCAATAAAGGCTTAACCACCTGCAATACCGCCTTGAAGCACCTCGGATTGCCGCACACGATATTACCGGACTCAAGGTAGTTGTCAGAGGCATCGATGTCCGCTACCAGACCGCCCGCTTCACGCACCAGCAACACGCCGGCGGCAATGTCCCACTGCGCCAAACCTATTTCCCAGAACGCGTCCAGACGCCCCGCGGCGACATAGGCCAGATCCAGCGACGCGGCGCCAGCGCGGCGGATACCTGCGCATTGCGAGGCCAGTATTTCCATGGATTTGCTGTAGGGTTCCAGTTTGTCATCGCAATGATTCTTGAACGGAATGCCCGTACCTAACAGGGCGCCGTCCAGGCTGGCCAGATCACTCACGCGAATACGGTGGCCATTGAGTTGCGCACCACGACCCCGTGAGGCCGTGAATTCCTCATGCCGCACTGGATCCAACACCACCGCATGCTCGATCTTGCCCCGGTACAGGCAAGCGATGGACACTGCATAATGCGGAATTCCGCGAATGAAATTGGTGGTGCCATCCAGAGGGTCGATAATCCAGCGATACTCTGCCTCCTCACTTCCGATGAGCCCGCTTTCCTCACCGAGGATCGCATGGTCGGGAAAGGCTTTTTGCAAATGGTAGATAATCTCGCGCTCGGCATTGATATCCACTTCCGTGACGAAATTATTCACCCCCTTGGCTTTGACCTCGAAGCGATGCAACTCATCGGACGCCCGCACTATGCCCTCACCCGCCTTGCGCGCCGCACGCAATGCGATATTGATCATTGGTTCCATGGGTTTGTCCTGGACGTTGGATTAGGGAGTGAGGTTATCCTGCTCGACGCCTTCTTTAACCGGGATAAGCAGGTCATCCTTGGTCACGCCGAGCATCAGCGTGGCAGCTGCAGCCATATAAACTGAAGAATAGGTACCTGCCGTAACACCCACAATCATCGCAACGGCAAAGCCGAAAAGCATATCACCCCCGAACAGCGCCAGCGCGATCACAGTCAGCATAACTGTTCCGGCAGTCGCTATCGTACGTTCCAGAGTTTCAGTAAGTGAGATGTTCACCACTTCGACGGGAGTTGCGCGCCGCAACTTGCGGAAATTCTCCCGGATACGGTCAAATATAACGATAGTGTCATTGATCGAATAGCCGATAATCGTCATTACCGCCGCCAGTACGGTGAGGTTGAACTCCATACCGGTCACCGAGAAAAAACCCAGGGTAATGATCACGTCATGTGCGAGTGCGATTACCGCTCCCAGGGCAAATTTGAACTGGAAACGAAACGCGACATAGAGCATTACCAGAAACAGCGAAAGCAGCATTGCAAGGCCACCCTGCTCGCGCAATTCATCGCCCATCTGGGGACCAACGAATTCGGTACGGAGTACTTCCACCTCACCTGTAAACGCATCCTGCAGGACGCCAAGCAGCGCAGTGCCCTGTTCATCCGAGTAGCCTTTGGGAAGACGGATAAGCACATCCTGATCGCTGCCGTAGCCGGTCACGATGGCGCCAGCGAAGCCTCTGGTTTCAAGGTTTCCACGAATGGTGTGGAGGTCCACAGTTTCGCTGTAGTGAACTTCAACCAACGTGCCACCGGTAAAATCCAATCCCCAATTGAGCTGACGAGTCGCCAGGGAACCAATAGAAATGAGTATCAAAAGACCTGAAATAGACACTGCCAGTTTGGCCTGGCCCATAAAATTAATCGTTTTCATGACTGACGGCCCCCAATAGATAGCTTGCTCACGCGACGCCCGCCGTAGAAAAGATTGATCAGGGCGCGGGTGCCCATGACGGCCGTGAACATCGAAGTCAGGATACCGACCGACAAGGTAACCGCGAAGCCCCTGACTGGCCCGGTACCAACCGCATACAGGATGACAGCAACAATCAGGGTAGTCAGGTTGGAGTCCAGAATAGTCACGAACGCGCGTTCAAAGCCCGCATGAATCGCCATTTGTGGTGCGGCCCCCCTGGCTACCTCCTCCCGTATTCGCGAGAAAATCAACACATTGGCGTCAACCGCCATACCCATTGTTAACACGATCCCAGCGATTCCAGGCAGTGTCAGCGTCGCCCCAAGCATGGACATTACCGCGACCAGCAGCACCATGTTGAAGGCCAGTGCAGCAATCGCTGTTACGCCGAAAAATCGGTAATAAACCACCATGAACACGATCACAAACGCCATACCATAGTATGAGGATTGGAGGCCCTGGCGAATATTTTCAGCCCCCAGGGAAGGTCCAATAGTGCGCTCTTCAACAAAGTTGATGGGCGCTGCGAGGGCGCCAGCACGCAACATCAGCGCGAGTTCCGACGATTCAAGCGGGTTGTCCAAACCTGTGATCTGGAACTGCGCGCCAAGCGCCGACTGGATAACCGGCGCTGTAAGCAGTTTTTTCTCATCGTAGGGCACCTTGACCACGACTTCGGCGCCATCCGCGCCGACCTCATAGCGGGTACGGTATTTGCGCTCTATGAACAGCACCCCCATCCGCCGCTTGATGTTGTCGCGGGTGGCACGGGACATCAGCGTACCGCCATCACTGTCCAGGCTGATCTGCACATTGGGCTGTCCGTTCTGGTCGAAACTGGCTTGGGCATTGGAAACCCGCTCGCCAGTGATGATGACATCGCGCTCCAACCATTCACTACCACCTGCGCGGTCGGCGCTGCGATATTCAAAGCGCTCCTTGTCAGACGTAGCGGCATCCATGTTGGCCACCAATCGGAACTCCAGGTTGGCCACTTTGCCCAGTATCCGCTTGGCTTCCGCCGTGTCCTGGATACCGGGTAGTTCAACCACGATGCGGTTTTGGCCCTGGCGCTGCACCAACGGTTCGGATACGCCCAATTCATTCACCCGGTTGCGCAACGTGGTCAGGTTCTGGCTTACGGCGTAATCCGCGATCTCACGTCGAGTAGTCTCTGTCATGGCCGCCACCAGATTCCAGCTATCGCTCTCATCAAAGCGCTCGATGACCAGTTCTGGACTGTCCTTGGCGATCAGTGCCCGCGCCTGTTCGCGCAATACTTCAGTTTGGAAGCGCGCCTCAATGGCACCCTGCGGATTTTGTGTGACAAAACCGCGAATACGCTGCTCGCGCAACGCCCTCTTTGTGGTATTGAAGTAATGTTCCATGCGGCGCTCGACCGCCGCTTCCATATCGACTTCCAGCACAAAGTGTACGCCGCCACTGAGGTCGAGTCCCAATTTCATAGGCTGAGCGCCATAGTTGCTGAGCCAGTCCGGGGTGGTGGGCGCCAGGTTGAGAGCCACAATAAAGCCATCGCCCAGGGCGCGGGCGACAATAGCCTGTGCGGTCAACTGTTGCTCCACATCCGACAGACGCAGCAAGGCATTGCGGCCATCAGAGTCGATGGTTTTACCAAAGTGTTTGATACCCGCCTCGTCCAGGGCAGTTAATGCCTTACTGAGCGTTTTGTCTTCGATCAGCTGCGCGCTGCTCTCCCCGGTAATCTGTAGGGCGGGATCCGGTGCATAGAGGTTAGGTGCGGCATAGAACAGGCCAAGCAGCAGCGCAAGCAATATGAGGAGGTATTTCCACAGTGGATATTTATTCAGCATAGCGTCGCTCTAACTGGAAAACAGGATTTGGGAGCACAATCGACCCCCGCAAGAAAAGTGCGCCATTATAAATAAACGCGCAGCGGCCACAAGCCCGGATTCACAGCCGTTATCAGCCTAACCAGCGCCGGGCATTACGAAACAGGCGCAGCCAGGGGCCATCCTCACCCCATTGCGCCGGTGCCCAGGAGTGCTGCACCGTGCGATAAACCCGCTCCGGATGCGGCATCATGATGGTAGCGCGCCCATCGGTGCTGGTCAGTCCGGTAATACCATGGGGCGACCCGTTGGGATTGGCGGGATAGCGCTGCGCCAGCGACAAGTCGTTCTCGATATAGCGCAACACCACAGTGCCACTGGCGTCACAGGCAGCTTGCGCGCCAAGATCAGCGAACTGGGCGCGCCCCTCGCCGTGTGCCACCACTATGGGCAGGTGTGAACCGGCCATATCCGACAACAATATCGACGGGCTGGACTCCACCCTGACCAGTGCCAGGCGGGCCTCAAATTGTTCCGATCGATTGCGCACAAAGCGCGGCCAGTGCGCCGCACCGGGGATCAGCTCTTTGAGCGCAGAGACCATCTGGCAACCGTTGCACACACCCAGCGTGAAGGTGTCCTCGCGCTGGAAAAAGTCGCTGAAGCGCGCGCGCACCGATTCATTAAACAGTATGCTCTTGGCCCAGCCTTCTCCGGCACCCAGCACATCGCCATACGAGAAGCCGCCACAGGCCACCAGCCCCCTGAACTGCGCCAGATCAGTGCGACCGCTGAGAATGTCGCTCATGTGCACATCAAACGGTGCAAAGCCCGCGCGGTGAAAAGCAGCGGCCATTTCCACCTGGCCGTTAACCCCTTGCTCGCGCAGGATCGCTACGCGTGGGCGCACGCCTGTGGCTATAAAGGGAGCACTGATGTCTGCCGCCGCATCGTAACTGAAGACTGCGGACAGCCCAGGATCATCTGTTGAGTGGCGCTCGTACTCTTCCTGCGCACAGTCCGGATGATCACGCAGAGCCTGTATTTCATAGCTGGTACGCGCCCACAATTGCTGCAAGCGCGCGCGGCTATCGCGCAGCACAAGCTGCGACCCATCCGCTATTCGTACCGCATCACCACTGACCGCTTTTCCTATCACGTGCAAACAGTCTTGCAGACCCAACTCTGCTGCGCGCGACCGCAAGAATTCCAACTGCGATCCGGCGATCTGTACTACGGCGCCAATCTCTTCATTAAAGAGAGTCTCCAGCGCACTGCCAGTCAGTCCTGACACTTCAATCTGCAGACCACAACGACCGGCGAAGGCCATTTCCAGCAGGGTCACCAACAGGCCGCCATCGGAGCGATCGTGGTAGGCCAGAACCTTGCGCTGTAAAACGAACTCCTGCACCAGGGTGAAAAACGCCTTCAGGTCAGCCGTACTGTCCATATCCGGCACCGTATTGCCGGTCTGGCCGCAGGCTTGAGCCAGGGCGGAGCCGCCCATTCGATTGGCACCCCGCCCCAGGTCCAGCAATACCAGAACTGCGTCCGCCTCGAGTTGCAATTGCGGAGTGACTGACAGCCGCGCATCGATGACCGGCGAAAATGCGGACACGATCAGCGACATCGGTGCAGTAACGGATTTCTCCTGGTCACTTTCGCGCCAAGTGGTGCGCATGGACATGGAATCCTTGCCCACAGGAATAGTGATGCCCAGTGCAGGGCAAAATTCCATGCCCACCGCCCGCACGGTGTCGAACAGCGCCTCGTCCTCCGCGCCGTAACCGGCAGCGCACATCCAGTTGGCCGACAACTTGATATCCCGAATATCCGCAATCGCGGCGGCAGCAATATTGGTAAGCGCTTCGGCAACCGCCATGCGCCCTGAAGCCGGGCCATCGATCAGGGCCAGCGGGGTGCGCTCGCCCATGGCCATGGCCTCCCCGGCAAAAGAATCATAGGACACCGTCGTCACCGCACAATCCGCCACCGGCACCTGCCAGGGACCTACCATCTGGTCACGCGCCACCATGCCGGTTACCGTGCGGTCACCAATCGTAATCAGGAAACTTTTACTGGCGACGCAGGGCATTTGCAGCACCCGCTCGAGGGCATCCGGCACAGAAATCGCCAGATGCAATGCAGGATGCACGATTGACTGCCGCCTGATCTCTCGACTCATACGCGGCGGCTTGCCGAACAACACGGACATCGGCAGTTCTACCGGCACATTCGAGAAATTACTGTCGGTGAGTTGCAGGTGCATTGCGGAAGTTGCCTCGCCCACTACGGCGAAAGGACAGCGCTCTCGCTGGCAAATCGCTTCAAAGCGCGCCAGGTTTTCCGGCTCCACCGCCATCACATAGCGCTCCTGCGACTCGTTGCACCAAATCTCCAGCGGCGACATGCCAGGTTCGTCATTGGGTACGTTACGCAATTCAAAACGTCCACCGCGGCCACCGTCTTTCACCAGTTCAGGAAAGGCATTGGATAAGCCGCCGGCGCCGACATCGTGGATAAAGGCAATGGGGTTGTCCTCGCCCAGTTGCCAGCACCGGTCTATGACCTCCTGACAGCGGCGCTCCATCTCCGGGTTCTGGCGCTGCACAGAGGCAAAATCCAGGTCGGCGTGACTCTGTCCGCTGGCCATGGAGGACGCTGCCCCACCGCCCAGGCCAATCAGCATGGCCGGGCCACCGAGCACAATCAGTTTCGCGCCGGGGAGATATTCACCCTTTGCCACGTGCTCTTGCCGAATATTGCCGTAGCCACCGGCGATCATGATGGGCTTGTGGTAGCCGCGCACTTCCGTGCCGTTGGTACCCAATGCTGGCATCTCAAAAGTGCGGAAGTAGCCGCACAGATTGGGGCGGCCAAATTCATTGTTGAACGCTGCAGCACCGATGGGCCCTTCCACCATGATGTCCAACGCGCTGACAATGCGATCAGGTTTGCCGTACGCAATCTCCCAGGGCTGGCCGTAACCGGGAATGTTCAGGTTGGACACGGAAAATCCCATCAGACCCACTTTGGGTTTGGAACCGCGCCCCACGGCACCCTCGTCGCGAATCTCGCCACCGGCACCGGTACCCGCGCCCGAAAAAGGCGCAATCGCCGTGGGATGGTTGTGCGTTTCCACCTTCATTAACAGGTGGATGTGTTCGCGGGAAAAACTGTACTCGCCGGACTGCGGATCGGGATAAAAACGACCAGCGAGCGGACCTGCCACCACCGCGGCGTTGTCCGAATAGGCTGAAAGCACATTCTCACCACCGCGCTCATGCGTATTGCGAATCATGTTAAACAGCGAGTGCGCTTGCGGTTGCCCGTCGATGGTCCAATCCGCGTTGAATATTTTGTGCCTGCAGTGTTCAGAGTTGGCCTGCGCAAACATCATCAATTCGATGTCGTTGGGATTGCGACCCAGCGCAGTAAAGCTATCGAGCAGATAGTCAATTTCATCCGCAGCCAGCGCCAGGCCCAACAATCTGTCTGCGTCCAGTAGAGCCTGGCGCCCACCGCCGAGCACATCGATAGTGGTGATGGGTCTGGGCGCAGCGTGCTCGAACAACTGCCGCGCCGCTTCCATGGCAGGAAGAATCGTTTCGGTCATGCGGTCATGTACCAAGGCCTCCAGGGCTTCCCTGGCAGACTGCGCCAGATTCACCGGCATTCGCAGATACCATGCAAGGCCGCGCTCCAGGCGCTCGATTTCGTCGAGGCCACAGTTGTGGGCGATATCAGTGGCTTTACTCGACCAGGGGGAAATCGTGCCCGGTCGCGGCACCACCAGCAGCAGCGCGATATCGTCCACCGTTACGCGCTCTGCGATCGTCAGCTGTGGGCCATAGGCGAGCAAACTGGCAAGTATCTGCTGACGCTCGACGGTCAGTGGCCGCTGCAATTGGGCAAAGTGTACATACTCGGTGTGCAGCAATTGCAAGTCAGGGTGCACGGCGGACATTTTTTGCGCCAGTTTTGTCAGGCGAAATTCAGACAGAGCGGGGGCGCCGCGCAGGAATAGCATGCTGTGAAGAACTCCAGGAGGAGGCATTTCAGGGAGCGGGCATTGTACTGTATCTGAGCCGCTATCGTTAACCGAAATTGCACCCCATTGCCATGGAAAATAGGACTGTGAGACCCCAGCGTGTGCGGCTAGAATGTCCGTGATGAGACTTTGCACACTGCTACTTGTCGCGGCGCTAGTGTCGCTGTTAAGCGGCTGCGAACAGCCCGATGCCCTGGCGCGTATTCACGCACGGGGAGAGCTGGTGGTGGTAAGCCGCAACAGCCCCACCACCTACTACCTGGGCAGGAATGGCCCCACCGGGTTTGAGTATGCTCTGGCCGAACACCTGGCACGCGAGTTGGGGGTTGAATTGCGGATAGAAACTGCCTTCAACCTGCCCGACATCTTTACCATACTGGACAGTCATGATGCGGATATCGCAGCGGCGGGCCTGAACCTCACGGAGCAGCGGTCTGCCCGTTACCCTCACACCAGATCCTATTTAAAATCCACACCGCAGGTGGTGTCTGTCGCGGACACCTTCCAACCGCGCACTATCTCCGATCTTGCGGGATTAAAAATCGCGGTGCTGGCAGGATCAAGCCACGCGGAAATGTTGCGTTCCCTGCAACAGAGCGAGGCAACAGAGCTGCAATGGGTGGAAATCGACGAGGCCGATACCCTGCAGCTACTGGAGATGCTCGATGCCGGTCAGGCGGACTTGGCCATCATCGACTCCAATGAATTCAGGGTGCAAGAGAGCCTTTTTCCGCGACTGCACGTTGCCTTCGATCTGACCTCCGAGCAAGAGCTCGTATGGTACCTGCCGCCGAACATCGACAACGCACGGCTGCTCGCGGTTATCGATAACTTCACACAACGCCTGCAGGCGGATGGCACGCTGGCACGTTTGCGCGACCAGTACTTCGGACACACGCCGGGTATTTCACTCAGTAGTGCCGATGAGTTTGCGCTGAACATGCGTGAAACACTGCCCGCCTATGAACCACTCATCAAGCAAATCGCCAAGGAGTACCAGCTGGACTGGCAACTGCTGGCCGCCCTGGCCTATAAGGAGTCACAGTGGAATCCCAAAGCCACCTCGCCTACCGGCGTGCGCGGCATGATGATGCTGACCGAACCCACCGCCCGGGAACTGGGCGTAGACAATCGCCTTGATGCGGCGCAGAGTCTGCGTGGTGGCGCCCGCTATCTGAAGGACATCGTGCGTCGCCTGCCCAAACGGATACAGGAACCGGACCGCACGTGGATGGCCCTCGCCGCCTACAACATCGGGCTCGCTCATCTGGAAGATGCGCGTGTGCTGACTCAGCGCCAGGGTGGGGATCCGAATGTGTGGGAGGACGTGAAGGCAAGACTGCCGCTGTTGCAAAAAACCCAATACTACAAAGAGTCGCGCTACGGCTACGCCCGAGGCATGGAAGCCGCTGACCTGGTGCAGAAGGTTCGCCACTATCGCAGCATCCTGGCCTTGCAGGAGATTCCGGACAATCAGCCGCTGCCACCTCTTCGTACTGAGGATTACCTGCCCGAGGTGTTGCGCGATATCGAATTTCTAGCGCTCTAGAACCGTTGCGAGCGGTCTTGCGCTCGCCCAATGAAAAATTCGGCGTTAACGTCGCGCCCGGAAAAAGTCCTGCAGGCGCGCGGCGGATTCCTCCGCCAACACACCACCTTGCCAACTCACGCGGTGATTGAACCTGGATTCGTCCAACAGCGCACAGGTACTGCACACCACACCCGCGCGCGGCTCCAGGGCGGCAAACACCAGCTGTGCTATGCGGGCATGCACCATCGCCCCGGCACACATCGTGCACGGCTCCAGTGTGACGTAGAGAATGGCTCCAGACAGCCGATAGTTTCCCACGACGCGCGCGGCATCGCGCAGCGCGACAATTTCGGCGTGGCCGGTCGGGTCCTGTGTGGCAATCATCTGGTTCCAACCCTCGCCCAGCAACTGACCATCGCGCACCACTACAGCGCCTACCGGCACCTCACCTTCGTGGGCAGCACGATCCGCTAGCGCCAGTGCGCGCCGCATCCAGTCTTCATGAGTCATAGGTGAGGGCACATCAGCTACTGATCTTCTCCAGATAAAACGGACACTGCTTTAGGCTGCTCGTCATTCGTAGTGCGTCCATAGCCGCAACACTTTGACGGCATGCTCTTCCTCCAGCACTTGGTAAACCAGTCGGTGCTGAATATTTATCCGACGCGAGTATGCGCCGGACAAGTCACCGATGAGTTTTTCATAAGGCGGCGGACTCGCAAACGGATCTTTCCTGATGAGTTCCAGGAGCTCCTGCGTTTTAAGCTTAAGCCCGGACGATGCAAGTTTTTTTGCATCCTTCTGTGCCTGTTTGGTGAAGTAGAGCTGCCACATCACCAATCCAGATTTTGATCCGTGTCAGCCAGATGAGTCGCCAGCCCTTCGCGGATAGACTCACGCAGGCCTGGCATGGACACCAGATACAGCGTTTCGCTAATCGCGTTCCAATCCTCTTCCGCCAGCAAAACGGCATTGCCACGCTTGCCCGTAATGAGAATGGGTTTATGCGTTTCCTTCGTTTCGTCAATCAGCGCATAGAGTTTCGATCGCGCTTCAGTGGCATTTAGTGTAGACATAACGAACCTCCGTTTCGCTATAGCGTACGCTTACACGTACGTCTTGTCAAAGGCTAAAATACCGCGTTCAGCCGCCGCCCTGCTTCGCCAGGCATTCAGCGTTGCAACAGCTCCAGCACAGCCGTGGCCACAAGTTCTGATGACGCCGGATTCTGGCCAGTGATCAGGTTGCCATCCGTAATGGCATAAGGCTGCCAATCGTCGGCCCTGGAATAGTTTGCGCCTTTCGCCTTCAGCTCGTCTTCCAACATAAAGGGCACAACAGTGGAAAGTTGCACGGCGTCTTCTTCCGTATTGCTAAAGCCGGTGACAGACTTTCCCCGCACCAGCGGAGAACCATCGGGGGCCCTGGTGTGCCGCAGTACTGCAGGCGCGTGACACACAGCGGCAACCGGTTTACCAGCGGCATACATCGCTTCAACTAAGGCTATGGAGTGACGATCTTCCGCCAAATCCCACAGCGGCCCATGCCCGCCGGGATAAAACACCGCATCATAATCATCCGGTGAAATGTCTGACAATCTCACCGTATTAGCCAGAGCAGTTTGAGCGGCGCTATCTCGTTTGAAGCGTTCCGTTGCAACTGTTTGCGCGCCAGGCTCATCACTTTTCGGATCCAGCGGCGGGTGCCCTCCTTTGGGTGAAGCCAAGGTGATATCTGCGCCTGCATCTGCCAGCACATAATAGGGAGCGGCAAACTCTTCCAGCCAGAAACCTGTTTTCTTGCCGGTGTTGCCGAGTTGGTCGTGCGAGGTGAGAACAATCAGGATTTTCAATGGGATTTTCCTTGTTGATTCCAAAATTTTCACAACTAGGTCAGAGTAAAATAGCGGTGGGTTCAACCCCGCCCCTAAACATCCAACCCTACAGCAAATAGTTAACGACTAGCGCTCACTTGTACTCGTTGAAGAACTCTGCATCTACCTCAAAGACAGTGCGCGGTTTTAGTCCGAGCTCAAGGCGCTCAAACATCTTTACGAGCTTCTCGCCATCTACAAGCTCAATTGGGTTTGTGCCGTCCCTAACCGACTCTTTCTTGGCATCCATTGTGAAATTTCCAGTGGTTAGAAAGATGCCTTTATCCGCACGACCGATCATGGCTCCACGGAAGTCTCGAATCATTCCCGAACCTACAGAACCTTGGAAACGCTTACATTGGAATATGACCTTGAAACTCAGGAGCGGGTTGATCTCAAGAATGCCTTCTCCATCAATGCCTCCGTCACCAGACCGACCAGTAACTTTCACGTTCTGAAAACCGTGCTCTCTCAGTAGACGCTGACACAAGCGCTCGAAACCTTCCGGGCTAAGGGATCTAAGGACGGGCAATAGCCGAGTCTCTTCTGCCTCAAAAATTTTCTCTTCTACATCAAGTTCTGCTTCTGATGAGGCTTTATCCAATGCAGTTGAGCCCCCCTGTTCCTTTCGCGAACGCTGAACGGCTTTGAATAATTCAACAGGATTCAGCTTGGACAGATCTTCCTGAAGACCCCTCTCAGTAAGTCTCCAAACACCTCGGGCTGATGAATCAATGTAGCCTGAATAGACGAGGTACAAGCGAGCCCAGGCAATTGCATTTTTTACGTTGGAGCCGCCATTTTTATTGGTTTTCTCCAACTCTTTCTCAGGGATTTTCTCTCGTTCAATAACTGCGTCTGTCGCTTCATATGCAGCGGCAGAGCCACCCATTTCACGCAGTGACTCAATGAGTGGGATGAAGTGTTGCGTGAATTTCGGACCTTTCGCCATAAACCCTCCTATGGTTGCTGACGCTCCGCTAATGTGCGTCGCTTGTGACGTCACCATTGAGCGGTTTGGTAGGTGCTTCTGCCTGATCGGAAATGTGCGCGATGCATCGTTTGATCGGGGTCTTTTTGATGCTCATGCAGACGCATTGGTTTATGCACTCCCTCAAATTGGCCTTTGTTGTCAGGCTGGCAGCGCAATACCTCCCCCACTACGCAGAAGCAGTATTTTACTCCCACTCAATCGTAGCCGGCGGCTTACTACTGATGTCATAGGTCACCCGCGACACACCGGGGATCTCATTGATAATGCGGTTCGAGGTGCGCTCCAGCAGCTCGTAGGGCAGATGCGCCCAGCGTGCGGTCATGAAATCGATCGTCTCTACCGCGCGCAGCGCGATCACGTATTCATAGCGGCGAGCGTCACCCACCACACCCACCGACTTGACCGGCAGGAAGACGGCGAAGGCCTGGCTGGTTTTGTGGTAGAAGTCGTCGCGGCGCAATTCCTCGATGAAGATTGCATCGGCCAGGCGCAGCAGGTCGGCGTACTCTTTTTTCACCTCACCGAGGATGCGCACACCCAGGCCGGGGCCGGGGAAGGGATGCCGATACACCATGTCGTAGGGCAGGCCCAGTTCCAGGCCTATGCGGCGCACCTCGTCCTTGAACAGTTCGCGCAGCGGCTCCACCAGTTCGAAGCTCATGTCATCGGGCAGGCCACCCACGTTGTGGTGCGACTTGATGTTGTGCGCCTTACCGGTCTTGCCGCCCGCAGACTCGATAACGTCCGGGTAGATGGTGCCCTGCGCCAGCCACTTCACGCCGGTGAGTTTGCCGGCCTCCTCGTCGAATACCTCGATGAAGGTATTGCCGATCACCTTGCGCTTGGCTTCCGGGTCAGACACACCGTGCAGCTTACCGAGGAACATCGCCTCGCAATCCCTACGCAAAACTTTCACCCCCATGTTGCGGGCGAACATCTCCATCACGTGGTCGCCTTCGTTGAGGCGCAGCAAGCCGTTGTCCACGAACACGCAGGTCAGTTGCTCACCGATGGCGCGGTGCAGCAGGGCTGCTACCACCGAGGAGTCGACACCACCGGAGAGGCCCAGCAGCACCTTGTCGGAACCGACCAGGGCGCGCACCCGCGCAATGGCGTCTTCCACAATATGGGCCGGGGTCCACAGCGCCTCGCAGCCACAGAGCTCCAGCACGAAGTGTTCAAAGATGCGCACGCCCTGCAGCGTGTGTGTCACTTCCGGGTGAAACTGGATACCGTAAAAAGGTTTGTGCTGGTGCGCCATACCGGCAATGGGGCAACTCGGTGTGGCAGCGATCACTTCGAAATCCGGCGGTAATTCCACCACCTTGTCACCGTGGCTCATCCACACATCCAGCAGGCCATTGCCCTGCTCGTCAATGTGGTCGCGAATATCGTGCAGCAGGCCGCCGTTGCCGACCTGCGTGATGCGGGCATAACCGAACTCACTGACGTGTGATCCGGCCACCCTGCCGCCAAACTGCTCGGCCATGGTCTGCATGCCGTAGCAGATGCCGAGCACTGGCACCCCCAATTCAAACACACTGCCGGGCGCCCTGGGGGATGCTGCGGCGGTGACCGACTCCGGCCCGCCAGACAGGATGATGCCGCTGGGATTGAAGGCCCTGACTTCTGCATCACTCAAGTCGAAGGCGCGCACTTCACTGTACACGCCGACTTCCCGCACGCGTCGGGCAATCAATTGAGTGTACTGGGAGCCAAAATCCAGAATCAGGATCTTGTGGGCGTGGATGTCTGCACTCATGTACGGCAGGCCCTAGCGCACCGGATAATTCGGCGCTTCCTTGGTGATGGACACATCGTGTACGTGGCTCTCGGCCATACCAGCACTGGTCACGCGCACGAACTCAGGGCGGGTGCGCATGGTTTCCATATTGGCACTGCCGGTATAGCCCATGGCGGAGCGCACCCCGCCCATCAACTGATGGACGATGGCGGAGACGGGGCCCTTGTAGGGCACACGACCCTCAATACCCTCGGGCACGAGCTTTTCAGTGCCCCGGCTGGTGTCCTGGAAATAACGGTCAGAGGAGCCCTGTGTCTGCGCCATGGCACCCAGCGAACCCATGCCGCGATACGCCTTGTAGGTACGGCCCTGGTACAACTCAACCTCACCCGGTGCTTCTTCCGTACCGGCGAACATGCTGCCCACCATGACCGAATGCGCACCAGCCACGATCGCCTTGGCGATGTCGCCCGAAAAGCGGATACCGCCGTCGGCGATGATTGGAATATCCGTACCCTTGAGCGCCTCGCTGACATTGGCGATAGCGGTAATCTGCGGCACCCCCGTACCGGTGACGATGCGGGTGGTGCAGATGGAGCCCGGGCCGATGCCCACCTTTACCCCGTCTACACCGGCCTCTGCCAGCGCCACGGCCGCAGCAGCAGTCG
Source organism: Haliea sp. (assembly GCA_031414375.1). GTDB lineage: Bacteria > Pseudomonadota > Gammaproteobacteria > Pseudomonadales > Halieaceae > Marimicrobium. Next base: position 79,380 of record JANNVJ010000116.1, read on the forward strand.
CGATATTGCCACCAATGACCTGCACCGAGGGGTAAGTGCGTTTGATCAGTTTGACCCTGTCGATCACATTGCGGGAGTGCCCGTGGGCGGTATCCACCACCAGTACGTCGACACCGGCGGCGACCAGTGCGTGCACGCGGTCATCGGTATCCGGGCCAGTGCCCACTGACGCACCGACGCGTAACTGGCCGTAGGAGTCCTTGCAGGCGTAGGGAAAGCTCTCCGCTTTATCAAAATCCTTCACCGTGATCATGCCGCACAGATCGAAGGCATCGTTTACCACAAGGATTTTCTCGATGCGATGGCGGTGCAACAGTTCCTGCACCTGTGCGAGTTCAGCGCCTTCCTTCACTGTGACCAACTTGTCGCGCGGGGTCATGATGGCGGAGACGAGTTTTGCGGGATTGGATTCAAAGCGCACATCGCGACGGGTGACGATACCGACCAGATCCTTGCCATTGAGCACCGGCACACCGGAGATGCCATGCGCGCTAGTGAGTTCGATCAGCTCGGCGATGGTGGCCCCCTGCTGGATGGTTATGGGATCCTTGACCACCCCGCTCTCGAATTTTTTAACCTTGCGCACTTGCTCCGCCTGTTCGGCGATGGTCATGCTCTTATGGATGATGCCGATACCACCCTCCTGGGCCATGGCGATGGCCAGGCGGAACTCGGTCACGGTATCCATCGCGGCGGAGACCAGGGGAATGTTCAGATCAATGTCGCGGGTGAGTCGTGTGCGCAGCGACACATCGCTGGCAACCACCTCAGAATAGCCTGGAGTCAACAATACATCGTCAAAGGTGAGGGCTTCCTGGGCTATACGTAGCATAGGGGCTGTTCTCCAGATGGCGAGGGTGAATGAAACGCGAGAGTATAAATCCAAGTGCCCTGCGGCACAATTAGTGCATTCCAAGAAAGCCCGTTGAATGCAGAATAAAGCGGGATAACGTACACTGCCCCCCAATCAAAACCCAACGTCCAGGCCCGCTTGCCATTGACCAACCCCTTTGCACCGGATCAGCCACCGCCCCTGCTCACGGTCAGCCAGCTCAACCGGCAGGCCAAGACCCTGCTGGAAAGTCACTTTGACTTTGTCTGGGTAGAGGGCGAGGTCAGCAACTTTGTGCAGCCCTCCTCCGGGCACTGGTACTTCTCGCTCAAGGATGGCAATGCCCAGGTGCGCTGCGCCATGTTCAGCACGCGCAACCAGCGGGTGAAGTTCACGCCCGCAAACGGCGACGCGATACGCCTGCGGTGCCGGGTGTCGCTGTATGAAGGCCGGGGCGAGTTTCAACTGCTGGTCGAGCACCTGGAACACGCCGGGGCCGGGGCGCTGCAGGCCGCCTTTGAAAAGCTGAAGGCCAAATTACTGGCGGAAGGCCTGTTTGATACCGCGCGCAAACAAGCGCTGCCGACATTCGTAACCCAGCTCGGGGTGATCACCTCCCCCACGGGCGCCGCCATCCACGACATACTGACGGTGCTGCGCAGACGCTGTCCCACCATTGCCGTATTCCTGCTGCCAGTGGCCGTGCAGGGCGAAGGAGCAGCAGCCCAGATTGCCAGCGCCATTGCGCGCGCCAACCGCTGGCAGCTTGAAGGCAAGATTCATCTGGACGCCCTGATTGTCGGTCGCGGGGGCGGCTCGCTGGAGGATTTATGGGCCTTTAATGAGGAGATCGTGGCGCGCGCCATCGCCGCCAGCGAGTTGCCCATCGTCAGTGCCGTCGGGCACGAGGTGGACTTCAGTATTGCGGACATGGTCGCCGACCACCGCGCGCCCACGCCATCGGCAGCGGCGGAACTGCTGAGTCCGGACCAGCTCGAATGGCAACAACGCCTGCAGGCGACCCAGAAAAGCCTGGTACGGCTGATCCAACGCAAACTGGCGGATGCTGTAACTAAGCTCTCCCACTTGCGGCAGCGACTCAAGCACCCGGGAACACAACTGCGGGAACAGGCCCAGCGAGTGGATGACCTGGAACAACGCTTGCTGCTGGCACAAAAAAATCTGCTGCAGCGACACCACAGCAGACTGGCACTACTGGAAAGCCAACTCATGGCCCGCTCGCCACTGCCCCGGTTACAGCAGTTGCAGCGCGATGCCCAACTCTGGCGTAAACGCCTGGACGCTGCCATGCACCTGCAGCTACAGCACTGTGCAAACCGCCTGGCTCATCTGGCGCAGATGCTCGATTCCCTGAGCCCCTTGGGCACCTTGCAGCGTGGCTACGCTATCGTGACCGACAGTTCCGGCAATGTAATCAGGGATGCCAGCAAGATTTCGATTGGGGCTGAGGTGGAAGCGAGATTGGCCAGTGGCAGGCTGGGTCTAACAGTCGTCACCAAGGTCGAAAGCGCTTAGGCTGCTGCCGTTTCGTCCTTGTCCCATTGGTGTCACCGCTCGGTTGGAACCCCACGCCCTCGTCGGTAACACCAATGGGACAAGGACGAATTCCTGCAATCTTAACGAGGTTCGACTGGATCATTGCGTAGCGCGATGAGAGCAGTCGCCGCAAGGGTAAACCCCAAAAAGGGCGTGGGGTATGAACCCGATTGGGGGTTACACAAGGGGCGACTGCGGCGCCACCCCGGGCCAGGCGGGCTATCGAAAAAGCCGGTAGAAAAAAGACCGCCGACC
>JANNVJ010000117.1:0-7049 GCA_031414375.1 Haliea sp.
GGCTACAGCTCCTCCGGGGATTATTGCATGAAAAATCGGTTCGTCGCGCTATCGTCGCTGGCACTTTTCCTCTGTAGCGCCAGTTTACAGGCTGACTCACTGCGCGATATTTACGAACTGGCACTGGAAAACGACGCCCAGTTGAAGGCGGAAGAAGCCGTCTACCTGGCCAAACGGGAAACCGAGAACCTGAGCCGTTCGGCGCTGTTGCCGCAGGTGGCTACCACCTACTCATACGAGCACTCGGATGGCGACACCGACGCCTTTGGGCCCATTTTCGACACCAACGGCATCACCATTGCCCCTGTCTTCCAGAATCGCAATACCGATACGGATGGCTACGTGGTGTCCCTCGAACAGTCCCTGTTTGACCTGTCGGCCTGGTTCAGCTTTCAGTCCGGCAAGGAAGTCACCAAGGAGGCGGAAGCCACCTTTGCCTCCAACCAGCAAAACCTGATCGTCAGAGTCGTTGAAGCCTATCTGCTGGTGCTGCGCGCGCAAGACAATCTGGCCGCTTCGCAGGCCCAGGAGCGCGCCTTCGAGCGCCAGTTGGAGCAGACCCAACAGCGCTTCGAGGTCGGCCTGATCGCCATCACCGACGTGTATGAGGCACAGGCGGCTCGGGATCTGTCGCAGGTCACCCGTATTGTCGATGAGAACAATGTGTCTGTAGCCCTGGAGCGCCTCTCGATACTGACCGGCCAGACCCAACAAAATCTCAATGTCCTTAAGGAAGAATTTAGTATCTTGCCACCGGATCCGGTGGATCGCGCGGCGTGGGTCGATTTCGCGCTGGCCAATAACTTCCAGTTGCAGGCATCCAGATACAATGAAGAGGCGGCGCGCCAGAATGCCAAGGCGAACAGACTGGAACACGCCCCGAAAGTCACCGGCGGCTATCAGTACTCTGACTTCAGTGTCGACGGCTCCGTAACTGCTGAACCGGATACCGGCACCACCAGTCCACCGGACAGCGAGTTCGACGAAAGTATGTGGCAGGTCCGGCTCAGCGTGCCCCTGTACACCGGTGGCGCGATCAGCGCCAACCGCCGCAAAGCGGCGCAGGAATACAATGCATCCCGCGAGGAATTGATCAACCTGACGCGCAATACGGTAACCAATACGCGCTCGCTACATATGACAGTACTCAGTGATGTCTCACGCATCGCCGCACGCAAGCAGAGTATCGTGTCCTCCAGAGGCTCACTGGACGCTACACAGGCAGGCTATGAGGTCGGCACGCGCAATGTGGTTGACGTGCTCAACGCGCAGAATATCCTGTTCAGTGCCGAACGGGATTACGCCAATAGCCGCTACGATTACATTCTCAATTTGATGCGCCTGAAAGAACAGGCCGGGTTGCTCAGCCCCGGTGATGTCATCCGACTGGACTCCTTCCTCGTGCCGCCTACAGCACCGTCGGCCAGCTCGGTTACTGGCAGCAAATAGAGCAGCGCTGGCGACCACCGCTGCTGCTGCCTTGAGAATCGGTCGATATGATCCCCGACCTGCCCGCCGACATTGACCAGATCAAGGGGTTTTTAGCCGCGGACGAAGCACAGGCGCTGTACCAGCAGGCACTGCGCGTCAGTGCAGCGGGGCCGGTACTGGAAATCGGCAGCTACTGCGGTAAATCCACTATCTATTTGGGACTGGCCTGTCGCGCCAACAACAGCACGGTATTTGCGCTGGATCACCACCGCGGTTCGGAAGAACACCAGCGCGGTGAATTCTTTCACGACCCCGAGTTGTACGACGCCGGTGCGGGCGTTATGGATACCTTCAGGGAGTTTCGTCGCAACATTCAAAGGGCGGGGCTGGATGACGTGGTCGTACCCGTCGTGGCCGGTTCAGAAACGGCGGCGAGACACTGGCAGACCCCGTTGGCGATGGTCTTTATCGATGGCGGGCACAGCCTCGATGCAGCGCTCACCGACTACCGCTGCTGGATGCCACACCTCATGCGCACTGGCGTGCTGGCGATACACGATCTGTTCGACGACGCCCATGCGGGGGGCCAGGCGCCCTATGCGATCTACCGCATGGCGCTGGCGTCGGGGCTATTCGAGGACCTGGGCCAGGTCAATAGCCTGGGCTTGTTACGGCGTTTGTAGCGAGCACTCAGGCCCGTTCAATCCACCAGAATGAGGCGTTCGCGCGAATCCTCTGCAGCGTCCAGCAACTGCACGCTGCAGAACAGCCCTGAGGCCGCCGTGTGCTTGGTGAGTGCATCCGCCGCCAGCAGAATGGCACCGGCTGTCCAGGTGGGTTTTTCGTCGGGCCACAACAGGTCTTCAACCAACTGGTAGCCTGTCCAATAGGAGCCGTCACTGGTGCGCCACTGCTGCAGCCAACTGTACACTTCCACCGCGCGGGCGTGATCCCCGGCGGCCAGCAATGCCATCACCAGTTCACAGGTTTCGGCAATGGTCACCCAGGGCTGCTGCTTCTCGCAGCGACAGCCCAGCTTGTCTTCGACAAACTCATCCCAGCGCGAGGCCAGCCGCATGCGGGCAGCGGCGCCGGTGTACACGCCCGCCAGTACCGGATAAAACCAGTCCATGGAGTAGCGCGATTTGCTTTCCCAGGTGCGATCAAAACGCTCCGGTTTGTGTCGCAGCGCCTTGCCCAGACGATTGCGCGCGGTCGACCAATAGGCGCGGTCTTCACCCAAGGTAATGGCAATGTTGCAGGCACATTCCAGACTCTTGTAAATGGAACTGCAGCCGGTCACCAGGGCATCGCCCAGAGGCTTGCCGGAGCCATCCACCGCCCAGTCGATCTCCCCGTGCTCGGATTGCAGGGACAACACGAAGCCAATTGCTTTATCGACTGTGGGCCACATAGTGTGCAGGAAGTGCCTGTCAGCACTGATCAAGTAGTGGTGCCACACGCCCGTTGCAATATAGGCGACAAAATTGGATTCGCGCCGATTGGCATTATCAATTTCCTGCCCACGATAGGAGGCCCACCAACTGCCGTCTTCCAATTGCAGGCCAGCCAGCCATTCATACGCTTTGTGCGCAGCAATCAGCTCGCCGCCAATCGACAGACCCATGGCGGATTCCACATGATCCCAGGGATCGGTGTAGCCACCTTCGAACCAGGGAATCTCGCCACTGTCACGCTGGCAATCCAGAATAAACTGCACGGTGGGGCGCAGGAACTCCTCCGGAAACAGTCCCCGGCTCAGGTATAACCCACTCATGAGACCGCCTCCTTGCGAAAATACATCACTACACTCTTGCCCATTATCGGGTTCATGCTCTTCTCCAGTATCCGGGTCAGCGCCGGATTCTTCATCAAGTCCCACACCAGCATGCGGTGATACTGCTGCACCAGCCAGTTGGTGTCCTGGCTTTGCCAGAACAGGCACTTCAGCCACCAAAAGGGCACGTGTAAAGCATGTGCCCAATGACGGTAGTAGTGTTTAAAACCCAAAAATTCAATTTCCTGGCGCAGCTCGTTACTGCGAAAAATACGCAGGTGGCCGCCCAGATTACTGTGGTAGGCATCACTCAGGGCCCAGCAAATTTTTTCCGGCCAGCGGCGCGGTACGCTTGCACAGAACAGTCCTCCGGGCTTGAGCACGCGCTCTATCTCGCGCAGGGCGCCGCGGTAATCCGCAATGTGCTCCAGCACTTCACTGCATATGATCTTGTCAAACGTATTGTCGGCAAAGGGCAAATCCAGAGCGCTAGCGGAAGACAGGCCGAACGATTTAGCCTCGTTGTCAGGCTCGGCAAAACTGGCGAAGCGTTCGCGCGTTGTTTTCAGGTCATCCAGCGACAGATCGACCCCCACGGAATGGACATTCGCCTCAACATAGGCGGAGATAACATGGCGGCCCTGGCCGCAACCCAGATCCAGCACAATATCGCCGGTTACCAACGGCAAGCGGCTGAAATCAACCGTTTTCATAGGCCAGCACCTGTCGGTAATAATCGGTCATCTGCCTGGCACAGACGTGCCAGCAAAAATGCTTCTCAATACGCGCCTTGCCACGCGCCCCCAGTACTGCACGCGCTTGCGGATCCTGCAGCAGCGTATCAATGGCCTCTACCAGGGCCTCGACATTTTTGGCGGGGACAATGACACCGGCATCACCCACCACCTCGGGCAGCGCACCGCCATCCGTGGACACTACCGGCACGCCGCAAGCCATGGCTTCACCGGCGGGCAGGCCGAAACCTTCGTAAACTGACGGCACCACCGCAATCGCCGCCTCGGCGTAATACTGCACCATCTGCTCAGTGCTGATGCCGTTGACGAAACGCACTTTATCGGTAAGGCCCAAACTGCGCACCAGTTGCTCGGTCTTCCCGCCCGGGTTGGGCTTGCTGACCAACAGCAACTCCAGCTCCGGATAGCGTTCCAACAGGCGCGCATACGCATGCAACAGATAGCGCAGCCCTTTGAGCGGCGCGTCAGCGGAACAGGTCGCCATCAGGCGCAACGGATTGCGCAGCACACCCGGCACAGGCTTGAATACATCGATATCAATACCATTGTGCGCCACGCTGATGCCGGCCGGCTGTAGGCCGAAATCCCGGGCAATGTCCTGGCGGGAACAATCGGATACGGTGACGATATTGCGCAACTGCACAATTACTTTTTTCTGCATGTTCAGGAAGGAATGCCAGCGCCGGATGAAAGCACGCTCCTCCCAGCTGCGCGCCGCAGCGAGGGCAATCCGCAAATCGCTGGTGATGGGATGATGCACAGTGGTAACCAGAGGCAGCCCCATTTTCTGGATTTGCAGCATGCCGTAGCTCAGACTCTGGTTGTCGTGAATCAGGTCGTAGTTATGCCCGTGCTGGCGCAAATACTTTACGGCCCGTCGCCCAAACGTGTGCGGCTCGCCGAAACCGCCGGTGAGTTGGGTTAGCCACTCAATGATATTGCTCAGGGACTTCAAGTGATGCAGACGGAGTGACCCCAGACCATTTTCAAACAGATCAAGGCTGGGCAAGGTGATCAGGCGAACCCGGGGATCCAGGTGCGGATAGGGTGGGCCGGAGATGACATCGACCGTGTGGCCAGCCTCTACCAGCGCCTTGCTGAGGTAGCGCATATACACGCCTTGCCCGCCGCCATGGGGCTGGCTGCGATAGCCAAGCAGGGCGATACGCAAGGGGCGTTCCGGCGCCGTCGTGTGTACGGGCGCACCGGACACCGGCCTTGGTTTTGCCTGCGCTGAATTCAGGTGCGAGATTGTGGATTCCTCTCAAGGGTCCGAAAAGTTGTAATACGCGGGATTTTCTACGCTGGCTTTGGACCCGCTGCGCACCGTTTCGCGCCGCTGATCTCAAAACCCCCAGCAAAAGGGGCTAGATTTTAATCAGCTACTGGTCAAAAATCCACCCCTTAAAAACGCGGTCGTAAAGTGGGGCATATCCACTCGGTCGCCAGCGCCGCGCTTATGCCGCTATAATCTTTCGTTTGCAGCCAGGAAATATCCCCATGACAGCCATAGCCTACAAGGGCCTCATTCTCGCGGGCGGGTCCGGTACCCGCTTGCATCCCCTGACCAGCACCGTCAGCAAACAGCTGATGCCGATTTACGATAAACCCATGATTTACTACCCATTGGCCACCCTGATGCTGGCAGGTATCCGCGATATCCTGATCATTACCACACCGCGCGACCAGAGCGCTTTCAGCGATTTGCTCGGGGACGGCTCCAACTGGGGCATTAACATTTGTTATACCGTACAACCCAGCCCGGACGGACTCGCGCAGGCTTTTATTCTGGGCGAGGAGTTTATTGGCAAGGCGCCGGCCAGCCTGGTGCTGGGTGACAATATTTTCTACGGGGGCGGGTTTTCCCAGAAGCTCACCAGTGCTGCCAGCCGTGATACCGGAGCCTCGGTCTTCGCCTACTATGTGCAAGACCCCGAGCGCTACGGGGTGATCAGTTTCGACGCCAATGGCGTGGCCCAGGACATTGAGGAGAAGCCCGCCAATCCGCGCTCACATTACGCCGTTACCGGCTTGTACTTCTACGACAACGATGTGATCGACATCGCCAAGGCTGTGCGTCCCTCTCATCGCGGTGAACTGGAGATCACCGACATCAATAAAGTCTATCTGGAGCGCGGCGACCTGCGGGTGGAAGTCATGAGCCGCGGCACGGCCTGGCTGGATACCGGAACCCACAACTCACTGCTGGATGCCGCCAATTTTATCCGCGTAGTCGAGGAGCGGCAGGGCCTGAAAATTGCCTGCCCCGAGGAAGTGGCCTTCCGCAAGGGCTACATCAACGCCGAACAACTGCTGGCGCTGGCCAAACCGCTGGAAAAAAGTGGCTATGGGCTTTACCTGCGCAACCTGTTGAAAGATGACGGGGTGGTGTTCGCATGAAATTTGTCGAAACGCCGCTGCAAGATGTTTACCTGATCGAGCCCAGGGTCTTCGGTGACTCGCGCGGTTTTTTTATGGAGACCTGGAACAGGGAAGCCTTCCGCGCGGCCGGTTTCGATATCAACTTTGTGCAGGACAACCACAGCCGGTCAGCGCGCGGCATTTTGCGCGGCCTGCATTTCCAGATGGAACACACCCAGGGCAAACTGGTGCGGGTGACCGCAGGCGAAGTGTTCGACGTGGCCGTGGACCTGCGCCGCAGCTCACCGACCCTTGGTCAGTGGTATGGCGTAAGTCTTAGCGCCGAAAATCAGCGCATGCTGTGGGTGCCGCCGGGATTTGCGCATGGCTTCTACGTCACTTCCGACTATGCCGACTTTATATACAAGTGTACGGATGTCTACCATCCTGGCAGTGAAAAGACCCTGGCGTGGGACGATCCTACCGTGGGTATCGAGTGGCCGGTGCCAGCGGGCGAGGCGCCGCAGTTGTCGGCCAAGGATGCCGATGGACTAAGCTGGGAGTACAGCCCCCGTTTCGATTAAACGCCTGAGGCTTCTCGATACTGGCAGGTAAATCATTCGATGAGACGGGCTCGGCTGCCGGGTGTGGCATAAGCCCGCGTCCCCGATAAAAGCCAAACAAAAGGACACCCCACACCCCCACCCACCGTGCAAACCCCAAAC
>JANNVJ010000118.1:0-50399 GCA_031414375.1 Haliea sp.
CCAACTAATGGCACACCCGACACCCAAACCCTCGTTCCGTGCGATCGCTCAAACTTTGTTCCGTGCTGGCAAGGGATGGAGGCTCCGGTCGGGAAGGCATTTTCTTTTGCGTGTAAGGGGTATGCTGGCGAAAAGGCCTTCCCGACCGGAGCCTCGATCCCTTGCCTGCACGGAACATCGTTTGAGCGATCGCACGGAACGAGGGTTTGGGTGTCGGGTGTGCAATTCGTTGGCGAGTATCGGGGAAGCCAGCGAATTGCACAACCGACAGCCGAACCCGCCAACCCATGCACACCCGACGCCCAAACCCGCCAGCCCATACAGACTCAACAACCGACCCCGTCAGATTGAACGATCAAACGCGAAATCCAGACGCGCGTCAGGCGTCGGCTGACGCTGTCTGGAGTTGGCTCATCTCAATATTTTGCGAGACTATTTTGAAGGCTGTTTCATAAAAAGCGCTGATCAAATTAGAAAACGATTGCTGGAATGAGTAAATCATGAATACGTCTACCGCTTCGAGGTTCCAATCCGGCAAAACCGGGATGATGCTCCCATCCTGCAATTCGCCGGAACAGATAATTTGGTTGGGCATGGCGCCAATACCAAGTCCCTGCAGTATATTTTGTTTAATGATTTGAAAATTGTTTGCCCGCACCCTGACCAAGGGCGCCAATTCGTAGCGCTTTTTACCTTTGGATAGAAGTAGCTTGCGCGATCCGCCGTGAAAATCGGAGTAAATAAACGGCAACTTATTCAATTGAGCGGGAACCGTGATTGGCTCCGGCAAATTTTTGATGAAATCCGGCGAAGCACCAAGAAAGCATTCAATGGTAAATAATTTTCTGGCGATGAGTGTGGAGTCTTGCAGCGGGCCAACGCCAAAAACGACGTCAAAACCGTCTTTGATGGGGTGGACCATGCTGTCCACCAAGCGAATCTCAAGTTGCGATTTCGGAAAACGCTGCAAAAAAGTGGCCGCAACGCGTGAGGCAAAGTCGGTGCCCACAAATACCGGTATGGCCACTCGCAACACCCCTTGAGGTTCCTGCTTGCTGCCTTCCACCAGTGCGCGGATGTGATTGGCTTCGGTCAGGATATTGAGACCATGGCTATAGATCTTCTCACCCAGGTCGGTCACCGTGAGCTGGTGCGTATTTTTGCGCAGCAACTTGATACCCAGATCGGACTCCAGTTTAGTGATTTTGCGGCTGACCGTGGATTTGGGCATCCCCAACAGGGTCGCTGCCCTCGACAGACTGCGGCACTCAACCACTTTTCCAAAGACCAGCAGCGTACCGAGGTCAAAAGGGAGTGACTCACTCATAGGATAAGCTGTTCCATATTTGCAACTCCATGTTCAAAATCTGGGCCTGTTTACAATAATTGTCAAGTGATAGGCTGCCCTGCGGTGCGCCGGGTTATCTGCACCGTGCGTGCTTGCCTATAAAAATTAACCAGGAAAACGTTATGCGCCAGGAGCCCCTTGTCACCAGGCCAGAAAGCGGCCACTGGACCGACGCCTATCCTGAATTGGGTCGAGGGCCAGTGTCGTTTGAGGACTGTGTGTCCGAGGAATTTTACGCAAAGGAAATCGAGTACGTTTTCAAAAAGACCTGGCTGTACATGGGGCGCGTCGAGCAGCTAACGCAGCCAGGAAGTTACTTCACCCGCGAGCTGGTCTTTGCCCAGACCTCGGTCATCCTGGTGCGGGGTAAGGACGACGTCATACGCGCCCTACACAATATTTGCCCACACCGGGGCCACAAGCTCCTCTGGAAGGACGACCCCTTCCAGGAAGTACAGGGCCAGGCCCCGCTGTTCTTCTGCCGCTTTCACGGCTGGCGTTACGCGCTAGACGGTTCCCTGATCGCGCCGACGCGCAAGGATTTGTTGCTGGACTTCGACGCGGACTCGTGTCGCGTACCGCAGATACAGTGCGAAGTGTGGGAAGGCTTTATCTTCATCAATCTTAATCCGGACAATACCGAGCCGCTGCGGTCATTCCTGGGGGAGTTGGCCCATGGGCTTGAAGGTTATCCTTTTGCCGGGCCGCACCAGGTGTATAAATTCAAGGCGGAGCTGCAGTGTAACTGGAAGATCTTCGTGGATGGCTTTGCGGAAAGCTACCACGGGCCTTACCTGCACGCCGCCTCCTTTGGCAACTTGACGGCAGCCGCCAAAGAAGCACTGGATGCGCCTAATCCGTTTACCGATGCGTTGGCGTACCAGCTCAAGGGCCCACATCGGATGTTCTCCTTTGCCGGCGAGCCCTCACAAAAAACCCCGTATTCGAAACCAATCGAATGCGTGATGGAAGCAAGTGCCGCGGGTCCGTGGAATAAGAAAGTCGAGATTGGTCCCATGCCTATAGGGCTAAACCCTACACGCTCAGAGAAATATGGCTTCGACTCATTTCAGTTTTTCCCCAATTTTGTTGTAATTTTTGGCGCTTCAGGTTTCACCATCCACACCCATTGGCCAACTGGCCCTCATTCGCATCTCTTCGAAGTGGAAATGTATTACCGTCCGCCGACCACGCACAAGGAGCGCTTGGGGCAGGAACTGACCGTGACGTTCCTCAACGACATCGTGCTGGAAGATGCCAGCCCTGGGGAGGGCTTGCAGGCCATGTTGAATAGCCGTTCACTCAAGGAGTTTCACCTGAACGACGAAGAATTACTGGTACGTCACCTGCACAAGGTGGTCGGCGACTATGTCAGTGCGGGCGAGAAGACCAAGGGAGGCGGAAAATGAACCTGTTGTTGGCCAGCAGTATTTTTCGGAGGGCATCCCGTGCGGCATGAACCCATTGTCACCAAGCCCACCAGCGGACACTGGATCGACACCTATCCTGAATTGGGTAGAGGACCGATTTCATTGGAAGACTGCGTTTCCACAGACTTTTACGAGAAAGAGCGCGAGCATATCTTTAAAAAGTCCTGGTTGTACGTGGGGCGTGCTGAGCAGTTGCCGCACAAGGGCAGCTATTTCACCCGGGAACTGACCGTGCTGGATACCTCAGTCCTGCTGGTACGGGGCAAGGATGACACGATCCGCGCCTTCCATAATATGTGCGCACATCGGGGCAACAAGCTGGTCTGGAAGGACGACCCCTTTCAGGAAACACAAGGCCAGGCCCCGTTGCTGTATTGCCGATTTCACGGCTGGCGCTATCAGCTCGATGGCTCCCTGATCGCACCTACCCGCAAGGAGTTGCTGTATGACTTCGATCCTGGCAAATGCAGTTTGGCTACGATTGCGTGCGAGGTCTGGGAAGGCTTTATCTTTATCAACCTGAACTCCAATAACACAGAACCGCTGCGTTCCTTTTTGGGGGAGCTCGCTCACGGGGTCGAGGGCTATCCTTTCAGCCAACTGACCAAAGCGAACTCCTTCAAAGTTGACCTCAACTGTAACTGGAAAATTTTCATGGACGGCTTTGCAGAGGGCTACCATACGCCTTATCTACACGGCGAAGCACTGCGCAATCTGGAAGATGCAGGCAATGAACAAAGTAATCCTTTGGCGGATGCACTCGCCATTCAGCTCAAAGGGCTGCACCGCATGATCTCCTGGGCGGGCCCTCCCGCACAGAAAAGTAAACATTCAACACCGACCGAATGCCTGGTCGAGGCCGGCGCCACAGGTTTGTGGAATAAAGTTGACCTTGGCCCTCTACCAGAAGGGATTAATCCTGGTCGATCTGCGCACTGGGGTGTTGATTCGTTTCAGTTCTTCCCCAATTTCGTGTCGGTGTTCTGGTCTTCGGGCTGCTACACCACCCACGCGCATTGGCCAACAGGACCACACTCGCATCTTTTCGAACTGGTGATTTATTTTCGCGAGCCGCAGAGTCACAAAGAGCAGTTGGGGCAGGAAATGACGGTGAACTTCCTCAACGACGTTATACTACAGGACACCAGCCCGCTCGAGGGCATGCAGGCCATGTTGAATAGCCGGGGAATTAAAGAGTTTCACGCGAACGACGAAGAACTTCTGGTTCGCCACCTGCACAAGGTCGTCGGCGACCATGTCAGTGCGGGCGAGAAGAACAAGGGAGACAAACAATGAGCTCAACACTTCCTGAACAATTCGCAGCATTGGAATATCTTGTCCCTGAATGGGCTATCGAAGATGGCCATGCGCGCTATGTGAAACGCGTCAAAAGCACGATGGCAGAGATTCAGGTGTATTACGATGCAGTGTTTCCTCATGCCGAGGCAGCCGTGGCCTACCTCAACGAGTTTGATTACCAGCAACCGTTACCAGAGGACGCCGCCAATTTGCGCAACCTGCTCTATTCGTTGATCACCGTTTCCCTGGCGGTCGAGCTTTGGAAACAGCCGCGGGTGAAACATTCGGCGAATACGATTCTGACGCGCTTGAGTTGATGGGCCTGTGTTGATACATCAGGGGAAACAATCATGACGCTACAAGTAACCAACCTCACCCCGCTGGTTGGCAGCGAGATCAAGACGGATCTTGCAACCTTACTGAATGGTTCCGAAGCAAAGTTTATACGGCACACCCTGGAACAGCGCGGTGCAGTATTTTTTCGCGGCCTTGATATCAGCGATGAACAGCAGGTGGCTATTGCCAGGACCCTGGGCAATCTCGTTGACAGTGAACGCGAAGGCGGCATTTACAAAATCACCCTGGACAAGAGTGTCAATGAAAAGGCCGACTACCTGAAAGGCTCGCTGTTCTGGCACTTCGATGGCTCCCTGCAGCCCTACCCTAATCTGGCTGCCCTCCTGCGGGCAGTCACGCTATCGGAGACCGGCGGGCAGACAGAATTCTGTAACACCTATGCCGCTTACGATGATCTGCCCCAGGACGACAAGCAGGCCATCGAACAATTGCGGGTCGTGCACAGTGCGACGCGCTCACAATTCTATGTGAATCCCGAAATGAGCTATGCGGAATTGCAAATGTGGCAGGAAGCACCCACTGCATCCAAATCCTGCCCCATGGTATGGACACATCAATCCGGGCGCAAATCCCTGCTGCTCGGCGCCACCGCAGACTACGTTGAAGGCCTGTCGGTCGAAGCGAGCCGGGCGCTGCTTGCGCGCCTGCGCGACTGGGCGACCCAACCTCAATATGTCTACCGCCACGAATGGCAGGTAGGTGATCTGCTCATCTGGGACAACACAGGAACGATGCATCGCGCGCTACCGTACGCTCTAGATAGCGGCCGTCTCATGCACCGGATCATCCTGGCCGGGGAGGAACCCCTGGCCTGACATCGATCAGCTAAGGAAAGATCATCATGAGTGAACAGAACAAACAGGTCGTGCTCAAATTCATCACAGCAATGGGCCAGGGCGATGCTGCCGAGGCCGCTCCCTGTCTGGCCCCCGATGCATTTACACTGGCCAAAGGTTTTGGCAAATTTGCCGGCGTCCGCCAACATGACCTGATCCTCGCCACGATCGGCGCGTTCAGGAAGCTAGTACCCGAGGGCATGCAGCCCCTTATCCAAAGCGTGACTGCCGAAGGCGACCGGGTTGTGGTTGAATTCGAGGGCAACGCGACACTCTGCAATGGCGAATCCTACTGCAACCAATATTGCATGGTGTTCACGCTGCGCGCTGGCAAGATCAAACAGGTCAACGAATATTTCTGCACGATATTGGCCGATGAAGTGCTGTTTCCGCTGGTGGCGGCGGAAGGCTTGTAAGTACTTCCCGCGACGACCGGAGTCTCGGGAAGAGTGCCGAGATTTTGTGATTTAGCGGGAGACAACTCACCTCTGGATGAGGTATCGCGCATGTTGAGTTGGTTGCGTTGCAGGATAGCAGAGCAACCATAACCGTTGCCCGGCGAAAGCGGTCGGTACGATGCTTTCTACGGGACCTGGTTCAGCGTTTGTCAGTCGAACTTCTCACGGCCTTACTTCGAAGCGCAATGAGGAGCAAACCGGATAGAGTCAACAACAAGCTACCCGGCACTGGAATTGAAGTCTGCACCGGGGAGAATCTTGCAAGAGTCAAAAAGTCTGTTAGTCCAGTAGTACCGCTACCGTCAATCCCCGTTATCCCGTATGGGGGCGGTGTGTAATAGGTGCCAGTGTAATTAATGACAACCAGATTATCTGCTCCCCAAGAGTTGCCCGAGATCACTTTGTCTGGTGTGAGAATGATACAGATGTCCGGGCCAATAAAACCTGGGATGCCGGGGCTGTCCTTGCAGCCGCGAAAAGCTTCGTTATCATTCATACCCATACTGGCCAGGGAATCGTAAAGTGCGGCAGTCACACTTCCGGCCAGCTCGTACCAGCCCGGAGCGGTCACCAGTTCAATAGGGAATACTTCTGAAACGATACCGTCGAGAAACTCAATATCATACAGCGTTCCATTGACATCCAGGCCCGTCAGCATGCTCCCGTCGGCTGACAATATAGGTCCCGCAGAAACCAGCGGGCACCAGACGAAAAATGCAAATAGAAGAGTCAGGCTGTGTATGATGTTCTTCATTGCGAGGCACCTCCTTGTAATTAGAAATTATGTCCCAGTGTTCTTTGGCTAATGAGCATAACACGATATAGCGTTAAGACTACGCCCTCTATAAGACGATAGTGTTGGAGCTCTTTGCGGGCACAATTTGTATACCACTTGACACTTAAATCTGTGACCTCGCGCACAGAATGTTTGCCGCTGAGACCACCTGACAGGTCCGACTTCGAACAACTTTTCTGATCAATCCCCACACAGCTGGTTCGACAATACCTGCGCCGCAGATAGGAGTGCGTCCTGCAGCGCGGGAAGTTTTTTTCCCTTGAGCGCGCTGCCGATGCCAATGGCGACAATCGCGTGGCTAAGTTTCGCACGCGACTTCCACACGGGGGCCGCGACCACTGTCACACCGGAAATGTAATTCCCAGCATCTACCGCAAAGCCCTGTGCGCGCGTCTGGCTGACCTGCGCTTGCCATTCACCAAAGGTCGGCGGCTCATCCCAGCGCAGCGTTTTGAAGCGCGCTTGCAACTCGGCTTCGGAGTGATCCCCGAAGGCCGCAATGCACCGTCCCGTCGCGCTGATCAGCGCGGGAAAACGACTGCCGATTTGTGCGCTGAGTTGAAAGTTGTTGCCAGACTGGGAGACTGCAACGACGATCATGTGGTCGAGACCGACGATATGCGTCCCCAGCATCGTCACATCAAAGGCCTGGCTGATGCGGTCGAGTACTGGCTGGGCGAGATCGGTAAATTCATTGCGCCTGAGCCAGCCCCGCGCGAGTGTGAGAACGCCCGCCTCCAGTGAGTAGCGCTTGGTATCCGCATCAAAAGAAACAAATTCCTCGACGACCAACGCCCTTAGCACGTAGAGACAGGTGCTCGGCACGAGGCCCAGGGTTCGCGCAATGGTTTGCAAGCCGAGCGGTGTGTCGCTTTTGCCGAGCAGGCGCAAGATGGCGGCAGCTCGTGAAATGGCAGGTGCTTTGCTGTCCTTTACCGCTTTCGCGAGTTGACGATCCTGGGTTAAGGGTTGTTTCAATCGATCCGCCATAGTTCTCACCTCTATTAATAGCTATATCGCGATACAGTTGTTCTGGCCCTTTATTCAATATATAGAATTATATTCTATATTTACAACACCTATTTTTACTGCCATGATGCTGACTCACCACATGGGAGCGCGCCTCGACTGCGGCTTCCAGTAAATCCCAGGTTGATCGATGGCCACGCTCACAGCATACACGTCCTACGCAGACGCCCAGGCACATGGCAATTCAGGTGCGCTGTGGGAACTGTTTGACGGCGACCGCGAATTCCTGAACATCGCCCACGAATGCATGATCCGCCACGCTGACGGCAGCAATCGCACCGCCGTGCGCATTGCGCATGCGGACGGCACGGATGAGATCCTGAGTTTCGACGACATCGCCGCCGGTTCAGCGCGCTTCGCCCACTGGCTGGTAGAGAATGGGATTCAGCCGGGAGACCGCATTGCCTTCATGTTGGAACCTTCCCTGCCCTTCTACATCAGCCTGTTCGGCGCGATGATGATGGGGGCGATCAGTGTCCCGCTATTTACGCTGTTCGGCCTTGACGGACTGCGGCTGCGCGTCGATGACTGCAAGCCGAAGTTGCTGGTGACCAATGCGGAAAAGGCGGACATCGCCAAGCAGATTGACGGGGTCCGTGTCGTTGTGGCCGATGCCGGGCTACTAGCTGAGATCAAACACTTTCCGGGCACCTACAAAACGATGACCCGCGCCGATGATTTGGCGGTGTTCCAATATACCTCCGGCACCACCCGTGAGTTGCCGGCGGCGGTCAAGCACACGCACCGCGCCCTGGTGACACTGATGTTTGCCGCGCTGTACGGCACCGGCATCCGGCCGGGTGATGAATTTTTCTGCCCGTCCTCGCCCGCCTGGGGACACGGCCTGTGGCATGGCACGCTGGCACCGCTGGCGCTGGGTGTCACCACTGGCACGTACGCCGGCCGTTTCGACGCCGTGCGGCTGATGCGCGGACTGCAGGACTACAAGGTCACCAACATGTCGGCGGCCGCCACCCATTACCGGATGATGATGAATTCCGGTAAGGCATCGGACTACACGTTCGCGATGCAGAAACTGTCCTACACCGGCGAACCCATCGACCAGACCACGCTGGAATTTATCGACCAGACCTTCCATGTCCCCGCGTGCAGCATGTACGGCACCACCGAGATTGGCGTGGTGCTGGTCAACTACCCTGGCGCGCGCGACTTCGTCGTCAAGCCGGGCTCGTTGGGAAAGCCCGTGCCGGGCCTAAAATTGCAGGTACAGAAGCCCGATGGCTCCCCTACCGAACCGGGCGTCGTCGGCGAACTCATGCTGTGGCGGCGCGACAGATGGGAAACCACCAAAGACCTGGCGAAGATCGACGAGGATGGCTATCTCTATCATGCCGGTCGTGCGGATGACGTGATCATCTCCGCAGGCTGGACGATGAGCGCGGTCGAAATCGAAAACACGCTGCTCAAGCATGATGATGTGCTGGAAGTCGCGGTCATCGGCGTGCCGGATGCGACGCGCGGGCAGGTGGTCAAGGCATTTGTTGTGACCACACGTACTACGAGCGATGATTTTGCTAAGGAATTAAAGAACTTTACGCGGGAGCGGCTGAGCCAGCACGAATTTCCGCGTCACATTGAATTTGTCAGTGAACTTCCCAAGACGCCAGCCGGCAAGGTTCACCGCAAGGTTCTGCGCGACCGCGAAGCCGCCGCCGCACTCAACACTGCATCCAACAACTGAAAGCCCAGGAGAAAAGTAATATGTCAGCCGACCGTTTTCCCAAAATCACTGAGCAAGGCCTCGCAGACCTGCGCAAGCGCATTGGCGTCAAGATCACTGACAGCCTGGAGCCCTGGAATCATGAAGCGACCCGTGATGCGATTCGTCACTACGCCCACGGCATCGGCGACGACAACCCGCTGTGGTCGGATCCTGACTATGCTAAAAATACCAAATACGGCAGCATCGTGGCGCTGCCGAGCTTCCTGTTCTCGACCAACCGTATTATTTCCGGCTATTGCGGCGGCCTGTCGGGCATCCACGCTATGTGGGCCGGTTCAGACTGGACCTGGCACAAGCCGGTACTGCGCAACGACGTGATCACCACCGAGGCGTACCTGAAGGATCTGGTCGAGCACCAGACCCGCTTCGCCGGACGCAGTTTCCAGCAGATCTACCACGTGGACTTCTTCAACCAGCACGGCGACCTGGTGGCGGAGGCCGATAGCTGGGTATTCCGTACCGACCGCGACGAAGCACGTGAGCGTGGCACCAAATACACCGAAGCCCGCGGCCGGGTCGAACCCTTCACCGAAGAGCAGCTCGCTGAATTCTCCAAGATCTATGCTGCCGAGAATATCCGCGGTGCGACTCCGCGTTACTGGGAAGATGTGCAGGAAGGCGAAGAACTGCCGCGCATGATGAAGGGTCCGATGACCGTCACCGGTTTCATCTGTTACGCGCAGGGTTGGGGTGGTCTCTACATCCGTGCCAACAAGCTCGCATGGAAAATGCAGCAAGCGCACCCCGGCCTCGGCATCAAGAACCGCTTTAACGTGCCTGATTGCCCTGAGCGTGTGCACTGGGACGAAGAATTCGCGCTCGAAGTTGGCGCACCCGGCGCCTATGACTACGGCCCCGAGCGTTGCTCCTGGCTGACTCATCACCTCACCAACTGGATGGGTGACGATGGCTTCCTGCGCAAAAGCAAGTGCCAGATCCGCCGCCACAATCCCGACGGCGATGCGCTGTGGATTGACGGCACCGTAACCCGCAAGTTTGTCGAGGACGGCAAGCACCTCGTGGAAATCAGCCAGCGGGCCGAGACGCACCGTGGCGAACTGTCGGCTTCCGGCGCATCCATCGTGGAATTGCCCAGCCGCGGCTAAGCAGTCCGGGGTAAGACATATGACGGAGAGCGACACTTCGGGTTGGGCCGGCCCGCTGAGCGGAATTCGTGTGCTCGACTTCACGCGCGTACTGGCGTGCCCGGCGGCGTCGCTCGCGCTGGCCGATCTCGGCGCCGAGGTGTTTAAGATCGAGCCGCCTGGCACTGGTGATGAAACCCGCTCCTTTCCGCCCTTTCGCGGTGGTGAGAGTCACTACTACCTGAGTGTGAATCGCGGTAAGAAAAGTATCGTCGTGGATTTGAAGACCGCTGCCGGTGTGGCACTGGTGAAGGACCTCGCCGCCAAATGCGATGTGCTGATCGAAAACTATCGTCCGGGCGTCATGGATCGCCTGGGCCTGGGATACGAGGCGCTCTCCGCACTCAATCCGCGACTGATCTATTGTGCCATCTCGGGTTTTGGGATGACGGGGCCACTGCGCGACCGGCCCTCTTTCGATATCGTGCTGCAAGCCCTGTCGGGCGCCTTGAGCGTCAACGGCGAAGCCGGTGGACTGCCCACCAAGCTGGGCATCCCTCTGGGTGATTTGGTCGGAGGCATCAATGGTCCGATAGGCATCATGGCGGCACTGTACGAGCGCAGCATCACGGGTCGCGGCCGCCTGATTGATATCAGCCTGCTGGATGGGATGATCGGCATGCTCGGCTATCTGGCGCAACTGGCGTTTTTCACCGGAGAAGACCCGCAGCCACAAGGATCGCAACATCCCAACCTGGTGCCCTACGGAACATTCCCCGCGCAGGACGGGTCGATCATCATCGCTTGCCTGACCAACAGTTTCTGGGAACGCATCTGCGAGGCGCTTGGCAAGCAGGAGTACACCAGCGATCCGCGCTTCGCTACGATCGAGCAGCGACGCGACAATCGCAGCATCGTAAACGAGTTGATCAGTGCATTCACCCGCCAACGATCCGTGCCGGAACTGGTGGCGCTCTTCACCCAATACCAGGTTCCGCATGCGCCCATACTGGGGATACAGGACGCGCTGGCGCAGCCACAGGCCGTGGCGCGCAACATGGTGGTCGAGACGGATCACCAGACGCTGGGCATGATCCCTATCGTAAACCGTGCGATCAAGTTTCCCGGCGAGCAGCAGCCCGTGCCGACCGCACCACCGATCCTGGGCCAACATACCGATGAAATCCTCCAAGATATTCTTGGTTTGACAACCGCACAAATTGAGCAGTTGCGTAGCGCAAAGGTCGTGGCCTGACCTCGCCTGGCGCGGCTCACTTATAGACAACGGTGTTGATTTATAGTAAGGTCAGCGCTGATTTTTTACCGCTATGGAAAGTGCCTTATCCAGAGGTTGGATATGAAGTGTCAGCCCACGAATGTACCGCCCGCCGAGGACATCGATATCCCGGCGCTGCGAGAAAAATACCGGCAGGAGCGCGACAAGCGCCTGCGACGGGAAGGCCAGAAGCAGTATGTACGGCCAGTGGACGACTTTGAAGCCACGTATGAAGGTGATCCGCACATGCCCGTGCAACCGCGCGATCCCCTCTCGAAAGAGATTGATGTCGCGGTGCTCGGCGCGGGTATTTCGGGTTTGCTGGCGGCGGTGCAACTGAGAAAGGTCGGCGTCTCCAATGTCTGCAACATCGATCACGCCGGCGACTTTGGCGGTGTCTGGTACTGGAACCGCTACCCCGGCGTGCAGTGCGACAATGACGCCTACTGCTACCTGCCCCTGTTGGAAGAAATGGGCTACATGCCGTCGAAAAAATTTGCCGACGGATGGGAAATTCTTGAGTACTGCCAAAGCATCGGCAAACGCTTTACGCTTTATGAAAAGGCACTTTTTCACACACTGGTCAAAGGCATGCGCTGGGATGAATCCCTACAGCGCTGGCGGATAACAACCGACCGTGGTGATGATATCCGCGCCCGTTTTGTCATCATGGCTAACGGTCTGCTCAATATACCAAAGCTGCCAGGCATCCCCGGCATTCACGAATTCAAAGGCAAGATGTTTCACACCGCCCGCTGGGAGTATGACTACACTGGCGGCAACCAGAAGCATCCAGTCCTCGACAAACTGGCTGACAAACGTGTGGCCATCGTCGGCACCGGTGCGACAGCTCTCCAGGCGATTCCATATCTGGGCAAAAACGCGAAGCAGCTCTATGTGCTGCAGCGCACACCGTCGACGGTGGACCAACGCAACAATCCGCCCACCGATCCGCAGTGGGTAAAAACACTGCAACCGGGCTGGCAGGCCGAACGTCATGCCAATTTCCAACGCGGCGCGCTTGAAGGCTTCCTGCCGGGCGAGGCGGATCTCGTATGCGACTTCTGGACCGAGGTCAATCGCAATCTTGCCGCAGAACTCGCCGCGGACAATTGGCCCAACCTGGCGATAACAGAATTCATGGCACGGCACGAGATGATGGACTATCGCGTCATGGAGCGTATGCGCCGTCGCGTCGAGTCGATGGTGCAAGACAAGGCAACGGCCGAGGCCCTGAAGCCTTATTACCGCTTCTCGTGTAAGCGCCCCTTATCCAACGACGAGTACTACGCTACGTTCAATCGCCCTAATGTGAAACTGATCGACGTCTCCAAGACCAAGGGCGTTGAAGAGATGACGGAAAAGGGCTTTATTGCCGACGGCAAAGAGTATGCAGTTGACTGCATGATCTTCGCCAGTGGGTTTGAAGTGAGCAGCGACCTGGATCGCCGCTGGGGGTTCGAGGTGTTTGAAGGTCGCGACGGTTTGTCAATCTACGAACACTGGGCCGACGGTTACAAGACGCTGCACGGCACCATGACGCACGCCTTCCCCAACCTGTTCTTTATCGGCTACTACCAGGGGGGGCTGAATGGCACCACGACGGAGCAGTATCGCCGCCAGGCCGTGCACTGTGCCTATATCATCAACGAAGCTCTATCGCGCGGTATCGCCTCCGTCGAGCCGAGCAAAGAGGCGCAGGACGCCTATATCAGCCACTTCCGCGCGACGGCCATTGATATTTCAGATTTCCAGCGTGAGTGTACGCCAAGCTACTACAACAATGAGAGCGAAACGAAAACCGGCAGCGATGGTCGGGAAAAATTCCGCAATTTTTTAGGCGATATTTATGGTCCGGGCTGGAGTGCCTTCGAGACGTTATTGCAGGACTGGCGCGAGAAGGGCGATCTGGAGGGCCTTGTCCTCGATCCTGATCACGGTAAAGTGGGCTAAGCGAAGAGGTCGCCATGAATAAAAAAATCGAAATCACCGATGCCGATTTGGCTGAACCGCTGACTTACCCAGTCGAGGCATTTATCTCCCCGGAGTATGCCAGGGCCGAACGCGACCTGCTGTGGTCCAAAATCTGGCAGATGGCCGGTCGTCTTGAAGATATCCCCGAAGTGGGCAATTTCATTACCTACAACATCCTGGACGAATCGATTGTCATCGTGCGCACCGGGGCCGACACCCTCAAGGCCTATTACAACGTCTGTCCACACCGTGGCCGCCAACTCGTCAACACACCCGATGATGTGAACTGTGTGCGCGGCAAGAAACAAAATTTCGTGTGCGGCTTCCACGGCTGGACCTACAACCTCGAAGGTGCGAACACCTTTGTCCTCGATCCGCAGGACTGGAAAGGCGCGTTGACCGCAGAGCGCACCTGTCTTTCCACACTCAAGGTCGATACCTGGGGCGGCTGGATCTACATCAACATGGATCCTGACTGCGCGCCCTTGCGCGATTTTCTGGAGCCCGCGGCCAGCATTCTGGACCACTTTCAATTTGAGAAGATGCGCTACAAGTGGCGCAAGTGGGCGGTTTATCCCTGCAACTGGAAGACGGCCATCGAAGCCTTCATGGAGCCCTATCATGTCTCGGGCACACATTCGCAACTATTGAAATACGGTGAGTATTACGCCTACAGCAAGCCCTATGGTTTGCATGGTGTGAGTGGCTTTGATGAGCGCGACCCCGCACTCAAGAACAGTCAAAGCACCTCGGTCACCCGTGCGGGCAAGGGCGGGGATCCGCGCGTGTCGACTTACCAGCTGATCCGGGAAAACTATGAATCATTGAACAACTCCGCCGCCACGGATACCCTGGTGAACGCGGCAAAGCGACTGGTGGATGAACTGCCTGAAGGCACTCCCGCAGCCCAGGTGATCGCGCACATGATGGCCTCGGCCAAGGCGGACGACGCGGCCCGCGGCGTGATCTGGCCGGAAATTACGCCGGCGCAAATGGCCGAAGCGGGCCTCGCCTGGAGCCTGTTTCCCAACCAGACAATTTTGCAGGGCGTAACCTTCGCCCTGTGTTATCGCGTACGGCCGCATGGCGATGACCCCAACAAATGTATTTTTGAATCCTACGCGATCGAGCGCTACCCACAGGGCGAGGCGCCGAAAACCGAGTGGGAGCAGGCGGAACCGACAGCGGAAAAATGGGGAGCCGTACTGGCACAGGACTTCTCCAACATGGAATGGGTGCAGAAGGGCATGAAATCCCGTGGCTTTCGCGGTCCGCTGCCCAATCCGCACCAGGAACAGAAGATCACCAACTTCCACCGCCACCTGGCCAGGTACATGGGCACCGGGGCACCGAGCCTGCTCAAGTAATCCGAACGCGAGCCAATACCCGGAATCGTCACGACACTTTTTAATACACGCCGCGAACATCGAACAAACGCCGCGCGACACTACACAGGAGATTGGAATTTATGGCCGTCAAAGTCTACGAACGCATCCTGCAACTCTTTGAAGCCGAGGGCATCAATACACTGTTCGGTATTCCGGACCCGAATTTCGTGCACATGTTCCTCGAAGCGGAAAAACGCGGCTGGACCGTGGTTGCCCCGCACCATGAAGCGGCCGCTGGTTTCATGGCCGAAGCCGCATCGCGCATGACCGGCAAGCCTGCCGTCTGCATCGGCACGCTGGGTCCGGGTATCGCCAATGCCGCACCCGCCATGCAGTGCGCATTAGTGGAGAATTCGCCAGTGATCTTCCTGAGTGGACAGCGTGCCCGCGTGACCGAGCAGCGCGTGCGCCGCGGTCGCATCCAGTTCGTCAAGCAGATGCCACTGTTCGAGAACTCGGTGAAGTATGCCGCCTCCATCGAATACGCCGATCAGACCGACGAGATCATCCGCGAGGCGATTCGCCAGTCGATGTCGGGCACGCCGGGTCCGTCGTACATTGAATACCCTTCGCATATCATCCTGGAAGAGCTTGATGTGCCGAAGCCGCTGCCGCCCGCACGCTATCGTCTTGTCAATCAGGGCGCGGACATCGACAAGGTCGCCGAGGCGGTGAAACTGATTCGTAAAGCCAAGAATCCGATCCTGCTGGTGGGCCACGGCGTGCACACTTCGCGCAGCGGCGCGGCGGTCAAGAAGCTGGCCGAACTGATGAATTGCCCGGTGATCCAGACCTCCGGCGGTACGTCCTACATCAAGGGCCTCGAAGATCGTACCTTCCAATATGTCTTTTCGGATGCCTCGATCGAAGCGGTGACAGAATCTGACCTGTGCCTGGCACTCGGCACGGAGCTTGGCGAGCCAGTCCACTACGGCCGCTGGCGCTACTGGGTGAAGAACGAAGCTATACGCAAGTGGATCTATGTCGAGCAGGATCCCGCTGCCATCGGGGTAAACCGACCCATCGACGTGCCACTGGTAGGCGACCTGCGCGGTGTGGTGCCGCAACTGGTAGCCGCACTGAAAGATACCCCGCGCAAACCTGCGCGTGGCCTTGCCAAATTTATGAAAGATGGCGCAGCCGAGCTTAAGTCTCTGGCCAAGGAATCGCTGACGAAGACTGATGGCACGGGCAAAGTGGCGATCCATCCCTCGCGTTTCGTCGTCGAAGCCACCCAGGCCTTCCCGAAAAATGGCATCATGATTCGAGATGGCGGTGCCACGGTGATTTTTCAGTGGACCTATTCGCAGTGCAAGCCGCACGACGTGATCTGGAACCAGAACTTCGGCCATATCGGCACCGGCCTGCCCTACGCCACCGGCGCGATGCTGGCGGACAAGGCGGCTACCGGCAAACAGCGTCCGGGCATGCTGCTCACCAGCGACTCCTCCTTCATGTTCCACATCGCCGAGTTGGAAACCGCCGTGCGCTGCAAGCTGCCACTGGTCTGCGTGGTCGGCGTGGACAATCAGTGGGGCCTGGAAGTGGGTGTCTACAAGCGCACTTTCGGCCAGGGCACGGAGGAAACCGGCACGCACTGGAGCAAGGACGTGCGCTTCGACAAGATCGGTGAAGGCTTCGGCTGCCACGGCGAATATGTCACGCGGGCACAGGACATCGGCCCGGCCATCGCGCGCGCCTATGCCAGCGGCAAGGTGGGCGTGGTCCATGTGAAGATCGACCCGAAAGCGAATTCTGAGGAAATGCCAAAATATGCTGAATTCAGGACCTGGTATGCCGAAGGCACCCAGTGAAGCGGACATCGCCTCAGCTATGAACCGGGACCCGCACAGGACTGAGCGATGGCAGTGAGCATCAGGCACATCGGTATCTGCGTCGCCGACATCGAACGTTCGTCCCGGTTCTATACCGGCGCCCTGGGCTTCGAGCCACTGATGGGCGTGACGGAAATCGGCGCACCCTTCGATGCACTGATCGAGCAGCCCGGCGCCACCCTGCGCGTACAGCAGTTGCGCTGCGGTGACGTCACTATCGAGCTGCTGGGCTTCACCGACACCGAAGTGCAAGGTTCAGCGGAGCGTTCGCCCATGAACCGGCGCGGCTTCTCCCACATGACCCTGGTGGTGGACGACATCGATGCGACCGTGGCGCGCATCCGCGAGTTTGGTGGCAGCATGCACCCGGAAACCCGCATCGACTCACCCTTCGGCCCTCTCCTATTCTGCACCGACCCCGACGGCGTACGCATCGAACTCATGCAGCAACCGGCCTAGCTTATTTTACGCCTGGAATGTTCCTCTCGCGCTTATTGGTGAGTGGACGCAGATAAGACAGGTCCGCCCTGCCGCGCTCCGCAACACCGTTAAGTGTCATATCTGCCACGTCGGCAAATGGAATCACCATGGTGGGAACCATGCCCGACCATTCTATGGCGTTGGTGCGCAAGGCAATCTTCCACTCCCCATTGCGCCGCTCCAGTCGGTCGATATAGCGTCCACCGGCCAGCCAGTTCGTCTCATCGCGGTTGCGTCCGACAAACAGATAATAAGTTTCGGTATGCGCGCTGTCACCGTCCAGCTCACAGCTATGGTTCAACAGGTTGTGGTGGGTCGCCGACTGTCCCTGCTGGTGCAAGTCGCGTGCCCAGTCGTATAAATCAACAGGGCCGCCCACGAACTCGCCCGCTGAGATAATGGCATCCGGGTGAAAGGCCGACAGAAAAAGCTCCCGGTCGAAGCGATCGATCCCCCTGCTGAACCGTATCAGGCAATCGAGAATATCCTGACGAGCAAGTAGTTGTCCCAGCCGGACGAGCGTGTCGGGATCGACAGTCTGCAATGCCTCAGTACTCATGGCGACGCCGCGCCGCCCTTTCTGGCCATCTCGAAGCTGTAATTGATATGATCGGCATGGCCGCTTGGCACAGGCGCAAGGATCAACGGGTCAGTTCGGTCGCTGATCGCAGCCATCTGCTGCGCCACTTCTTCAATAGTCCACGCGGGTTGGTACACCCCGCGCGTCTCCACCACATAGGCTTTAGCCACACGGCCGGCGATAGAGGTCAGCATTTCTCCGGTGATTGAACAGGATTCATGAGCCAGCCAGGCCACCGAGGGAGCCACCAGATCGGGTGACATCGGGGGATAGGCGCTGGTGTCCCGTCCCTCTGCCATTCGCGTTACGGCGGCGGGCACGATGGCGTTGCACTTCACACCCTCTGCGGCACCTTCGAGTGCGACGACATTGGCAAGACCAATCAGCCCGCCCTTGGCCGCGCTGTAATTGGCCTGGTTGTAGCTCCCGTACAATCCGCCGATCGAGGTCGTCAGCACGATACGGCCGTAACCTGCCTTGCACATAATGGGAAAAGCAGGCCTGACCACGTGGAATGCCCCCCGCAAGTGGACGTCAAGGACCGTATCGAAATCCTCCTGCGTCATCTCCTTCAAGGATGCGCCGCGCACGGTTCCGGCATTGTGGATAAGAATGTCGATGCGTCCGTAGTTCTCGATGGCCGCAGCGACAATCGCCTGACCACCCTGCGGCGTCGCCACGGATTCGGTGCAAGCGACTGCTGCACCTCCCGCTGCCCTGATTTCCTGCACCACTTCTTGCGCCGGGCCGGTATCGACATCGTTGCCCTTCATGCTGACGCCCGGATCATTGACGACAACACTGGCGCCCCTGGCAGCCAGCAGCAGCGCATACGCGCGACCCAATCCTCTGCCTGCACCGGTGATTACAGCGACTCGACCATCAAACCTAAGTTCTGACATGCACTCCTCCTGCTTGGAACTTCAAAAAATTAACGGCGTCCGCACCTGTTTGCTAAATCGGTGAGTAAATAGGCGATCCGCGCTGCGCGCGCAGGGACGGTGGAACCTTCCCATCGATATCGGTGACACCGTACTGCTGCGCGAGCTCGGCGGTAATAAAGGTGCCACCAGAGCGCTGCATAATGTTGCTATCGTTGACCAAGGCCGCAATGACGCGACCGGGAAATTCGATGGAAGAACCAACTGCAGGGTCCGTGACAGTCTTTGCTTTCATCTCAGGGTTCATTGCCAGTGCGCGCTGCGCCCGCTCGGTAAAGGTCAGCCCCATCCACAGCGATATCGAAGTGACATTGTGCGGCTTAAGCTCTATGGCCATATCGCGCGCCATGCGGTCAACGGCAGCCTTACACAAACCAAAGACTACGCCGTAAGTATACGTAATTCCCACATACCCGGAGGTGGCGACAATGAGGCCCGACTGCTGCGGCACCATGATGCTGGCCGCGTGCCAGGCTGCCACATAGTTCGAGCGCACGCCCACATCCACCATCTCCCAATACGACAGCGGCTTGTCCCAGAACGGTTCCGGCTCGATCAGCGTATCGGGCAAGGCAAAGGCATTGTTGACCAATAGATCGAGGCGGCCCTGTTCACGCCTGACCTGCTCGAAGAGTGCCTGCACCTGATCGTCCTGCGCATGATCTACCTGCACGGCAAATCCCTTGCCGCCGCGACGATCAACTTCTGCGGCGGTCTCACCGACTGTGCCGGGCAGCGGGTGCGAGCCGGGCGTCACCGTTCGCCCGGTGACATAAACTGTTGCCCCCTCATCCGCCAGGGCCAGGGCAATACCCTTGCCTATGCCGCGACTGGCGCCCGTCACTACAGCGACCTTGCCTGTAAGCGACGCCATGTTCGTCTCTCCCCTGCGGCCTATTTCTCCACCTTCATCGGCAACTCGATTTCCGCTTTCGCCGTGGCCATCACAGTGCCCAACTGATCGGTCATCCTGCAATCTACCTGTACCAGGTAGCGGCCATCGGCATCGATCAGTTTGTCGATGATTTTTGCGGACATGAATGTCGCATCGCCAGTGAAGGCCGGTCCGCGATACGCAGAATTACAGTGCACCACCTGGCCCCATTCGCCCGCCCAACCGCCGAGGTAATCCAGTATCCATGCGCCCATGGACGCGCCATAGCCATAGGGGCGCGGCATGCCAATAAGGCGGGCCCAACGCGGGAAGAGATGGCCGCGTGACGGACCAAAATAGGCGCCGTCGGTCAGTTCGGGATTGTCCCGTTCCATGACGGGATCATTTTCGTGGCCCGCCATCTCCTTGGAGAAGCCCAACGCTTCGAAGTCGTATCCCGGCCTGTGCGTGCCGCCCCAGATAGTAAAAAGGTAGGCGCGCCATTCAGTCGTAATGCTGGCGAGGCTGTGCGGGCCAATAACGCGGACTGGCAATGCGTCGCCGACACTCACATCCTCCCAATAGCGCTTGCCGTGACCGAGGTCATGCATCGCCCTGATAAATTCATATTTCTCAATTTCGAGTTCTTCGAGTTCGGTGTCGGTCCACACCGGATCCTCAGTAGCGGCCAGCGAACCCATCTCGACCGCAAGATCGTGGCGATAGCGAATAGCCGTCGAGCGCTGCTTGGCGATGTAGTCGCCGTTCTGGTTGTAATAATTATTGTCGCCACGCTGGAAGCAGGTCGGCCCGGCAAACTTCGTATCTTTCACGACATAGTCGAACGGTATCTTTTCGTTGACGATCATGTCGCCCGCAAAGATGCGCGGCCCATAGAACCACCATTCGTCCCCGCCGAAAATCAGGTGAGAGTTGGGAATACCGCCCACACAGGCCGGTCCGGCACCGTGGCCATCGTCGGTAGACACCGCAAATGACTGCGGCGCCACCAGTCGTCCATAGCGACCCTCGGCCGCGAAGTCGTGATCGTAGTGCAACAGGTTCGCGTAGTGCATCGCCTGCACCCAACGTCGGAAATCGTTGTTGTGCAACGCTTCCTTCATCCGCGCAGGTGCTATCGGCTTGCCGAGATACGCATCGATAGCGGAGCAATCGAAGGTCTTGTCTTTCATGTGTAACTCCAGTTCACGATTAGTTGGGATCAAGTAGTTGTTGGACGCAGTGCCAGGATGCTGCCGTCCGCATCAGCTGACAGGTAGAGCGTGCCGTCCGGCCCGCCGGTAATTCCGGCGAAGGGTCCCATCGGTCCCGACATGTCGCCGATTTTGTCGAGAAACTTGGGGACAACTCCCGCCGGCGCGCCGACTGGCAGGTTTGCGGCGATGGTGCGGCGGATTTTCCTTTCCAGGTCGTACTCGATCAGTTCTTTTGCACTCACATCGACAACATAAAGCAGATTGTCGCGCACCAGAATGCCCTGCGGACTCTGCAGGTCGTCCAGCACGGTGTCGACTCCGCCACGAGTCAGTTTGACCACCCTGCCCGCACCGCTTTCTGTAATAAAGCAAGTACCGTCGGCAGTGATCGCCACGCCCATTGGCTGGCGCAAACCGCTGGCCAGTGCCTCGACCTTGCCCGAGCTGACCGCATGCACACGTCCGGCACCGAGCTCGGCGAATATCACGGCGCCACCGGGTGCCACCGCCACGCCATACAGCTGGTCGAAGCCGCTGGCGAGCACTTCGCTCTGCTGTTGCGCAGGCCAGAAGCGCGCCACGACCCCATTGGCGGTGGTTACCACGAATTCGCCTGACCCGGTAGCCGCGACACCGCGCGTATAGCCGGGAAATCCAGGAGAAAACAACATGCCCGCGCCCTGCAGTGCACCGCCGGGCCGCAGTGTATAGGTAAAGCCCCCGTCGGCGACGAAGAGCACGCCATCCTCGTTCATCGCCAAACCCAGCGGCCAGTTCAAACCATCCGGCACGAGTGAACGGATATTGCCGTCGCCGAGGATTTCATTGATCTGCCCGGAAATACTCGAGACGAACAGGCGTTTGCCAACAAACGCCAGGTTATCCAGGCCCGGCGCGATAGTGGCCAGCACCGTGCGCGCGCCAGTGCGTGGATCGATACGCAGCACCTGGCCACTCGCCACCTGGGTCGAAACGATAAAGCCTTGCGCATCGAACTTCACGGCGTCCGGCACACCCAGATCCGTCGCCACCGTTTCCGGCGCGCCGCCATCGAGACCAACCCGCCAGATCTCGTTGGTGCCCATCACCGGAAAATACAGCATGCCGTCCGGCCCTACTTCCATAGCGTTGGGCATGGGCACATTGTCGAGCAGCACGCGCGGCGCACCGCCGCCCAGATCCAGCTCCATGATGCGCCCACCGACCCGGCACTCGCCGGCAAACAAGCGGCCTTGATGGAAAGTAATGGGATTGGCGCACGGCATGTCACCGTACAACACCCTGGTGTGGCCATTGGGCGCGCGCACGCTGACCCGCCCTTCTGTAATTTCGGTGGCGTACAGGTTGCCTTGCGGGTCGAAGGCCAGGTCGTCGGGCCCGACAATGTCGCCACCCTTGGGGCTGATGGTTTCGATTGTCCCGGTATCGACGTCAATGGCACTGATCTGGCTGCCCGAGACCTGCGCGACATAAATGCGCCCATCCGGGCCCGTGCGCAACCCGTTGGCGCCGAATAGTCGACTGGGCGGCGTGAGTCGTTGCAGCGTCCACCCTGCCGCAAGGCTGGGCGCACTGGTAATAGTGTAGCGTCCGGATTGTTGCGACATACCGATGCTCTCGCTATTCGCCCTTCATGGCCTTGAGAAAATCCTGGTTGGTGATCAGCAGGGGTGTGTTGTCCGGCCGCAGATGCGACCACCTGAGGCTGATGCCGCCGTCGACGGTGAGGCACTGGCCGGTCATGTAGCCGGCAAGGTCAGACAGCAGGAACAGCACCGTTCCCGCTATTTCCTCGAGATCGCCCTTACGCCCCATGGGAATGGCTAGCAGTTCCAACTCGGGATCGGGTGGCAGCATGGACGAGGGTGACACCATGGCGCCGGGCGCCACAGCATTCACGCGGATATTAGACGCCACCAGTTCCAGCGCCAGTGTCTGCACCACCGACAGCACGGCCGCCTTCGCCGCGCCGTAAGCAATGTTATACGGCATTCCACCCACTCCGGTGATCGAGGAGATGGCGACCAGCGATCCCGGTCGGCCCAATTCTTGTAAGCGCGCGGCGACCGCCTGGCTGATGAA
This sequence comes from Haliea sp., assembly GCA_031414375.1. Classification (GTDB taxonomy): domain Bacteria; phylum Pseudomonadota; class Gammaproteobacteria; order Pseudomonadales; family Halieaceae; genus Marimicrobium. The sequence continues at coordinate 23,030 of JANNVJ010000118.1, forward strand.
AAACATGGATTCGAGATTTTTCGAGAACAACGCGTTCCAGTTGGCGCGCGACACCCGCGTCGCAGGACCCCAGGTCGCGGGCGGGCCGCCGCCCACGACGGTGACGAGTCCATGTAGTTCACCCTTGGTATCGCGCACACGGTCCATAACGGCAGCCACACCAGCATCGGTTTCCACATCAGCGGCGACAGGGATGATAGCCAATCCCTCTTTGATCAGCGGGCCGAGGTGCTTCTCGAGATTAGCCGGATCGCGACTAACCCCGATCACAGTGGCGCCAGCGCGCGCCGCCATACGCGTGACTGTCGTGCCCAGCCCACCACCGCCGGCGCCGGCGACCACGACGATACGATTCTCAAGCTGCAAAAGATTCTGGTGCATGTGTACGCCTCAACTAATCAGCATTCAAAACATCGGGAGACAGGTATTTCGTCGATGACCATCCGCCATCCACCACAATAGTCTGGCCATTGATATAGGCAGCACCGGGGGAACAGAGGAACGCAATAGTGCTGGCGATATCTTCGACTTTGCCAAGGCGCGGTGAGGGTGTCATATCCACATTCATGCGCCGGAACGCTTTATCATCCAGGCGTTCCTTGACCATGTCGGTGAGGGTCACCCCCGGTGCGACACAGTTCGCGCGTATGCCCTGCGCGCCGTAGTCACAGGCGATGTGGAGGGTCAGCGCCGTCAGCCCACCCTTCGCCGCCGAATACGCACCACCGCGCCGCCCGCCGACGACCGCATACGTCGATGTAACATTGATGATCGCCGAGCCAGGTTGCATGTGCACGATGACATCGCGCGCCAAGCGGAAAGGTGCGCGCAGCATGATGTCCAGAAAATGGTCGAGCGTTTCATCATCTGTTTCATGCAACGGCTTGGGTTTGCCGATACCGGCATTGTTAATGAGGAAATCAATCCGCCCGAAACGTTCAAGGGCCAGCTGGACGATGGCCTGGGGGGCGTGATCGTCAGTGATGTCAACAGATAAGGTGGCGAGGCGCTCGGGGTCGTTGATCTCGCTTGCCAGCACGGCCAGCTTGGTCGGGTCGCGGCCCACGCCGACGACCGCCATGCCCATATCGTACAACGCCTTCGCAGTGGCCAGGCCTATGCCACTGCCCGCGCCGGTTATGATCGCTACCTCCATCCTTTACTCTCCCCTTGCTGGTTTTCTTTGCGCCGTAAACTGTAGCGTGGAGACAAACCAAAGTGAAGTAAATTATAATCACCTGTGTTGTTTATTGGGGATTGAGCATGAAAATGGAATTGCACTAGTGCCTGCCAACAACAACGGGCGGAGAATTGTCGCGGGCCGGTCGATTCGCTGGCATGAGGAGCGCGCACAGCAGGCCTATGCGCAGGGTTTATGGGTGCACGAAACGCTCGCCGACGCGCTGGCGCGGGCAGCAGTGGACGAACCAGAACGCATACTGATCATTGACGGTGCAGTGCGTCTTGACGCCCGCACCCTGCACGCACAGGCATCGACTCTGGCCCAGGTGATGGCGACGCGCTGTCCGGTCGGCAGCGTTATTTCCTTTATGTTGCCCAATTGGCACGAGGCCGCTGTTATCTACCTGGCAACAACGCTGGCCGGCATGGTCGCGCATCCGATCCTGCCCGCGCTGCGCGAACACGATTTGTGCTTCATGCTCAACGATGTCGAAAGCGGGATGATCTTCATCCCGGCAGAGTTTCGTGGGCACAAATATACGGATATGTTGGCCCATGTTATCCAGCAGCTTGATGCGCCACCGCAGGTTGTCGTTGTGCGTGGCGATTGCGGCCCACATCTTGCCTACGATTCGTTGTTTAAGAATGTTGCGCCCTGCTCCTTGCCAGTGCTCGATCCGGATGCGGTGCGCATGATCATGTACACATCCGGCACTACTGGCAGCCCCAAGGGCGTCATGCACAGCCATAACTCAATTCACGCGCTGATCCGTCAAATCGGCCTGCACTGGCTGGTAGAACCGGGCGACACATTTCTCGTCGCGTCTCCCATCGGCCATATTGGCGGCTCCATCTATGCCTTCGAGTGTCCGTTGCTGTTAGGCACAACGGTGGTGTTACTGGATCAGTGGGATGCGGATGAGGCGATTCACCATCTGGTCACAGCGCACTGCACCCATTTTGCCGGTGCAACACCTTTTCTCGTACAATTACTGACCGCCGCAAGGCGAGCAGAGACCCACTTGCCCGACCTCAAGTTGTTTGTATGCGGCGGCGCCTCCGTGCCACCCTCACTGATTCGTGAGGCAGCAGAGTATTTCGAGCGCGCGGTGGTCACACGCGTCTATGGTTCAACCGAAGTCCCGGTCACCACGGTTGGCGTGATGGACTGGAGCGATGTGGCGCATGCAGCACACACCGATGGCCGCGCTGGCATTGCCAGTGTCAAGCTGGTCGATGTGAACGGTGCGACGGTTGCAACAGGCGAAGTGCTGGCACAGGGGCCACAAATGCTGATCGGCTATCTCCATCCCGAGGATGAGGCAAGCGTGTTCGACGCTGAAGGCTATTACCGCACCGGTGACCTGGGACAGTGGGTTGACGGAGACTATCTTGTCATTGTCGGTCGCAGCAAGGACATCATCATTCGCAATGGCGAAAACATCGCGCCCAAAGAGGTGGAAGACGTGCTCGTCGACCATCCCGACATCGCCGAAATCGCCATTGTCGGCTTGCCCGATCCAAAAACTGGCGAGCGCGCTTGTGCCGTCATCGTTGCGCGCGGCGCGGCGCAGCCTGATGTGGCAAGCTTGCGCACCTTTCTCGCCGCCAGGGGTGTCGCCAAGTTCAAGATGCCGGAGCAGGTGGCAATCTGGGACGCGCTGCCAAAAAATGAGGCGGGTAAGGTCCTCAAGCATAAGATACGTACGGTCCTGGCGAAGACTTCGTCCTGATTAGTCCAGTATTGCCATTTTCATCACTGTGCCGACAAGTACAATCGTTAGCCTGGGGCTGAGCCGATATAAAAAACTCAAAATTTTCGCATCGATACCAATCAAAACGTTGAACTTGTTTTTTTCGATACCTGCAATAATGCACCTGGCTGCTGTTTTTGCAGGGGTGCCTTTATACAGTTGAGAGAATTTTTCAATTTTTTCATTATGCGCGCCGCAGTTTTTGGTGATATTGGTATTGATTGCACCCGGAGACACCATCGTTACACCCACACTGGTGCCCCTCAACTCTACATATAGGCCTTCACTAAACAGTTTTACCGCAGCTTTACTGGCGCCATAAAAGGTTTGATTCGGGAAAGCAAATAGCCCACCCATGCTCGACACATTGGCGATGTGTGCTACCGGGCGCTTAAGCAATAACGGCAAAAATCCTTTGGTGATATTGATTACGCCATAGTAATTAACGTTGATCATTCTTTCGATGACGCTGTAATCCAGTTCGAGTACTGAATTGAATGGATGGATAACACCAGCGTTATTAATAATGGCGTCAACGCAACCGTGTAGGCTAATCACTTCCTCTACCAAACGGGACACAGATTCTCCATTGGATATATCCGTTTGGTGTAATGAAAGTTTACTGGCCAGAGCACCGGCAAGTGCTTTGGTCTCAACGAGACCATCTAAATTGATATCGACAGCAGCGACCACAGCATTTTTCTCGAGGAGATTTAGAACCAATTGCTGGCCAATACCATTCCCACCTCCTGTAACAACAATCACTTTGTTGTGTACTTTCATATACGTTTACTCTTGCGCGCTGATTGTGCAGTTCTCATCGGGATTTCCCGCGCCGTTTAGCAGTGTTTGCCGCAATTGCTGGCGCTACAACGATGCGATCGTGAATTTCTGCGATGCGCTCGATCGACAGCGGATCGGATTGGCGCAGCCACCAGGCGAGCAGTTCAATCGTTCCGCTGACGATGAGAAGGACACCGACTTCATCCGACAACCAGCCACCGGAGGGTGCGCGCAATACAGCAACCTCCCGGGCCTGGCGAAGGAACTCCTCGCGTATCGTCCCTGCCGCGCCGCCAGTCAATAACGTAGCCCACAACGACCGATGTTCATTGACGTAGGTGAAAAGCGCTATCGAGCCAGCGCGCAGGTCGTGCGCATCCATCACTGGCAGCGATAAGTTGAACAGGTAGCCGATCTGCTGTGCCGCAACATCATCAAGCAGTGCCTCCTTGGTTGGGTGATGCCGAAAGAAGGTCGCGTAGCCCACGCCTGCTTTAGCGGTAATATCGCGCACTGTGATCTGGTCCAGCGGCTTGGCTTCAAGCAATTCCAGCAACGCGCTGTGCAGAGCATGCCGTGATCGAATCGCGCGCGGGTCCTTGTTGGTTGCCATAGGGGTTTACAATGCGCCAGTGAGACCGTTTTGTTACGGTTGGGGTACGGCGTGTTCACTGGGAGCGCGTTCTTCCGCAGCCTGGCGGGCGAGTCGCTCATCCCGCCGCCTGATGAAATCGCGATACTCGACCCTCTTATACAGCGGTTTGGGTTGCACACCCCAGACATCCTGCCGTGCGGCCGTTTGTCCCGCCCCCTCGGGCGGACCAAACAGCGGGTAGGGATAGATACACTCTTTCGTGTCATCGGCAAACTGGATCTTGATGAATTCGCTACAAATTTCCTGTAGCGATAATGTCGGCCAGCCATACCACATGGCTAACAGAGGGAAGGTGAATGCCCCTTCGAGGACCAACGCAGTAAGGCAGACAAAAAGGCCGCGCTGCAGCCACTTGTGCATCCCCGCAAACGCTGGCGTGGTGCCCAAGGGCAGATTTTCGCTTGTACCTTTGCTCATCTGGCTTCTCCTTTGACCGTCGACGGACGGCCAACGTCTCAGTTCAGTCGGAAAAAATTTCCCGGTTGACGGTATGCAGATAGGGGATCGCAAGGAACGGCGTGATGTAGAAAATGTCGTACAGCCACCAGCCAATCACCGGGAACACCACGCCGGAGTAACGGACATCGGCAAAGATAGTCATATTGGCCACATAGCCAACCCAGATCACAACCCCGAACCAGCAGGTAACGATGAGCCACTGGTGGCCCCAGCGTTTCATTTGCAGGAAGCCGATACCCGCCGCCATACGCATGCAAAACACAATAGGGAGTAGCGCGATCTCCCACGCCTTCTCACCCGGCGCCGTGGCACCACCGATCCAAAGCTCGTTGTAATGCCAAAAATAGCCGGCGTCGAACATATTGCCCCAGGACATGAGAAATACGCGAGCGAGCAAGGTGTGATTGGCAATCATGTCGAGTGCCCAGCCGAAACTGTTGAGGGCTGCATCGATGATGACCAGGTAGCCAATCAGGGTGACCATGGTCGGACGTACCGACAGTCCGCTCTTTTGCGCCCTGACCTGCAGCATCAGGCCACGCAGAAATAGCGGCAAGCCGATCAGGCCGAGAATCGCGGTGCCCATAAAGAATGACCCTGCTATGAGCCACTTATCCGCCTGCCATTGGGCCAGACGGCTCTGCTCCTGATGATCGTCGTAGGCGCTAGTACTCCCCGCTAGGGTGTTCATAGACATACACTATTCCTCCTACCAGTCCCGGACCGAATACAGGTGCAATTGGATGAGAAACATCGCCAGCAGATAGCCATAGATGACAATCTGGAAGACGATGAGGGCCCGCCGGCGTCGCCGGTCCTGTTGGCTAATGGGCGGTTCTTTCATGGGCAGGTTCCTTTCCAGTTGTCATTGAGCTTTCGTTCGATGCCGTGGGCGGGCGCGAGTAAGCTTGCCGCCGCCAACTCCCGCAAGCCATCGGTGATCGCACTGTCGCTGCTCAGTGGTGCCAGGATGCAGACTTCGGCCGCCTCCACCTCGGTTGCTCCAGCGGCAATGAGGATGGCTGCCGTTACAAGCACGCGCGTGGACGGCGGCTCGAAATGAAAGACGTCGTCGGCGCTGCGAATACTGGTCGCGCACTTGACCAGCCGCTGGGCAACTGGCAGATCAATGCCTGCCTCGGCGACCAGCACCTCGGCCTCGCGATCGGGCGGCAGGTAATTCATCGCCAAGGTAACAAAGCGCTGACGAAAAGACGGTTTGAGTTCCTTCAGCGAGCTGCGATAAGCCGGGTTATAGGAGCACACAAGCATGAACGAGTCAGGGGCCTTGACGACCTCGCCGGCGCGATCGAGATAGAGCGTGCGTCGATGGTCTGTGAGCGAATGCAGGACAGCCAGGGAGTCATGGCGCGCCTCCACCACCTCATCCAGGTAGCAGATGGCGCCGTCCTTGACCGCCCTGGTGAGAGGCCCGTCGTTCCACAGGACATCGCCCCCCGACACCATGAACCGCCCCACCAGATCAGAACTCGTCAGGTCGTCATGGCAGCTGATCGTGGCTACAGGGCGACCCAATACTCCACCCATGTATTCGAGGAACCGCGTCTTGCCGCACCCCGTCGGCCCAGTGAGCATGACGGGCAGACGCTGCTCAAAGGCGCACTTGAACAGCTGCACCTCGTTGCCACTGGCATGGTAGAAGTCTGTTCTCACCTGGCCTCCTCGAATGGATGGATCACGCCGCAACCAACTCACGATGTACGTGCGCCAACACACGCGGAAGCTCTTCCACGCGCTTGATACGCGTCGAGCGCTGGGGCCCGAACACCTCGGGAAGTGGGTCCACACGGGTTGGACCGACTCCGATGTAGTAGACGGAAATGCCAGCTTCGGCTGCCTCCTCGACCGCGTGGGCCACGTCAAGCCACGCGTACCGTCCCTCGTAACCCTCGTCGGACATAAGACCGTCTCCGATCACAATAAGCAGGCGCCGCTCCGATCGTTGCTCCAGCAGTCGGCTCGTCAGGTGTCACAGCGGAGCGCCGAGCCGCGTGTAACCGCCCGTGACGAGCCCCATGTCGCTGGGGGCAACAAAATGCAGGTCATCGAAATTTTTCAGGCAAACCACCTCCACACGATGCCGGGTATTGCCGCTGAACACAAAGAGGCCGTGACGTTCACGGGCGAGCGCCATGGCGCGGGATAGCGCGTCGGCGCAAGCGAGTTCCAACTGGAAGATCCGACCCTGCTGGGTTCCCAGTGAGGAGCTGCCGTCAAGTAATACTGCGGTAGTCACATCGCGGGAGGCCGGCAGCAGATCCCTGAATACGCGCGCTGCCGTCGCCTTACCCGTCATCCTGTCGACGTGGTAGCTGATGTACTGATCGATATCCAGATCGGACCCATCCTCCAGGCGATTCTTCATCGCGCGATGGGTGTGCTCCTCGAACCAGCAACGCAAGTTCGCTAAGGCAGGTTGCGATGGTCGGGCGCGCGACGGATGTTTGCGCTCGAGCACGGCCACGTGATCCGGCAGAAATTTTTCCTTCCAGGCGTTCCACTCCGGATAGGGAATGCCGGCACGTTGATCGGTGCGAATCTCGATGTCCTCGTCCTCGGGTCGACTCGGCGGGGGCAGGTTCGGGTTTTGGACACCGCCCTGGCCACCGACCGGAATCGTGTGGAGCTCGCGCGCGAGCGGGCGTTTGGAGGACCACGGCATTTGGCCGTACAGGCGCCGCACGGACGCTAACAGGCCACCTTGCGCGGAAGCAGCAAGTGGCAGTTGTCCGAGCAGTGGATGGCAGTGCAGCTCACGGCCGGAGCGCGCGAGCGCCTGCGCGAGGTCAAGCATGGCCGGGCCATCGACCTCGCCGCTGGTCATCTTAAAGTCGGGCAGCAGTCGCCGAAATTCGGGCAGCAGACCGGGCCAGTGCGAGCCAACCCAGCCTAGCGCAACCTCTCCCTCTACTATTGTGAGCGCCTGGAGTTGCCGGGGAGATAACTCGTGCAGCGGGTAGCACGCGATGAGGTCTTTCGAAGGTGCGCACTGCAGTGCAACACCGCAGGTCAAGCTCCTCAACGTCCACTCCGGCGCTACAGCCGGGTACGGAACGTTCACGAAGGTTCGGCTTGGATTCATACCAAAGCATCGGCGCTCACCCGATATAAGGCGAACGCCCTCGCGGCGCCCCTGCGAAAAGGCTGACGCCACCAGGGCGCAACTGCGTTCAACCCCAAGGGCATGGCCAACACCAGAAGAAGGTGGGTGTAACACGGGCGACTGTTCAGAAGGTCCCGATGGAGTCCATGAGCCAATACCAGAAGCCCACCAACAGAGCGACGCTACCAAACGCAACAACCAGGCGCAAAATGTCCAAGAGCATGACGGGATCTCCTCATCTACCGCCTCAAGCGAGGCGAGTCTCTATGATACACAGTGTATCATAGAGGTCAACTCAATCAGGACAGCACTCACTCAGGACTGCAGATAGCGATCCATTTCCTGATGCAAATTCAGAATCATCATCTCGTAGTAGCTGGCGAGCCAGATTTGCTTGCAACCACTGGTATTCAGCCCTTTTTGCATACGCGGTATATTGGAAAAATCCTGGCGCGGAATGCGCAGGAATTGCTCGGGATCACTGGCATCCGTCATCGTTTGCACCACCGCGCGAGGAATTGCCTCGGCCGCCGGCCAGGTTTTGGTCGAATAGATCTCGAAAATACAGGAGTTCGGATCAACACCGTTGGGCCGCACGCGGTACATCATCGCATTGCCCGCCTGCGGCAGAACCATCAGGTTGGGGAAAATGAATATCTCCCCGCCCCACATATCCAGCACGTCACGCTCGGGCTTTGGCATAGGTCGTTGCTGTGCCGCTGCCGTGGCGTACAGGGCTTTCACGTACTCCGCACCGAGCGTTGACCCCTCGGGAATGGGCTTGCCTTTTAATGCACGGACCAGGTCCACGTCCTCCTTGAGGACCATCGCATCCATGCCTTCGACCAAAAGATTCAGGCGCGCGGCCATGGCATCGATTGGATCACCCTGCGTGGTGACCTTACCCGCCATAGGTGTGCTCTGCCCGCCATAAAAGCGGCCGTGCCCATGGGAAAAGGTTTCATACATATGATTGTCGTGCGCAAAAGTCGTGTTACCCGAGACATCGTCGCCGTAGATGAAATCGGCCGCCGCCGTCTCCAGCTGCGGATGTGTCGCCGGCACGTGATAACCTTCCAGAAAGGCTTCCACGCCTACTTTCCAGTTCGCGCCGGCGACCACCGATTTCCACCACAGGTGATGCATTTCTCCAATAGCCAGATCCTCAAGTAGCTTCGCTACCGGTGCGATAAATTCGGCAAAGCGCGGGGGATTTTTCTCGAAGTTGATAAATATAAACCCGGCAAAAATCTCCAGCTTGATTTCACGCAGCGCCACATCACTGTCGCGCAGCTGGCCCCCGCGAAAATTATCCCGCTCCAACACATACTGGATCTGGCCGGCGAGATTCCAGCGCCAACCGTGGAATGGACAGATAATGCGGCCCCGCTCAAAGGTGCCGGAACATTCTGCGAGTGCGGTACCGCGATGTGGACAGGCATTGTGGTAGGCCTTAACGGTGTCGGCATCGACCCGCACCAGCAGTACTGATTGATTGCCGATCTCATACACGGTGTGGTCACCAACCTGCGGAATTTCGTCAAGCCGGGCCGCCATTTGCCACACCTTCAGCCACAGTTTCTGATACTCCAGGCGAGTAAACGCGGGATCCGTGTAGCGCCCGGTGCGAATACCGTGGTCCAGGGTTAACCAGCTGTCTGGCCAGTCGTTCTGTTGTTGGTCTGCTGGTGTCTTCATTAGGGCAATTCTATAGAAGCTTTGGCCGTGGCCAGGACCGCTTTCTCCTGGTTTTCCATCGTACATGTAACCTGCACTGTAGTGCGGCCTTTGTCGTCGGAGGTTTTGCCAGTGATTTCAGCGTTCATAATAGTGATATCGCCGATAAAGGCCGGCCCGCGGTACTGCGCGTTGCAATGTGTCACGCTCCCCCATTGACCGGCCCAACCCGCCAGGTAATCCAGTATCCACGCGCCCATGGACGCGCCGTAGCCATAGCCCCGTGGCATGCCGACGTGGCGGGCGTAACGCGTAAACAGATGACCGCGCGAGGGCCCGTAATAGGCACCGTCCGTGAGTTCCGGGTTAATCCGTTCCATGACCGGGTCCTGTTCATGGCCGCTCATCTCCTGCGTCCAGCCAAGATCATCCATACCACCATCCGTGCGGCGCCGCATGCCGGCCCAATAGGTCATGGGGTAAGCGCGCCACTCTGTCGCGAAGCTCGCAATACTGTGCGGGCCAAAGACGCGCGTGGGCAGTGCGTCTCCCACTGCGACGGAATTCCACAAGCGCTTGCCATGACCGAGAGCGTGAATGGTCTGGATGTAGTCCAATTTCCTTTTCTCCAACTGCTCCAAGTCCTCGTCGGACCACTGCGGCTCCTCGGTCGCAGTCAGCGCCGCCATATCCCTGGCCAGGTCTGGACGGTAGCGAATCCCGGTAGAGCGCTGCGTGGCAATTTTGTCGCCGTGCTGATTGTAGTAATGGTTGTCGCCGCGTTGAAAACAGGTAGGACCCGCAAAGCTGGTTTCTTTGACGACGTAATCAAAAGGAATACGTTCATTGTGCAGCATATCGCCGGGCTTGATGACTGGACCGTAAAACCACCACTCATCGCCACCGAAAATCAGGTGCGAGTTGGGAATTTTGCCAACACACGCAGGTCCCGCACCGTGTCCATCATCCGCCGTAATCGCAAACGACTGTGGGGCTACCAATCCGTCAAAGCGGCTCTCGGCGGCGTACACGTGGTCGTAGTGCAACCGGTTGGGATAGTGCATGGCTTGCACCCAGCGGCGGATATCATTTCCCCCCACCGGCTCAAATGACACCGAGTCGTCCAAGCGCTTGCCGAGCCAACGATCCAGATCAGACGTGTCCAGGGTCCTGTCACTCACTGTATACCTCCAGCCGCCACACCAGGTTCAGGCCAGGTTGGCAATCACTTGTGGCAGATCCGCCGTGGTGCGAATCCCCGGTGACGCCGCACAGACTACTGTTACGGCGTTGACTGCGCGGTGCGCGGTGTAACCGGGCGTCGTGGCTGCCATGGCATCCAGCGATACCGGGAACGTGATACTGACATCCAGTGGAGTATCGCCCTCTACCAATACGCGCCAGCCCGTTTCGCGCAGGTCCCAGGTCGCATCGATGTCCTTGGTGCAGTACCAGTTCAGCCGCATACGCAGCAGGGGTCGGCCATTGCGCATGCCCGACAAAGTAATGCGCTGCGCGCCCACGGTGCCGGCCTCGATAACACCAGCGGCAATACTGATCGCGTTGCGCGCGGTCGCGACTTCTCCGAACACTTCGACACTGTCGAGCGGCATCGAGATAGCGTCCGCCAGCTGCTGCAGCGAAAACGCGAATCCTGTTTTGACATGGGCCAGGCGCTGCTCGCCGAATGCAGCGGGCGGCTGGCCATACCCCATGATGTTGAACAACAGGTCCGGGGAATCGCGGCTGCTCAAATCGGCGAACTCATCGATGGTCAGGCAATCGAGGCGGCGCTGTAGCGACATCAGTACGAGTGGCAATGCCTCGGTAATAAAGCCCGGACTCGAGCCGGTACTATATATTGAAGTACTGCCCTCGCGACAGGCAGCCTCAACTCGCTCACGTATGGTGGGATCAAGCATTCGCGGATTATGGAATTCGACCCGTGTAGTGACAATGTTGTTGCCTGCCGCGAGCAGCCGACAGATGTCATCAACATTGCACCACTGCTGCATATACAACACGCAGTCGGCGCGCAGCGCGATGATTTCTTCAATATTATTGGTGGCGGTGATGCCAACCGGAGCCAGACCACAGAGTTCACCGGCGTCCTTGCCAGCCTTGTGGCCCGAGTGAACATACACCCCGGCCAGCGTCATCCCGGGGTGTTCAATAAGGGCGCGTAGCGACCGCGTGCCGATATTCCCTGTTGCCCATTGGACTACCCTAAGCGGCGGTGTGCCGCTCATACGGGTGGCTTAACCCCCAAAGTTGTAGCGTAAACGCACACCGTACATGCGCGGTACGCCGACCTGCCCGGTTTCAACACCGTTCCCGTACGTGCCCGAAATGGACGTAATGTACTCCTCGTCGGTAACGTTGGTAGCGAAAATAGACATGTCGATGGGCTTGCCGCCAATACCTGACCAGTCAAAATTGAGGGTGACCAGCGTATAGTCAGGCAGCGTGGCATAGATCGATGCCTCCTCTGCGACTGCCTGCATTTCGTCGATGTAGGCATACGTGACAGATGCCCGCAAATCACCCCATTTTGGATCGACGGGCAACAGATAACTCAACGTCGCCGCCAGTTTGTTTTCCGGTGAATACGGGAGTGGTTCACCCTCGGCGGTTGTGGTGCTCACCTGTTGGGGACTAGGAATATTCGGGAAAATAAGTTCATCAACTTGCGTGTTCAGGTAAGTGTAACTGCCACTGAAGAGAACGCTTTCTGTCAGATAAACGTTGCCATCTGCTTCCATCCCCCAAACCGTGGAGCCGCCGGCGTTGACGATAGCGGTGGTACCGACGCCACTAAATTTAAAATACCCGAATTGAATCTGTTGGTCCTGCAAATCGTTATAGAAGGCCGCCACGTTGAAGGTGCCAGGAAACCTGCCGAAAAAGCTGGTCTTGGTGCCGATCTCGTAACTGTCGACGGTTTCAGGATCATGGGTATCAAAACCCGTGGTCCCGCCGATATTGACGCTGCCCTGGCGGTAACCGCGCGCATATTTGGCGTACGTCAATACGTCAGTCACCGGACGATATCCGACGCCTAACAACCAGGTCGGTTCGGTGCTTTGCGACTCAGGGTTCCGGTACTCGATTAACTGGCCGTCGGGGCCAACGTACCCTCCGGCAGGAACGGCGGGGAAGTAATTAACCGTATCCGTCACCTGGCCCGTGGTCTTGTCGTCGGTGTAACGCACGCCGACAGTGGCGTCCCACTGATCGGTTATATCGTACGTTCCCTGGGCATACACCGCCATGTTCTCGTAGGTCGCACCGCCCTTGGTGGACTGTACGCTACCGGCGCCCAGGAAGTCGTTACAGCGAAAATCGGCGGGGTTCGAGCCGCCAGTGGTGTTCAGATCGCAACTGATAATGGCCGGAGATTGTGCACCATAGTCCCCATCAGGCTCGCTCTTTTCATAGTACAGGCCGGACTGCCAGGTGAGACGTTCGTCCAAACTGGTACCCTGGAGTTGTAGCTCTTCAACAAACGTTGCCTGGTCTGTGGTCGGATTGTTAGGAAGGGTGCCAATCGCCTGGAATATGAAAGGTTGCGGACCTGCTGCGGTAGGGAAGTACCAGTCGGTACCGAAGAGCGCGCTTCTATTTTTGGTCTCCAGGTCAGCGTACGACAATATATTCTTGAGCGTGTAATTATCGTTGATCTCCCAGCTGGTGGTGTTAATGACCTGTGCGAGCTCCTGCTCGCTGACCGGATCCGGTACGAAGCTATAGACATCATAGAAGCCGTCATTGCCCGTGGCTTGTCGATTCGCCAGATCTGCGGTGCAAAAAATAGCGCCCAAGGGAGCTGCGCCGTTACAGTCGATCAACGATCCGGGGAAGCCTTTGTTCTCCGACTCCGTGTAGCGGACGATGGAATAGTTTTCGATGGTATCCGTAATATCAATGACCATACTAGCGCGGAAGGCGGTGTAATCCATGTTGGCAAATTCGTCTGGGCCAATACCCGACCAATTGTCGAGATACCCGTCACGCTCCTGGTGATCAATGCCAAAGCGCAGGCGAACCTTGTCGCCTGCGGGGGTATTAACCACGCCCTGGGTACGCCACATACCGTAATTCCCGGCCGACCCTTCGACATAGCCCCCGAGTTCCTCGGTGGGTCTTTGCGGTGTAATCAGTATCGCCCCACCGGTCGAGTTGCGCCCGAACAGGGTACCCTGGGGTCCTTTCAACACCTGCACGTTCTGCAGGTCGAAGAAATCACCCGGGCCCGCACCGTCTCCGGAGTTCTGGGTGTTGGCGCCGCGCGGCGCGACCACGTCCGCGAAATACACACCCACAGATGCGGTTGTGCGCAATTCCTGGCCAAAACCACGGATGGCGAAAGTGGTCGTATCGCCACCGAAGCGGGTGTTTGTCTGCAGTGACGGTACGAAGTTTGCCAGATCGCCAGCATTGGCAATATTCGCATCATCCAATTGCTCTTGGCTAAAAACACTCATGGAGATGGGGACATCCTGGAGGCGCTCTTCCCTTCTTTGAGCGGTAACCACTACCTCCTCAAGCGCGAAACCCTTGGCTGCAGGCTGAGTTTCACTCTCCTGAGCCACGGTCGGAAGTGATAAACCGGCACTTAGAGCTGACGTGGCCAACAAAACTGATGCGTACAATGAGGTTTTCATCCGCTATTTCCTCTTTAATATTATTTGCGGATACAGTATAAATCATAATCACCACTGTTGTACAATAACTAATTCGCAGGTTTGTGGCCGTAGCAGCGCCATCGACCAAGCAGAACGCACGATCTCGGGAGTTCGCGGGAACCAAGGCTGGGCGGTGCGTTGAGATGTATTACTCGGGCAATTTCTGTACTTGCAGAGAGGCCTATGCCCGCAGAGCGTCGCTGATAGCGACCAACGTAGCACCTCGCGGCGCATACGCTGTGACATTGTCTGGCGTTCTTTTTTGTTGTGGCCCGGCCGCGCACCCAGACATCGTCACTGCGTTTAATCAGGGCGTGGTGCGATTACTTTTTGGACGCGCCTTGAGGCGGCTATTCTGGAGGCGGCTGTTAACGTCAACGCTAAACACGCCGTGCATTGAAAGGCGTATCACTTCGCTGGCAAAGCGCTGGGCCATAACCCTGCGTTCCTTCTTACTACTGGCATGCGAGCGCACCCAGACCGGCCACAGGAAATAGCCGGTGAGCATCAGGACAGCGAGGACTTCTGTATCCATGTCGTCCTTTGTGGCATCGCTCATCGCCATTTCCTTTAGAGCCAGCTCGAAGCGTTTGTAAAAGACATCGTCTTTGGGATTCTTTCTGGACAGCACATCGTAAAGCCAGATACGGCCGATATCAGGATTGTCGATAGCGTATTCAGCCAGCCGTAAATTAAACGCTGTCATACTGTTGATCACATCAGGCAGGTGTTCCAGGTCAGGCTGGGGAAAGCCCTCCGGGCGCTCGCCCTCAGAGTCCCAACCCTCAAAGACCGCATCCAGAAGTTGGTGGCTTACCCAATCAAGCGTAGCTCGAACGAGATCCTCCTTGACCTGGAAGTGCTGGTAGGCCGTGCCACGATTGACACCCGCGAGCTTAGCGACACTGGAGACACTCAGGCCCTCGGCACCGTCCTGCGCCAGTATCGTTTTGGCCGCTTCGAGAATGGATATCCGCGTGGACTCCGGATCACGCTTACGCCGCTGGCGGGGCTGGTTGGGAGGCATTTAAATTCCTTGGATGCTCATAGCAGTGAATGAGATCAAGGCGCCACTATAGCACGTCGCCTGCCAGCGCTTGCTGCTTGAACGCGGGAATTTCCCGCAACCGTGGGCTGCGGGTAACGGCGCGGGAATGCCCTAAAATTGCACCCGTTTCGTGAAACCACCATCCACCACAAGGTTGACGCCCGTAATAAATCCTGCGGCCGGGCTGGCCAGAAATACAACCGCAGTGGCAACTTCTTCGGGAGTGCCGAGGCGGCCCGCTGGAGATGTAGCGACCGTGCTTTCGAAGATTTGGGCTGCGTGGGTTTTAATCATGTCCCAGGCACCCCCGTCAAAATACGTTGGGCCAGGGGATACCGTGTTCACGCGAATACCATCGGCGGCCAATGACTGGCTCAATTGGGCGCCCCAGGTAATCAGGGCAGCCTTCAGCGCATTGTAGGGCTGCGGCATCAAAAAAGTCTCAACGGCTGCCGTTGAACTCATCAAAATGATGGAGCCGTCCTGCGACTTTTTCAGGAAAGGCATTGCCGCCTCGACGCCACGAGTGGTTCCGAAAATATCGGTTTCAAGATTAGCCCGCCAACCGCTTTCGTCCATTACCCCGCCACCGGCGCTAGCCATGCCTATAAAGATGTCGATGCCACCGAGTTCTTCACCCGCTGCAGTGACCCATGCCCGATACGCATCGCCGTCCGTGACATCCACTGCGGCGCCGATCGCCTTGATCCCTTTGGCCGACAGGGAAGCCACCGCCTGGTCGACGTTTTTCTGATCCCGCGCGCAGATCGCAACGTTTGCCCCTTCCGAGGCCAAAATTTCCGCTGTGGCTCTACCGATGCCTCTGGCACCGCCGACTATAATTGCGTTCTTGCCTTTTAAACGAAGATCCATGCTGCCCTCTCAATTATCTGATTTCGCCGTTTGCTGTGAGCAGATGATCTTACGCGAACCAGGAAATAAAACAATCTGTATTGATTGTTTTATTTGTACACCCAGTGCCTGGAGAATTGCTGATTGCCAGGAATACACTGGACTAGCACTGGGAGAGGATTAAGTAGAAATAATCCAGGACGGGCTCATGCCAATGCAGGCACAACAGAAGAATCTCAGCGTGCCTGTGGCACACCCTGCTGCGTCGACCAAGAATCTGTGTAGCTATTGTGTTGTACGTTACAGCTGTGAACTTGAGGCAGGTCTTCTACTTTTCTAATATTACAGATGACTTTTTATTTTTCTTGTCTTTAAAATGGCGGAGCGGACGGGACTCGAACCCGCGACCCCCGGCGTGACAGGCCGGAATCCTAACCCACTGAACTACCGCTCCACGGTAGACGACCTCTCGGAATAATTGGTGGGTGGTGACGGGTTCGAACCGCCGACCCTCTGCTTGTAAGGCAGATGCTCTACCAGCTGAGCTAACCACCCCAAAATCCGAGAACGCGCATTATAGAGATTCTGCTTGCTCGGTCAATCCCTCATCTGGCAAATTGCAACTGACCACGCCACAACACAGAGCGCACCAACATGGAGATCTACAAAGAGTTTCACTTTGAGGCAGCCCATCGCCTGCCCAATGTCCCGCCAGGACACAAATGCGCACGCCTGCACGGGCACTCCTTTCACGTGCGACTCAGTGCAGAGGGTGATGCGCCAGAGCCGACCGGATGGGTGATGGACTTTGCCGAACTCAAGGCCAGCTTCAAACCCATACTCGATCAACTTGATCACTATTATCTGAACGACATTCCAGGACTGGACAATCCCACCAGCGAAAACATCGCCCGCTGGATATGGAAACAGATGAAGCCGCAACTCCCGCAGTTGAGCCAGGTTGAGATTCGCGAGACGTGTACCAGCGGGTGCATTTACCGTGGCGAATAGGATTGCGCGCGGCACTGGATGCGGGCGGTAACAGGTACAAAAATACTTGACGAATTGAGATACGCTATCTGTGCAGTACTTCTGTGAACACTGCGAAAAATGTAATCCCTGATCACTTGCCTGTCTGTTCCCCCCAGAAATGTAAAGGTTACCTGAAGTAGCAGGGTCACAAATGTTATGCACACTAGCGGTTGAGCGTGACAGTTTCGCACAGTTAGCTTTTTCTTTACATTCAAAAGCTCAGGTTATTAATGTAAGTTATTGTTATTAATATATATTATTGTATTGTTTAATTTTTAACCAATCTGTAACAAAGGCCAGTAGTTAAGCTTTTGAGGCCCAGCTGAACAATTTACTCACACAGTTATCCACAGAATCTGTGGAAAAATGATGGGTCGTGGGCATGCTCCGGCATCGCTCGACGGAGAAACGCATCGCAATGGACCGCTACCAGGCTCCAGGCATCCGGCGGCAACTCAATGGGGCATCGTCGCCCCCAGGCCGCCTCTGATCACTTGCAGCAGATAGGCACGTAAAGCGCGTCGAGTTTTCAACTCGACACCCATGCGGGGAAACATCACCAGCGACACCGCCAAGCGAATGATAAGGTCGGTGGCCACGCCGACATCCACCTGCGCACCAATCTCCCCCGCCGCTTGGGCCAGTCGCACATGGGGTGGCCAGAAAGACACGCTGCGTTGGTAAAAACGTGAATCCAGAAACATCATCGCCACGGTCTCCGGCTCAATCTCTGCGAGTGCGGCGAATATCCCCTCGCGCGCATCCTTGCGCCCAGCCAGCACCGCCTCAGTCAGTTTATCAACCAGGGTCGCTTCCTTGATCAACTGCGCTTCAGTACGGTTGAGAAAACTTTCCTGGCGACGCCGGAAAATGCCCTCCACCAGAGACTCCTTGTCGGTGAAATAGCGGTATATAGACCCGCGGGACAGTTTGCCCACCCGCGCGATTTCCCCCACAGAGGTACGACGAATACCAAAGCGTTGAATACAGTGTTCACCCGCATCCAGTATCCTGGCGATCATCGGGTCGCTGTAGTCCAGCGCATTAAACTGCTTTTCTGTCATTGACGCGGCCGCCACCTTGACCCTTTATAGAAAATGAACAATAATCATTTTTTGTACATTTGTCCATTCGCGCACTGCAACACACCGCACAGCAGGCGCGGGGTCCCCATCCAACGAGCCTGACAACGAGGTTGCAGCGCAATGGCCGACACCAATTCAAGCTATGACTATATTATTGTGGGAGCCGGTTCCGCTGGCTGCGCCCTCGCCTATCGCTTGTCGCGTGAAGCCAGCCGCAAGGTACTGCTGGTGGAAGCCGGCGGCAAAGACAGTTTTCCCCTGATCCATATACCCCTGGGTTTTGCTTTTCTGATGAAGAACCCCAAGGTCAACTGGTGTTATGAGACCGAACCTGAGCCCAACATGCACCATCGGCGCATCCCCTGGCCACGCGGCAAGGTGCTCGGCGGCACCAGTTGCATTAACGGCATGGTCTATATTCGCGGACAGCGCGAGGACTACGACCACTGGCAGGCACTGGGTAACCAGGGCTGGTCGTACGATGCAGTGCTGCCCTATTTCAAACGCTCCGAGCACAAGGCCGAAGGCGCCAATGACTGGCACGGTTATGGCGGGCCGCTGTGGGTACAAGAGATTCCCAACAGCGAGAAGCTCGACCTGGCCGATATTTTTATCCAGGCCGGCGTGCAGACCGGGCTGCCCTACAACGAAGACTTCAACGGACCTTCGCAGGAAGGTGTCGGCTACTACCAGGTCAATATTCGCCGCGGCCGACGCCAAAGTACCGCCCGTACTTTCCTGCAGCTGTGCAAGCAGCGGCCCAATCTCACTATTGTAACGGGCGCCCTGTGCCAACAGGTATTGCTTGAGGAGGGCGCGGCGGCAGGGATCGAATACCGTCTTACTAAGGGGAAGAGCTCACAGCTTGCGCGCGCCTACGCCCGCGGCGAAGTGATTCTCTGCGGTGGCGTCATCAACTCACCACAATTGCTGGAGTTATCTGGCATAGGAGACGAGGACAGACTGACCGCACTGGGCGTGGACGTAAAGCAACACCTGCCCGGTGTTGGGGAGAACCTGCAGGATCACCTGACCGTACATATTCAGCAGGGCCTCCATGGAACACCGACCTTCTATGAAGAATCCCGTCCGCTGGCGATGGTCAAAAACCTGTTCAAATACGCGCTGCAGCGCACTGGCCTGCTCGCTCACCCCGCGTCACAGGTCGGCGTGTTTTTTCGTACCCGTGCTGATGTTGACCGACCCGACGCGCAGATTCATTTCGCCCCCGCCGCCAGCGAGCCCGATAGCAAAGGCAATCTGAAGCCGATACCGGGGACTACTGCCACCGTGTGCTACTTGCGACCCGAAAGTCGCGGCAGTGTGCATATTCGCAGCAGGGACCCGCAGGCCGCCCCGGCCATACGGGCCAATTACCTGGACACCGAGAACGACCGCGCCGCTATCGTTAGCGCTTTTCGCCGGGTACGGGAGATTTTCGCCGCCCCCGCCCTGGCAAAATACCGTGGCAATGAATTGCGCCCAGGCCCACTGGCACAAACGGACGAGCAGATTCTGGACTATGTCCGCGCCGAGGCCGAATCGGTCTATCATCCGGTCGGCACGTGTAAGATGGGCACGGACGCTATGGCCGTCGTGGATGATCGCCTGCGCGTGCACGGAGTGAAGAAACTGCGCGTGGCCGATGCTTCCATCATGCCCCAACTGATCTCTGGCAACACCAATGCAACGGCCATCATGATTGCCGAGAAGTGCGCCGATATGCTGCTACAGGATGCCGGTGTAAACATCACCCTGCCCGAAGGACTCAGCGAACCACTCAAACGCACGTCGCGCAAAACGACTGTTAACGCTGAATAATGCAAGCAAGAGGACAGCACATGAACGCATCAATAAAGGAAAGCCCGGCCGCAGCAGAGCTGCACGCCATACTCGATAACCAGCGCCGCGCGTTTCGCGCCGAAGGTCCAGTGGCGCTTGCCACCCGCATTGATCGCATTGATCGCTGCATCGCCTTGCTGGTCGACAACAAAGAGGCCATTTGTGAGGCGGTCGACAAGGACTTTGGCTGTCGCTCCAAATACGTGACCCTGATGACCGATGTGATGAACTCAGTGGGCAGCCTGAAGTTTGTGAAGAAAAATCTGCAGAAATGGATGAAGCCCGAAAAACGCAGCCCGTTCATGCCCATGAACTTTCTCGGCGCAACAGCGCACGTGCACTATCAGCCCAAAGGGGTAGTCGGCATCATGACGCCGTGGAATGTCCCCGTGAATATGATCTTCAGCCCGCTGGCGGATGTGCTGGGCGCGGGCAACCGGGCGATGATCAAACCGTCGGAGTACACGCCCTGCACCGCTGACATCATGCACACGCTGTTTGCCCAGTATTTTGAGCCGTCGGAAATCACGGTGATCACCGGCGGGCCGGAAATCGGCGCCGCGTTTTCCACCCTGCCTCTGGACCACCTCATCTTCACTGGCGCCACCAGCATCGGGCGACTGGTGATGCGCGCGGCGGCCGAAAATATGGTGCCGGTCACACTCGAATTGGGGGGCAAGTCACCCGTTATCATCGGTGAAAATTGCGATATTCATCAAGCGGCAGAACGCATCATTACCGGCAAAGCCATGAACGGTGGCCAGTTGTGCGTCAGCCCGGACTACTGTTTCGTGCCCCAGAGCCGACTGGAAGCCTTCATCAATCGCTGCCGCGCCGTGATGGCAGAACAATTCCCCACCGTACAAGGCAACCCTGATTTTGTAGCGTGTATCAATGCGCGCCACTACGACCGCGTGAAGGGCTATATTGCAGAAGCGTCAGAAAAAGGCACCCGCATTATTGCGCTGTGCCCTGCCGGCGAAGAATTCTCCGAACCCAAACACCATAAAATCGCACTACACCTGGTGATCAATCCCGACGACAGCCTGGCTTGTATGCAGGATGAAATTTTCGGCGCCGTGTTGAACATCAAGACCTATGACACACTGCAGGACGTGATCGATTTCATCAATGCCCGCGAACGCCCCCTGGCTTTGTACTATTTCGGCAGGGACAAAGCGGAACAAGATAAGGTCATCAACGAGACCCTGTCCGGGGGCGTTGCTGTTAACGCGATCGCCCTGCACGTCGCCTGCGATGATATGCCCTTTGGCGGGATCGGCCACAGCGGCATGGGTAACTACCGGGGCCGCGATGGATTTCGTACCTTCAGCCACGGCCGCGGTGTCTACCGAGAGGGCTTTGTGGACATGGCGAAACTGGCCGGCACCCTGCCACCCTACGGGCAAAAGATTGCCAAGATGCTGGAGGGGCAGATAAAAAAATAGCGGCTGCCAGCAATGGTCTAGTGCAGGGTGTCGGCTCTTTCGGAGACTATCATCGACTGCAGCTGCTGGCCGAGCATGGTGACAAAACCCTGGCGCCGCTCCACGCCGTCATAACTGTAATCGAATCGGTATTGGCGCCAGATGCGCCAGCGCCCGTTCTCATCACGGCTCAGAGATACGCGCCGTATGTGTACGGACTGATCCAGCAGCTGAAAATCATCCCGCTCACTGGCGCGAGCCACCGCTTGCACCGCCAGTTCGCGCACACGCACGGCAGCCAGAAAGTGCAGGCACAGCAGGCCCAATGCGAGCAGTGCTGTGATGTTACCCAAGGTAAAGTTCACGGTGTCCTATCCCTCAATGACAACTCCCGGCACGCTACGCTCACCTCACTGTACCTGTGCCAAAAAACGCTTCACGATACCATTGAACAGCTGCGGTTTTTCGACGTGCAGCCAATGTCCACAATCGGGCATCACACGGATTGTTGCGCGCGGAAAGAACGCCTGGATAGCAGGCCAATACGGTTCCTGAACATAGTCGGATGCCCCGCCTTTGATAAATAACACTGGCCCCGGATAGGAGCGCTCGCCCTGGGGTGCAGCCAACAGTGCGGGATAAGCAGACCTGATCCCCGCTACATCGAAGCGCCAACGCAGCACAGCGTTCTCGTCCCGCTGCAGAGCGCTCAACAGAAACTGGATGACGGCATCCTCCTGCAAGTAGTTGGCCATCAGCGTGCCAGCTTCCTCGCGACTGGAACAGCCGGCAAGGGCGACCGCCTCAAGAGCGGCAAACACCTGCTCATGGTGTGCAGCATAAGCGACGGGCGCGATGTCTGCGACGACCAGAGACTGTACCCGCTGTGGATAACGCAGGGCCAGTTGCATGGCCACCTTGCCCCCCAGTGAATGCCCGACCAGATGAGCCGCAGGCAAGCCTTGCGCATCCATCCACAGGCACACGGCATCCGCCATGGCCGGCAGATCGGGGTTGCACAGCCAACCGGAGCGACCGTGGTTGGGCAGATCTACACACCATACTGCAAACTGCTCCTGCAGGGCGCGCGCCAGGGCACCCAAATTGCTGCCTGCGCCAAACAGCCCGTGCAACAACACGACCGCCGCCCCGCTCCCTGCGCGTTTTACATACAAATCCAGCGTCATGTAACGCGTCGCCCTCTGGCCAGTAATGCAAACTCGGGCAACACTAACATGGATGGAAGTTCTACAGGGGCGTGGTTGAGAAAAGCGTCCCGTCCCGCGTAGCCATCCCATGATGACCATCGCAACGTCTGCGGCAGGCGTGCCCGCAGCAGCACGATTTAATTCGCGCGGACAATTGCTTCTGCAAATCGCTCGATGTTATAGTCGAAAAAACAATACGTCCGGTTTTTTACTGTACAGACTTATCACGCTACTGCTGTAATAGTGGTGGTGCCTGATCAATATTCCACAGCAGCCAATGTCCAGGGTGATCTATGCACAACTTTAACGACTTCTATATCAACGGCGCGTGGGTTAAGCCCCAGGGAACAGGCAGTATCGAGGTCATCAATCCCACCACTGAAGACGTGTGCGGCAGTGTACCTGCAGGCAACGCCGCCGATGTCGCGGCAGCAGTGGCAGCAGCCAAGGCGGCTTTTCCAGCCTGGTCTGCAACATCCGCAGCGCAGCGCTCGGCGTTTATCGCACAATTGACGGCCAAGCTGGATGAGCGCAAGGAAGAATTGGGCGCGCTGATGGCGCAGGAACTTGGCATGCCGGTGGGCTGGTCTATCGCCGTACAGGTGGGCTTACCCACCGGCGTTATGGCGTCCTATATCTCACTCCCTGGGGAGATGGACAAGGAAGAAACCGTCGGCAACTCTCTCGTCATCAAAGAACCGGTGGGCGTATGCGGATTTATCACGCCCTGGAACTACCCCTTGCATCAGATTGTTGGCAAAGTTGCGCCTGCGCTGGCCGCCGGTTGCACCATGGTCCTGAAGCCCAGTTCAGAGACGCCTCTTAACGCCTTTGTATTCGCGCAGATAATACATGAAGTGGGTCTGCCGCCCGGAGTCTTCAATCTGGTGACAGGTGCTGGTCGGGTGGTGGGCGAAGCGCTGGCAACGCACAAGGATGTCGATATGCTGTCTATCACCGGCTCCACCGAAGCGGGCATTCGAGTCGCCGAGTTGGCAGCGCCAACCGTAAAAAGAGTCACGCAGGAGCTCGGTGGCAAGTCAGCGTGCATCGTGCTGGAGGGCGCGGATCTAAACACCGCGGTCAGTTCAACCGTGCTGGGCCTTGGCATGAACACGGGGCAAACCTGCGCTGCATTGACGCGCTTACTGGTACCGCGCGCAGCGCTGGAACAGGTCGTCGCCATTGCCAAGACCGCCGCCCAAAGCATTGTCGTCGGCGGCGCTTTTGAAGAGGGTGCCACGATGGGCCCCATGGTATCCAAGCAACAGCAGGAAACGGTCCGCAAGTTTATCCGGGCCGGCATTGATGAAGGCGCTACGCTGGTAACCGGTGGTCTTGACATGCCGCCGGGCAAGAGCAAGGGATTTTTTGTCCAAATGACGGTGTTTTCAGACGTGACGAACGACATGTCCATTGCCCAGGAAGAGATTTTCGGACCGGTATTGTCGATCATCGCCTATGATTCCGAGCAGGAAGCCGTGCAGATAGCGAACGACAGTGCCTTTGGGTTATCCGGCGCCGTCTGGGGAGCAGACGCAGCGCAAGCCACCCGAGTCGCACGACAGATGCGTACCGGGCAGGTAACGGTAAATGGGGGCGCCTTCAACCTGGCCGCACCGTTTGGAGGATACAAGCAATCTGGAAATGGGCGTGAGTTGGGTGCCCAGGGTTTACACGAGTTCATCGAGATAAAATCCCTGCAACTGTAGCGTCATTTTCGATGCGCCGCTGAGCGAGCAAATCTGAGCCATATAACGCTGTCGCCGGTAACAGATTTTGCTACCATGGCGGCCACTGTCATGAATCGGATTACAGCATGCGTCGGTTTTACTCCTCCAGTCTTCTGGCGTCCTCCCTCGCCTTGTGTACGCTATTGCTCGCCTGCAGTAGTACTCCCTCCTACAATCCGACGACGTTTCCATTCCAGTTAGACCAGGCTCGTCTGGATGCGCACCCGATCAAAACGGTGGTCATCGCGCACGTCAACCTTGGCGCGCCATCACGCAATTACCTGGAGAAGGAGGCCCCGCGTATCGACGCTCAGGTAGCCAGCTACCTCAAGGAAAACGGCTTCAAGGTATTGCCCCAACGCGACTTTGAACAACATTGGAAAGCTGCGGAGCGCGCCTTTGGTAATCCAGTGGACCCGACCAGCGGCAAGCTCAATCGCAAGACCTTTTCGCAGATCATGACCCGCGTCCGTGATGAAATGACCAAATCGACCAAACTCGATGCCTTCATTTTTACCGATCTGGTGGAACTCGAAGTGTCGTTCAGCGAGGGCCTCAAGCATGCGGCGCGCTGGGACGGTGTGACACGCACCCCCTCGATGCAAGGGCCGGGCGACGGCGTGAGCACAGAATTTGACTGGAATATGCTGGCCGCTGTCGCCTCCCTGCAAGTCAGCGTCTACAACATGGAACTGGAGCCCGTATTCTCCGGTCGCGGCGGTATCGAAGCCACCGATGCGATCGACAGCCGTTCAACGACCGGCCGGTATGTACGGCGACGCACTATTCTGGAAAATGAAACCAATCTCCTCGAAGGTATCCGCCTGGCATTCCACCCCTTTATCGAGATGGAAGACTGGCCGGGCAAGCCCTAACATGTCTGCGCCTAAGGCACGTACATCAACTCTTACACTCGCGGCAATGGGTGTTGTATACGGTGACATCGGCACCAGTCCGTTGTACGCCTTCAAGGAAGTATTCCACGCTGATCATGGCTTATCGCCACAGCAGCCGGAAGTGTTCGGCGTACTCTCCCTGATATTCTGGTCGGTCATGCTGGTGGTATCACTCAAATACGTGACGTTCATAATGCGTGCAGACAATCGCGGTGAGGGCGGCAGTTTGGCCCTGCTGGCGCTCGCCATGCGCCTCACCGACAACAAGCGATTTTCTGCAACGATTGCGGTGCTCGGCATTTTTGCAGCGGCGCTGTTTTATGGCGACAGCATGCTGACCCCGGCTATCTCTGTGTTAAGTGCGGTTGAAGGGATCAATTTGATAGCGCCTTCGCTCGACGATTACGTCATCCCGCTCACGCTGGTTATTTTGACCCTGCTGTTCCTCATCCAACGCCATGGCACGGCCTCAGTGGGTGCCTGGTTTGGGCCGGTGATGTCGATTTGGTTTGCGACGCTCGCAGGACTGGGTATCTGGCACATCGCGTCGATGCCCTCGATCCTGCTGGCGCTGAATCCGATCTACGCGATCGGCCTGTTTCAGCAGCATGCGTTCATCGCCTTTGTTGCGCTGGGCTCGGTGGTACTGGCGCTCACCGGCGCTGAGGCTTTGTACGCTGATATGGGGCATTTCGGCAAACGACCTATCCGCATTGCATGGACTGCATTCGTGGCGCCAGCCCTGGTACTGAATTACTTTGGGCAGGGTGCGTTGGTGTTGCACGACCCCGCCACTATCATCAGCCCGTTGTACCGCATGGTCCCCGCTTGGGGGCTGCTGCCGATGATCATCCTGGCAGCCTTTGCTACTGTGATCGCTTCCCAGGCGGTTATATCGGGAGCTTTTTCAGTGACGCGCCAGGCCATTCAATTGCAATTGTTACCGCGCATTCCGACCATTCATACCTCGGCCTCTGAAGAGGGCCAGATCTACATACCGTTTATCAACTGGACGCTGTTCATAGCCGTGGTATGTCTGGTCATCGGTTTTGGGGAATCCAGCGACCTTGCCGCTGCTTATGGCGTTGCCGTGACAGGTACGATGCTCATCGACTCGCTACTGCTCATGGTCGTGATGCAATTGTCCTGGAAATGGAATCGCTATATTACAGGTGCCTTCGGTGTCTTGTTCATTCTGGTGGACACTGCTTTCTTTTCCGCCAACTCGCTTAAGATACTGCACGGCGGCTGGTTCCCACTGGCCATCGCTACGGTGATCTTCACACTGCTCACCACCTGGCGCACTGGGCGCGTGCTGCTGGCCAAGCATCTGCGCGACGGGGCGATACCGATCGAGATTTTTTTGCAGGGGCTTCCCGACATCAATCGGGTAGCCGGTACCGCGATTTTCCTCACCAGTAACTCCGAGGGTGCGCCACCGGCATTGCTACACAATCTCAAACACAATAAGGTCATGCACAAAACGGTCGTGCTGCTGACGGTGAATACGCTTGACCGCCCCACTGTTGCACCCATGGAACGGCTGCGAATCGCAGAACTGGGTGAGGGATTCTATCGAGTGCAGCTGGATTTTGGGTATTTTGACGACCAAAACATACCGGATTCGCTAATCACTCTCGCGCCGTCCTATCTGCCCCTCGATTCGATGCAGACCTCGTACTTCCTCAGCCGCGAGACACTCCTGCCGTCAGCGACTCCGGGCATGGCGCTGTGGCGTGAACACCTGTTCTCCTGGTTGATGCGCAGCGCTGCGAGCCCACTCGACACCTTTCATTTACCACCCAACCGCGTGATCGAATTGGGGCAGCAGATCACTATTTAGCAACTCGCTGGCCAAGCGCTATCCCTTCATGGATCACGAATGAAGGCTTCGTTGCGGCGCGTGGTAGTGGGCATGCTCCGCTTGC
>JANNVJ010000119.1:0-65254 GCA_031414375.1 Haliea sp.
TTCGGTGATCTGTTGTGGGTCGTTGTAGGCGGTGATGGTGGCGCGCTCGACCACAATGTCCGGCACTATGCCCTCGGCCTGGATAGAGCGGCCATTGGGGGTGAAGTACAGCGCAGTGGTGAGCTTGATCGCGCGGGAGTCCGATAGTGGCAGGACGGTTTGCACCGAGCCTTTGCCGAAACTGCGGGTGCCCATGATCACCGCGCGACTGCGGTCCTGCAGTGCGCCGGCGACAATCTCCGAGGCGCTGGCCGAGCCCTGGTTGATCAACACGACCAGCGGCACGCCATTCGTGGCGTCGAGTGGGTCGGCGTCATAGCTCTGACCCGAGTTGTCCACGCGTCCCTCGGTGTAAACCACATTACCGCCGTCCAGAAACAGGCCGGCCACATCGACGCTGGCACGCAGGATACCGCCGGGATTGTTGCGCAAATCCAGTACCAGGCCCTTGAGTGTCTCCTCGGCCATCAGTTTCTCCAGCGCCTTGCGCACATCAGTGCCTGTGCTGTTCTGAAACTGGGCGATGCGGATGTAACCGTAACCAGAAGCCAGCCAACTCTGACGTACGCTGGCGACCTTGATGGTGTTGCGTACCAGGGTGACGTCGAAGGGTTGACTCTCGCCGGGCCGACCGATGGACAGTTCGATCTTACTGCCTTTGGGGCCGCGCATTAGCTCGATGGCTTCATTCAGCGTCATCCCCTTCATCGGGATTTTGCCCAGTTTGAGAATGATATCGCCGCTTTGCAAGCCGGCTTCTGCTGCAGGAGAACCGTCGATGGGCGAGATGATTTTGACGTAACCGTCTTCCATCCCCACCTCAAGGCCCAGACCGGTGAACTCGCCGGTGGTTGCGTCCTGCAGATTTTGGAATGCGTCTTTGGTCAGATAACTGGAGTGTGGATCAAGACCGGTCAGCATGCCCTGGATGGCGTATTCCAGCAGCGTACTGTCGTCAATTTCCTCGACATAACCGAGGCGTATCTGGTTGTACACCTCAGCGAAGGTGCGCAGTTCATCCAGCGGGAGCTTGCCCGGTTCCTCCACGGCTGACACGGGTGCAGAGACGGCCAGCGCGAGAGCGATACTCGCCAGCCCGTTACGAAACATGAAAAGGAAGCGCATGAGAGATGTCTGGAGACCGGGAAGCCGAGGTGAGACAGTTTACCCCATTCCGTAGCATCAGTGCCAAGCTGCTTTGGGCATTCGTCGCACTAGCGCTTTAACCAGTTCGCCGGATTGGTGGGTTTGCCATTGTGACGAATCTCGAAATACAGGGCGGTTTGATCTTCTCCGCCGGTATTGCCCACCGTGCTAACGGGGGTGCCTGCTGAGACCCACTCGCCCACTTCGCGCCGCAGGCTTGCATTGTGCGCGTAAAGGCTCATATACCCGTCGCTGTGATCGATGATCAATAACAGGCCGGAGCCGCGTAACCAGCCGGCATACACCACGCGGCCGTGATGAATGGCCTTGACCGTAGCGCCCTCTTGCGCCGGTATGGTGATTCCTTGCCAACGCATCTTGCCCTCATTGCGTGGTCGGTCAAATTGGTTGCTCGGCTTGCCTTTGATCGGCCACGGCATGTTGCCGCGCGCGCTCTTGAACGGCGCAGAATTGGCGGGCACCTGCAGATCGATAATTGCCTTCTCAATCGTGCGTAACAGCTCTTCCAGCTGTTTGCGGTCTTCTTCCTTCTGCTTGAGCTGGGCACTTTTGCTGCTGATGCTAGCTTTCAGTTCAGACATGGCCAGCTGTCGCTTGGCCTGGGCTGCGGTGAGATCCGCCTGCTGTTGTTGCAGGGTCTGGTCGCGGATCTTCAGTTCCGCCTGGGTTAAATCGATACGTTGCTGCAGTTCCTGCAACTCAAGCAGCGCTTTGCGGTACTGATCGAGCAGGGAAGTGCGAGCCTGGAAAAAGTAGCGGTAGTACGCCAGGGAGCGAGCCACGGTGTGCGGATTTTCCTGATTCAACAGGACCTTGATCTGTCCCTGGCGGCCCATCTGCCACGCGGTCTTCAATTCCTGGGCAATGCGTGCCTTTTGTTGGTCGCGAGCCTGTTCCTGCTGAGTGCGCTGCTGTTCCATTTCCGCCAGCTGTTTGGTGCCGGCTGCCACCGCCTGTTGATTCTCGGTCATCGCCCGCTGCAGCGTTCCCAGCTCTACTTCAGCCTGTCGCAGTTGTCCTTGCAACGTGTTTTGGCGACCACTGGCAGCGGATATTTCCGATGTGATGTCTTTTATATCTGCTTCCAGCTGTTGCAGCTGCGCGCGGGTTTTTTCCTCGTCAGATTGGGCCTGACTCGGCAGGGCGAGACCTGCCAGCAATAGCCCCGACAGGAGTGACAACAGCACGAGGCGCCAGCCAGTGGGTCGCGTCGGGGACGGTCCGCTGGCATCAGGCATAGCGAGTGACAAGGCGGTGTTATTCCCTATGCGTCAAGACTGTGCTGATGACAGATCGCAGCCGGTCATCTCCACAGGCTGTGGTAAATCCATCAGGCTGAGTAGGGTCGGTGAGATATCTGCCAGTATGCCGCCTGTGGGTTTCAGGCTCAGTTTTTTTGGCCCGATATAGACCAGTGGCACCAGATCCGTGGTGTGCTGGGTGTGACGCTGGCCGGATTCATAGTCCAGCATCAGTTCACAGTTGCCGTGATCGGCGGTAATCAGCGCCTGCCCGCCCACCTCCCGCAGGGCCTGCTCTACGCGACCCAGGCATTCGTCCAGTGCCTCCACTGCCTTGACGGCTGCGTCGAACACGCCGGTGTGGCCGACCATGTCGCCGTTGGCGTAGTTGCAGACGATCAAGTCGTACTTGCCGCCGGTAATCGCCGCGACCAGTTCGTCGGTTAGCTCCCGCGCGCTCATTTCCGGCTTAAGGTCATAGGTGGCCACGTTCGGCGAGGCGATGAGGATGCGATCTTCGCCTGGGAACAGCGCCTCGCGACCACCACTGAAAAAGAAGGTCACATGGGCGTACTTCTCCGTTTCCGCAATGCGCAACTGTGTCATGTGCTGTTTGGCCAGATAGTCACCCAGCACGTTCTCGAACTTTTCTGGCCCGAAGGCGCAGCTGGCGTCGAGATCATCCGCATATTCTGTCAGCGTCACGAAAGCCGACAAGCGCGGCACGACCTTGCGCTGAAAATGGTTAAAGCCTTTATCGACAAATGCACGAGTGAGTTGCCGCGCGCGATCAGAGCGGAAATTCATGAACAGCACCGTATCGTTGTCGCTGACAACGGCTGCCTCCTGCTGGTCATTACAAATGGTGGTGGGGAGCACGAATTCGTCGCTTTCTTCCCTCTGGTAAGCGGCGCGCAGCGCTGCGGCAGTGGTGTTGGCCTGGTACTGCGCGGTGCCCTCGGTAAGCAGCTGGTAGGCGCGTTCGATACGCTCCCAACGATTGTCCCGATCCATAGCGTAGTAGCGGCCGCAAATAGTGGCCGTGCGACCGCAACCCAGTTCTGTGAATAGATCAGCGGCTTTTTTCAACGACGTGGCGGCGCTGCGCGGCAGCGTATCGCGACCGTCGAGGAATGCGTGCAGATACACCTGCTGCGCCCCGCGAGCGGCGGCCAGACGAATGGCGGCGAAGATCTGCTCCTCGTGGCTGTGTACGCCCCCGTCTGAAAGCAATCCCAGGATGTGTATGGCACCACCGGCCGCAGTGGCCTTGTCGATAGCGCTTGTTAAGACGGGATTACGGTTAAAGCTGCCATCTCGAATCGACTGATCGATGCGCGAGATGTTCTGGTAGATCACCCGGCCTGAGCCCAAGCTCATATGGCCCACCTCAGAGTTGCCCATCTGCCCGTCTGGCAGACCCACATCCTCGCCGGAGGCTGAGATGAGGGTGTGCGGTGACTGCGCCCACAGCCGATCCCATACAGGGGTGGCGGCGGCGGCGATGGCGTTGTCCTGTGTTTCCTCACGGTAACCCCAGCCATCCAGTACGATCAGGACCGTGGCTTTCTTGTTACTCTCGCGCATGTATGTTTCCGATCAGGCGGGGTATTTCCAGCAGTGTTGAAGCACGCCATTTTAACCTGTTCCCGATAGCAGCGCATTGTCTGTCTGGTAGATGGGCGCGGACGTCGCTGAGCTCGCCTCCCGGGGCTGGTTGAGTCCCTGTAGACCTTGTATACTTGCCGCCGTTCAAATCGGCAGGGCATGTGCTAAACGCGCAAACAGTATGCGCACTTCTGGTGCGACTGCCGCAACTCCCTCCAACAGGTACACACTAGCAATACCATGGCGCTATTTTTCGAATTTCTCTCGCAGCAGTGGATGCTGGCGGCCGCGCTGCTGGTAGTTATTGCGCTGTTGATCATGCACGAGGCCCGCAAGTCCGGCCCGTCTCTTTCACCGCAACAGGCGATCAACGTGGTCAACGCCGAAGACGGTGTCTTTGTCGATCTGCGTGAACTTGCCGAGTTCAGGAAGGGACACATCGTTAGCGCCATAAATATTCCTGCGGCCAAGTTGCCGGAGCGTATGGTCGAATTGGAAAAATACAAAGACATGCCAATCGTACTGGTGTGCAAAATGGGTCAACAGTCGGGCGCGGCGGGCAAACAGCTAAAAGACGCCAATTTCGGTAAAGTGTATAAAATGACGGGCGGTATGATGGAGTGGGGTAACCTGCAACTGCCTACGGTCAGCTGAGCGCAAGCCCCGATGAGCGCAGGCGTTACTCTTTATACCACTCGGTTTTGTCCCTATTGCATCCGGGCCAGGAATTTGTTGCAGGACAAGGGTGTCGCGTACCGAGACATCGCAGTGGACAACGACCCCCAGTTGCGCCGGGAAATGATGACGCGCAGCGGCCGCGACACCGTGCCGCAAATCTGGATTGGTGAGCAACATATAGGTGGGTGTGACGATATGTTGTTGCTGGAGCGACAAGGTCGCCTGGACGAGCTACTGGAGCGGACATCAGCCGCGCCCTGAAATTTGGACAAGTAATTGGAGGATGGCTTAATGGCCGAGGAACAAGCAGCAAAGCAACAGTTTAGCGTGCAGCGGATATACACGAAGGATTTATCGTTTGAATCCCCTGCAACGCCGGAAGTATTCAAGAAGCAATGGCAGCCCAAAGTCGCGGTCGATCTGAACACCAAAAGCGAGACCATTGATCAGGAGGGCAATTTTGAAGTTGTGCTGTCCATTACTATCACCGCCAGGATAGATGAAGCGATCGCTTTCCTGATTGAGGTGCAGCAGGCCGGCATTTTCTTTATTAAGGGTTTTGAAGGCGAAGAGCTGCGCCGTATTCTTGGTACTGCCGCGCCCAACATTTTGTTTCCCTATGCCCGTGAGACTATCGATACGATCTGTGTGAAGGGAGCATTTCCCGCGATCATGCTGGCGCCGGTTAACTTCGACGCGGTGTACCAGCAGGCCTTGGTGCAGGCGCAAGGTGCGGCCACAGGCGGTGCCGCGGCCACTCATTGAAACGGGCTATGGGCCATTCTAAAAAGGGCTTTGGCCCTTTTTTGTTGGCAGCGGGAGTAAGTGAGTGTTTGCTTACTCTAGCTCAGGAAAGTCCAGCTGGCGTAGACCTTCGTAGACTATCAGTGCGGCAGCATTGCTCAGGTTAAGGCTGCGGCTGTGGGGTTTCATCGGAATACGGATTGTATGGGCCGCACCCAGAAGGTCCAGCACCTGCCGCGGCAGGCCGCGCGTTTCCGGGCCAAAGAGGATGGCGTCACCGGCCTGGTAGCGAACGTGGTGATAGGGTGTGCCGCCCTTCGTAGTGGCGGCGAACATCCGTGGGTTACCCTGTTGCCGAGAGAAGCTCTCAATGTTGGGGTACAGCTGGATGTCGGCGAATTCGCGGTAGTCCAGGCCGGCGCGGCGCAGCTTTTTATCTTCCAGGTCGAAGCCCAGCGGTTCAATCAGGTGCAGTGAGCACCCGGTGTTGGCGCACAGGCGAATAATATTGCCGGTATTGGGCGGAATCTCGGGCTCAAAAAGCACAATTCGCAACATGGCTGCAGGTCCGCTTGAGAGGGTCGGGACTAGAGTTCCAGATCCTTCATCTTGCGAGTCAGGGTATTGCGTCCCCAGCCCAACAATTCGGCAGCATCCCGTTTGCGCCCCTGTGAGTGCTGCAAAGCCACCTGAATCATCACTCGCTCAAAGGCGGGAACGGCGTCTTGTAGGATCTGTTGCTTGCCTTGGAGCAGCTCATTGCGTGCCCAGCGAAACAGCAGCTCGGGCCAATCTGACTGCTCATCGGGTTCCGGCCGCATTGATCCTGTGCCGAGCTCCGGCGGTAAATCGCTCAGGTGAACTTCCCGCCCGGAGGCCATCACGGTGATCCAGCGACAGCAGTTCTCCAGCTGCCGAACATTGCCAGGCCAGTCGAGACCAACCAGAAATGTCTCTGCTTCCGGCAACAAAATTTTCGTTTCTCCACCCAGTTCCTTGGCGGCCTGCTGGAAGAAATATTTCATCAACGTAGGGATATCCTCGCGCCGTTCGGCGAGTTTGGGTATATGTATGCGAATCACATTCAGGCGGTGGAACAGGTCCTCTCGAAATGCCCCGCGTTGTACCAGGCTTTCCAGGTTCTGGTGGGTGGCTGCGATGATACGAACATCGACCTTGACCGGCACGTGCCCCCCCACCCGATAAAATTCGCCATCGGCGAGCACCCGCAGCAGGCGGGTCTGGGTGTCGGCGGGCATGTCACCAATCTCGTCCAAAAATAGAGTGCCGCCATCGGCCTGTTCGAAACGGCCTTCGCGCTTGCTGTTGGCGCCGGTAAAAGCACCTTTTTCGTGGCCAAACAGTTCCGATTCCATCAGGTCTTTAGGAATGGCAGCCATATTGAGAGCGATGAAAGGTGCGTTGGCACGGGGGCTGTGGCGATGCAGGGCGCGCGCAACCAGTTCTTTACCGGTGCCGGACTCGCCGTTTATCAGCACGGTGATATTACTCTGTGCCAGGCGCCCTATCGCCCGAAAGACTTCCTGCATGGCGGGTGCTTCACCAATGATCTCGGTCTGTGGGAGTTCTTCGGGGGGCGGTAAATTGCCGCGTTTCTCCCGCGCGTGGGCCAGGGCGCGCTCGGTAACAGCGATCATCTCGTCCAGGTCAAAGGGTTTGGGCAGGTACTCAAAGGCGCCCTTCTGATAGGATGCGACCGCGCTATCCAGGTCCGAGTGGGCCGTGGTAATGATCACCGGCAGGTCGGGATAGCTCTCGGTGATGCGCGCCAGTAACTCCAGGCCGCTGGTCCCTGGCATGCGAATATCACTGATGATCACATCTGGCCGACCTGCTCCGATATGTCCGAGCAGCGCGTCGGCATCCGCAAAGCTCTCGTTTGTTATACCTGCCTGAGTGAGGGCGCGTTCCAGCACCCAGCGGATCGAGCTGTCGTCGTCTGCCACCCAGACTTTAGCGTGCTTATGCATGATGTGTTTCCATTGGTAAATAGAACGTGAATCGGGTTTCCCCCGGGTGGCTTTCGCACTCAAGGACACCCCCGTGGAGGTGAATAATGCTCTGGGCAATCGACAGCCCCAGGCCGGTGCCATCGGCGCGCCCGGTGACCATCGGTGCGAAAACTGCAGGCAGTAAGTCGGGGGGAATGCCAGGACCGCTATCGATAATATCAACCCGGCATACCAGCCGGTGCAGTTGCGCGCCGACAATAAACTGGCGTTGCGAGCGACTGCGCAGGAGGATGTGGCATGCACCGGGATTGGGTGCGGCCTGCAGGGCATTGCGCATAATGTTCAACACTGCCTGAATCAGCTGCGCCCTGTCGCAGGAAAACTCCGGCAGGCTGGGATCGTAGTCCCTGACAATGGTGACGCAGTTGTCGGACTCGGCGGTGATCAGATTGCGGACATGCTCCAGAATCTCATGAATGTTGAGCGGTTGCCGGTCCAGTTGGCGATTGGGGCCCAGCAGTCGATCCACCAGATCGCGCAAACGATCTGCCTCGCGGATGATGATGCGGGTGTACTCGGCCAGCTCCTCATTGGGCAGTTCCCTGGCCAGCAACTGGGCTGCACCGCGCACCCCGCCTAAGGGGTTCTTGATTTCATGGGCCAGGCCACGAATCACAGCCCGGGTGGTTTCCTGGGCTTGCAGCAGGCTTTCATCACGGCTGATTTTAAGTAGCCGATCGACGGCCATGAGTTCCACCAACAGGCTCAGTGCACCCTCCCCATCGGTGACCGGGGTAATGATCACGTCAACATGAATTTCCTGTCCTGAATGCAACATCAAGGACACGCTGCGACTGGCATGGGGGCTCTTGCTGTCAACGACCTGCTCCAGGATGTCCAGCCATTCCCTGGAGTGCAGTACCAGCTTGCCAGCATGGTGTCCGATACAGCGCGCTTCTGAGGTTTCCAGCAGGGCCTGCCCGGCCACATTGAGGGCGGTTACCCTGAGCTTACTATCCAGCGCCACGATACCCGTGCTGATGTTGTCCAGTATGCCCTGGTCCTGATTCATTCTTGCCTCTGTTCTGGTCGCGCCACGTGCCGTCGGGCCGCGCAGGGTTGGTCATGGGCCCAAGCCCGCCGCTGGCCTCCTCCATAGACTTAGCAAAAATAGAGCCACAATGGCGTGGTGGAGCGCGAAAAGCTGGGGGTGCCTGAATATTGTGCAAACAATGAGAGTAAGCGCCCACCTTCACGCAGCGCACTGAGCAATCAGCGCTGGGTAGTGTGGGTGGCGCACATCGAAATTCACTTTTCCGGTACACTACGCACCATAATGGTGCGCTATCGGTGCGCCGTTGTCCAGCCTGATGACTATTTGGGTTGTGGTTTGGGCGGTCGCGGTTTGGCGATTGGCTTGGCCCTGAAGTTTGACGAGGGTCGGTGCACGAAAACACGTACCGGCTCGGAGAGCGTCACGGTCTTGCCAGCGCCGTCGATAACCCCGACGGTGAGGTCGTGCTGTCCGCGAAACACATTGGTCAGCATCCAAGTCGAGTTCCGTTGCGGCTCGTCGCGAGGGGTCCCATCCAGGAATAATTGCAGGCTCTCACCCTTTTTTAGTTCGGGGCTGACGGTCGCCTTGACGGAAAAATTCCCTGGACCCATTGGGAAGGAGGTTTCGTTGGCCGGTTCGGTAATGTCAATCGTGTAGGAGACTATCGCAGACTCCTCCACAGCGCTATTCTCGGGTGCAGGACGCGACAGATTTTCGGGTGGTCGTGCGGTATTGGTGGGTCGGATATCAACTCTACTGGCCGCTGTGCCATTGGCCGGGGGTGAGTCAGTAAACACGGTATTGCCGTTTTCATCCGTGGTGCGGTAGACCGTATTGGCAAGCCCACTCAGGGGTATCAACAGCAGTGCAAGGAAAAAATATTTGGGCATGAATAGCACCTCACGTGGTCACGAATGCCTATACCCTAACAGAAATCGCTGAGCGGGAAGAGTTCCATCGGGCAGAACTCGCAGGTCAATGCACAAAAAAGGCCCGCCGAGGCGAGCCTTTTTGTTGTCCAGGAAAGATACTTATACGGAGTAGTACATCGCGAACTCAATCGGGTGAGTCGTCATGTTCAAACGCTGTATTTCGCCTTCCTTCAATGCGATGAACGCATCGATCATACCGTCGGAGAACACGCCACCCCTGGTCAGGAACTCACGATCTGCATCCAGGGCAGCCAATGACATTTCCAGACTGGAGGATACAGTGGGAATGGCTTTGGCTTCTTCAGGTGGCAGTTCGTACAAATCCTTGTCGGCAGGATCGCCGGGGTGGATCTTGTTCTGGATACCGTCCAGGCCGGCCATCAGCATGGCGGCGAACGCCAGGTAGGGGTTGGCCGAAGGATCCGGGAAGCGAACCTCGATACGCTTGCCCTTGGGGTTCGCCTCGTAGGGAATGCGAATGGATGCAGAACGATTGCGTGCCGAATAGGCCAGCATCACCGGCGCTTCGAAGCCCGGTACCAGGCGCTTATAGGAGTTGGTGGACGAGTTGGTGAACGCGTTCAGGGCGCGTGCATGCTTGATAATCCCGCCAATGTAATACAAGGCCTCGGTGGACAAACCGGAGTAGCCGTCGCCTGCAAACAGGTTCACGCCGCCCTTGGAAACAGACATGTGCACGTGCATACCGGAGCCGTTATCGCCAACGATCGGCTTGGGCATAAAGGTGGCCGTTTTGCCATAGGCGTGAGCCACGTTGTGCACGCAGTACTTCAATATTTGCACTTCATCCGCTTTTTTCACCAGCGTATTGAACCGCACGCCGATTTCACATTGCCCCGCAGTGGCCACCTCGTGGTGATGCACCTCGATATCGAGGCCCATCTGCTCCATGGCGGTACACATTGCTGCACGAATATCGTGCAGTGAGTCGACCGGCGGCACCGGGAAGTAGCCACCCTTGACGCCCGGGCGGTGACCGGTGTTACCTTCCTCGAAGTTGTGATTTGAAGCCCACGCGGCTTCATCCGAGTGGATCTTCACGCTGCAGCCACTCATGTCGACGTGCCATTTTATGTCATCGAAAATGAAGAATTCCGGCTCGGGACCGAAGTAAGCGGTGTCGCCAATCCCGGTGGACTTCAGGTAGTCTTCCGCGCGCTGGGCAACAGAGCGGGGGTCGCGGTCATAGCCCTGCATGGTGGTGGGCTCGGCTACAGTGCAGCGCAGGATTACGGTGGCATCGTCGGTGAAGGGGTCCAGCATCGAGGTGCTATCGTCGGGTATCAGCACCATGTCGGAATCGTTGATGCCTTTCCAGCCGCCGATGGATGAGCCGTCAAACATTTTGCCGCCATCGAAAAAGCCTTCAGAGACTTCTTTGGACGGGATGGTGACATGTTGCTCCTTGCCGTGGGTGTCGGTGAAGCGCAGGTCTACCCAGCGGACTTCGTTGTCTTTGATCAGCTTCAGGGTTTTCTTTGACATCTTTTGTTCTCCGTAGGGCAGTAGTCGGGCCAGCCGTGCCGGTCCGCGTTAGTTCTCCTGACGCCAGGCAAAGCGGGCTGCGCAGGCATTATTAGCAGTCTTAGTGGAAGCAAGAGCTGTGCCACAAAAGTGCTTATGGTAACTCTCTGAAATTCAGGGGGTTTATACCATTGATTATACAAGAATTACCACTGTTGCACCAAAATAGAGCACTGTGCTGTAAATTTGGTGCATGCGCATAACCACGGGATTGCATGGCTGACCTGCGCCACTGACCGAGCGTAAGTTCGTACAATGACCGCCCTGATCAGAGGCAATGTTTATCGCCTCAATGCAATTCGTTGTCAAGTATTTCTCTGAAATCGTCACGCAGCAAGCCGGTCAGTCGTCGTTTCGTGCGTCAGCTTGATTAGTACACATTTCACATAAGTCTGTGGCAGCCCGGCGCAGTGCTATGGGGTATAATCCGCGCCTTTTTTACGGCTCCCAAGTGCCCCGAGGTATCCCCTTGATCGAGAATCTTCGCAACATAGCCATTATTGCCCACGTTGACCATGGCAAAACCACGCTGGTGGATTGCCTGTTGCAACAGTCGGGTACGCTCGATCGCCGCTCCGATGGCGCGGAGCGTGTGATGGATTCCAACGACCAGGAGCGTGAGCGCGGGATTACCATTCTGGCCAAGAACACGGCCATCGTATGGAATGGCTACCGCATCAATATCGTTGATACCCCGGGACACGCCGACTTTGGCGGCGAGGTGGAGCGTGTGTTGTCCATGGTCGACTCGGTATTGCTGTTGGTCGATGCGGTGGACGGCCCCATGCCGCAGACCCGATTTGTTACCTCCAAGGCCTTCGAGCAGGGCCTGAATCCGATTGTAGTGATCAACAAAGTCGACCGCCCCGGGGCGCGTCCGGATTGGGTGGTGGACCAGGTTTTTGACCTGTTTGATCGGCTGGGGGCCACGGAACAGCAGCTGGATTTTCCCATTATCTATACCTCGGCCATCCTGGGCACTGCCGGCCTCGATCACGAGGATATGCAGGTGGACATGCAACCCCTGTTTCAGACGGTCATAGACAAAGTGCCGGCACCCGCCGTTAACTCCGAGGGTCCGCTGCAAATGCAGATCAGCGCCCTGGACTACAGCAGTTACGTGGGGGTAATTGGCGTCGGTCGGATTACGCGCGGCACGCTGGTTCCCAATACTCAGGTGGTCGTGGTGGATGGCGAGGGCGCTACACGCAAAGGCCGTGTGCTACAGGTCATGGGACACCTGGGACTGGAACGGGTCGATGTGACATCTGCCGAGGCTGGAGACATCGTGTGTGTGACGGGTATTGAAGGGCTGAATATCTCCGATACCCTGTGTGATCCAGCGTTTCCGGAAGCCCTGCCACCGCTGTCGGTCGACGAGCCCACGGTCAGTATGACCTTTCAGGTTAACGACTCGCCTTTTGCCGGCAAGGAGGGTAAGTATGTTACCTCTCGCAATATCAAGGATCGCCTCGAGCGCGAACTGATTCACAACGTGGCGCTGCGCGTGGAGCCCGGTGATTCTCCCGACAAATTCAAGGTGTCCGGTCGTGGCGAGTTGCACCTTTCCGTACTGATTGAGTCCATGCGGCGGGAAGGTTTTGAACTGGGTGTATCCCGCCCGGAAGTGATTCGCAAGGAAGTGGATGGGGTGATGCAGGAGCCCTATGAACAGTTGGTGATTGACTGCGAGGAGCAGCACCAAGGCTCTGTGATGCAAGAACTGGGACTGCGCCGTGCGGAACTGGAGAATATGGTGCCCGATGGCAAGGGGCGGGTGCGGCTGGAGTTTATTATTCCCGCCCGTGGATTGATCGGATTTCGCTCCCTGTTCCTGACGCTGACATCCGGCGCGGGCATCCTGACGCATGTCTTTGACCATTACGGCCCGATCAAGAATGCGGAGATCACCCACCGCGCCAACGGCGTACTGGTTTCAATGGTCAAAGGTAAAACCCTTGGTTACTCGCTGTTTAACTTGCAGGAGCGAGGACGGATGTTTGTGGACCCCAATGTCGAAGTGTACGAGGGGCAGATTGTTGGTCTGCACAGTCGTGGCAACGATTTGGCGGTCAATCCCATCAAGGGCAAGCAGTTGACCAACGTGCGCGCGTCGGGCACCGACGAGGCCCTGACGCTCACGCCACCGACCCGCCATACTCTGGAGCAGGCGCTGGAGTTTATCGAGGAAGATGAATTGGTAGAGGTGACTCCGGTCAGCGTCCGCTTGCGCAAGAAATTGTTACAAGAGCACGAGCGTCGCCGTGCCGGGCGTGGCTGACGCTGAGGCATTCATTTTTACAGTTTATAGCGCATTTGCCTGTGCAGTATGTTGTCCTCAAGATACTCATCACCCTCGGCGATGAACCCTGCAGCAGTATAGAAATGCTGTAAATGCGCCTGTGCGTTAATGCGGATGCCGCTGCCCGGCCAAAGCAACAGGTTATGTTCGATGCCGCGCTGCACCAGTTCCCTGCCTAACTGCTGGCCACGCTGTGCGGGGTGGACCACGATTCTGCCCAGCGAGCTCTCCGGGTAACTCAGGCCAGGTGCCAGACACCGTTGGTACGCCAGCAGTTCTGCATCTCCTATGCCAAGCATGTGAATCGCGTGTTGATCCAGATTGTCGAGGTCCAGGTAGGCACAGTTTTGTTCGACGACGAAGACTTGCTGGCGTAGTCGCAGCAACGCATATAGCTCATCGCCGGTCAGTGCAGAAAATACCAGGGTGCGCCACTTGAGGGTCATCGGTTTTTCAATTCAGCTTGGTGGTTGGACTGAACAAAAGTTGGTCGCGGCGTTCTCCGCCGGTACATTAGTTGCTACTATAGCTCGCTAAGAACCTTAGTTACAGCTTTCGATCCGGGCGGCAAAGGCCACCAGGCTAAGGGGCGCAGGGCTTGTTCCCATTCAAAACCAGGCGGAGTTTCGCTGATGTTGGTTAGCATTGATGCGCAGGATATCTCGGCGCTGAGCCAGCAGTTCGGGAAACTGGTGAGCGCACTACTCGAAGCGGTGAAAATGCCAGCCATGCCGCTTGAAGTCGAGGCGACACTTGTCGGAAATTTTCGTGGCTTCGACGGCAGTCAGTTCTACGTCGTGCAGCGTGGCGCGATTACGGCGCGCTATCAGGGCAAGACTATTTACACACTGGAAGCGGGCGACATTCTGTTGCCTGATATTACCGGGGGTCTGGACCAGACCATAGCGGTGTTTTACGGCAGCGAAGCTGGAGCCCAGTTGCAGTGTTATTCTGCGCTGGAGTTTCTGCAGCGTGTATTTGATGAGCCGGCGGCGATCAGGTTGTGGACGCGCCTGCTCATCACCTACTCCGGTTTAATGTTGAGAATTACAGCGGCCAACCTGCAGGAAGAAAAGCCGGCGACACCCGGATTCGAAATCTACGAACCTGGCGACATCATCATTCGTCAGGGTGATCGCGCCGACTTTGTCTACAACATGAGTTCAGGTGTGGCTGAAGTGTTAGTCGATGACGTCAACGTCGGTCGCATTGGTGAAGGCGAAATTTTTGGCGCTATGGCGGCCCTGACCCATGCCAATCGCAGTGCAACTGTGAGGGCCAAGACTGCCTGCTCTGTGGTCAAAGTCCCCAAGGAACAGTTTACCGAGTTGATCAAGAGCAATCCGGCAACCATTCACGGTCTGTTGATCGATATGGCCAATTCTATTGTCAATCTCAACGAGCAGTTGGTGGGTTTGCAAGGAAATCGCCGGGGTCACCGCGAGGCGGGCTAAACCTTCGCCATTGCCAAGCGGGCGGATAGCGCGATCGGCAATCTCTGTGCCCCGCGCCGCTGAACAGGCGCACTGACGCATAGATTCTTCACCCTCGTGTTGCTGCAGTGCGCGACCGGGGAACCGCTGCGATGCCATTGCTACGTGATCAGGGCCCGTGGGGTGATCCTGGCAATTTCGTTGTTCCTGACGGCTACGGTCCGCCATACTGGGTGGCGGTGCTGGCACACCCGCAGGTTGGAGAGGTAAGCCTTATCCAATAACATCTGGAGACATCAGGCTCTGTCGGTGCGCTTGAAATGCCTGCGTAAGCATACCAGCAGGAAATAGAGCAGTTAATTGATACCTACAGTAAGGCACTAAATGAACGACGTTTTGGAAATCGATAACGACGGCACCGAGCAGGTGTCACTTAAGCTCTACGCCGAGAAGGCTTACCTGGATTATTCCATGTATGTCATCCTCGATCGTGCACTGCCCCATGTAGGTGATGGCCTGAAGCCGGTACAGCGGCGCATCATCTACGCCATGAGTGAGCTGGGCTTAAAGTCCTCGGCCAAATTCAAGAAGTCGGCCCGCACCGTGGGCGATGTCATCGGTAAATTCCACCCCCACGGAGACAGCGCCGCCTATGAAGCCATGGTGTTGATGGCCCAGGATTTCAGTTATCGCTACCCGCTGGTCGATGGACAGGGCAACTGGGGCTCGCCCGATGACCCCAAATCCTTTGCCGCCATGCGTTACACCGAGTCGCGCCTGACGGCCTATGCGGAAGTCCTGCTCAGTGAGCTTGGCCAGGGCACAGTCGACTGGACGCCCAATTTTGACAGCACCCTTGACGAGCCTGTGGTGTTGCCAGCGCAGGTTCCCAATGTGCTATTAAACGGCACCACCGGTATTGCCGTGGGTATGGCCACCGATGTGCCGCCGCACAATTTGAGGGAAGTGGTGGCGGCCACGGTGCGACTGCTCGAGTCGCCCAAGTCTACTGTCGCCGAGTTGTGCGAGCATGTGCTGGCACCGGATTTTCCCACCAATGCAGAGATCATCACGCCGCGCGCCGAAATTCTCGCATTGTATGAAACAGGCCGTGGCGGCCTGCGCATGCGCGCTGTGTGGGAAACGGATGGCGGCGATATCGTGATCAGTGCGCTGCCCTATCAGGTATCAGGTTCTCGCGTGCTGGAGCAGATTGCGCAGCAGATGCAGGCCAGAAAGCTGCCGATGGTAGCGGATTTGCGGGACGAGTCAGACCATGAGAATCCTACCCGTTTGGTGATCGTACCGCGCTCCAACCGGGTCGATCTGGATGCCCTGATGAGCCATTTGTTCGCCAGTACGGATCTGGAGCGCAGCTACCGGGTCAACCTCAATATGATTGGCATCGATGGTCGGCCGGGGGTTAAAGGTCTGGATCGCATTCTCAGGGAGTGGTTGACGTTTCGCACTGAAACGGTTCGGCGGCGCCTTGAACACCGCCTCGACCGCGTACTGAAACGACTGCATATCCTCGATGGTTACCTGATCGCCTTCCTCAACATCGATGAGGTGATTCATATCGTTCGCACCGAGGACAAACCAAAGCCCGCCCTAATGCAACGCTTTGGGATTACCGATATCCAGGCCGAGGCTATTCTGGAACTGAAGTTACGCAACCTGGCGAAGCTGGAGGAGATCAG
Source organism: Haliea sp. (assembly GCA_031414375.1). Lineage (GTDB taxonomy): Bacteria > Pseudomonadota > Gammaproteobacteria > Pseudomonadales > Halieaceae > Marimicrobium. Next base: position 16,381 of record JANNVJ010000119.1, read on the forward strand.
CCTTCGTGCGGAGCAGGATGAGTTGCAGCAGGAACGCGATCACTTGCAAAAAGTTCTGGGCAGTGAAGCCCGATTGAAGACCCTCATCAAAACCGAACTGCTGGCGGTGGCGGAAAAATATGGCGATGAACGCCGTTCGCCGCTGGTAGCACGCGCCGAGGCGAAGGCATTCAGTGAACTTGAACTGGTGACCGCTGACCCGATCACGGTGGTGATGTCTGAGAAAGGCTGGATCAGGGCCGCCAAGGGGCATGAAATTGACCCCACGAGCCTCAGCTATAAATCCGGCGACAGCTATAAAATGTGTGCCTATGGGCGCAGCAACCAGCCTGCGGTCATTCTTGATTCAACCGGTCGGGCCTACACCGTGCCTTCCTACAACCTGCCCTCCGCCCGCGGCCAGGGAGAACCGGTAACCGGGCGCATCAACTCCCCATCCGGGGCGACTTTTGGCGGCCTGATGATGGGTGCCGACGATGCGCTGTATCTGCTGGCCAGTGACGCCGGGTATGGTTTCGTCGCCAGGTTGGGTGATCTGCAGACCAAAAATCGCGCAGGCAAGGCGGTCATCAGCCTGTCTAAGGGTGGGCAGGTACTGCAGCCGGCGCCGATTGGATCGGTGGCGGAGTCCCTGGTTGCTGCAGTTTCGAGTGAGGGGCGCTTGCTCATCTTCCCACTCGCGGATCTGCCACAGATGGCCCGCGGCAAGGGCAATAAAATTATTGGCATTCCCTCAGCTCGTGTACAAGCGCGAGAAGAGTATGTGGTGGCGATCCAGGTGTTTACGGCCCAGGATACCCTGGTGATTCATTCCGGCAAGCGCCACCAGAACTTCAGGATCAAGGATCTTGAACACTACCAGGGAGAACGCGGAAGGCGCGGCAACAAGCTACCGCGCGGATTCCAGAAAGTAGATAGCATGCTGGTCGAGTCCTGAGTCAGGGTTTAACGCAGGCGAGCTCAGCCTCTGGTCGGATCTGACAAGCGCTTCAGTATGAGGCGCAGCTGTCGCTCCAGCAAATCCTGATAGGGGCCGGCAAACTCTTCGATCACAGCGTAATCCATCACCTCGGTCGGTCGATGTTGCAAGCGCCCGGCGATGTCAATGTCCTCACAGACAGCGGGAGAGAGCAGGACATGCGGTGGCTTGCTGGCGCAAACCGCCTGTAATTCATCAAGCGTGTGCTGGGTATACAGCCCTGGGTAGATATCGGTGCCAGTCCCGACGCCCAACTCGCTCTGTGAAATGGCCATGGCGATAGACAGCGAGAGAGACATCTCCTTTTCCAGTGCCTGGCTCACGGCCCGCACCAGCCATGCACAGGATGCAGCTCTAAATGCCGCGCTACCGGCGCTGTTGTGGCCACTAAAATAAATGGCCAGGCCAAACTGGCGCGCCACCTGTAACTCACCGGCGTAAAAACCGGCGGCAGCGTAAACCACCTGGTGCAGCCGCTGTGTATACCGCTGCAGTGCGCGCTCGTCCAGGGTGTCCACATAATTGACGAGGCTACAAAGGTGCAAGTATAGGACGGCCGTGGTGCGGTAGTTCTCGTCCTGCGGCCCCGGTTCACTGCGTGTGCGCAGCAGGTCCATAGGCAGGGCTTCGATCTGCCGAGCCAACAAGAGCACTTCATTTGCAGGTTGGCGCGCGGGATCTTCCTCTTCCAGTGCGATTTTTCTGGCCATGGTGGACAGAGTGCTGCCCAGGCGCTGTCCGAAGCGGCGCCCTACGCCATAGACTGCCAGGCTCAGCAGTACCGCCAGCCCCAGCATACTCAGTATAAAACGTAGTTGCGCGGCTCGCGCATTGTCTGCGTTGATGGTAACAACAATCTGTCCGGCCATATCTGCTTCGATGTGTACAGGCGCACTGTATTGATAGAGGTTCTGCCCCCCGGTGTCGCCTGCCTGCCCCAGGACTTTGCCTTCCACATCGGTAATGGCAATGGCCTGCGCGGCAGAGCTCTCCATGAAGCGCTGTAACGAGGCAGAAATGCTCAGTAAATCGCCGTTCTCCATGGCGGTGCTGACACGCGTCGCTACCTGCCTGGCCAGCGCAGTACCGTATTCTTCCTGCAGGCGCAGTTGCATATGACGAGAGGAGATCGCGCCCAACGTGACCAGCGCCAGGCTCACCAGCAGGCACATTCCCGCAGTGACGAGCGCCAGTTGTTGGCCGAGACTGGATTGACTGAATAGCTTGTTCACGCGCAATGAATGACGTACCCGGTAGCGAAGGGCGCCAGTATAAACCAGACGTGGTGGCAATGCCCCCTATGCGGCGCTGCGCGGCGGATAATCTGGGTGGGTTACCCGAAAGCACGCTTTTCAGTGCTTGTCGCGAACAGGTAGAATGGCACCCCAAGCCAAGCGTGGACCCCACAGTGTGAATCAGATATTGCTCATCACTATTTCCGGCGAAGATCAGGCAGGAGTCACGGCAGGACTAACTGCTATTTTGGCGGAACATGCGGTGAGTATCCTCGATATTGGCCAGGCTGTCATACACGCCACCTTGTCCCTGGGTTTGTTGGTGGAGTTACCGCAAGGCAGCGTCGATGGGCGCGTAGCGGAGGCAGTGCAGAATTTCGCTTTGCGGCGCGATTTGCGCGTGGTGACCAGTACGGTATCCCCTGAGAGTTATAGCCAGTGGGTGGAGGCCCAGGGTCGGCCGCGCTATATCATTACGCTGCTGGCGCGCAAGATTACGTCCGATCAATTAGCGCGGGTAACGAAGGTCATTGCGCATCACGGGCTTAATATAGACGGAATCAATCGCTTGTCAGGTCGCATTCCGCTCGGCGAACTGCCCGCACTCAGCAAGGCATGCGTGGAGTTTTCGGCGCGCGGCTCACTTAAGGATTCTGCAGCATTTCGTCGGGAACTGCTGGAAGTTGCGGGGGCACTGGAGGTCGACCTGGCCTTTCAGCAGGACAATATGTACCGCCGCAACCGCCGACTTGTGGTATTTGATATGGACTCTACCCTGGTCGAGGCGGAGGTTATCGACGAGCTGGCCAAACTGGCCGGCGTGGGCGAGCAGGTCAGCGCGATAACCGAGCGTGCCATGCGCGGAGAGATCGATTTCAGTGAGAGTTTTCGCACCCGGGTCGCGCTGTTGGCGGGTCTGGAAGAGAGCGCTCTGGAGCGCGTGGCGGGCCAATTGAAAATAACCGAGGGTGCGGAGCATCTGATCGCAACATTGCGCACCCTGGGCTACAAGACAGCGATTCTCTCTGGTGGCTTCACGTATTTTGCCAGGCACCTGCAGCGCCGCTTGGGTATGGATTATGTCTACGCGAACGAACTCGACATCGCCGATGGCGTGGTGACGGGTAAGATCAGAGGCACCATCGTTGATGGGGCGCGCAAAGCTGAGCTGCTGCGGCAATTGGCCGATGAGCAGGGCATCAATTTGCAGCAGGTCATCGCAGTGGGTGACGGTGCCAATGACCTGCCGATGCTGAGTATTGCCGGACTGGGTATAGCGTTCAGGGCTAAACCGCTGGTGCAGAAGTCAGCTGAGCAGTCGATTTCGACGCTTGGACTGGATGCCATTCTGTATTTGTTGGGTATTTCTGATAAATACCAGAGCAAGGCCTAATCCACTGGGTGTGCTGGTGCTAGCTAGATGCTGCTCCACAGCGAATCGTAATCCCCGACCGCAAGCCCATGACGGTTTTCCGCCAGCACGTCGCCCAATTCTTTTATGTAGCGGAACTCGAACTGCGAAAAACTCCCGGTGGACGCGATATGCCGCAACAACTGAATCGAACTTGCTTGCGTGCTGTTGCCAATAGTCACTTTTTGTCGCTCCTTGAATCCGGTACGCGGCGTCAGTAGAGTTTGGGGTTGACCCACGAGCTTCATTTCGGGCAGTAGCAGCACCCGCATCGGCGGCAGCTTTTCGCCGCCTTTTTGGTGCACGCGAGCCCCGCAGGCAACAGCTCGCGGGCTAAGCAGTTCAAGTCCGATCAAGGTTTTGGCATTGTCGAGCCGGCTTAACCAGCGGATGACGGCAATCACCCAGTCTTTGTGTTCTTCCTCTTTCAGGCCAACGATGTCGCCGGCGCGGATGTCGCCGTGGATTTCCCCGGTCCACTCCAGGCAATAACCGCTGGGGCTGGCATCGGCCATCTGTACTTTAAACACAGGATAGCGTTCCTGCAGTGGCACTTCCTGATCCTCTTCCAGCAGTAACCTGGCTCTGGTCGCAGGATTGAGGTCAATATCGTGATGTGACTCGAACTTGACATCGCTAACGTAGTCCACCCCAGGATTTGCCGCCTGCCACTCATCGGGTCTAACGTGGGTGGGTAGAAACCGGTTGTTTTCTATGCCCAGAATGTCGTTAGTGCCATACAACAGCTTCTCGAAGCTGCGCTCACCGGCCACGTGAAAATGAGTACTGCTAAGTCCCACGCAGATCCATAGAGAGCTGTTGGCGGCGGTGCGCTTGAAATTGCGCAGACTCATACTGCCCAGGGATGCGATGAGATGATCCAGCAAGTTGGCGGGTACACTGGTGTGTTGGTCGACGTTGATCGACGTACTACCACCCTCTACTTTCAGTGCTTGCAGGCGCTCAATCAGGGCGGTGGTGTTGAGATAGCGACACGAAGCCCCCGGTTGTTCTCGATACAGCACGCTGTATATGGGTGGTTGGTCGCTGTCCAGGTCAACCAGGAACAGATCGCTTCTACTCCCCTGGGGATCGAGTTTTACCAGAGCACTCCACTGCGCCAGGGCACGATACAGCGCTGTGAGATCACCCTGGCGCAGTTGGTTGGGCTTGCAGCAGGCCATCATCATAGCTTGCAGGTAAGTGGCGGTAATCGTATTTCCGCCGGTCAGGGGCTCAGGCGCAGGGAGGTCTGCCAGCCGCTGGTTGGTGGCGAGGGCATACAACTGGTGCAGCGTTTGCCAGCCATGAATTTCCATCGGCATGTGCAACTGAAAATTCTGCAGAACTTTACGCCCGGTGAAGATCAGCGCTCGCTGAATGGCTTCACAGGTAAGACGTGCGGGATTGATGTCGCGGATCGCATCGCGCTGCTGGATAGCCTCAATTGCAACGATGGTATAGGCGGTGGCAGTCATAGTCAGCAGCCTGTCACTCAGCTCCACCATGCGCCTGGGCTCCTCAGCCATGACCAAAGGTTGGTTGAGAAAACGTTTTGACAAGTTAGACAGAGCCACATCGAGGTTGGGACGCAGGATCTCCATGATGTTATAGCGCGCTTCCGGACCGAGCGCTGTACGGTTTAGATCACTCAATGCGTGGCCGAGCAATTGCACCAGCGAGTTAGTATTGGTGACAGGGAGGCTTTGCACCCAGTTGCTGGCGGCCTCTTTGTCAGGCTGGAACAACGGCAAGCCAGTGTAGTCCTGGCGTGGGATCGTCAATTTGATGGTTGTATGGTCTTCCATTTCAGCTAGCCAGTTTTCGTATTTCAATCCAGATACCCTGAGCAGCTAGAATATCCGACTTTAAACGTCTGTCGCCACTTGGAATTCGACAGCTGCCATTGGTGGACGACGTGCGGTATTATGAGCCTCTTTTTTTACCGTAACCGACTGACAGAGAGCATCATGGCCTACTTTTCTACTAATGAGTTTCGTTCCGGTATGAAAGTTATGCTGGATGGTGATCCATGTAGCATTCTTGACAATGAATTTGTAAAGCCAGGAAAAGGCCAGGCCTTCAATCGGGTGAAGTTGCGCAATTTGAAGACCGGAAGGCAGTGGGAACGTACTTTTAAATCCGGTGAAAGCCTTGAAGGCGCGGATGTGATGGACCGCTCCATGGAATATTTGTATACCGATGGCGAGTTCTGGTACTTCATGGAATCCGATACCTTTGAGCAATATCAGGCTGATGCCGCGGCGGTGGGGGACACTTATTTGTGGCTCAAGGAACAGGACAAGTGTGATATCACCCTGTACAACGGTGTGCCTTTATCTATTACTCCGCCCAATTTCGTGGAGCTGGAAATTATCGAAACGGATCCCGGTTTGAAGGGCGACACCGCCACCGGCGGCACCAAGCCTGCGAAGTTGACCACCGGCGCTGTGGTCAAGGTCCCTCTCTTCATTAGCAACGGCGAAGTCATCCGGGTCGATACGCGCACTGGCGAATACCAGAGTCGCGCGAGTAAGTCCTGAGTGTAGCAGCGGGAGATTCCGGGCGTGCACTGGCAGCCAGCCACGGATCTGCAGACATTGCGCCAGCGCGCCAAGCTGCTGGCGACACTGCGTCAGTTTTTCGCTGATCGCGCTGTTCTTGAGGTAGAGACGCCACTGCTGTGTCGCAGTGGCATCACCGACCCTTCCATCGAGCCGTTTATGGTGGCGGGTGGCGACACCCAGCAACAGCCACGATTTCTGCAGACTTCCCCTGAATATGCCATGAAGCGTTTGCTCGCGGCGTGGGGAGAGCCGATTTTTCAGATCAGCAAGGCGTTCCGTGATGGCGAAGCCGGTGCCCGGCACAACCCCGAGTTCAGTTTACTGGAATGGTATCGTCCGGGATTCGATCACCATCAATTGATGGCAGAGGTGGCAGATCTGGTACAGAGGTGCCTGGGTGAGCGAGCGCTGCAGAAATACAGCTATCGCCAGCTCTTTCAGGAGCACCTGCAGCTTGATCCTTTTACCGCAACCGACGCCGCGCTTGAAACCGTAGCGCGCTGCCACCTCGATCTCGGCACGCTGTCTGGCGACCGGGATCTGTGGCTGGACTTGTTGATGAGTCATGTGCTGGAGCCGCAATTGGGCCAGGGCGCCATCTGTTTTATCTATGACTATCCGGCCTCCCAGGCCGCGCTTGCGCGTGTCGTGCAGGCCGACGATGTGCAGGTGGGGCAGCGCTTTGAACTTTACATTGACGGCATGGAACTGGCCAACGGCTACTGCGAACTCACCGATGCCCGCGAGCAGCGCCAGCGCTTTGAACGTGACAACACACTGCGGCGTGCGCGCGGCCAGTGTGAGCGTCCTGTCGATGAGCGGTTGTTGCAAGCGCTGGCGCATGGCCTGCCAGCTTGTAGCGGTGTCGCATTGGGCATCGATCGCCTATTGATGCTGGCGACAGGCGCGTCTGATATCAGAGATGTACTGGCCTTCGACTGGGAGCGGTCCTGAGCGAGCAATCAGACGGCTAGCATCACCAGATATTACACACCGCCTTCCAGAATGCCTCTGATCGTGCTGTTCGTCACCTCGCCCCCATGAGTGATGATGCACCCGGGTAAAATGTCGTCATTAAAATCCACTTCAAACAGGTGTTTCTCTTTGCACCAGTTGTCTTCCACCAGATTGAACAGGTTGGCCGAATACATCTCGCTGGCATCACGGGCGACCTCACCGGCCAGGTTGCCCTTGCCGATGATGGTGACGCCAGAGTAGGTCACGACCTCATTCGGCACCGAGCCTTCAACGTTGCCGCCGGTTTCGGCAGCCATGTCGACAATCACCGACCCTGGGGCCATACCTTCAATCATATCTTTGGTGACCAGAACCGGTGGTTTGCGGCCAAAGACCTGTGCAGTGGTGATTACCACGTCCGATTTCGCGATGATATCTTTTTGGGCCTGGCGCTGCTTCTCGACCTGCGCTGGAGTGAGTTCCTTCGCGTATCCGTCGGCGGTCTGGCCGGTCTCACCCAAGTCGATTTCCAGGAATTTGGCACCTACTGATCGCACTTGTTCGGCGACCACCGGGCGAGTGTCAAAGGCGGTTACCCTGGCGCCCAGGCGTTTGGCAGTGGCGATGGCCTGCAGGCCCGCGACGCCAGCGCCGATGACGAACACGTTGGCGGGCTTTAAGGTGCCCGCCGGGGTCATCATCATGGGAAAGATGCGCGGCAGGTAAGCCGCCGCCTGGATGACCATAACATAACCGGCCAGGTTGGCCTGGGAGCTCAGGGCATCCATCTTCTGGCTGCGGGTGGTGCGCGGGATCATTTCCATGCTGATGGCCGTCACCCCCGCGTCCCGGAGGGCTGTTACCAGCCCATGCTCGTTAAAGGGATCCAGATAGCTGATATGGATGGCCCCGCGCTTCATCAGGGCTATCTCTTCAAGTTGTGGTTTGCGCAGGCGCAACAATAGGTCGGCGCTGCGCAGCAATTCATTGCGGTCAGTAGCGACGCTGGCGCCTGCGGCAGTGTAGTCAGAATCAGCGAAACCACAGCTGACACCCATACCGGATTCAATAACGAGATCGGCCCCCATAGCGCACAACTTTTTTGCGTGAGCGGGGGTAATGGGTACCCGGGTTTCACCCGGATGGGTTTCTTTGGGAATGGCGATGCGCATGCGGTGTGTACCCTCGTACTTTTGTCTAGTCGTGCTGTCGGTGCTCAAGCACCGGTGTTGTTATCAGTCAAGCTAGCAGCCCGGTATTGCCTGCCGCTGGGCCGCCGGTGTCCCGGGCAGCGGCCGACTCTAGCACAGCTGGCACGTCGCGGGAATTATAGCCGCCTTGAAGCAGCTACACCTGATACGGTATCCCGTGGTGGCAGGACGTCTCGTATGCAGCGTGCTCAGGGCGTGCTAATTTAAGCGATTAGCCGTCATAAACAAGGGTGGTAACGCCCAAATAAATAGACCGGAGCTGACACCAGGGGTGGCGCCGCGATATGCGTATAGGAAGGGCAAAGAGACGTGAACCACTCCCACAACCCGCCATGGGATTATCCCGATCCGCACATTTTACGTACTCGGGTGCAGGCGGGCGACATTGACGGCCTAAACCATACCAATAATGCGGTCTACGTTAACTGGTGCCAGCAGGCGGCCTGGGCGCACTCGGCGGCGCTGGGGCTGGACCTGCAGCGCTACAGGGAACTGGATCGGGCGATGGTCATCACCTACAGTGAATTTCACTATTTGCAGGCTTCGCAGCAGGACGATGAGGTGGCGGTGGCGACCTGGATTGTGGCGTGGGATAGGAAACTGACCATGGCGCGCCGTTTTCAGGTCATTCGTGCGGCTGATGGTGTTACCCTGCTGCGCGCCGCGATGCGCTTTGCCTGCGTCGAGCTCAGTAGTGGCCGCCCCAGACGCTTGCCGCAGGCCTTCATTGACGGTTACGGACCGGCGGTACTGGATGCAACGCCCTCCGCCTGAAACCTTGGTTCAGGAACCCTGCCTGCAGCACTGGTTGCGCCATGCATGCGCCTGATCAAGGTCGGTGCGCGCTGGACAGGTTACTGTGAAAGTCTATTGTGTCAAAAAACGGGCACCATTGAGGAGGACAGGTTATGGCTGCTACCACCAAAGCCGCCGCAAGAAAGCCGGCCGAACAACCGCTGATGAAGGCCTTGCGGGCGGAACATCGTCATATGGCGTCTGTGATGCAACTGTTTTCCGAGCAGCTTAAGGCCATCGAGGCGGGGCAGTTGGTCGATCCGCATGTAGTCTACGAGATCATGGATTACATGGTGACCTGGCCAGACCGATTCCATCACCCTCGCGAAGACCTGATCTACTCCCGGGTGGCGGAAGTGGACGCCAGCACTGCCGATAACGTGGACACCTTGCAACGGGATCACGATCACACCGCCAAACAGAGTCGTCAGTTATTGCGCGACATTGAGCGCTGGCGACGTGGTGAAGTGTCCGGCACCGTGGTAGTCAAAAGTGGTCGCGCTTACATCGACCATATCTACGAGCATATGAATCTTGAAGAAAAGCTGGTCTTCCCGCGCATTGAGACCGTGCTAACCCTACAGGACTGGCGCGAGCTGGCCGCAGATGACGCGTTGCGCGCGGTAGCCGATGCTGTTTTCGGCCCGCGCGTGCAGCGTGAATTTCGCAATATGACACGCAAGTTGCGCCGCAGCGTGCGCCGTTCAGTAGAGCGCGGGACCTTGGCACAGTGGATTGGTGTAGAGGCATTGATGGAGTCGCTGGAAGTCGTATCTATTGCTTATGACTCGGTGCGCGACACGACCTCAGAGCATGTGCGTACCGCACTGAAGGAGTCTATCGAACTGTTTCGCGCAGCGCCGCTGTCGGCACCGCTGCGCTGCGCTGCCAATAACACCAGAGTGACTTTGCTCGTGCTCGCAGAGATGGTGGAAATTTCCAGGGAGACGGTGCAGGATTTGTCGCGCGTTAACCAGGAGCGTAAGGATCGAGTGCGCCTGATGGATCGGGGCTCCGTCCGGCGCTGAGCCGCTCGCCGCTGGGCTCCGGCTCGCGAAATTGCAGACTGGCCAGACGCGCATATAGGGCGCAGTCCTGCAATAGCTGCTCATGGGTGCCGACAGCAATCAGGCGGCCCGCCTCCAGCACGGCGATAGTGTCCACATGCAATATGGTGGACAGGCGATGGGCGATAATCACCGTGGTGCGATTATGCATCAGTTCCTGTAAGGCTAGCTGCACCTGGTGCTCACTTTCGGAGTCGAGGGCGCTGGTCGCCTCATCCAGCAACAGGATTTTCGGATCATTGAGAATGGCTCGGGCCAGGGCAATGCGCTGGCGTTGACCGCCAGACAGCCTGACTCCCTGCTCGCCCAGGTGACTGGCGTAGCCATCGGGCAGCGCGCTGATAAAGTCGTGGGCGTGCGCGGCACGGGCGGCGTTTGCCACCTCTTCGTCCGTCGCGTCCAACTTCCCGTAGGCAATGTTATAGCGCACGTCACCGGTGAACAGGGCTGGTTGTTGTGGCACCAGGGCAATGTGCTCGCGCAATTGCCTAAGACCCATGTTGCGGATGTCCTGTCCGTCTAGCAGTACGCTGCCCTCCTGCGGATCGTAGAAGCGCTGCAACAACTCGAACACCGTGGATTTGCCTGCCCCTGAGGGGCCCACCAACGCCAGGCTTTTACCGGCCTCAATGCGCAGGGTAAAGTCGTGCAGCGCAGGGTGTAGCGGGCGGCTCGGGTAGCGAAAGGTTACGTGATCCATGTGCAGCTCTGGCCGCGCACTAACGGGCATCGATGGCAGCGTGCCCGGATCTTCAATCAGGCTGCGCGTGTTGATGAGTTCCACCAGGCGTTCAGCCGCACCCGCAGCGCGTTGCAGCTCGCCCCATACTTCGGAAATAGTGGCAACACCAGTGCCCACCATAATGGCATAGAACACGAACGCACCCAGTTCGCCGCCGCTCATACGGCCGCTGATCACATCCTGACCGCCCTCCCACAACATGCCGGACATGCCGACGAACAACAGCAGTATGGCGCCGCAGATGAGCAGTGAGCGCTGCCAGATACGCCGGCGGGCAATCTCAAATGCCCGTTCCACCTCGCGGTTGAAGGCGGCGGACTCAAACTGTTCGCGGGTGTAACTCTGCACCACGCGAATGTGCTGGATGACTTCACCGGCGTAGCTGCCCACGCTGGCAATACTGTCCTGACTCTCGTTAGAGAGCTTGCGCACGCGTCGTCCGAATACCAGTATCGGTAGCAGCACAAGCGGCACACCCACCGCAATGATCAAGCTCAATTTCAGGTTGGTGATAAACATCAACACCAGTGCGCCGATGGTGGTCAGGCTGCTGCGCAGCGCCATACTGAAAGAGGAGCCGATGATCGTTTGCAGCAGGGTTGTGTCGGTGGTCAGGCGCGACATAATCTCGCCGCTGCGATTGGTTTCAAAAAAGCCCGGGTGCAGGCGCACAATATTTTCGAAAACCGCCTTACGAATGTCGGCGCTGATGCGCTCTCCCAGCCACGATACGAGATAGAATCGAACAAAGGTGCCAAACGCCATGGCTGCCGCGATGGTAATCAGCAGTGCGATAGCATGCTTGAGGTCGGCACTGGATTCGCCGCCGAAGCCCTGGTCGATGAGTACCTGTAAGCCCCGCCCCATGGAGAGCGTGGCGCCGGCGGTAAACAACAGGGCAATGCTGGCACCCACCAAGCGCAGTTTGTACTGCGACAGCAGGCGCAGCACCGGCAATAGGGCGGGCAGGCCTTTTTTAGCGCGCGAGGACATCAGGCGTGTGAATTCTGGAGCGAGACACCGTGCTTCCGGGCGCGCGACGTATACTCTGGCTCAACAGGTTTGACTACAGTGGGATTCATGGCCTGGTTCCGTGGCGCTGCGGTTACTTCGTGCTAGTGTAATGGCTCCGTGTCGTGAATGGTATCAAGCACAGGGTTGCACCCTAGAAGGTAGAGATGGGAGAGAAGTTTAAAGACAAGGTAGTGATTGTGACCGGTGGTAGTCGCGGTCTGGGGCGAGCGATGTGCCTGGGATTTGCCCGCGAGGGCGCCAAGGTGGTAGTGGCCAGCCGCAAACTCGCGAACTGCGAGGAAGTGGTTGCGCTGATCGAGGCCGAGGGAGGTAGCGCGCTGGCACAGGCGGCCCATATGGGCGACATCGCCGATCTCGACGCGCTCATTGAGGCGGCTTACGAGCGCTTTGGTCGGGTCGATATCCTGGTCAACAACGCCGGTATCAATGTCGCCTTTGGGCCGCTGTCCGAGATCACTCCCGCCGCCTTCGACAAGATGGTGGATGTCAATTTGAAAGGTCCGTGGTACCTGGCATCACGGTTGGCACCGCGCATGGGCGAGCACGGCGGAGGCTGTGTGATCAATGTGCTGTCGGTGGCCGCACTTATTACACCCGCCTATTCCGGTATCTATGCGGCAACAAAGGCGGGACTAAAGGCGCTGACCGAGGTGATGGCGCAGGAGTGGGCACCGTGGAATATCCGCATTAATGCACTGGCGCCCGGCAGTTATCACTCGGACCTCACCGATAGCGCAATTGCTGCAATTCCGCACTATGGCGAAGGCATGGTGGCGGCGGCGTTGATTCCGCGTATCGCAGACACCGAGGAAATTCTCAATCCGATTTTTTATCTGGCGTCGGAAGCGTACACCACCGGCATCACATTGGTGGCGGATGGCGGCCTGATGGCGAAGCGTTAGGATCCCGCACGTTTAATTTTGCGCGTTCTGGACGATGCTCCACCAGCGTGAGCGGCGGCATCAGGTCTTCGTCCAACCTGACTCGAACCCGTCTTCTAACCCCAGGATCTGCGCGGCGCTCTTCTTGTCGATGTGCCCGATCAAACCCTTGTAGACCCCGTAGCCCACCAATTCTTGCAAGCGCGGCGAGAAGGTCTTAACTAATTCCGGCTTCAGCCCCAACTGTTGGTTCTCCTGCTGCCGAATGAACCCCGCGCAGTAATTCATGGCGATCCCGGTCCGCTGTTGGTCCGTCTGGTTCGCGCCACCGCCGTGCCACAGCGCGCCATCCCATATCAACACGCTGCCCTGGCGCATCTCACCGGGAACGGAGTCGTAATCGCCGCCAAGGACGGGATTGTCTTTCAGGTGCGATCCCGGCACCAGGCGCGTCGCGCCATTCCTGCCGTGAAATCCGTCAGCGCCCACATCGAGTTGCACACGATCGGGATGTGCGGCTTGGCCAGCGGGATCACCATATCGTCGGCATGGATAGGCTGCGCGATTTCGCCTGGGTCGATCGCGATCGACGACAGCGACGAAATCAAACACCCGGGATCGAGAATTTCTTCCACGATCGACAGCACGCTTTCATGCACCGGCACTTCGGTAAACGGCGCGCCATAGGCGAGCAGATTGTAGATCCGCACGGTCTTATGGCCTTCGAATCCGTTCCCCGCCGGCTTGGCATCAAGCTCACGTTCCAGGCGCGCGAGTGCGGCCTTCAGCGCGTCGATCAGCGCGGGCGCAATGGCATTTTCGACAATGGTGAAGCCGTCGCGCCGGATTCGCTCGACATGGGCCTGACGCAGGGCATCGTTCATGTTGATTTCTCTGGTTTACCGATCACAGTCAGTCTAGCGTGGAAAACCACCAATGGGGGAGTGGCCACGCCGGAGCGTTTCTTGAATTTTGTCACGTGACACATTACATTTGCGTGTATGATCAAGACTTTCGCCGACAAATATACCAAGTCTTTATATGAAACTGGAACGTCCAGGAAATTCCCTCCTGAAATACACGCAAGGGTTGCAAGAATGCCCAGCGTGCCGGATCTTTGGCAAGCCAACCAAGCCCTTAATTCGGAAGTGACAAGGATTAGGCCACTGAACGCCGCATAACAATCGCAAGTAGGCTGAGCGCTTTTCCATCAAGCCCTTCGAAAGTCGCCACTGGATGGACAAGCTTTAATAACTACCTAATGTCGCCGCCTACGACGTGCTGGAACAGACCGCGCCTCCAGTACGCTACATTCACAATATCTTACATCTGTAGCATGAGTTACGCTGAACCTACAGCTCAAGCGTTTGCGTTGGTCACATGTTAGGATCTGTTATGAAGCAGCTCAGCCCCACCGACTCCCTTTTCGTTTTCAATGAAACGCCTTCCACGCCGCTGCATATCAGCCCGTTGCTAATCTACGAACCCCCCGCCAAAGGGGAAGAGCCGATACGTTTCAAAGATATCCTGAAACGGTTTGAAGAGCGCTTGTACAAGTCGCCTGTATTCCGCCGCAAGCTGTCCCGAGTGCCCCTGGATCTGGATCGCCCTTATTGGGTGGAAGATGAATCGTTCGACCTCGAATTCCATGTGCGTCATATGGCGCTGCCCAAACCCGGAGACTGGCGTCAATTTTGCATCCTGCTGGCTCGTCTGCACAGCCGCCCGCTGGATTTGAGCCGCCCGCCCTGGGAGGCTTACATAATTGAAGGGCTGGATAACATCAACGGTCTGCCCGCTGGCAGCTTCGCCCTGTACATGAAGATTCACCATAGCGCGATAGATGGCGCCACGGGTAACCAGATGATCGAAGCATTGCATGACTTGGCGCCGCGCTCGAAAGAGAAATTACCCGTCGACACCTGGCAGCCCGAGAGTGAACCGGCCAATGTGAAAAAATTGGGCTTGGCCTATATGAAGTTGTTTAAAAGCCCCAAACAGATTCAGGCCATCGTCAAGCACGCCCGGAACTCCCGCTCCGTCGCCACACGGGAGATTGACCCCAGCGGCATCGACGATCACGACATGGGCGAGCGCACCCGCTTCAATGTCAAGGTGTCGCCACACCGTGTACTTGGCGGGTTGCGGATGGACCTCAACGATCTGAAAACTATCAAGAACGCGATTGGCAACTGCACCTTGAACGACGTGTTCCTGAGCATTGTGGGTGGATCGCTGCGGATGTATCTGGAGGACAAGGGTGAGTTGCTTGCGACCACACTGGTGGTCGGCGTACCGATGAGTACGCGCGACGCCTCCAACAGCAACACCGAGGGCGGCAATGAAGTGTCCGGTATGCGACTGAATCTCAGGACCGACATTGAGGACCCCGTTGAGCGCCTGCAGGCCATTAACCGTGACGCCATAAGTTCCAAGGCATACGCCAGCGCTATCGGCATCGAAAGGCTGAGCACCATGATAAATTCCGTGCCCTCCAGCCTTATGTCCCTGGGGATGCGCGTGATGGCGGTCACCGGATTGTCCGCCCGTACTCCGCTTGCGCATACGATTGTGACCAATGTACCCGGACCGTCATTCCCCATGTATTTCTGTGGCGCCAAGGCGTCAGTGTGGATTGGCCTCGGCTGCCTGACCGACGGCGTTGGACTGTTTCACACTATCAACAGTTACAACGGCTTCGTTTTCCTGAGCTTTCTCTGTTGTCGGGAAATGATGCCGGATCCGGAATTTTATCATCAGTGTCTCAATCGCTCTTTGGAGGAACACTTGAGTGCTGCGAAAGAGCGCTAACCGCCACTACTTCAATCCGGAAGGTAGCGCGAAATTGTATCGACCATCTAGTCGGCCGCTGCCAGCTTGTAGTGTTTGGCATCGGTGATGAAATCGGCGTGGCCGTAGCTGTCCAGCAGGCGGGCCAGCTTGTTCACCAGTTGTTTGTCCAACAGGGTGCGCACGCCAGGAATGCGCATGCCCACGCTATAGAAACCCGACGTGGCCAGAATCACCGCTATCGTGACCGCCGTGGCCAGTTTGTCATCGAAGCGATAATGTATGCCCATTTTTTCGGCACGGGTGGGTTTGCCGTCGCAGAAATTCTGGATGAGGAAAAATTTGGAAAAGCCCCGTTCCATCCAGCGATGCATTCTGCCCCGTAGGGACGAATGCTCAAACAGTTCGGCCTCCATCGTGCCGCGCACCAACTCGCCGCAGGTGGCGTCGTCAAACTCTTCCCTGAGCGACAGCGTGCGGGCCATGATCAGATCGACAATCTCTTGTGGCGTTTCGCCCAGCAGGTCCTGTGGCAGGCCCAACAGGAAACAGCGATAGCGTGCCATTTCCACGCGCTCACGCTCGGCTGGCGTGAAGCTTGTGCGTCCTTTTGCCAGCAGCTTGAAAGACAGCAAAAAAATGCCGATCAGGCCCGCGGGCATCTGATCCACCTGTGGAATGGGAATGCCATAGGTGGCGACATCCCATTGGCCGCTCTGCATGATGTTGTAGCGGACCATGGAATGCATCAGGCGCACCTTGGCCGCAGCCTTGAACCCGGCGCCAAACCGGTGCATCGCGCCGGGCATGGCAGTTGCAGTGAAGAAGCTGGCTGTTTCAAACACCCGCCTGGCGGATTTTGAATCCGACAGGGTGCCGGTCATCGTCATCGGCAGGGCCGTATACTTGTTCATGAAGGTCGCAATGAACGCACCCCTAATAGCAAAGGGCGAGATCGTGGCCAGGGGAATGCGCTCCTGCCGGGCCCCTTTTTCAACCATATTCATGTCAACCCAATCCGGTGTGGCTTCCATCGCGCGAATGAACGTCACCAGTTCTTGCGGTGCACTGGTCACGGCCTCTATACCGTGCTCGCAGGCCTGCTCCAGCATGGCGACCAATGTACGGAATCCATGCTGCGGTATCAGGGCGGCATAGGCATCGGCCACCCTGTCGCCCGTCATGGTGTAGTTGCGAATGTTCTCGACCCGCTCGGGATCGGACAGGGCGCTTTGCGCGTAGCGTTGGTAGCGCGGTGGGATACCTGTGCTGATATCCACATCACTGACATAGCGCTGTGGCAGGATCGAGAAATCCACACCGCCGTAAATCGCGGGGATCGCTGCTTTCTGCTCCAGCACACTGTCGGCGTAGATGGCATTTTCCCGCTGGGTCATGGTCTTGTGCCCTCGATTTATAATTATTCCAGCCCATGAAACTATAGCATTTGACTAATTTGTCAACGCGCCGTGCCCACCCGCGCAGGACGAATTGCAACAAAATCATTCAGATCGGGTGCGCGCGTCTGTTGCCACCACTCCCAGTGCGTACCCGGCCAGTTCTGCGAAACCCTGCCTGCGGCATTTTTGTACCAGCTATCCACCTGGGGAGAGCCCCAGGCGCGCAGTCGGTTGCGGGCGTCGATGTTCTCGTTGTAATCCCGGCATCTATCCTCCCTCACTTCCAGGCTTGCAATGCCCTGTTCGAACTGGAGTTTCAGGCAGCCCATGATGTAGCGCATTTCGCACTCGCTACCAAACACAATACTGCTGCCGACCACGATGTTGGTATTGGGCCCATACAGGCAGTAAAAATTGGGAAATCCCGGAATGGTTATTCCCAGATAGGCCTGGGGATTGCCCTGCCAGGCCTGGTGCAAGTCTTTGCCGTTGCGCCCGACGATGCGCATGGGAACCAGAAACTGGTCGGCCTTGAATCCGGTGCCATAGATCAGCACGTCGATCTCGTGTAACTGTCCATCCGCCGTGCGGATACCCTGCGCTTCGATGTACTCGATACGCTTCGTCACCAGCGTGACATGGGGTTGTTTCAGCGCGCTGATCCACTGACCGTCATCCAGTACCGGCCGCTTGCCGCCCGGTGGGTATCTCGGGATCAGTGCGTCTGCCAGATCACTATCAGCGCCGGCCTGTTCGCGCATGGACGCCTCCAGCGCCGCGCGCAATTCGGCATTGGCTGCACTGACCGACCCGTCTTGTGCATCCCAATTTTCCTCGGTATAGAGAAAGGGCAGCAAGCCATCATTGGCCCGGGCACGAAACAGGAAAAAGCGATACCAACGTGCGTAAAACGGAATATGGCGGAAACACCACAACTCCTCCTCGCTCATCGGTAGATGGTATTCCTCGGTCGGTAGCAGCCAGGACGCGGAGCGCTGGAAAATATGCAGGCGGGCCGGCTGCTCGACAATCGCCGGTACGAATTGCGCAGCGCTGCACCCGGTACCGATTACCGCCACGCGCTTGCCGCGCAGGTCGTGCTGATGTTCCCAGCGCGCCGAGTGGAAGGCGATACCCTTGAAGGCGCCAATACCGGGGATGTCTGGCGTGGACGGTGAGTTAAGTTGTCCGCAGGCGCTGATGATACTGTCGAAGCGCTCACTCGCAATGCCGCCTGCCGCGTCCTTGAAGGTGACCGTCCAGCAATTCCCGCGCTCGTCGTAGACCGCCTGCTCCACTGCCGTATTCAGGCGTATCGACTGGCGCAGATTGAAATCCCTGACCACGCCGTTGAAGTACTCAAACAGCTCCGCCTGCCCGGAATAGTGGCCGCTCCATTGGTTGCGGGGTGCGAAGATGTAGCTGTAGAGGTGATTCGCCGAGTCCACCTGGCAGCCGGGATACGTATTCTCATACCAGGTGCCGCCAATCTCAGGGTTCTTGTCCACGACCAGGAAGGATATGCCTGCCTCTTGCAAGCGGACCGCGGCGAGGATCCCGGACATGCCGGTTCCGATCACCAATACACGATAATGGTGAGGTACCGTGTCGCTGGCGATAGGGACGCGTCGCCGGTCCTCCCCAAACACGTTCAGCTCCTCGCGCATCAGAGCCATGTGCTCCGGGGGAATTGCCGTACCCGTCACATAATGCATGGTTTCTTCAATCAGCGAATCTGCCAGCGGGGGCAAATGGGGGCAGCCCGCGTCTCTGTAGGCAAGCAGCGCAGCCAGTGCCTCTGCCCTGGCCACTTCCCGTGCGGCTTCGGTGAGGCCGTCTTCCACTTCCGCCAGTGGCTCCACCAGCGGGCGTATGTCGCCCCGCAGGTGCTCGCCGGAGGACGTCAGGTGCACCAGCGCGGCCATCAGTGCCGGTACGTGGGCCTGTCCGAGTGCCTGCTTGAGTTGATCAACGGTAATTTCATGCAGTGAGGCGGACCAGTTCATGGTTGGCAGTTCCCGTTCTGTGATTGGATACAGCGCGCTTCAAACCGTATTGTAATACCGATCCGGCGCATGGCCACGCTGGAGTGTTGCAATCATCTCACAGTGTAAGCTGTCAGTCCTCGTGGAAAAAGATCAATTGGGGAGTGGCATGCCGCGATGACCAGGGCTCTATTGTCACCAATGAGGAACAGTAAGTGCGCACCCTATGCTAAGCTCGTGCGATTGAGGATAGCCGCGTACACCTTGCCTGACAGCGCCTCTGCCGCTACAGGCGTTTAGGACTATTAGGTTACGATCAAACAAAAATCTTGGAACATGAGTTCATGAATTCAGCGATAATTCTAAAATGGATACGCAGATTAGGTCTGAAGCCCCTTGCAATGCAGCTAAAAAAGCGACTTGTAAGGCTAAAGCTTTGGCCACGAGGTGGCTTTGGATATGCTCATAGAAATCAGGCATATAAAGTACTCTCTGGAAGAGGCCTTGAAGTAGGCGCATTGCATTGCCCGGCCAGTGTGCCCGAGCACTGCACGATGGAGTATTGCGACGCTCTCTCGAAAGAACAGTCTGCGAAACTATTTCCTGAAATCGAGAGTGCGCTGCTGGTTGATGTCGATTACATCGTGAATCTTGATGCAGAGGTTCTAACTACCCATGTAAAACCTCTCTATGACTTTGTTATTATGAATCACGTTATTGAACACGTGGCAAATCCACTATCTGTCCTCGAACAGCTATTGGCGGTAACTCGGCCTGATGGCAGCGTGTTAGTGTCGGCACCGGACAAGCGGTTTAGCTTTGACAAACATCGAGAGCTAACCACAATTCATCATTTATTCGACGAATATCAGCAAGCAGTTACGTTTGTAGATGATGAACATTATTTAGATTTTATTCGACACACAGCTCCAGAGCTGTTTAGTTCAAGTAATACAGAAATGTTAGCCGTCTCGTTGGCTGCTGCACGGGAGCGCCGAGAACACGCCCATGTGTGGAATAGCGAGTCTTTTTTAGAATTCCTCATGGAGGCCATTCGTGTTCTGAATTGGAATGCCACCATAGAATTCATATCCAAGGCTGAGGAAAATGGTTTTGAATGTTTTGTGGTGCTGAAGAAAGTGGGCGTGGCAAACTAACCTGAAAATTAACAGAAAAACCGTATTTGATAGTACCCCGTACGTGCCGCCAACAGTTATTCTACAGCCGACGATAGAGCGCATGCCCTGGCCCATTAATGTCCAGAATCTTGAGCAGCAAGCCGCTACTAGTGAGTGCTTCAAGTCCATTGGGAAAGTGGTGTATCCAGTCCGCGATATAGCTACGCTTTGAAATTCGCCATTGGCCATCGCGCTTTTCCAGTTCGTCCAGATAGCGTCCGCCAAACAGGGTATCAACCAATTCGCCCTGCTCGTTCTTGCTGGTGCCGACACTCAGGCCGTAACACTCACCCTTCGTTTATTTGTCTGCACCGAACTTCTTTGCTATCTCAGGTGCTCAATCACCCGCCAAATCCTGTCACCAATTGATTGTTCAGCAGTCCTGCGACGCGGTCCTGCATGACATTTTTCCACTCGGGATGCGTCAGAATCCAGAAATCGTTATTCTTTATTGCGACAAGTACCATGTCGGCAACATCCGCAGGCTTGAGCCCGGCGTCGACGATGGGCCCAGCCATTTCCTTGAACGATTGCTCTGCCTCCGACGCAGTACCCCGGGAGACGCCTGCCAGTTCGCGGTTGCGGTCGCTTTCACATATCCGCGTTTGCACCGCGCCCGGGCACAATACTGATGTGCCGATCGGGCTTTGCGCCTCATCCAGTTCAAGTCTCAACGTTTCGGTAAGCGCTACCACGCCAAACTTGGCAACGTTGTAGGGGCCAATGTTGGCTGTGGCCTGCAAACCAGCGCTGGATGCCGTGTTGATGATATGGCCTTCACCTGACTTTTTGATCAAAGGCAGAAAAACCCTGATGCCATAAATAACACTCCAAAGATCGACACCCAACACCCACTGCCAGTCCTCGAGGCTTAGTTCCTCCAGTGCGCCGGCCCGTACCACACCGGCATTGTTGTGCACAATATTAACCTTGCCGTAAGCACTAAGTGCTTGCTCTGCCAACTGCTCTATCTGCTCATGGCGGGAGACATCCGTGGGTACCCCGAGCACCTCGTGCCCCGCGGCGCGCAGGTTAGAAACCGCCGCATCAAGTGCATCTTCCTGAATATCGGCCATTACCACTTGCATGCCTTCTTCGGCAAAACGCCTTGCGGTTGCGAAGCCAATACCACTGGCAGCCCCGGTAACAACAGCAACGCGTCCGTGGAATTCTTTCATTGGGTCATTCTCGCCTCATTACATTCAACGGGATAAAGCTGTCCGTCACCGGCCTGATGGCCAAGCGTTAGGATTCTTCGGTCGGTGCTGAGCGCTTTATCCAGCGGCCGAAGTAGAGTCCTGCTTCAAACAGCATCCACATCGGTACGGCCAGCAGCGTCTGGGAGAATACATCCGGTGGGGTCAGCAGCATGCCAACGACAAAACAACCGACGATGACATAGCGCCGTTTACTGGCCAGCGCTTCGGGTGTGGTGATGCCCGCCCAGATCAGCAGTATCACGGCAATGGGTATTTCAAATGCCAGCCCGAAGGCAAAAAATAACTTGAGCACGAAATCCAGGTAGCTGTTGATGTCTGTCATGATGGTGATGTCGGTCGGCGCGACGCTGGTAAAAAAAGCGAAAATCAGTGGAAAGACCAGATAATAGGCAAAGGCGGCACCCGCGTAGAACAACAGGACGCTGGATGCCAGCAGGGGGATGGCCAGGCGCTTTTCATGCCGGTACATACCGGGCGCGATAAAACTCCATGCCTGGTACAGGACATAGGGCATCGCCAGAAAAATCGCCGCCACCAGAGTGAGCTTGAACGGAGTGAAAAAAGGCGTGGTGACCTCTGTGGCAATCATGCTGGCACCGGGGGGCAAAATGGAGCGCAGTGGCTGCGAAACGAAGGCGTAGATATCGTTGGAGAAAGGGAACAAACACAGAAAGATTATCAGCACAGATAAAATGGCGCGCAGTAACTTGTCGCGCAATTCGGTAAGGTGCGTGATCAGCGGCAGCGCCTGATCCGTGGATTCTGGCTCGTTCATGCCGCCGGCTTGTCCGTTGAGATTTTTTCCTGTGCGGCGGAAGTGGAATGTTCAGGGGCCGGATTTGCCGCTAACACAGCGGTGTCGTGCACATCACGCCCGATGGCGGTACCCTCTTTCTTTAACTGCTCGCCAGTTTCGCGCAACTCTCGCAGCACGGCATCGTTATGCAGCTCCTGCTGCACTTCCTGCTTGATTTCATTAAAGCCGCGCCTGATGCGGTTCAGCCACATTGCCGCGGTCCGCACAGTTTCCGGGAGGCGCTCCGGCCCTATAACCAACAGGGCCACAATCCCGACGAGAATGAGTTCGGAAAACCCGATATCGAACATTCAGGGCTTACTTGTCTTTGACGTCTGCACTGTTGTTCGATTCGGTACCATCGCTGGGTTTGGCGGCCTCACCGTCGTCGGACATGGTCTTGCGGAAACCTTTCACCATATCGCCTAAATCGCTGCCCAATGTGCTCAGCCGCTTGGTACCAAACAGCATGATGACGATCACCAGAATAATCAACAAATGCCAGATATGTAATCCACCCATTCCCATAACTACCTCCCGTTAAACGTGCGCTGTAAACAGCCTATCATTTGCCCTGCGAGTCTCGCGCTGACTTTTCGTCGAGTCCGGAAACGCCAGAGCGCTCGCTCAGGCATTGCATTACGTCATCTATATCCATGTCCAGATGGGACAACATCACCATGCTGTGAAACCACAAATCCGCCACCTCACTGATAACGGCGGCGCGATCCCCTCCAGCTGCGGCGTCCTTGGCTGCAAGAATAACTTCGGTGGCCTCTTCGCCCACTTTTTCCAGAATCTTGTTCAGGCCCTTAAGATGCAGGCTCGCCACGTAGGATTGCTCTGGATCAGCCTGCCTGCGTGCCGCGAGAGTCATTGCCAATTGTTGCAGCACATCGCTCATGGTGTAGTCCCGTAGATGTCTTCGGGTTGCTTGATAACGTCGTCGGTAACACGCCAGGCGCCCTGTTCCAGTCGCTGGAAGAAACAGTGGCGCCGTCCCGTGTGACAGGCGATACCCCCAGTTTGTTCAACTTTTATGAGTACCGTGTCTGCGTCACAGTCGATACGCAGCTCCTTCAGGTGCTGCACGTGGCCGGATTCCTCGCCTTTGCGCCACAGCGCCTGCCGCGAGCGCGACCAGTAAATGGCACGGCCCTCGTTGACGGTCAGTTGCAGGGCATCACTGTTCATCCAGGCCAGCATCAGCACCTCGCCGGTCTGCCAGTCCTGGGCAATCACCGGGATCAGTCCCTGCTCATTCCACTTGATGTCTTGTAACAGCGTAGCGGGCTCAGTCATGACACTCTTCCACGTAGGGCGGCATTATGGCACAGGGACTTGCCTGGCACATACGATCAGCGGTCACTGGGCCATAACAGGCTTATGCCCACAGCGGCGAGCAACCAGCTGGCAAGTGGAGCTTGCGCCAGGGTTTGCCAGGCACCGGGTAAGGCGATTGCGGCGGCCGCCACAACGGCGATGCCACCCAGTAAATGGCGTCGGCGACGGGCGAGTTCCTCCTTCTGCCGCTGTAGTTCGCCAGCTCGTTGCGGCTGAACTACCACCTGGCGGTCGTTGCTTCGGGATTGTTGCAGGCTCTCCAGCAGCGCTTCCGGCAGCTGCGGTAACTGCTCCAGCCAGGAGGGTGCATGGCGTTGCAGGCGTTTGAACACCGACTGCGGCGAGTAGCGCTGCTGCACCCACTCCTCCAGAAACGGCTGCGCCGTATCCCACAGGTTGAGATCGGGGTAGAGCTGACGCCCCAGGCCTTCAATGTTCAACAGGGTTTTTTGCAAGAGGACCAGCGAGGGTTGTACTTCCATGTCGAAGCGGCTGGCCGTCTGAAACAGGTATACCAGCAGTTGGCCGAAGGATATTTCGCTGATGGGGCGTTCGAAGATCGGCTCACACACCGCGCGCATGGCAGATTCAAAGTCCTGTACTCGGGTATGAGGAGGTACCCAGCCACATTCAACATGCAGCTGTGCTACTTCACGGTAGTCGCGCCGGAAGATGCCCAGCAGATTGCGGCCGAGGTAATACTGGTCCGCATCCGACAGGCTGCCAACGATAGCGCAGTCGACAGCGATGTACGTCGGGTCCGCAGGGTCGGTGGCATCTACAAAGATATTGCCCGGGTGCATGTCGGCGTGGAAGAAGCTGTGGTGAAACACCTGCGTGAAAAATATGTCGACACCGCGCTCGCCGAGTAACTTAAGGTCAGTACCTCGTGCCCTCAGGGTCTCAAGATCGGTCACTGGAATCCCCGCAATACGCTCCATGGTTAACACATTGCGGCAGGTGTATGCCCAGTAGATCTCGGGAACGTAAAGCAGTTTGTTGTTCTCGAAGTTGCGCCGCAGCTGGCAGGCGTTCGCGGCTTCCCGGCACATATCCAATTCATCGAGAATGACCAACTTGTAGTCTGCCACCACTTCTACCGGGCGCAGGCGTCGACCATCAGGATGGTATTTTGCTGCCAGCCGCGCCAGTGTAAACAGTAGCGCGATGTCCTGACGGATGACAGGTTCAATATCCGGGCGTACCACTTTGACCACAACCCGCTCACCGCTGTGCAGTGTGGCGCCATGCACCTGCGCTACCGAAGCAGACGCCATCGGTGTGCTCTCGAAGCTCGCGAACAGTTCGGACACCGGTTTGCCCAGCGCCTTCTCAATAATGGCGATGGACTGTTGTTGCTCAAATGGCGGTACATCATCCTGCAGCCTGGCCAGCTCGTCAGCGATGTCGGCGGGCAACAGGTCGCGCCGCGTGGACAGCATCTGCCCGAACTTTATAAACACCGGACCCAACTCTTCCAGAGCACGGCGCAGGCGCACTCCGCGCGGCAGGTCGGGTGCCGGATGCCAATGCCACGGTGAGAGACCCAGGGCAAAGCGCGGCAGAGCGCTCAGGCGCTCCCTATCAATAAACTCATCCAGTCGATAGCGGCCGACGATCCGCAGAATTTTAGCCAGGCGCAGAAGGCGGGACACCGATCAGCTCCGCAACTTCAACAGCTGTTGGCGCAGGCGCTCAGTGCGCGATTGCAGCCGGTCTACACGCAGCCCCAGCTCACCGATGTCGGCGTAAAAATCTTCCACCTCCAGTCGCGGTGGACTGAGCCGCGCTTCTTCATGGATAAACTCGTCCAGCTGTCTGGTAAGGCTGAGCGATGCCTGTTTGCCCCAGGCAAAGGCATGGCGTAATAGCTGTGCCAGCTGGTGCCCGGCGACGTCCCCAAGGGTGTCTACCAGGGGCGCTTCCCAGTCCATATCCAGTGCCGCCAGAATACGCTGCAGCTCCAGTAATGGCGCGCTGTCGCCTTGCAGTTCCAGGCCGCCATTGATCAGGGTGGCGGTGGGATCACTGGCGGTGGCCAGCTCGGTAAAATCGGCTGCTTTACCTTTTATGCTGGTGGTGACCGGGCCGAGGTGGACACCCGTCAGGCGTAGTCCTTGTGTGCCCGGGTGCAGGTAAATATCGAGGTTTGGCGCCGTGCAATGCAGGGCGAATACACGGTCCTCCAGTTGCGCCAATTCTGCCTTGCTGTGGGGTGACAGGGCCAGGGCGCGATTGAGCGCGGCCTCCAGTGTGGCCAGGGCAGCGGTGTGCAGCGTGGGGTCCACTGTGGCAACCATTTCAGGCCTTGATGCCCCGGTGTAGTGCGACGATGCCCCCTGTCATGTTGTGGTATTCACACTGGCAAAAACCGGCGTCTTCCATCATGTCCTTGAGCGTGTCCTGGTCAGGATGCTTGCGGATTGACTCGGCCAGGTATTGGTAGCTGTCTGAATCATTGGCCACCAGCCGCCCCATAACCGGCAGCACGCGAAAAGAATAGGTATCGTAGGCCTTGCTGAGCAGGGCATTTTTCGGTTTGGAAAACTCCAGTACCAACAGACGGCCGCCGGGTTTGAGCACGCGCAACATGGAGCGCAGGGCGAGGTCGATGTCCGTGACATTGCGCAGGCCAAAGGCAATGGTAACGCAGTCGAAGCTGTCGTCCGGGAAGGGTAAATGCTGGGCGTCAGCCTGCACAAATTCGATGTTGCCCTGACGGCCCGTATCCAGCAACTTGTCGCGCCCCACCTGCAGCATGGAGTCGTTGATGTCAGCCAACACTACGCGCCCGCCGGGGCCTACGAGCTGGGCGAAGCGGGCCGCCAGATCGCCCGTGCCGCCAGCGATGTCCAGCACGGCATTATTTTTGCGTACGCCGCTCAACTCGATGGTGAAACGTTTCCAGATGCGGTGTATGCCGCCTGACATCAAGTCATTCATCAGGTCATAACGCGCCGCCACCGAGTGGAATACATCGGCCACCATGCCGGCCTTGGCATCCTTCGCTACGTCTTTATAGCCGAAGTGTGTGGTGTCTTTGTCGTTCATGGCGCCTCCGCCGGTGATTCGAGGAACGATGCAGTATAACCTGATGCATGCGCCCGGTCAGGCTGGGAGCATTTGGGGTCAGAGTAAAAACTACTTTGCCTTGGTGGAGTCGACGTTGGAGATCTGAAGTTTTTACTCTGACCCCAAATACTGTGACCCCAAATACTGTTAGCCATGCAGGTTCAGGATTTGGACATCGGGGTCGCGACCGGCCCCAGCCTTGGCCAGGCGGTCCAGATAGTTCTGCCATTTGGCTTCCTGATCCTGGCAGAGTTCATACAGGTAGCGCCAGGAGTACAGGCCGGTATCGTGGCCGTCGTCAAACACCAGCTGCAACGCATAGTTGCCGACCGGTTTGATCGCCGCGATGCCGACATTCAGCTTTCCAGTTTGCAGCACTTCCTGTCCCGGTCCATGCCCGAGCACTTCAGCCGAAGGAGAGTGCACGCGCAGGTATTCGCAGCTCAGGGAGTAGCACTCGCCACCGTCATACGCAAGCTCCAGCTGCCGGGAGCGACTGTGCAGTTGGATCGCGACGGGCTTATGTTGTTCTGACTCCGCGGCCATCACAGGATGAACCGCGACAGGTCATCGTTAGTGCTGAGCTCTTGTAATTGTTGGTCAACGTAGGCCGCGTCCACCGTGAGAGTCGCTTGTTGCAGGCCCGCATCGGCGGCGCCGAAGGAGGTTTCCTCGAGCAGTCGCTCCATCACGGTGTGCAGTCGCCGGGCGCCGATATTCTCGGTTCTCTCATTGACCTGCCAGGCAGTCTCGGCAATGCGCCGTAGGCCGTCCTGGGTGAACGTCAGTTCCACTCCCTCGGTGGCCAACAAGGCCTGGTACTGCTCGGTCAGCGAGGCGTTGGGCTCGGTCAGTATGCGCTCGAAGTCATCGGGCGAGAGCGCCGATAACTCCACGCGAATGGGCAGCCGCCCTTGCAGTTCTGGTATGAGGTCCGAGGGCCTGGCCAAATGGAATGCGCCGGAAGCGATAAACAGGATGTGGTCGGTCTTGATCATGCCGTGTTTGGTGCTGACGGTGGAGCCCTCGATCAGCGGCAGCAGGTCGCGCTGCACGCCCTCGCGCGAGATGTCGGCCCCGGCACCCTCGGCGCGTTTGGCGACCTTATCCAGTTCATCGATAAACACGATGCCGTTTTGTTCAGCCTCAGCCACCGCCTTTTGCTTGAGTTCATCCTCGTTGATCATTTTTGCCGCTTCTTCATCGCACAGCGCTGCAAAGGCGGCCTTGACCGGCATCTTGCGCGTTTTGCGTTGTTGCCGTGACATATTGGAGAACATGCTCTGCAATTGATTGGTCATTTCCTCCATGCCTGGCGGGGCCATGATTTCCAGCCCGGGCAGACTGGCGCTCACTTCGATCTCTATCTCCTTGGTGTCGAGATCGCCTTCGCGGAGCTTCTTGCGCAGCAATTGCCGCGTGCTGGAAGTCGGATCAGCGGTGGTATCGCGAGCTGGGGGCAGCAGGATATCCAGGATGCGCTCTTCCGCCGCTTCCTCGGCGCGGAAACGCACGCGCGTCATTTCCTGTTCGCGGTACATTTTGACTGCGACGTCCACCAGGTCGCGCACGATGGATTCAACGTCACGGCCGACGTAGCCCACTTCCGTGAACTTGGTCGCCTCGACCTTGACGAAGGGCGCATTGGCCAGTTTTGCCAGGCGTCGTGCGATCTCTGTTTTACCCACGCCGGTGGGCCCGATCATGAGAATGTTCTTGGGGGTAATCTCGGCCCGCAATTCCTCAGGTAATTGCATGCGCCGCCAGCGATTGCGCAGTGCAATAGCAACGGCGCGCTTTGCTGCATCCTGGCCAATGATGTGTTTGTCCAGCTCGTGGACAATTTCGCGGGGGGTCATATCGGACATACGGGGACCTAAAAATCCAGTTGTTCTATAGTGCGATTGTGATTGGTGTAGATGCAGATATCAGCGGCGATGCCCAGGCCTTTCTCCACGATGGTGCGCGCGTCCAGTTCGGTGTTGTCCAGCAGGGCGCGGGCCGCAGACTGGGCGAAGGGGCCGCCTGAGCCGATAGCAATCAGGTTATCTTCGGGTTCTATGACATCCCCATTTCCCGTAATAATCAGCGACGTGTCCTTGTCGGCTACGGCCAACAGCGCCTCCAGTCGTCGCAGCGCGCGCTCAGTGCGCCACGCTTTCGCCAATTCGACGGCGGCGCGCACCAGATGCCCCTGGTGTTTTTCCAACTGTGCTTCAAACAGCTCGAACAGGGTAAAAGCGTCAGCCGTGCCGCCAGCGAATCCGGCCAACACCTGATCTCGATAAAGGCGCCGCACCTTGCGCGCATTGCCTTTCATCACGGTATTGCCCATAGACACCTGTCCGTCGCCGCCAATAACCACACTGCCGCCACGGCGCACGGAAAGAATGGTCGTGCCTCGGAACTGTTCCACGTATTGTCTCCTGCGGGCCTAAATATTGGGATACCAGTAGGCCCAGTCTGCAGTTATGGGGCGATGTGCCTGAAATTCAAGTCCGGGTGCTGCAATCAGGGATCGCTGCGTTTCAGAAGCACCGTCTCTATATTCTGATTGGCCAGCAGGCCGCGAGCTTTGGTCATGGACTCGTGGGAGTCAAAAGGGCCGAGGTACACCCTGAACCAGTGGCCACTGTCGTTAGTCGTTTCCTCCAGTTTAGGAGTCAGCCCGAGCAATACCAATTCGGCGCGCCGCCGCTCGGCATCCGCTTGTTGGCGGAACGATCCCGCCTGCAGGAAGAACGGTTGCGGCGCAGCGCTTGGTGCAGGAGGCTTGCTGACAACCGCTGCCGGTTCCACCGGGCCAGGCTCCTCCTCTGAACTGATAGTTTGCTTGGGCAGCAGCGTGTAGAAGTCGAAGCGTGGCTTGGGCACTGCAACCTCAGGAGTCGCCGCAGTGCCGCCACTTTCCGGCGCAGGGACTTCGGCTTGGGGTAGCACCGCGAGGTAGCCGATAAAGCTGACGAACACTCCTGTCAACACGCCCGCAATATACGCGCGCAAGCCATTGCCGCGTGGCGCGCTGTCGCGTGTGTTGCGCCGCGCCTGTGTTTTTTCCGCGGGGACTTTCCTTGCGCCTGTGTCCTGCTTACGTTTGGCGAAATCCTGGGGCACCTTTACATAACCTCCGGGGCGGATACGCCCAGTAAGCCAAGTCCATTGTTGATTACCTGACCTGCCGCCTGGCTGAGGGCGACACGCGCGTCGCGCACAGTCTTGTCCTCTACCAACATTTTGTGGGCGTTGTACCAGGTGTGGAATTCACCAGCCAACTCCCGCAAGTAAGTGGCTACGGTGTGAGGTTCGTTATTCAGGGCAGCGCTCGCCACGACCTCCGGATAGCGGTCGAGCCGCCGCAGTAGAGTCTTCTCGTGCTCTTCCTGCAATTGTCCCAGGTGTTGTAGTGCGTTATGGGCCTGCCATTCCCAGCCCTGCTCGACAAGTTTGCGCAGTACGCTACAGCTGCGGGCATGGGCGTACTGTATGTAATACACGGGGTTGTCATTGCTCTGTGACAGCGCCAGGTCAATGTCAAACGTCAGCTGCGAGTTGGGCGCGCGCGCTACCAGGAAAAAGCGAGTTGCATCGCGCCCGACCTCTTCGATCAGGTCTCGCAGGGTGACGTAGTCACCGGCGCGTTTCGATATTTTGACTTCCGCGCCTTCGCGCATCACGGTGACCATCTGGTGTAGCACGTAGTCTGGCCATCCTGCGGGGATGCCCTGCGCCAGCGCCTGCAGTCCTGCGCGCACACGGGTCACAGTGCTGTGGTGGTCTGCGCCTTGTTCATTGATGACGCGGACAAAACCACGCTGCCATTTGTTGAGGTGGTAGGCCACATCTGGCAGGAAGTAGGTGTACCCGCCATCGCGCTTGCGCATGACGCGGTCCTTGTCATCACCAAAGTCGGTGGTGCGCAACCAGAGTGCGTCCTCCTGTTCATAGCAATGGCCGCTCTCTTTAAGGCGAGCCACAGTGCGTTCGACTGCGCCGTCTTCGTACAAGGACGATTCGAGGAAATAGACGTCGAAATGTACCGCAAAGGCCTTAAGATCCAGATCCTGTTCGCGCCGCAGGTAAGCCACTGCAAACTGGCGTATATCCTCCAGGTCATCGGCATCGCCGGCGCCAATGACGTGCCGGTCCTGTGCGTCTACGGTATCGCCACGCAGATAGGCCTGGGCCAGGTCAGCGATGTAGTTGCCACGGTAGCCATCCGCTGGCCAGCCGGGATCTGCTGGTGCCAGGCCCTTGCAGCGCGCCTGCACCGACAGGGCCAGGTTGTGAATCTGCGCACCGGCGTCGTTGTAGTAGAACTCGCGGGAAACGTCCCAGCCGGTTGCTGCCAGCAGGCGGCAGATACTGTCGCCCACGGCCGCCCCTCTGCCATGGCCGACGTGCAGCGGCCCGGTGGGGTTAGCGGAAACGAACTCCACCTGCACTTTGCGTCCCAGCCCGGCATTGCTAGTACCGAAAGAGGCTCCCTGTTCGAGAATAGTGCGAACTACCGTCTGGTTGCTGTCATCTGAAAGGAAGAAGTTGATGAATCCGGGGCCGGCAATTTCAGTACGTGTCACCAGAGGGCTGGTCGGCAGGGCAGCACAGATCAGGGTCGCCAGCTCGCGCGGTGGCCGTTGCGCAGGCTTGGCGAGTGCGAGCGCGATGTTGCTCGCCAGATCGCCGTGACTCTTGTCGCGGGTGTGATCCAGTTGCACTTGCGGCGTAATTCCAGTGGGCAACAGGCCTTGCGCAACCAGAGAATCCAGGGCCTCGTGAATAAGGCGTGTGAGTGCTTCCTTCATTGTCAGGGGTAATGCCTGCGTTGCGTCAAAGGGATGCCGGACAGGTGGTAACGGACGGGACCGGGCCGGCATATTATCATCATAAGCGCAAGCCGTGGCCAGTGCAGTCACCGCTAGTAAACATCGTGAGGGTCGATATCGATCGACCACTTCAGTCCGTAGCGGGTCGGTAGCTCCTCGGCGTTAGCCACCAGTAAGCGGGCAGCAGTCTGGGCTGCCCCGCGATGGGGCGCAGTGAGCAGCATTTGGCAGCGATACTTGCCGGCCCGGCGTTGCATCGGTGATGGCAGTGGTCCGATCAGCCTGGCCCCAGCAGGAAGATGAGCGGTGCTGCGTTCTCGCAGCAGCCGCAGAAATTGTTCGCCGTAGGCAGCATCCGGGCAGTCGGTGCGCAACACCACCAGTTGACCCGCAGGTGGCATACCGGATTCGTGTCGGCGCTGCAGCAATGCCCGGCCCTGGTCTGCATAGCTGGTGCCAAGCATGGCGAGCAGGGCCGGATGATCGGGGTAGTGCGTTTGCAGCAGGACGCGGCCGGGGTGTTCGGCGCGTCCGGCCCGTCCTGCCACCTGGGTCAGGAGCTGCGCCATACGTTCCTCGCCGCGAAAATCGGCGCTGAACAACAGCGCATCGGCATCAATGACCGCGACCAGGCTCACAGCAGGGAAGTGGTGGCCTTTGGTGAGCATCTGGGTGCCAAGGAGAATGCAGGGTTCTCCCTGGTTGATTTCATCAACCAGGGTCTGCATGGTGCCTTTGTTTTGCATAGAGTCACTGTCCACCCGATGGATGGGCCATTGTTTGAAGCGTGTGTGCAGGAACTCTTCTGTTTGCTCAGTGCCAAGGCCTGCGGCTAGCAAGCGTGCGCTGTGGCACTGGGGGCATTGTGCGAGCAGTGCGCTGGCGTTACCGCAATGATGGCAACGCAGACGCCGCTGGCGGCGATGAATGGTGAGTCGTGCGTCGCAGGCTTGGCATTCTGCGACCCAGCCGCAATCGTGGCATTGCAGGGTGGGAGCGTAACCGCGGCGGTTGAGGAACAGCAGGGTTTGCTGTCCCAGGCGCAACGCATCCTCGACTGCCTCGATCAGGGGGGCGGACAGCCCCGCCCGCAGTTCCAGTCGACGCACATCCAGGGCCTTGATATCGGGCATGCCGCCGCTGCTCGCACGCCGGGTGAGCTGTTGGTGCTGATAGCGGCCAGCGAGAACGTTGTGAATACTTTCCAGCGACGGCGTCGCGCTACCCAGCAGAATCGGGCATGCGTTTAGCTGGGCCCGCTTCACGGCAACATCCCGGGCCGAGTAACGAAAACCGTCCTGCTGTTTATAGGAGCCGTCATGTTCTTCGTCCACGATGATGAGCCCCAAAGCAGATAGTGGCGTGAAAATCGCCGAGCGAGTACCGATAACGATATGGGCAGCGCCACTGCGGGCGGCCTCCCAGGCGAGATAGCGCTGGGCATCGCTGAGCCCGGAGTGCAGGACTGCGATGTGCGCCGCAAAGCGCTGCTGGAAACGCGCCAGGGTCTGGGGCGTAAGGCCGATTTCTGGCACCAGGACCAGCGCCTGGCGCCCTCGTTGCAGGCACTGGGCGATGAGTTGCAGGTAGATTTCGGTTTTGCCGCTGCCGGTAACCCCCTCCAGCAGGTGGCAGCTGAACGCCTGCCCGGATGCCTGAAAGGCCGTGAACGCTTGTGCCTGCTCGGTATTAAGTATCAGATTTTCATTGACTTTAGGAGTTTGCAAGTGCTGACTAACAGTACAAGATTCAATCAGATTCCTTGCTTGCAAACTGCGTAAAATGGCACCGCTGATCCCGCAGCTCTTGAAAGCAGATGCATCGATCACCGGTGTTTGCCGGAGCATGTCGATGACCTGTGCCTGGCGTGGGGATCTAGGCAAGGCCTGCTCCGGGAGACCCTTGCCACGGGGCGTGAGTTGCCAGGCAAGTGTGCCTTGCAGTTGGTGTGGTTTGCCCTCGCGCAGGCGCTTGGGAAATACGTTGCTGTATACCTCGCCCGGAGGATGGTGATAGTAGTCTGCTGCCCAATGGCATAGTTGCAGGAGTTGCGGATCGATCAGGGAGATCGGATCGAGTATTTCCAGTACGGGTTTGAGCGCACTGGCAGGCATCGCGCTATCGGGACACACGGCCAACAGGTAGCCCGTTACCTCGCGTCGCCCGAATGACACGCGCAGCCGGATCCCGGGTTGCAGGGCCTCGACCTCCTCGGCACTCATGTCGCTGGGCGGCAGGTAGTCGAAAGAGCGACGCAGCGGCGATGGGATGGCCACACGAAGTACGGACATTACGCCCCTTGTCACACACGAAAAATGGCTGGAAGTACCCATTGTAGCAAATCGTTGCGCGCTATTGCTTATCGCACTATGTCTGGTAAGATGCCCGCCTATTTTTTGAGCTGCTCACCACTGTGGTGGTTCAACTCCCCCAGCTTAAGTGCGGTGCTCGGCAGTGATCGGGTGGCGGCACGAATGATCAGGAGCTACATCTTATGAAAGCAGATATTCATCCCAAGTACGAGGCCGTGTCGGCCACCTGCAGCTGCGGTAACATCGTACAAACCCGCTCCACACGGAGCGCAGATTTTCATATCGACGTTTGTTCACAATGTCACCCGTTCTATACTGGCAAACAGAAAGTCGTGGACAGCGGTGGCCGCGTTGATCGCTTCAACAAGCGGTTCGGTAGCCGCGGCGCCAAGCGTTAAAGAGGCAGCTGCCGCAGGTTTCTGCGGTACTCTCGAAAGCGCAGGAGCCCGACCAGGGCAGTGCGATTAACCCTCGTTTCACCGGGAGGCTTCACCCGGCCGCTAGGTGTGAATTTCCAGCCTTGTGACAGTAGTACCTTTTCTATATTCTCATTGACCCTTTTCCGGCGGTGGGCGCGTTGCGCACAGGTAGTTCGATGTCCAGAGACTTGAAAACAGAAGCACTTGCCTATCACGCCGAACCTGTTCCTGGAAAAATCAGTGTTGAACTGACCAAACCTGCCAATACGCAGTGGGACTTATCCCTGGCCTATAGTCCGGGTGTAGCAGAACCCTGCCGTGAAATTGTGATTGATCCGGCCAACGCCTATCGCTATACAGGCAAGGGAAATCTAGTCGCCGTCATCAGCAATGGCACTGCTGTCCTCGGGTTGGGAAATCTCGGAAGTTTAGCCAGTAAACCAGTCATGGAAGGCAAAGCGCTTCTTTTTAAGCGGTTTGCTGGTATCAATGCCATTGATATCGAGGTTGATACGCAGGATACGCAAGAATTTATTACTACCGTAGCCCGCATCGCAGGTACCTTTGGCGGCATCAATCTGGAGGATATCGGTGCCCCCGAGTGTTTTGAGATCGAGTCCGCCCTGATCGCTCAGTGCGATATACCGGTGTTCCACGATGATCAGCACGGTACCGCGATTGTGACGGCGGCAGGTCTGATAAACGCCCTTCAGGTCCAGGGCAAGCGCCTGGAAGAAGCGGTGATCGCCTGTCTGGGCGCGGGTGCGGCGGCCATTGCCTGCATGCGGCTGCTGGTGCGCATGGGCGCCCGTCGTGAAAATATCTATATGTTGGATCGTCGCGGCGTCATCTACGAAGGCCGCGAAGGCGTCAATGTCTACAAGCAGGAATTTGCCAAGCACACCGACAAGCGCAGCCTGGCAGACGCCATTGATGGCGCCGACGTATTCATCGGCTTGTCTGGAGCTGACCTGCTTAGCCCGGCGATGCTGCTGTCTATGGCAGAACGTCCGGTGGTGTTTGCCTGCTCGAATCCGGATCCAGAAATAAAGCCGGAGTTGGCGCTGGCCACGCGCGACGATCTGATCATCGCCACTGGCCGCTCGGACTACCCCAACCAGGTTAACAATGTACTGGGATTTCCCTTTATTTTTCGCGGCGCTCTGGATGTTCGCGCGTCAACTATCAATGAGGAGATGAAAGTCGCGGCGGTGCTGGCTTTGAGTGCGTTGGCGCGGGAACCTGTTCCCGTCGAGGTGCTGGCGGCCTGCGATCTTGATGGTCTGGCATTCGGGCGTAACTATATAATCCCTAATCCGCTGGATGGACGCTTGCTCACGTGGATCGCCCCCGCGGTAGCTCGCGCAGCGGTTGATAGCGGGGTAGCGCGTTTACCCTACCCCCACGACTACCACCCACTCCAGTAGCGCTAGAAAATATCGTTGATCTGCTCGCTGACGCCCGCATCGCCTGATTGCGAGCTCCCTCCAGGTCCATAGCGCTGCGGTACATTGTCTTTTTTGAAATACTCAAATATTGCATTGCGCTGACCCGCACTTGCCAGTTGTCCTGTTTGCGGGTCTATTTTGACAGTGACGATGCCTGGTGGCATCGGGCGCTCTAGCTGTGGACTATCTTTTAGCGCTTCGCGCATGTAGTTGATCCAGATCGGTAGTGCTGCGGTGCCGCCAAACTCGTCGCGTCCCAGTGGCGTATAATCGTCAAAACCAACCCATGTCGTGGTGACTACGTCGCGATTGTAGCCAGAGAACCAGACGTCCCTCGGGCCATTGGTAGTGCCAGTTTTCCCGGCGATATCGCTGCGCTTTAGTACCAGCGCGCGCTGCCCGGTACCACGGGTGATAACGTCCTTGAGAATGCTGTCGATGATAAAGTTTACCCTTTCATCCATGACGCGCGCTGCGGGTGGCATCGCTGCAGCCTGCTTGCCACCTTCGGCCAGGATTTCCTCCATGCTCATTTCCTCGCCAGACTGCGGCTCCGCCGCATCGTGCAATTCACAATCTCTGCATACCGTCGGTGGCTTGGCTTCGAATACCACCTCGCCCTCGGGACCCTCAATGCGCTGAATGATGTGGGGTTCCACCCGGTAACCACCATTGGCGATTACGGCGTAACCTGCGGCCAGTTCCAATGGAGTGATGGTCTGCGTACCCAGTGCCAGGGACAATTCGGGAGCGTAGTCGGATGTGTCGAAGCCCAGGCGGTTAGCGTAGTTTATCAATCTTCTGACGCCCAAGCGCTGCAACAGGCGTATAGAGACTAAATTGCGCGACTTGGTCAGCGCCCAGCGCAATCGGGTCGGACCGTAAAACTTGCCTTCGTCGTTTTCCGGTCGCCACAGGTCTTCCCGCGAACTGCCCTCCAGGACTATCGGCGCGTCATTGATGATGGTAGCCGCCGTGAAGCCCGATTCGAAGGCGGCGCTATACAGGAATGGCTTGAAGTTAGAGCCTGGCTGGCGCTCTGCCTGGGTGGCGCGGTTGAACTTACTCTGCTCAAACCCGATACCGCCGACGATGCTGGTTATTGCGCCGTTGTCCGGATTCAATGACACCAAGGCTGCCTGCACCGCAGGAACCTGAGCCAGGTGCCATTTATCATCGTCCTCCTGCGTCACTCGAATAAGATCGCCGACCGCCAGTAACTTGGGCAGCGGCTGTTGCGCCGGGCCGGTCGCGTTCTCAGACAAATAGGGTTTGGCCTGGCGCACGCCATTTTCCCACAGCAGATCAGGGGTGCTGCCATCACGCAGTAGCAATGTCGCCTTGCCGGTGGCTATGGAGGTAACAATGGCAGGCTGCATATTGGCAATAACAGGCGTATCCACGAGCGCACTCCGCCATCTGGAAATGGTATCTTCTGCGGAGTTTGTCGGTGGCAAGTGCTTCTCCGGGCCCCGATAGCCATGTCTTTTATCATAGGCAATGAGACCGTCGATCACCGTTTTGCTGGCGATACGCTGCACATCGCTGCCAATAGTGGTGTAGACATGGTAACCGTTTGTATAAGCTGCGACACCGTAACGCTGCACCATTTCCTGGCGCGCCATCTCTGCTGCGTAGTGAGCTGCGAAGCCAAGTTGTGTGCCGTGCAGACTCGCGGTGTCAGGTTCGAGTCGCGCACTTTCGTAGGCCTCATCACTGATATAACCCAGTGTATGCATGCGCCCCAGAATCCAGTTGCGGCGTTGCAGGCCAGCCGCTGGTCCACTGACGGGGTTGATGCGGGACGGCGCCTTGGGAACACCGGCCAGCATGGCATGCTGGGCCAAGCTTAATTCGTCGATGGTGACACCGTAATACACCTCGGAAGCGGCCTCGAAACCGTACGCGCGGTGTCCGAGGAAAATACGGTTGAAGTAAAGCTCAAAAATCTCTGGTTTGCTGAGGGAGCGCTCGATTTCTATGGCCAGCAAAATTTCATTGAATTTGCGAATAAAGGTGCGATCGCGGCTCAGGAAATAGTTGCGTGCCACTTGCATGGTGAGTGTGCTGCCACCGGAAACCTTTTCACCAGTGAGCACCAGCTCAGAAACAGCGCGTAAAAGACCCATTACGTCAATTCCGTTGTGGGCGAAGTAGTTGTCATCCTCTGCCGCCAGCAGCGCCTTGATGAACTGATCCGGTATTGCCTGGAAAGGCAGAGGGCTGCGTTTTTGTTCGCCAAATTGGCCGATCAGCTCGCCCTCACGGGTATAGACAAGCATCGGAGTCTGCAGCTTGACGTTGCGCAGTGTTGCAACGTCAGGCAGGTTGGGGCTGAGGTAAAGGTAGACACCGGCGAACAGCCAAAGCGCACCCAAAAGTCCAAACAAGGACAGTCGTAGAACAAGTCTTAGGAAGTACATTTATTCCCTTTACAAAACAGGCATTTATATGGATATGCAACGGAGGTGGCGACGTTGTATTGGTAATTATAAGCCTATTTTGTGTTTTGATATATTTTGGTCTGTGGTATATCTAGTATTAATGTATCGGTGTATAAAAATATCCTAAGTTAGTGATACTGATAGGGAAATAAGTTGTTCGGACTAATTGGAAAGAGAAAATCGAGTCAGGTTCTGGGGCTGGATATTAGCTCAACGACGGTGAAGTTACTGGAGTTGAGCTTTTCAGGGGGCCGCTACCGCGTCGAGAGTTACGCCGTCAGTTCGCTGCCGCAGGATGCGGTCATCGAAAAGAGCGTCAACGACGTGGATGGGGTTGCCAATGCCATTCGCACCGTGGTGGCGCAGTCGCGCACCAAGCTGAAAAACGTCGCGGCTGCGGTGGCCGGCTCGTCCGTTATCACCAAGCTGATCGACATGCCGGAGGGTCTGAGCGACGACGATATGGAGAGCCAGCTCACGCTGGAGGCAGATCAATATATCCCCTACCCTCTGGAGGAGGTGGCCATCGACTTTGAGATACAGGGGCCATCTCGGGAGCATGACCATCAGGTTGAGGTGTTGTTGGCCGCGTGTCGACGGGAGACCATAGAGTCCAGGGTTGAAGCCATCGAGAGCTCGGAGTTGATCCCCAGAATAATGGATGTCGAAGCCTACGCCATGGAAAGGGCCTTCTCGCTGGTACAGAGCCAGTTGAATCTGGACCAAGACAGCACAGTGGCCATTGTTGATATCGGCGCAACCATGACCACTCTGAGCGTACTCAACAATGGTCAGACCATCTACACACGGGAGCAGCTATTCGGCGGCAAGCAACTCACCGACGAAATCATGCGGCGCTATGGTTTGCCACTGGAGGAAGCAGGTCTGGCGAAAAAGCAGGGCGGCCTTCCCGATGACTATGAACCCGAAGTGCTGGAGCCATTCAAAGAAGCTGTTGTGCAGCAAGTGGCCCGCTCTTTGCAGTTCTTCTTTTCCTCCAGCCAGTACAACGATGTCGATCACATTATTCTCGCTGGTGGCGTCTCCTCTATGGAGGGATTGGAGGAGTTGGTGCGGGAGAAGTTGGGTACCCCCACATCAGTGGCGAACCCGTTTGCACAAATGTCTATATCGTCCCGCGTGAATGCGGTGGCGCTTAGTAGCGATGCACCGGCCATGATGATTGCCTGCGGTCTGGCTTTGCGGAGTTTTGACTAATGGCGCAGATCAACCTACTACCTTGGCGTGAAGAGCGGCGCCAGGATCTTAAAAAGGCATTCCTGGCCACCGTAGCTTTGGTGCTGGCTCTTGCAGCGGGCTTGGTATTGCTGGCCGATCGCGTCGTCAACACACAGATCGAAAACCAGACCGCTCGCAACGAGTATCTGGTTGAAAATATCACAGAACTGGATAAGGAGGTCGCAGAAATTCGGGATCTGCAAAAGCGACGTAACCAGTTGTTGGATCGTATGAAGGTCATCCAGGAGTTACAGGGTAACAGGCCGATTATCGTGCGCGTCCTGGATCAGTTGGTGCGGACAGTGCCAGACGGTGTTTTCTACACCAGCTTGACCACGAAGGAAAAGACAATCTCCATTGCTGGCATCGCGGAATCGAATAATCGGGTATCAAGTTTGATGAGGCGACTCGATTCATCCGACTGGTTAGCAGCGCCAACTCTGGACAAAGTGGAGGCGGCTCCCGAATACGGTAGCCAGGCAACGACATTCATTTTGTCAGTAAACGTACAAGCGCCGACCATCGAAGAAGAGTCGGGAGAAGGATGACAGATGGCACTTGAAGATACCATGCGCTCAATGCGCGAATTCGAACTGAGTGATCTGGATTTCGACAATGTTGGGTCCTGGCCGGTCGCGATTAAGGTACTGATTTGGGCAGCGTTGCTAACCGCGATTCTGGTAGGCGGCTACTATTATCATATTAAAGACTTGCAGCTGGAGTTGACTGCAGCCGAAGCAAAAGAGGTAACTCTCAAAAAAGATTTCGAGAAAAAGGCATTCCAGGCAGCCAACCTCGAGGCTTATCGCCAACAGCTGGCGGAAATGGAGGAGTCCTTTGGTGCATTGGTCAGCCAGCTCCCCAGTGACACCGAAGTACCCGGGCTACTGGAAGACATCACCAATAAGGGCGTGCTCAATGGCCTGCAAGTAGCCGCTATTGACCTGCAGAGTGAGATCGCCAAGGAGTTTTATGTGGAGCTGCCGATTTCCATTAATGCGGCAGGCTCCTATCACGATTTGGGAGCGTTCATCAGTGGTATGGCAGGACTGCCCCGCATCGTTACGCTGCACGATTTCGAAATTAAGGCGCAGGATGACAACCCTAATACCCTGCAGATGAGAATTCTCGCCAAGACCTATCGTTACAAGGACGGAGACGCCCCGCAATGAAACGCCTCTCTCGTCACATTTTGTTGTTTTCAGTGTTGGGGGCGCTTCTCGTCGGGTGTGCTGGTGAGAGTTTTTCTGACCTCGATAGTTTTATGGCGGAGAAACGCTCCCGCCCAGGCGGTATTATTGCGCCTATACCCACTTTCAAGGCCTATGAGGCATTTGCGTATAGCGCCACTACTTTGCGCAGCCCGTTCGACCGACCCATCGAGGTTCGCGAGATCGCTCAGTTGCAAGCGATCGCTGCAATCAAACCAGATCCCAATCGAACCAAGGAGTTTCTGGAGCAATTTACCTTCGATTCCTTGCTCATGGTGGGTACGTTGGAACGGGATGATAACCACTGGACATTGGTAAGAGACCCTGATGGCGGGGTACACCGTGTTAAAACAGGGAATTTTTTGGGTCGTCATCACGGCAAAATCGTGGATATGACGGACACATTTGTATCGGTAGTTGAAATTGTTAGCGATGGCACGCCCGATGGATGGGTAGAGCGCCCGCGCACAATCAAATTAAGCGGTGTATAAGCCGAGGTCATGGTTTAGAGCCATGGCAAATAAAAAACAATATGTGGGGACAAAGGCCGTGGGGAAAGTTACAGAGAGCGTGAGGAACAGGTTGCATAGTGCAGTCATTATGCTGGCGATGAGCCTTGTGACCAGCGTGGCGCTCGCCGCGCCAACGGTGCAGGACATCGAATTTAGCGCCAGGCCAGGCAGCAAGTTTGAAGTGCGTGTGGAGTTCAGTGAAACGCCGCCGGATTTCAAGACCTATGCTATTGAGAAGCCTGCACGTATTGCTATCGATTTCCCGGGTGCCACCAGTAGCCTGGAACAGAAGCGGTATTCGCTACCGTATGGCAATGCGACCAAGGCCGTGGTGCTCGAGTCCGGCGATCGCACGCGGCTGGTTGTGGAGTTGGTTAAGCTGGTTCCCTACGAGACGCGCGTGGAAGGTAACAATCTGTTTCTGTTGGTCGGACAGGAGGGCGATGATTTTCTAAAGCCAGCCAGTGAGCCGACTCAGGTCACGAACGCAGTGGTTGAAGTGGCCGAAGTGGCGTCTGAAATCAGGGATCTGCAGTTTCAGCGTACCGGGGATGGTGAGGGTAAGCTCACACTGGATCTCTCCGATCCGTCGGTCGATGTTAACGTGTTCAGTGAAGGCGGTGATGTGAAAGTGGAGTTCATTGACACCACCGTAGCCGAGCGCCTGATGCGCCGCTACGACGTTACTGACTTCGCTACGCCGGTCAACAGCGTGGATGTGAATACCACCGAACGCGGTGCCACGCTGGTTTTGAAAACCACGGGTGATTATGATTACCTTGCCTACCAGACCGACAACGAATATGTGATCAGCGTGAAACCGCTGAGCAAAAAAGAGGTAGAGAAACGCAAGAACGAATTCAACTATGTGGGCGATCGCATATCGTTGAATTTCCAGGATATTGAAGTGCGTGCCGTGCTGCAGCTCATCGCCGACTTTACAGAGTTGAACCTCGTGGCCAGCGATACGGTAGCTGGTCGCATCACCCTGCGCTTGCAGAACGTACCCTGGGATCAGGCTCTGGAGCTGGTGCTGAAGACCAAAGGCCTGGACAAGCGTCAGGTAGGCAATGTGTTGATGGTGGCACCGGCGGCGGAGATCGCTGAGCGTGAGCGTCAGCAGATCGAGGCCAACAAGCAGCTTGCGGAACTGGCGCCTCTGGTATCGGAGTTTGTACGTATTCGCTACGCCAACGCCGAAGACATCGTTGAGTTGTTCGAAGCGGGCTCCGAAGATGGTGGTAGCCTTACGTCTCCCAGGGGTTCCGTGGTGGTGGACGCGCGTACCAATTCCCTGATTATTACAGACACCGCAACCAAACTGGCCGAAATTCGTGATCTTCTGACACTGGTGGATATTCCAGTGCGGCAGGTGATGATCGAGGCTCGTATCGTGATAGCCCAGTCAGACGCAACGCTCAATCTGGGGATCGAATGGGGCGGCGCGTATCTGAACAAGGGTGACAATGTCGTCTCTGTTTCCGGCGATACCGAAAACGTCGTGAAACTCAACGAATCAGCCATTAATGGTACGCAGCCTAAAGTCGACTATCCAGGTGCCTTGCTGGTCGACCTAGGGGTTGCATCCAATAGCGGCTTTGCCGTCGGCTTTGCCAGCGGCGACTTGTTCCTGTCGGCCGAGTTGTCGGCGCTGGAAGCCGAGGGAGAGGGCGAGGTCGTGTCACAACCCAAGGTGATTACTGGCGACAAGCAGGAGGCCCTGATCAAGTCCGGTGTCGAGATTCCTTATCAGCAGTCTTCCGCCAGTGGAGAAACGAC
The DNA here is from genome assembly GCA_031414375.1 of Haliea sp. Lineage (GTDB taxonomy): Bacteria > Pseudomonadota > Gammaproteobacteria > Pseudomonadales > Halieaceae > Marimicrobium. The sequence goes on from JANNVJ010000119.1 coordinate 59,233, forward strand.
CACCGCCTTCAAGGATGCGGTATTGCAACTACTGGTAACACCTAATATAACGCCCGATGACCGCATACTCCTGGATCTTGATATCAACCAGGACTCGGTGGGTGAATTGGTCCCCAGCGGCAACGGCGGCTTCATTCCCTCCATTGATACCACGCAGCTCACCACCAACGTGCTGGTCAGCAACGGGGAAACAGTGGTGTTGGGTGGAGTATTCAAAACTGAAGATATTGAGTCGATTAACAAGGTACCGTATTTTGGCGACATACCCTATGTCGGTGCTTTCTTTAGAAGTGAAACCAACTCGCATAAGAAAACAGAGTTGCTGATCTTCATCACGCCGCGTATTTTGGCTGATACGCTCCTTGACTAGGGTTGTTTAGAGCTGCATGCCCGCCCTGCATAGAGTTTTTCTGGTCGGCCCCATGGGGGCCGGCAAAACCACTATTGGGAAGTACCTTGCTCAGCACTTGAAGCTGCGATTTGCCGATACGGATACGGAAATTGAAGTGCGAACCGGGGCTGACATCCCGTGGATTTTTGATGTCGAGGGAGAACAGGGTTTTCGCGACCGCGAACAACAGGTCGTTGCGGAAATGACCGAGTGGGATGATGTGGTTCTGGCCACCGGCGGCGGTGTGGTATTGCGACCGGAGAACCGCAGCGCCCTGGCAGGTCGCGGCTTCGTTGTCTATCTTTATGCTACCGTCGAGGAGCAGGTAAGACGCACCCGTCGCGACCGGAAGCGGCCGCTGTTGCAAAAAGGAGACCCGGAGCAGGTTCTCCGCACGCTAATGGCCGAGCGCGACCCACTGTACCGAGAGATTGCCGACTATATCATCGAGACCGACTCCTGTAGTCCCCGTATCGTGGCCCAGCGCCTGGTGCAAGAACTCACTGCTGAATAAGGCGCCGGGAAAGACAGCATCTCCCCCGAAGCGTTATGATAGACACCCTTCAACGCCAGCGCAGAGGAAATATCGTGCCCTTGTTAATGCATACCCTGCATGTGGATCTGGGTGAGCGCGGTTACCCCGTTTATATCGGTCGGGACCTGTTGGCAGATGACAGCCTGCTGGCGCAGCATGTCGCGGGTTCCCAGGTGGTCATTGTCAGCAATGAAACTGTTGCGCCACTTTATGTGCAGCGGGTCCGAGCCGCACTTGGCGCCCGCCAACTGATCACCGAAGTGGTGCTGCCTGATGGTGAGCAGTACAAAACCCTCGATACTTTATCAGGAATTTTCGACCAGGTGATGGCGGACAAACACAGCCGCAATACAACATTTGTTGCGGTAGGCGGCGGTGTGGTGGGAGATGTCACCGGGTTTGCAGCGGCCTGCTATCAACGCGGTGTCAATTTTATCCAGATCCCAACCACGCTGTTGTCCCAGGTGGACTCTTCAGTGGGCGGCAAAACTGGCGTCAACCACCCGCTTGGTAAGAACATGATTGGTGCGTTTTACCAACCCCGCGCCGTACTGATTGACATCAATACCCTGCACACACTTCCCGCACGTGAGTTGAGCGCTGGTCTGGCAGAGGTGGTCAAATACGGGCTCATCAGTGACCAGCCGTTCTATCGCTGGCTGCAGGAACATATGCCGCGCCTGTTGGCCCGCGAAGAGGCAGCCCTGGCCGAGGCCATTGAGCGCAGTTGTTCGATCAAGGCTGAGGTGGTCGCGGCGGACGAACATGAAGGCGGCATCCGGGCCATTCTCAATTTCGGCCACACGTTTGGCCATGCCATTGAAACTGGCCAAGGATATGGACAGTGGTTGCACGGGGAAGCAGTGGCCACCGGCATGCTGCTGGCGCTTCAGTTGTCGGCCCGCCGCGGTTGGGTTGCATCCTCGGAAGTGGACGATTTTCGCGCTCTGCTGTTGGGCATGCATCTGCCTGTGGACCCTCCGCAGGACATGGATGCTGCTGCGTTTCTGGCGCTGATGTCCCGTGATAAAAAAGTCGTTGATGGTCAGATGCGCCTGGTTTTGCTCAAGGAAATTGGTGTGGCCTGCATTGTCGATGATGCTACGGAGCAGGAACTCTGCGATCTGTTAGAGGAAGCAGCAAGCGGCAGACAAAGGACCAGCAGATTTTCCGATGAGTGAACTCAAGAACGACCGCTTTCTGCGCGCCCTGTTGCGCCAGAGCGTTGACCGCACCCCGGTCTGGATGATGCGCCAGGCGGGCCGCTATCTGCCCGAGTACCGTGCCACCCGTGAGCGTGCGGGATCATTCCTGGACTTGTGCAAGAACGCCGAATTGGCCTGCGAGGTCACTTTGCAGCCGTTGCGACGCTATCCGATGGATGCGGCCATCCTGTTCTCAGATATTTTAACGGTGCCCGATGCCCTGGGCTTGGGCCTCTATTTTGAAGAGGGTGAGGGGCCGCGCTTTCGCAAAACCGTGCGCACAGAGGCGGATGTGGCCGCCTTGCACAGTATCAAGGCGGAGGATGACTTAGGCTATGTGATGCGGGCGGTGCGCACTATCCGTAAAGAATTGAATGGGTCTGTGCCCCTGATCGGATTTTCCGGCAGCCCCTGGACGCTGGCGACCTATATGGTAGAAGGCGGTTCGTCCAAGGACTTCGCGCACGTCAAAACGATGGCTTACGACCAGCCCCAGTTAATGCATCAGCTGTTGGCGCTGTTGGCGGATGCGGTGACGGACTATCTGTCGGCCCAGGTGCACGCAGGCGCCCAGGCGTTGCAAATCTTTGATACCTGGGGCGGCAGCCTCAGTGCTGCTGGCTACCGGGAGTTTTCCCTGAACTATATGCAGCGGATCATTGCCGGCCTGCCGAAAGAGGCGGACGGGCGCAGGGTGCCGGTGATCGTCTTTACCAAAGGGGGTGGCCAGTGGCTGGACGCCATTGCTGATTGCGGCGCCCAGGCCGTGGGCATCGACTGGACGACGGATATACAGGTGGCTCGCGCACAAGTCGGCAACCGGGTCGCCGTGCAGGGCAATATGGACCCGAGCATGTTATTCGCAAAACCTGCGCGTATTCGCAGTGAGGTCGCGGCGATACTGGCGGCGTATGGGCACGGCAGCGGGCATGTCTTCAACCTCGGCCACGGCATCACCCCGGGGGTGAATCCGGATCATGTCACGGCTTTTGTTGATGCGGTGCAGGAACTTTCACCCCAGTATCACCAGTCCGGTTGAGCGAGGGGCTCTGGTCGATAAACCCCCTTCTTCTGCTTCCCCTATACTCGCATACGAAGGGGCTTTCTCGACCAGAGCCTCGATCCGCGCACAGCTAGGACGTTCCCTGTTTGGCTGCCGCTTCGTCGCAGCAGAAGTCGTGTTCCATTTCCAGAGCAGGTTGATCCGACGCGGGGCGCCCCACGATTTTTGCGGGCACTCCGGCCACCGTGGTGTGTGGCGGCACATCTTCCAGCACCACGCTACCCGCCCCCACCTTGGCACCTTCGCCGACACGGATATTGCCCAGAATCTTGGCTCCGGCGCTGATCAGCACACCATCACCGATTTTCGGATGACGGTCGCCTTCGTCCTTGCCGGTACCGCCGAGGGTGACTGATTGCAGAATGGAAACGTTATTGCCAACGACGGCCGTCTCCCCTATGACCACGCCGGTAGCATGATCCAGCATAATGCCCTGGCCCAGACGAGCTGCCGGGTGGATATCCACGCCAAACTCCGCCGACATGCGGTTCTGGAAAAAAAGAGCCAGGGATTCCCGCCCCTTGGTCCACAGCCAGTGGGCCACGCGGTAGGTTTGCAGTGCGTGGAAGCCCTTGAAATAAAGGAAAGGAATGTAGAGTTCGTGGCAGGCAGAGTCCCGATCCTCCACTGCTTGTAAATCTGCGCGCACTGCATCGAGAATCGAGGCATCGCTTTTGAAGGCTTCCAGAATCACCTCGCGCAGTAGCAGCGAGGAGGCTGTGGAGCTATCCAACTGGCTGGCCAGGTGAAAACTCAGGGCCAGTTCCAATTGTGCATGATTGAGAATGGTGGCATGCAGAAAGCTGGCCAGTATGGGCTCTTCGCTCGCATGCTTGACGGCTTCCAGGCGAATCCGTTCCCACATGGGATCGGTAGTGTTCGAGGACATGGGTGTACCTCCCGTTGCAGAGCGCACTGTAGCCTATTAGGTCTTTTCCGTCACGGCATGATCCTGCCAGTATACGACCACAGGTCATGGCCGCTGCGCCGGTATTTCTGTTCGAATAGGCTCAGGTCTGGACTGCTCGCGTCCAGCATACTGACGCGTCCGCGCTGCCCCGCCAGATGCATGGCGCAGCCGAACTCCTCGACATAAATCTGCCAGTTAGAACGCAGTTCAAGTATGCCGCCCAGCTGTAACAGCAGCGGAAAGCTGGCGTGGCCGTGTATGCGCCTTTGCAAGTGCGCGGCCTTGGGCCAGGGATTGGGGTAGAGAATATAGTGATGGTCTGTCCGCAGTCCATCGCGTACCAACAGGTTCCAGATATCCTCGCAGTCAGCCTGCAACAGCAAGTAATTATCATTGCCGCTGCACGGATGTTTCGCCAATCGCTGCGCCGATTTATCGATGCCCACTACCAGGTGCTCGGGATGCCGCGTAGCGAGTGCTGCGGTGCTGTGCCCGGTACCGCAGAAAGAATCCAGTACCAACGGGCGAGGTTGCGCGCGCAGTGCGCTGGTCAGGGCCTCGTACGCCTGTATATTGTGTGCAGCGACCACCGCGCGGTGTGTCGTCTCCAGGTGGCGGCGAACAACTATGGCCAGTTTGGGGTGCAGGTGGTGCTGATTGCTGCTGACCGGGCGTGAATTGGCTTGCAAAGTAATTAAACGCCTCCAAAATGCGACTGTTAAGGGCAGCTGGTTTGATGTTGGTCGCAGCCGCTGCGATGATAACTCCCGACCATAGGCATATCTACACAGATAAAAGGCTCCACATGCGCGACGACCTGCGACCCTATTGGGTGAAGAAATACTATTTGAAGTTCAGATATTGGTACGCGGAGTATTTCCTGCGTCCGGAGTGTGTATCTCTGGGCCCCCACCATACGATTATGAAGCCCTGGTACGTGCACCTCTCCGGCAACAATATCCAGATTGGCAAATGCTTTACCGCAATTGGTGAGCCCGGCAACAGAGTGGAAGTGGGTGTTTGGGGGCGTGGTGTTGGCCAGGGCCGCGTGGTGATTGGCGATGCTTGCCTGATGAGCCCAGGCTCCAGGCTCAGTGCCAGCGACGAAATTATCTTGGGCGACGGAGTGATGCTGGCCAATGGCGCCTATGTCACTGATTCAGACTGGCACACGATCTATGACCGCATGGTGCGGGATGAGCGCCCTACCCCGGTGCGTATTGGCAACAACGTGTGGTTGGGCGACCATTCCACGGTGCTTAAAGGAGTTACCATTGGCGATAACAGCGTGGTCGCCGCGCGTGCTGTGGTCACCCGCGACGTGCCTGCCAATGTCGTTGTCGCCGGGAGTCCGGCGCAGGTGGTCAAGGAATTGGACCCCGAGCGTGGCTTCAAAACGCGCATGGATTATTTTGCTGACCCGGCAGGATTGGAGCGCTTTTTTGATGGGGTGGACAGGGATGTACTAGCCGACAACAGTTTTTGGCGCTGGCTGTGGTCGATGATTTATCCGGCGTCGCGATCGCACTGAAGAAAAATTATTCCGATCATCGGGTTCGGATGGCGGAAGTCCCCTGCTAACTCCCGCGCGTGCGCCGTGAACGGTTTGCTTCACACCCCATGTCTATCGGTAGGGGCACGTGCGAACCGTCCGTCCGGGGATAAGGCCTGATCGCTCAGAAGGCTGGGATATTCGCTCTTCAGGCCTTATCCCCGGACGGACTCTGGCGGAGTGAACTCAACCGTTGTGATGTACGTGAGATACGAGGCGCGTGGCAGTGGGCATGCTCCGCGGCGAATATACCAGCAGTTTGAGCAAGCGGGGCAAGCCCACTGCCACAAGCCGCAACGAAGCCAACCAACGTGATCCATAAAGGGATAGCGCAGGTTTAGCTTTTATAGGCTCACACCCAAAAAC
>JANNVJ010000120.1:0-23233 GCA_031414375.1 Haliea sp.
TGGAATGTTTTCCCCCCATGACATTCCCCCGAATACTGGAGTTACACCTATGGATTTGATCGAGCCGAATAGCGAGTTCGAAAGCGCTGGCGAGATACACACCGTTTTGTGTGTGGCTACCTCCTTGATCATCATCAGAGGCGCGACTGCAGAGGAGTTTCTCCAGTGGGCGAGAAGCGCCTTACCTTACCTTTTTCCAACGGCATTTGAAGGCATTGATCCCGCCAGACATGAGCAGGTTGCCTACTGGATGGGTGCGGCACTGTGGAACGCAGCACCCATCCCGGCCAATCGCTTCAGACCCGCGCCACTGCCCAGGCCGCAGCGAAACTCGCCCTGCCCTTGTGGTTCAACACGCAAGTACAAACAATGCTGCGCCAGTCAGCCAGCCCCAGAGCCCTTTCCCGAGGAACTCTACTGGCAGTTGATCCCTGAAGTTTGCAGCAAGAACCACATCAAGGAGATGCAGGCGACAGGTGAATTACCGGTGGATGGTATCGCCACAATGGCCTACTACTTCTTCCAGCAGCAGGACGATACACAGGTGATTAAAATGCTGGAACCGCTGTTCGCTGGCGAGGCGACCAGCGTCGGCCGCGACCACGAAGCCCTGCTGGATTTGCTCTGCGATGCCTACAACCGCCACTACAGAACCGACAGGAAGAAGCGCGATTTGCTGCAACGCATGCGTCAACACCACAACAAGGTGATTCGCAGCGCGGCCTGGCAGCGAACAGCCTCCTGGCAGCAGGACCTGGGAAACTTTGAGGCGGCGCACGCTGCCCTGCAGGAAGCCATGCGCGCCGACCCGGACAATCCCAGCCATGCGCTGCTTGAGCTGGTCCTGCTGGTATCGTCACAGCAGCTCGACCAGGCCAGGCAGCGGGCAGCCTTCTGGTACGCGCGTGTGAAACGGTATCATCAGGAGTTTCCGGAACTGGTGGCGACCATCGATCTGGCTCGAACCGACCCGCTGCAAGCTCTGCAACAACAAATGCGCCAGGCCAGTGAACACGGCGATGACCGCCTTCAACGGTTACTGGCCTGGCTACAGGTTGAACAACCGCTGCCCCGCTACCGGATCAAGACCATGGGCACGGCGCAGCCGACAGCCAGCGACCGAGATCCGCTCACGCGCGACCTGTTCAATGATGGCGAGACTGACGACGAACTGGACTTGGAGGATCCGTTGGCGAATGCCGCGACCCTGCTGCCGCCAGAGCACGTGGTCCAACTGGAAGCGCAGTGGCATGAGTTACGCCCGCTGGACAAGCCGTTCTCGATTGATTTCGAGCCGATGAATCGCGAGGATATCTGGAGCGACCCGCTGGACGATGAATGGCTATGCTTTCTTGAACAGCACCCGCAAGCGATCAACAGCCTCGATGTGTTGGACGATATCGTCACCTTGATTTATACGCATCCCTTGGGCGAAACACCGTTTGGCCCGATGCGCGATTGCTATAGCGTGTTGCAGCGGGCCGCGCATATTATCGAACAGGCTGCGCTTCCTGCTGCCCAGACACTGCCCTGGATTATCTCCGAAAATCGCCCGGCGCTGCGGCTTCTCGCCCATCAGATTCAGGTCTGTGAGCATATTTTTGAGGACACAGCCGAGGCCATGCGACTTGCCGAGCGCTATCTGCAGATCAACCCGACCGATAATCACGGCTACCGTGCGGAGCTTGTCAACTATTGTCTGCATCAGGGTAGAAACGAGCAAGCGGCGGCGATTTGTGCCAACTACCCTCAGGACATGATGGCGGAAACCCGCTTCGGGCATGTACTGGCGCTGTACCGACTCGGCGATCTGGCGGGGGCTGCTGACCGGTTAAGCAGTGCCGCAGATCATTTACCCGAGGTGAAAGATTATCTGCTCCGCAAGAACGCAGCCAAACCGAAACTCAACCCCCAACGCATCAGGATTGGTGGTAAAGACCAGGCATGGATCTATCGTGAAGACATGCGAGACTGCTGGGCCGAGACGGCGGGTTGTCTGGAGTGGTTGAAGAAGCTCTGAGTGCGTGCAAAAACATGACGGTCATACCACTACAAGGCCTTCGTTGACCGTTTCAAACAACTCGCGTCCACGACGAAAAAAAGGAGCCCGCCGGCTCCTTTTCAAGTTGCTCACAGCGCTTTAGAAATCGCGACGTATACGCACACACCCTATTGCGACGAGCAGCAACGATAACAGCCCGAGCGCAAGCGTGCTCAAGCTCGGCACTGCCTTAGCAGCACCCACAACGACAGTCGCAACCGCCGTATCGCAGGCATTTTCAAGCGGAGCCGGGTTCGCCGGCAATGCGCAGATTTGATAGGGAATCAAGTAAGTGCCAGGCGTTGCGCCAAAAGGCACGGTCACGGTACCGTCGCTATTCAACACGAGGGCCGCAGGCGTGTCTTCGCAGTCCTCGCAGGTGATCGCGCCGTTTCCGGCAACACTCACGTTTGATGAGCCGTCGGTCGCACTCGCTCCATTGCGCTCTACCGTGTCGTTGCCGAGCAATGGCAACACGCTAACCGCGTCATTGGGTACCGCGATGGATGTATCGTCCACTGCATCGATGATGATCGCGCTTGTGGCGACGCAGTTGTTCGTTGTGGATGACGTCATGCAGGTCCTGCCGCTAATCCCCGAGCTAATACCGCCAATGCTGTCATTCGTTGCCCCTGTGCCAGCAAGGAATGTGACCGTTGTTGGACTGGTGTCGTCACCGCCACCTGGAGCACCTGACGCAGCAAAGGTAAAGGTACAGTTGAGAGAGCCGCCAACGACTACGCTCGTCCCCGTAGATCCGGAGCTTGCGGTGCAAACGATGTTGCTAATCGAGCCCTGTCCCGCTGCCACTGACGGCGCGCATAGTGGGTCTGCGGCTGCCGAAGGGCCTGCGTTGGTGCAAACTAAAGACAGGCCGCTGAAGATCTGCCCGGGTGCGATCACCCGCGGCAATATGCCAAATGCCGGTGTCATGTCGCTAAAAGGAATCTGAACTTCACCGAAATCGTTGCCCGCAGCCAACAGCGTGGAGCTTGAAACCGGCACATCCACGATTCGACTAGACGTGGCAGTCGGATTACTACCCGTGCCGCCTGAAGAGCCAGCACTGCTTGTGCCGTTAGTGGTGCCCGCCGGTTGCGCAGGCTGCGAGACCGTGTAGCTTGAGCCCAGTGGTACATCGCAGAAATAGTATTCGCCTACCGCAAGCGCCGGTTGCGATAGGCACAAAGTACCTGCGGCCAAACCACCGGCAGGGGCTGTCGTTGTGATGCCACTAAACGACCCACCGCTTTCATCGTCCCCTGTCAGATTGATGGTTTGACCGGCGATGCCCGCGCTGGTCGTTTCATTGAATACGCGACCACTCACGGTGCCTGCAATTTCTCCGAAGTTGTTATTCGAGGAGCCTTCCGCAGGAACAGAAGCGATGGCGATACTGTTGCCTGGGTTCTCGATACCGCTTGCGTATTGCGCAGGTTGCGTTTCAGTAATCGTGCAACTTGCACCGGGGTCGACGCCTGCAAACAAGTAGCCGCTTGCCGTGGTCATCGCAGAGACAGGACCAATCGTTGGGTTGGTACACGACAGCGACAAATCGACAGCCGTGATGTTGAGATCGTCGGCCACCGCGCTCACACCCGTGTTGTAAGCGCCGCTGCTGTCTCGATCCAGGTAAACACGCCCTGAGACTGCCGCGCACGCTGCCTTGCTCACAGTGCTGAAGGCGTGAAGGGCGCTGACCGGCGTGGTACCTATCATACCCGTAGCCGTATTATTGAGCGGTTCTGCCGCTGCGCAAAGCACGTTTACATCGAAACACATTTGCGCAGGGTCGCTTGACCATGTTGCCGTAAGAAAAGGCGGTGGAGTCGCGCTGTATGCGGCGGGAATCGGAGTGGGAATGCCGTTAAGCTCGAGTAAAATGTCGAGTTCAGTGGTCACTCCCGCGTACCCGATGCTACTGATATCGAAAGGAAAAGCGGGCACGTTGACACCGTCGAAGCCCGGAACCGGATCGCCCACCGAATCGCGAATCGTCAAGGTAGCAGAAGTGAAATCGGTGCCGGAAGTCAGGCCAAACAGTTCGAGCTGATTCCAGGTTATGGCATGCGGCTTGCCATCACAGTACGAGATCCCAGGGTTCATAGCCACTTGCACTGTCGTCTTTCCGCCGCACGAACTTCCATCGCGCGGATCGAACGCACGAATTTGCCCACTGTCGCCCAGGCCCCACAGGCAATTTGGACGATCAGGATCGCTGGTCATTTCGTAAAAGGCATCGATACTGCCCTTGGTCGATGGGCTGAGCGTCGTGTTGAAACCAGAGCACAGGGCGTTCGTCGCCCAGTCCCAGCAAAATTTCTGGCTTGGAATCATTAGGGTTTGGGGTGTGACTGAGCTTAGATCCGCGATCCAATACGTTTTGCCGTTGTAAAGAAGCGCAGTGCCAAATGCGATGGAGACTGCGCCATTGAAGAGCGGCGCACGAGTTTGTAGCGCTGCGGCGAGATTGGGTTTTGCTTGCGCGACTCCGTTGAGGTCAAAGCATGTCGTCCCCAGCGTCGGGGCGGCCCATGCCACGCAGAATCCATCGGCGACGCCACTCGAATTCGCCGTAGGAAACAAGGGACCGAAGGTACCCGGAATAAGCGGGAAGTTTCCGCCGCCGCACTGGGCGTTGGTTGCCATGTCAAAGCAGTTGATGCGACGATTTAGACCCATTCCAATGTAGGAGAACATGCGCGTGCCAACCTCCAGGGTTTGCCCCTGGGCGTAGTTACCGCCAGCCGAGGCTGCCGGAAAGCCCGTCCCTGCAACGAAAGTACCGTCGGCTGCAGATCCTGCGCAGGGCGCGTTCGTCGCTGCGTCGTAACACGCATAGGTTGGCGGATTTGCCGCTGTTGTCAGCGCGTATAGCTGCGTGCCGTTAATACCACCATCCATCCCGTAAGAAGTCGCAGCGGGGGCAGACGGTGCGCTCGAAAATTCATAGTTTCCACACGATTGTTGGGTATTCAAATCTGCACAAACCACGACAATTTTTTGAGTGGCGATGTTTTTCGCGAAGAAGTACAGCTGACCAGTCGCGCGATTGACGTACTCTGGGTACTGCCCGGCAGTTACAAAGTATCCATCGCCACTCGCGGCTGTAAACGCATCGCCCGTAGCCGCAGGAACGTTCGCCGGATAGCCCGGGCATGTGGCGCCGGTTACGACATCCGCACAATATAGCGGCCGATCTGACCGATGGTGAAACACCGTGTATACCTTATCGTTATAAGGAATCACACGATAACCGTCCCCGCCCGAAGTGCCGCTACTGATCGAAGCAGCGGGCGGCAGTGGTACAGGGGACACGTTGCCGCGATCGGTCAGCAGGCCCGACCCCAATCCCTCGATGCGCACATTGGTCACCGACGAGGCAGGACTGGGCTCAGTCTCGACATATGTCGACCCATTGTCCGTCGACCACTTTGGAACTGCATTTGACGGCGGCTTCAACGAACCCGCGGTGTATTGCGTGCCTGCGGGAATTGTGTCGGAAATGACAACCTCGCTGGGCGCGCCTGATGGCAGCGTCAAGCTGACAACGTAGCGAGCCGTATTGCCAGCCGCCGTGGTCGTTGAATTGGCTGGCGTCAAAGTGTCGAAGCCAGTTTTCGCTAGCGCCGCTTGTCCCAAAACGTTGGCAGTAAATAGTGCGGTCGAGGCGACAACAACTGCTGCTGCCGCGAGCCGTATCGAATTCCTGTGGTGCATGATATCCCCTATTAGTGACGCAAATTAATCCAACGCAAGGGCTTTGACACCTCAAGCTTGGTGATATTCCACCGGACTAATGGCTTCTATATGATTAAATTAAAACAAGCCCCGCAGCAGGCGGCCTAATCGAACCGCAACCCGACTCACTCGCTCCACCTTCATTTGTGGGCGAGTGAAGCAGGCATACGCCGCGCTCGGCTCAAGACAAAATGACGACATCATCAATCCCTGACCTATGGTATCGACACACCCCAAACAAAAACATTTGAACAAAGTACCAACAGACTTATTGACACAGCACTATTGGGTAATGTATCGAGGGGTTAACGGTCTGCCCATGGTGGATGCCCATACAGAAAGCAGACTCGCCATCCGAGATCGATCGAAGACTGCTCGTGCACTGTATTGATCGAGCCACACACAGTGGAGCAGTCAGTGGTGCCAGGGAACATCTCAGGAGGTCAGATCTCCAATGTCAGCAGTGATTTTCCGGGAATCGACTCCAACAACTGGCGGGTATAGGCGTGTTGTCGCCGCTCGAACATATCACGCGTGCGGGCCTGCTCCACCACTTTTCCTGCGCGCAATACCACAATGCGATCCGCCAGTTGGTGCACCACGGCCAGATCATGGGAGATAAATTGCATGGTGAGGCTGTATCGCAACTGATCGCTATCGCTTTGTAGAACTGAGTGACGAACGCCTTACCCAGAAACTGTGGAATGGACGGAAGATTTCTCAGACCATGAACTTGGCATTTGTCGATCTCAGACATACAGTAGACACGGGACCGAAACTCGACGAAACTCGCTCTGAACGCTGCGGGCCTTAGTCCGCCTGAACGTGGGTACGAATCCCATGTTCGACCACCCACACAAACAGAAGATCATCATATGGCCGACAACTGGCGCTCGAAACTTATCACTGGCGGCGATAACCGCTCGCCCAACCGTGCCATGCTTCGAGCCGTCGGCTTCGGCGATGCCGATTTCGACAAGCCTATCGTCGGCGTCGCTAACGGACATTCCACCATGAACCCGTGCAACGCGGGAATCCAGCCACTAGTCGATCGGGCCATGCTTGCGCTTGAGACTGCGGGCGCGAAGCCGCAGATGTTCGGCGTGCCGACCGTGACCGATGGCATCGGCATGGGCACAGAAGGTATGAAGTACTCGCTCGTGTCACGCGAGGTGATCGCAGATGCTATCGAGACGTCTGTCAACGGCCAGATGATGGATGGGGCGCTGGTGATCGGGGCCTGCGATAAGAACATGCCTGGCGGAATGATGGCCCTCGCGCGCATTAATATTCCAGCGATCTACGTCTATGGCGGGACCATCAAGCCCGGGCACTGGAAAGACCAGGTCCTGACCATCGCCAGCGCGTTTGAGGCTGTGGGCGCGTACGCGGCCGGTAAGATGTCGAAGGAAGATTTCGAGGGTGTCGAGCGCAATGCCTGTCCGACGGTGGGCGCGTGTGGCGGCATGTTCACCGCAAACACCATGTCTTCGTCGTTCGAGGCGCTCGGTATGAGCCTGCTCGGCTCCTCGCAAATGGCTGCGCCGGATCCTGAGAAAGCCGATTCGGCGGCGCAATCGGCCCAAGTGTTGGTGCATGCGATCAGGAAGAACATCCGACCGCGCGACATCATCACGCGCAAGGCGATCGAGAACGCGATCGCTCTGGTGATGGCCACGGGAGGCTCAACCAACGCAGTGCTGCATTATCTCGCGATAGCCTCGGCGGCCGATGTTGAGTGGACCATCGACGACTTCGAGCGCATCCGGCTGCGCACGCCGGTGCTGTGCGACTTGAAGCCCTCCGGCAAGTACGTCGCGACCGACTTCCACACAGCCGGTGGCGTCCCCGTGGTATTGAAGATGCTGCTCGATCATGGACTGCTGAACGGCGATTGCATGACTATCACCGGCCACACCATCGCCGAGGAGTTGGCGGCGCTCAATCCGGTCAGACGCGACGATCAGGACGTCATCCGTGCCTGGGACAATCCCATGTACAAGCAGGGACACCTCGCCATCCTCAAGGGCAATCTCGCGCCCGAAGGTTGTGTCGCGAAGATCACTGGCCTCAAGAACCCGGTAATGACCGGGCCGGCGCGCGTATTCAATTCCGAGTCGGAGACAATGGAAGCGATTATCTGCGGCAAGGTTAAGGCTGGCGACGTAGTGGTAATCCGCTACGAAGGTCCCAAGGGCGGCCCGGGCATGCAGGAGATGCTTTCACCGACATCGGCGCTCATCGGCCAGGGCCTCGGCGAATCGGTAGGGCTGTTGACCGACGGACGGTTCTCCGGTGCCACCTGGGGCATGGTGGTCGGCCACGTGGCGCCTGAGGCCTTTGTGGGCGGGCCGATCGCGCTGGTGCAGGAAGGCGACAAGATCACCATCGATGCGCATAAACAGTTACTACAGGTCCATGTCTCAGACGAAGAGATGATCAAGCGTCGCGCCGTCTGGAAACAGCCTGCGTCGCGTTACACGCGCGGAGTGATGGCGAAGTACGTGAAGCTGGTCTCGACTGCTTCAAAAGGCGCGGTGACCGACCGGTTCGATTGAAGGCGTATCTGTCGTCCAATCGATTTGTAGGATAGAGGTGCTGCGGGGTGATAGGGGAATGTCCCTTCGGTAGGCAAGGGACCTTAGCGCTATTGAGGAGGCAACTGGCCTCTTAGCTTCCTGGATTTCTCCATGACTTTGTCACGCAAGCCCGCTTTATAACCACGCAGCCGTTCCCTGAGTTCCGTATCCCCGATAGCGATCATCTGCGCAGCGAGAATAGCCGCATTGCTTGAGTTGTCGATGGCCACAGTTGCCACCGGCACGCCGACTGGCATTTGTACGATGGACAGTAATGAATCCATGCCCTCCAATCGAGTGGCTCCTATCGGCACGCCAATCACCGGCAGGATGCTCAATGCCGCGGTCATACCTGGCAGATGAGCTGCCCCCCCAGCACCGGCTATGATAACCTTTAGTCCACGTGCCTCGGCTGAACTGGCATATTCATGCAGCTTTTCCGGGGTGCGATGCGCACTAACGATATCGATTTCGTAGGCAACGTTCAGTTCATCAAGCAGGTTTGCTGCCGCTTGCATGATTGGGAGGTCGGAATCACTTCCCATTATAATTCCGACCAGCGGATTCATGCTGCTCGCTCCCGATCTTTGCTGCACAGGACAGCAAGCGCCCGATTGGCCAAATCGACTGCCTCTTCAACATTGGACGCCACGGCATTGATATGACCCATTTTTCGCCCGACTTGCCCGGATCTTTTGCCATACCAATAAACGATTGCACCCAGATCGGGCAACCTCTCAGTGCCAGGTCTATCCGGACAGCTATCCCGCAGGGCCTCTGTGTATAGAATATTTAGCATAGCGGCGGGAGTTTCCTGA
The DNA here is from genome assembly GCA_031414375.1 of Haliea sp. Lineage (GTDB taxonomy): Bacteria > Pseudomonadota > Gammaproteobacteria > Pseudomonadales > Halieaceae > Marimicrobium. Next base: position 9,180 of record JANNVJ010000120.1, read on the forward strand.
CTGATCACCACCAGTGGTAAGCCCAATATCGCGCGCACGTGTTGTTCGAACTGCGAGACATTGCAGGCATCCAGTGTGAGGTGACCAGAGTTGTGTACACGCGGTGATATCTCGTTGAGCAACAATTTCCCCTCAGGCGTAATAAACATTTCGATGGCAAATATACCAATGCCATCCATTAGCATGATTGCCCGCTCCGCCAAATCAATCGCCTCTTGGCCAAGCTGCGGGCTGATTGCTGCAGGCATCGATACGACTGTGACGGAGTTGAGTTGCGGATCGAACTCCATACTCACTGGTGGATAAGTCTGGATTTCACCTGTTTGGGAGCGCGCAGTTATTATTGATATTTCGCGACAATCCTGCATGTAAGGTTCCACGATACTCGGGACATTCCAGAGTTGATGGGCCGCTTCCACATCGGTCAATATCTGTACGCCACGACCATCATATCCTCCACGGCGAGATTTTTGTACGAGTGACCGGCCAAACATCCCTGTCAGATCGTCAAGCGAGAAAGTGTTTCCGGAAATAATTTCGAAGGGTAGGGTCGGCAAACCTTGCTGGAGCAGCCATGTTTTTTGCAGCGCTTTGTCCTTCAGCATGGAGATTGTGCCCGCCTTGGGTAGAACGTCAATACGCCCCCGCTTCTCTGCCTCAACCAGATAAGCAAGAGTCTCGTCAGGTATATCCTCCTTATCAAAGGTGATGACGTCGCAATTCGCGAGAAATGGGTCGAGCGTTGATATGCTGTCTATGGCTCCAATATGCGACTTGTCCGCTCGCTGCAGTGCAGGCGCATCCTCAGTTTCTGAAATAACGGCGACTTCGAACCCCAGGGACTGGGCAGCTTCACACAAATACAGCGCCAGTTGCCCGCCGCCGATAATGCCCAATCGAGCGCTCATAATACCCCCCTGTCTGGCTAACCGCACAAGCCGATAATCGTACAATACGATGTGTTAGCTTACCCATTCGAAAACCAAGCATCCTACCTAACTATACAGGATTTAAGCAACCACGTGGTTGTGATAGAACGCACTGCTGCCACAATTGGGCACGCATGATTTATAGCCTTTAAACGATACAATATGCGCCGGATCGCGCAATATACAACATTGAGCACGAACGAGAAGGATCAGAAGAGGAAGTTGAGTTCCAGATAAAATGGTCCAACTTAACCTCAAAGCCAAGAACCGCATAAGCGTCTTCCGCCATCACAAACTTTAGATTTATTGGGATGCAGATTGAAAACACTAACCAAAGAAGCACGAGACGCTATCACACCTGAAATGGCCGTTAATTTGTTGGTAGATGGCAACAAGCGCTTTATGGAAAATCTAAAGGCAAACTGAACCTTGTTGCGGCAGGCGAATGAAACGTCTGACGGACAACATCCATTTGCAATTATTCTAAGTTGCATTGATTCGTGAACATCCGCGGAGGTCATATTCGATCAAGGATTGGGGCACAGTAAATGCGGGGCTATAAAGGGCGCGTGTGATCATGTTGAGATGGGAAATCTGACAGCGTTACTCTCAAAAATTCGCTCTGCCATTGATGAAGTCGTCTTTACTTCTTGACACTGCCGGTTCTATTCCGCGGGATGAATGGGGTGGATCTCCAGACGCCTGAATGCAGGTTCACGTGTCACAGTAGATACAAGCCCTGGCGAAGCCGTGCTCAGGCGTCCATTGCCAGCAGTGATCTCCCGGGAATCGACTCCAACAACTGTCGGGTGTAGGCGTGCTGCGGCCGCTCGAACAAATCACGCGTGCGTGCCTGCTCCACCACTTTCCCCTGATGCAATACCACAATGCGATCCGCCAGCTGGCGCACCACGGCCAGATCGTGGGAGATAAACAGCAGGGTAAGGCCGTACTCCCTGCCCAGCTCGCGCAGCAGCTCCAGTATCTGGGCCTGGATGGTGACGTCCAGCGCGGAGACTGGCTCATCTGCCACCACAAATTCCGGGCGGGTAGCGAGCGCGCGGCCAATGGCGATGCGCTGGCGCTGGCCGCCGGAAAACTCGTGGGGATACTTGCGCACGTAGGTCCGAGCCAGGCCTACATCGTCCATCAGTCGCAAGACGCTGGCGGCGACGGTGCTGCGACTTTCAATGCCGTGCAGCAGTAGCGGCTCGGCCAGCGCGTCATACACGGTCATGCGCGGATTCAGCGAAGCGAACGGATCCTGGAAGATGATCTGCATTTTGCGGCGCAGGTTTTTCAGTTCTCGTCCGGCCAGTGCAGTGACATCTGTGCCGCCGAATATTACCTGTCCCGCGGTGATCGGTAGGAGGCGCAAAATGGATCGGCCGATGGTGGATTTGCCACTGCCGGATTCGCCTACCAGTCCCAGCACTTCACCGCGATGGATGTCGAAGCTGACGTCATTGACCGCTTTCACTGCCTCTGCACCCTGATCGAACCAGGTGCACAGATTCCGCACCTCGACCAACGCCTCTGATGCGGGCAGTTCTTCCGCTTTGCCACCCCTGGGAATCGCCTGCAACAGCTTTCGGGTGTAAGGATGTTGGGCGTTGCGGAAGATGTCGTCGCGATTGCCTGTCTCGACAATACGCCCCGCCTGCATCACCACAATCTGGTCGGCGATGTCCGCGACCACCGCCAGGTCGTGACTGACAAACAGCACGCCGATAGCGCGCTTTTTCTGTATTGAGGCCAGCAGGTCAAGGATTTGCGCCTGAATGGTGACATCCAGCGCGGTGGTGGGCTCGTCGGCGATTAACAGTTTCGGTTCATTGATCAGCGCCATGGCGATCATCACGCGCTGGCGCATGCCGCCGGAGAACTGGTGCGGGTAGTTGTCGATGGTGGAGGCGGGCTCACGAATACCCACTTCCTCCAATAGCTCCAACGCCCGCTTACGGGCTTGCGCGCGCGAGACTTTCTTATGATAGAGAAGCGGCTCCATCAACTGTTTGCCCACGGTCATGTAGGGGTTCAGGCAAGTCATGGGATCCTGGAACACCATGGCGATATCGCGGCCGCGTATTTTACGCAGTTCGGTCGCTGATAGTTGCAGCAGGTCACGGCCCTGGAACAGCGCGCGGCCGCCATCAATGCGTCCAGGCGGCTGCGGAATAAGCCCCAGCAAGCTATAGCAGGCCACCGATTTACCCGAACCAGATTCACCGATAATGGCGGTGATTTTGCCGGGCTGCACGGTGAAGCTGATATCGTCCACCGCTCTGGTGGTGCCCATGCGGGTAACAAAACTGACGCTGAGGTGTTCGACAGTGAGCACGCGATCAGTCCCTCGCGCCGCGCACGTCCAACGCATCGCGCAGTCCGTCGCCGAGGAAGTTGAGAGAGAACAGGGTCAGCGTCAACGCGAGGCCGGGGTATAACAGCAGCCACGGATATTCTTCCAACGTTTCGGCGCCGTAGGAAATCAGCAAACCCCAGGAGGTTTGCGGCGGCTGCACGCCGAGGCCCAAGAAACTGAGAAACGCTTCCAGCAGCATGACGCTGGGAATGGTCAGCGTGGTGTACACGATGATCGGTCCCAGCGCGTTGGGAATGAGGTGGCGACGAATAATAGCGGCCGGTGACAGGCCCAGGGAAATGGCCGCCTCCACAAACTCCTGCTGACGCAGGGCTTGCACTTGCGCGCGCATGATACGCGCCATGGTGAGCCACTCCACCGCGCCTATAGCCAGGAATAGCAGCAGCATGTTGCGCCCGAACACCACCATCAGCAGCACGATGAAAATCATGAAAGGCAGGGCGTAGAGAATATCCACCAGGCGCATCATCACGGCATCCACGCGGCCGCCCGCGTAACCGGCGATGGCGCCCCAGGTCACACCGATCAGCAGGGCTACCGCCGTGGCGATAAAACCCACCGCCAGGGAGATGCGGCCACCGAACATGATCTGGGTCAGCAGGTCGCGGCCGAAAATATCCGTACCCAGCCAGTGTGCCGCCGATGGCGGTGCTGCACCGAGTTCCAGGTTTTGCTGCGCGTAGCCATAGGGCGCGATCCACGGAGTGAGCAGCGCGATCAGAATAAAACACACCAACACCGCCAGGCCGCACACCGCCAGCCGATTGCGGCGCAGACGCAGCCACGCGTCCTGCCACAGTGAGGTGCCCTGTTCGGCCTGTGCGATGTCAGTAAGCGCTGGCGTAGTCATTTAGTGTTCACCGAACTGGCTGCGCAGCCGCGGATTCATCCAGGCGGCGATGATGTCAGACAGCAAGTTGAACAACACGATGAGCACGGCGAGAAACACGGTAGAGCCGAGGATCATGGTGTAGTCGCGATTAAAGGCGGCCTGCACATAGAAGCGACCGAGGCCGGGAATCTGGAAAATGGTCTCCACCACAAAAGAGCCTGACAGCAGGCCGGCAAACGCAGGACCGAGGAAGGCCACCACGGGAATCATGCCGCCGCGCAGTGCATGGCGCACCACCACCTGCCATTCGGGCAGACCCTTGGCGCGGGCGGTGCGAATGTAATCCTGCGACATCACCTCCAACATTCCGGCGCGACTTAGCCTGGCGATATAGGCCGCGTAGGCGGAACCCAGAGTTATCGATGGCAGTATTTTGTCCCCGGGAATGTCGCCCCAGCCGGATACCGGCAGCCACTCAAGGTAAACACCAAAAATCAGGATCAGCAGCGGTCCCAGCAGTAAGGACGGCATGCAGATGCCGATCATGGCGGCAGACATGGAAATATAGTCCTGCGCTGTGTTGGGCCTAAGGGCAGCGACAACACCAGCGATACCTCCAATACCCAGTGCCACCAGCAGTGCATAGAGAGCCAGTTCTGCGGTGACCGGAAAGCCTGCGGCAATCAGTTCGTTAACGCTGCGTCCGGGATATTTGAAGGAGGGACCAAGATCGCCTCGGGACAGATCACCCAGATAGGCGGTGTACTGTTGGTATAGCGGAAGGTTGAGGCCATACTGCGCTTCGAGCGCCGCTTTGACCTCGGGAATAACGGCTTTCTCGCTGGCGAAGGGTCCGCCCGGCGCCACACGTACCAGAAAGAACGTCACCGTGATGACTACCAGTAGCACCGGGATGGCCTGCAACAGGCGAGAGCCGACGAAGCGCCACATGCCTATTCTTGCGCCTTCCAGTTCTTATCCAGCGCGACATACTTGAAATTTACCGAGTCCATCAGGTTGGAGGGCATGCCCTGCACACTGGGATGGATCAGGTGATTGCTGGTGTAGGTGTAGATGGGGATGATGGGCATCTGTTCCATCAGTAGTGTTTCAGCGTCCTTGAAGATAGCGTAGCGCTCCTCGCGGTTTTTTGCCTGCGGTGCCCGCCGCTGGATCATCTCGTCGTAGCGAGGATCGCAAAAGCCGGTATTGTTGTTGCCGCCGCCGCACAGGAACAGGTCGAGGAAATTGTTCGGGTCAACATAGTCGCCAATCCAGCCGCGGCGCGCCATCTGGAAATTCATCTGGTCTATCGAGTCCAGGTAAACCTTCCACTCCTGGTTGGCCAGTGTGACGTCGATGTTGAGCGCGTCCTTCCACATCTGCTGCAATGCCACCGCGATCTTGAGGTGACTCTCGCTGGTATTGTAGGTGAGTTCCAGTCCCGGCCAGCCTTTGCCATCGGGATAGCCGGCCTCTGCCAGTAACTGCCTTGCCCGCGCCACATCGTGCTTGAACACGGCGGGCGGCTGGTAGCCGAGCGTGCCGGGCGGGGTAATGGTGTAGGCGGGCACATTCGAGCCGTGCAACACGGTGTTGTTTAGACGCTCCCGATCCACCGCCATGGCGAGCGCTTGTCGCACTCGCACATCATCCAGCGGCGCCTTGTTGATGTTGAGCAGAAAGTAGTAGGTTCCCAGGTAAGGTGCATTGACATAGGGGCTGTTATCCATGGCCCGGTACACGGGAATCTTGTTCAGCGGAATCACCTGGGTGTAATGGAGTTGTCCCACCCGGAACATGCGCTCTTCGCTGGAGATATTTTCTGTGGGATAGAACACGATGCCGTTGAGCTGCACCCGATCGTGGTCCCAGTAGGTGTCACTCTTCGCCACGGTGATACGACGATTCAGTTGCCAGTCGGTGAGGCGGAAGGGGCCGTTGCCGACGATGTTTTCGACTCGTGTCCACGGTGTAAAACGATCGGTGGCTTTGCCATACTTTTCGATCGTGGGTCGGTGCACCGCGAACGTGCTGTCATGATCCATGAGTTGTATGAAGTACGGTGTGGGCGCATTCAGCTGTACCTGCAGCGTGTGTTCATTCAGTGCTTTGACGCCGACGGCGGCGAAATCATCGAGTTTTCCGGTGGCAAAGGCCTCGGCGTTGACCACCGGGTAAAGCATATAGGCGTACTGGTTGCCCATGGCGGGGCTCAGGGCACGCTGCCAGGACCACACGTAATCCTGTGCCGTCATCGGGTCGCCGTTGGACCAGCGCGCCTGTGGGTTGAGGTGAAACGCAATGGTGAGTCCATCCTCGCTGACCTCCCAACTCCGCGCGACGCCGGGCTCCGACTCCAGCGTGTAGGGGTTTTTGACAGTCAGCCCTTCAAACAGGGCATGCACGATGTGGCTTTCCGGGATGCCGGTGACGACGTGGGGATCCAGCCCCTGCGGCTCGGTGCCATTGCCGAAATGCAGAATGCCGTCGCGGTTACCCTGTATGACATTGGATTCACCACTGCCGCAGGCCAGCAGGGCGAGGCTGGCGACAAGTACCCATAGAAACTGCAGAGCGCGCAATCGCATACGGTCGGTTCAATCCAGCGATTTGTGGAAGCGCTTGGTGGCGATGGTCAGCATGATGCCAGTAAAGCCCAGCAGCCACAGGATATCCGGCAGCAGTTGACCCGCAGTCGCACCACGCAGGTAAACACCGCGAATAAGGCGCATGAAGTGAGTGGCCGGCAAAATCTCGGCGATGTACTGCGCCGTCTTGGGCATGGCGTCAAAGGGAAACATAAAACCGCTGAGCAGGATGGACAGCATCAACAGGATGAAGGTCATCTGCATGGCCTGCATCTGGGTCTCGGCAATGGTGGATAACAACAGACCCAGCGTCAGACTGGCGGCAATAAAAGGTAGGATCACTGCCACCAGGTGGTGTAGCTCGCCCTGCAGCGGCACATTGAACACCAGCCAGCCCAGCCCCAGGATGATGATGATCTGGATCAGCCCGACAAAAATATAGGGCACCAGCTTGCCCACCATCAACTCCAGTGGATGAATCGGCGTGGTGATCAGTAATTCCAGGTTGCCGTGCTCGCGCTCGCGCACCAGTCCCACCGCAGTGAACAGCACCAGCGTCATGGTGAGGATAATCACGGACAGTCCGGGCACGATGTTTACCTCGGAGCGACGCTCGGGATTGAAGAATACGGCGACTTCGAAACTTGGAGCGGTAGCCTGGTAGGCGCCATCCGGGGCTCCGGCTTCCAGGTGCAGGGGCATGGTACGCAGTCCTAACACGGCTGCGCTCACCATGGTGTCGGAACCGTCCACCAGCCATTGTGCCACCGGCTCGCCGCCTGCCGCCCGCTGCGTGAGATTTTCCGGGAAGATCAGTGCCGCACGAATAGTGCCAGCGACGATGGCCGCTTCCGCTTCGGCAGCGGTGGCATAGTGGCCGACGATTTCCACCACCTGGGTAACGCGTACTTGTTCGGTGATAGCGCGCGCCACCGCGCTGCCGCTATTGTCGACTATCGCGATGGGAATGTTGCGCACCACCGTACTGATAGCATAACCAAACAATATCAACTGCATCAGCGGGATCATCACGATCATGCCGAAGGTCATGCGGTCGCGCGACAGTTGTTTGAATTCCTTGGCAGCGATAGCGCCCACCCTGCTCAGTGAGCTCATTGCTGCTTGCTCCCTGTGGTGGAGGCCACAAAAACGTCTTCCAGACTGGGTCGGGTGTGAGTCAGGACGAGATGTTGGTCCGCCAGTTGTTCGCGCAGGTATTGGGTCGGGTCCAGTGTGTTGCGCTTTAGTAAGACGCGTAGGCGCACGCCCTGTTGTGCTGCCGATTGTACTTCAGGCAGGCGCAATGCCCGCTCCTTTACCTGCCGCAGGTTGTCACCGGCAATTTCCACCACCCGGTTATCCAACTGCGCCAGCAGTTCCTGCGGCGTACCCTGGTTGCGCAGGTGCCCGGTCTCAAGAATGGCCAGGTGATGGCAGCGCTCCGCCTCATCCATGTAATGGGTAGAGACCAGAATCGTGGTGCCGGCTTCGCTTAGGTCGAAGAGTTTTTCCCAGAAGTCGCGGCGGTTTTCCGGGTCTACGGCCGATGTAGGTTCGTCCAGAAACAACAGGGTGGGTGAGTGCAGTGTCGCCACCGCCAGGGCTAAACGTTGGCGCTGGCCACCGCTCATGGCGCTCGCAAAACGGTTGCGCAGCGGTGCCAGGGCGTAGCGCTCCAGCAGCTCTTCAATACGTGCCCGGGCGACCTTGCGGGGCAGCCCGTAAATTTGCCCCATGAACTGCATGTTCTCCTGTACGGTGAGATCGTCATACAGGGAAAACTTCTGCGTCATATAACCGATCTTGCTGCGCAGGCGGTCGGTCTGCGTCGGGATCTGAAGACCCAGTACACGGACGTCCCCGCCCGACGGTGTGAGCAGGCCGCAGAGCATGCGGATAATGGTGGTTTTGCCGGAGCCGTTGGGGCCGAGGAAGCCGTAGATCTGTCCCGCTGGAATGTCCAGATCGACACCGTCGACGGCCACGACCTCGCCAAAATGTTTGGACAGTGCGCGCACCCGAATGGCCAACTCAGTCATCGTTGAGCAGCACCTGGGCGGGCACACCCGTGGGCAGCTCGTCCCCTCCTTCAAGATCAAACTCCGCCATATAGACCAGGCGCGCGCGGTCACTGGCGTTGAGCGCAAAGTACGGTGTGAAAGCAGGTTCGGTGGCGATCCAGCGCAGCTGCCCGAACAGCGGCTGTTCAAAGCCGTCTACCTTGATCCGCTTGCGAACACCGACTTGCAAGCGCGCGCGCCACGGCTCAGGCACATACACTCTGGCATAGGGCGCATCGTTGGCGAGCAGGACGGCCAGGGTGGCACCTTGTGCAACACGCTCACCGACATGCCACGGCAGGCTGTCCAGATACGCATCACGGGTGGCGACAATACTGAGATCCGCCAGGTTGCGTTGTTCCAGTGCCAGTTGTGCCGTGGCGGCCTGCACCGCTGCCGCCGCCTGGTCCAGTTGTTCCTTGCGCGTGCCATTGGTCAGGCGCAGAAGTTCTTCCTGCACAGATTTAAGCGATGCTTCGGAAGAGTCGCGATTGGCCAGGGCTTGATCCAGCGTGGCCTGGGCTGTGAGTTTTTGCTGCAACAGTTGTTTGGCGCGCTGATAACTGGCCTGGGCCTCGATCACGCCGGCGCGTGCGCCGGAAACACGGGCACTCGCACCGGCGATGTCCTCAGGGCGCGCGCCATTGCGCAACTCTTCCAGTCGGGCTTGCGCCTGCGCCACCTCTGCTTGCGCGCGTGCTACGAGAGCTTGCTGGCGTCTGTCATCCAGTTGTACCAACAAAGCCCCGGCAGCCACCTTGGTGCCCTCGGGAATGGGCTCGTCGAGAATGATCTCGCTGGCAGTGGCCTTGAGCACGATGCGGTCCCGTTCCAGTGTGCCCAGCGCCTCGTTGCCACCGTTATTGGTACATCCCGCCAGAACAAAGACAACAAATGTGACTGCCACAATGCGCATGGTTCAAGCCTGCCCGCTGTTTGGGTTGTACTGTCCTGTTTTTATACGCATGGATGAGGGTAGTTGCAATGGCGGAGTCGCCCGCATTGCGCTGACAGCGAGGCTTGGGTAATGGTCCGGAACACGGGATCGGGTGTCGAGTGTGCCAATCGTCCGCGAGTATCGGGTGGCCCGCACAGGGGAAGCGGGCGATTGGCACACCCGGCGGTCGAACCCGCTACCTAGAATGACTTTCGGTCAGGCGGCGGACTGGCTTTGCGTACTGACGGCAGGGCCGATGTAACGGGCGCGTGGACGTATCAGGCGGCTGTCGCGCTGGAACTCCAGAAAATGGGCGATGTAGCCATACACGCGCGACATGGCGAACATGGCAGTAAAATAATGGGTTGGAATCCCCAGGCTGTGGAATACCGCACCCTTGTAGAATTCGACGTTGGCCCAAATCTCCTTGCCCTTATCGGCGAACTCGCGCTGGCAGGCTGCTTCCACCGCGACCAGTGTCGCCAGAAGATTTTTACTCTCCTCATCCTGGCACAACTCTACTGCCATCGGCTTGAGAATCCTGGCGCGCGGATCCACGGTGCGGTATTCGCGATGGCCCATGCCCATAATTTTTTCTTTTCGCGCCAGGCAGTCAGTGACGTAGGCCGCGGCCTTTTCCGGGCTGCCGATGGCCATGGCCATTTCCAGTGCGGCCTGGTCAGCCCCACCGTGCAATTTGCCAAACAGCGTGCCGATGGAGGCGGAGATGCAAGACTGTATTGGCGCCAGGCTGCTGGCGCAGACCCGGCCGGCAAAAGTGCCGCAGTTGAAGCTGTGTTCCATTTGCAGGATCTGGGCCGCGTCCAGCATGCGCCTTTGTTCTGCGGTCGGAGCTGTGCCATGGAACATGGTGAGGAAGTTCTCATGGAAGAGGTGGCCGGGCACCGGCGCCAGGATGACCTTGCTCTGGGCGCGACGATAGTTGGCGGCGATCAGCGCCGTAATCTTCGCTGCCAGAAACAGGCCGTGTTCTGCGTCCCGGCCGACCCCCAGTGTGTCCTCCTCCGGTGGCATCAGCAGCGGCACCAATCCCTGCAGCATCAACATGGGGTGCAGATCCTTGGGCACGTGTTGCAGCAGATCGATTTCGGCGTGGCTGAGGCGCGTGTGCCGACACATAAACGCCTTCAGGCGGCTCTTTTGCTGCTCATTGGGCCACTCGCCAAACAGCACCATCCATACCACGTGCAGGTAGGGCACACCGACGAGGTCCTTGATGTCGATACCGCGGTAGCTCAGCAGGCCGATATTGCCCTGTACGTCGGATATCGCGGTTTCCCCAACGATGATGCCAGCGAGGTCAGGTGAATAAATGGATGCTTCAGCAGACATAGTTGATTACTCGAAAGTGGTACTTTTTTACAGTATAGGTCGGGCAGTTAAATCAGTGGAGTTAATTATACTTATCCACGTATTAGAGGAGCTGATATGCGTTTGGAAAACAGCGAGCTGCGGGCTTTTCGGGCAGTGATTGAAGAAGGTGGTTTCAAGCGGGCTGCCGATGCCTTGCACCTTAGCCAGTCGGCAGTCAGCCAGGCTGTGGCGGGTCTGGAGTTCAAGTTGGAGGCACCGCTGGTGCAGCGGGGCAAGGAGCTCAGGCTGACCGATGTGGGCAGGCGTCTGTTTGAGCACGCGGTAGATGTCCTGCGCGGGGAGCAGCAGACGCTCGAGGATATTACACAGCTCAAACAGGGCAAGACCGAGACGCTGAGCCTGGCCCTGAGCGCCTCCATCAACCGGTTTTACGCCCCGGGGCTAATAAGTGCTTACTATCAGGAGAACCCTCATACCAGAATGAAGGTGGCAGAAATGCCATCTCGCAGTATTATCGCGGCGGTACTGTCGGGCAACGCGGAATTGGGCCTGGGACCTTTCCAGAAAGACATGGTCGCGTTTGAAACCCTGGGGTTGTACCGCGACTCGCGCCATCTGGTGGTAAGCCCCAAGCACGCACGCTACGAGGCGATGATCAACGGCGACGCCAGTGCGCTGAAGCTGACGCCGCTTATAGCATCCGCACTGGACAATCCCGATATGCGTCCGTCCATCCAGCGCCTGCGCGACCAGTTCAGCACTGTTTGGGAGGTCAGTAGCCTGTCGCTGCGTATTCATATGGTGGAAGAAGGTATGGGAGTCACCTTTATCGATCGCAAGCTGTTGGAGGAGCATCCAAGTTGTGCCAGCTTTCGTATCATGGATGACGTTTCCTTTGGCCGTATCGACAAGCAGGTAGGACTCTACTACCGCGCGGGCAAAAGTCTCAGCGACAGCGCCAGGACATTTATCACCCTTTGCCAGCGCTTCTGGAGTTTGTAATGGAGCACAGCCCAATGGCGGCCACACTGCGCAACACTAACGTGAAGAAGCTGAGCGAGCAGTCCTTTGATGTGCTGGTGGTGGGCGGCGGCATCAACGGTGCCGTGGCTGCGGCATCGCTGGCGGGCCGCGGCGTGCGCGTTGCTCTGATCGACCGCGGCGATTTTGCCGGCGGGGTCAGCTCCAACTCTTCCAACCTGGCCTGGGGCGGGATCAAGTACCTCGAAAGCCTGGAGTTCCTGCTGGTCAACAAATTGTGTAAATCGCGCAACCGGTTGATGCGGGCCTACCCGTCCACAGTGAAGGAAATACGCTTTTTTACCACCATCCAGCGCGGCTTTCGCTTCCCGCCTTTCTTTATCTTCCTCGGCAGCGTGTTGTATTGGGTCATGGGCCGTTTTGCCACGCGCGCACCGCGCTATATCAGCGCCCGCGCCATTGAGGCGGCTGAGCCAGTGATTAACACCAGCAAAGCGGCTGGCGGACTGGAATATTCGGACTGCTATCTGTACGACAATGACGCCCGCTTCGTTTTCAATTTTATCCGCAAGAGCCTTAACTTCGGTTGCATCGCCGCCAATTATGTCGAGTCCATGAGTGCCCGTCGTGAGCAGGGCGAGTGGCTTACCAGCGCGCGGGATGTGATCAGTGGTGAACGATTCGAGATTCGTTCAAAGGCGGTTGTTAACGCGTGTGGCCCCTGGGTCGACGCGCAAAATCGTATCGCTGGGGAACAGACACAACATCACCATCTATTTTCCAAGGGTGTGCACCTGGTCGTGGATAAAATCACCGACAACAAACGGGTACTGACGTTTTTCGCCAGTGATGGACGTTTATTCTTCCTGATTCCCATGGGGCCAAAAACCTGTATTGGCACGACGGATACCCAGGTTGCGACACCTGACGTCGGCGTTACCGATGCCGACCGCGACTTTATACTGCACAACGCCAATGACCTGCTGGACCTTAAGCCACCCCTCACGCGGGCCAGCATTATCGCCGAACGGGTTGGTGTGCGGCCCCTGGCGAGCAAGGCCGAGGACGGTGTGGCCGATTGGGTGCAGCTGTCGCGCAAGCATGTGATCGAAGTGGACGAAGCGCGCCAACACCTGAGCATCTTCGGTGGCAAGCTAACGGACTGTCTTAATGTGGGCGACGAAGTGGCAGCAACGATCAAGCGGCTCGGCATTGCCGTCCCGGCGCCAGACAACAAGTGGTATGGCGAGCCCGGCGCTGAATTGCGGGATGAGTTTATGTTGCAAGCCCAGCTGATGGATCTGGATGCACTGACGGATGTCTCTTCTTCTGAGCCTTTGTCCGAGCGCTTTTGGCGCCGCTATGGTGAAAGTGCTTTCGGCTTGTTGGAGCGGATACGAGCTAATGAGGGCGAAGCCAGGCTGCTCATCGAAAATGCGGAATACACGCGCTGTGAAATTGAACTCGCAGCGCGGCGCGAGATGATCGTAAAGCTGGAAGATTTTATGCGCCGCCGCTCCAAGATCGAAGAGGTGGTGCGGCGCGAGGATATCGCCAACGCGCCCGGCCTGCTCGAGGCCTGTGAAATTCTGTTCGGCAGCGATGCCCGGGCACGACTCGCGGAGTATCGCGAGTCGCTGTGCAGCGAGACGTAGTGGTCGCTGGCTGTAATCTTTCAGCAGGTTGATCACTTGGGACACAACCCGGGATCAACTTGGCAACACTGTCATCCCCCGGTCATTATCGCCATCGGCTCCGGCCGGGAAGGCCTTTTCACCTGCTTCCCCGATACTCGCATGCGAAAAGGCCTTCCCGACCGGAGCCTTGATTCCGATCTCTGCAAGGAGCATTGGTCCACGTTTTAGCACGGAACGAGTAAAAAGAGACTTCCCTCTGTGCGGCAAGGCCGCGTCGGCATCAAAGTGCCATGATTAGTTCAACACCCAATCAAACAGAAGGAAGTCTATTATGAAGTCTACAACGGTTGGTATTGATCTCGCAAAGCA
>JANNVJ010000121.1:0-10624 GCA_031414375.1 Haliea sp.
CCACTCCCCCTTCCTTGCTCGCCATGGGCACGGTGGGGTATGGTTTTTGCGCCTGCTCCCCCTAAACGCCCTTCCAAAAACCCTTCCCCGACCGGAGCCTTGATTTCGATCTCTGCAAGGAACACTGGTACAACGGATAGACCGGAATGAGGGTTCGGGTGTCGGGTGTGCAATTCGTTGGCGAGTATAGGGGAAGCCGGCGAATTTCACACCCGACGCCCGAACCCGCCAGTCCGAATTCTCAGCCTCGAACCAATCGGACATACGTCCCAGTAAACAACCAGCGGGGTTTAGACAGCTAGTCCTCTTTACCCAGCCAGTTGTAGACCAGGCCGGCCAGCGCCGCACCGACGATAGGAGCAACCCAGAACAGCCACAGCTGGGAAATCGCCCAACTGCCCTGGAACAGCGCCACACCGGTGCTGCGCGCCGGATTGACGGAGGTGTTGGTTACCGGAATGCTAATCAGGTGGATCAAAGTCAGGGCCAGGCCTATGGCAATCGGAGCCAATCCCGCAGGCGCGCGCTTATCGGTAGCACCCAGGATGATGATCAGGAACATGAAGGTCATCATGACCTCGGTGACCAGGGCTGACTGCAGGCTATATCCGCCGGGCGAATGCTCGCCATAGCCGTTGGAGGCAAAACCCGCCGTCACATCAAAGCCCGCCTGGCCAGAGGCGATCACAAAGAGGATACCCGCGCCCGCCAGACCACCGAGCACCTGTGCTATCACATAGGGCACCAGTTCCGCGGCGGGGAAACGACCCCCCACCATCAAACCGACCGATACGGCAGGATTGAGATGGCATCCGGATATATGACCGATGGCAAATGCCATGGTGAGTACGGTAAGTCCAAAAGCGAGGGCCACACCTGCAAAGCCAATGCCCAGTTCAGGGAAGCCCGCTGCGAGGACTGCACTGCCACAACCACCCAGCACCAGCCAGAAGGTACCTATAAACTCTGCGCCCAGTTTCTTGCTCATGCCCATGATTGCTACTCCTTTTGATTTATCGTTGCGTACTTTCGTACGTCCTGAATCCTAGCATAGGTCGGTGAAAACGCGAGCGGCAGAACCGACCCGATTGGGTAGGCTGTTGACGAGAGCCTTGGTCAGGCCATGCGCCAACTGGCACAGCCCTTTTGCCCGGGACCCGAGGCCACACAGAGTTCGATTTCACGCAGGTCATCTCCCGCACTTGCTACGACGAGCTGCTGTAAAAGATAGCGAGAAAACTCCTCCACTGTGGCGTTGCGAATGGGCAATACCAGCGTGTCGCTACGCAAGAACAGCATCTCCTGGCCATCGTGGGTCACACGATAACAGGCACCGGACTCCGCTATTTGCTGGTGCGGGGACTCACCGGCCAGCAGCATGTATTCATCCAGGGCGGCACAGAGTCGGGCCAAGCGTTCCTTGTAAAGGTTGTAGTCGGCCGAGAAGCCGTTGGTACCCATTGGTGCGACGATTTTTGCCGACACTGAATAATTATGCCCGTGCAGACGCTCGCGTTCGGTAGCGGAGAAAATCGTATAATGGGCCGCCGAAAACTTGTGGCTTTCCTTATCGATATACAGTGTGGTCAATTGTTCCATGGGGACAGTCTAACGGAGGCGTACCTTGACGTCACCGACGAAATCACGGAGCCTCTTGGGTGGTGGAACATGCGCTGCACGGTAGGGCAGCGCTAGCGGCATTAAGGACTCAGGATATGAAAGTAGCCATCATCACCGGTGCCAGCGTAGGTATAGGCAATGCGACTGCCAGGGCCTTCCTCAATGAAGGCTTTGTGGTGTACAACCTGGCGCGCCGCATGTGCCCGGTCAAGGGCATCAACAGTCTGGCCTGTGATATGGCCAGCGAGGCCGCCATTGCAGTGGCCTGCGACTCCCTGGCACAGTCCCTGGCCGACTGCACCGAGGTTGCACTGATACACAACGCCAGCCAGATGCGCAAAGACAGCGCCAGGAACTGTACCAGCGACAGCCTGAACCAGGTCATGGCAACCAACATCATCGCGGTGAACAGCCTCAACCAGCGCCTGCTACCCCTGCTGCCGCGGACCTCGAGCGTGTTGTATGTCGGTTCGACCCTGGCGGAAAAAGCAGTACCAGGCGCCTTCAGCTATGTCGTCAGCAAACACGCGCAACTGGGTATGATGCGGGCCACCTGTCAGGACCTGATGGGCAGCGGCATTCACACGGCCATGATCTGCCCCGGCTTCACCGATACCGAAATGCTGCGCACCCATCTGGATAATAATCCTGAGGTGGCGGCGGCGGTCGCCGGCATGAACAGCTTCAACCGGCTTATTGCGCCCGGGGAAATCGCCGAGTTGATCCGCTGGGCTCATCACAACCCGGTGATCAATGGCGCGGTGCTGCACGCCAACCTCGGCCAGAAGGAAAGCTGAGGCATGATTGACAGCAAACTGCCCGCTGTAGGCACCACCATTTTCACCCGCATGTCGGCGCTCGCAACTGAGTGCAATGCCCTCAACTTGTCGCAGGGCTTCCCTGATTTCGATGCGCCGCAGGCGTTGCTGGAAGCCATGGCCAGGCATGTCCGGGCCGGACACAACCAGTACGCGCCCATGGCTGGCCTGCTCTATCTGCGGGAGCAGATCGCCGCGCAATTGTTACGCCATCGGGGTGTGCTTTGCGATCCGGACAGCGAGATCACTGTGCTGCCCGGCGCGACTGAAGGGATTTTCTGCGCCGTCATGGCCTGCGTCCGTCCGGGCGATGAGGTCATCGTATTTGACCCCTGCTACGACAGTTATGAACCGGCGATCGTGCTGGCCGGTGGCCGCGCCATCCACATTCCATTGGCCCTGCACAGCTTTTGCATTGACTGGCAGCGAGTGAAAGCGGCGATCACTTCCCGCACCCGCCTGATCATGGTCAATTCGCCACACAATCCCAGTGGCGCGACACTGTCTGTAGAGGACCTCCTGCAATTGCAGACTCTGGCAGAACAGCACAACCTGTTGGTCATCAGCGATGAGGTCTACGAGCACCTGGTGTTTGACGGGGAGCAGCATCACAGTGCGCTGCAGTTTGACGCACTGCGCCAACGCAGTTTTGTGCTGTTCTCCTTCGGCAAGACCTTCAGCGTCACCGGCTGGAAGACAGGCTACTGTGTCGCACCCTCTGCGCTGACCATGGAATTGCGCAAAGTACACCAATTTGTCTGCTTTGTGGCAGTAACGCCGGTGCAATATGCCGTGGCCGATTTCATGGCGGCGCAGCCCGATTACCCGGCCACTCTGCCTGCCTTCTACCAGCGCAAGCGGGATCTGTTCTGTCGCGCTTTGGAGGGTTCGCGCTTTAAGCTGACACCGAGTGCGGGCACCTATTTCCAACTGCTCGACTACAGCGCGATCAGTGTCGCGCCAGACGTAACGCTGGCCACAGACTGGACCCGCCAGTTCGGCATCGCCTCCATCCCTATTTCACTTTTCTATGAGGAACCGCCAGCTCAGCACTACTTGCGCTTTTGCTTCGCCAAAAATGACCAGGTGCTATTGGAGGCGGCGGCACGCTTATGCAAAATTTAACGGTCACCCTTATCCAATGTGAACTGGCCTGGGAACAACCGGAAGATAACCGTCGCCAGATCGGGGCGCTTATCGACAAGCTCGAAGGTCGCACCGATCTCATCGTGCTGCCCGAAATGTTCACCACCGGTTTTTCGATGAACGCCCTGGGCAATGCCGAGGAGCCAGGCGGGGAAACCGAGCTATGGCTGCTGCAGATAGCCAGACAACGGGACTGCGCGGTGACCGGCAGTATCGCGGTACGAGAGGGCAACGGCGTCTACAATCGCATGCTGTTTGCCACCCCCACGGGCGTACAGCACTATGACAAACGTCACCTGTTTCGTATGGCGGGCGAAGACAAGCGCTATCAGGCGGGTCGGGAACGAGTGATTGTTGCGTGGCGCGACTGGCGCATCAATCTGCAAGTCTGTTACGACCTGCGCTTCCCCGTATTCAGCCGCAACCGGGAAGACTATGACCTGGTTATCTACGTCGCCAACTGGCCGGCACAGCGCCGCTACCACTGGCGCCAGTTACTCATCGCCAGAGCGATTGAGAACCTCGCCTGTGTGGTGGGGGTTAATCGCATCGGCGCAGACGCCGGGGGGCAACGCTATAGCGGGGACAGTCTGGCAATCGCGGCGGACGGCAAAATCCTGTTGGATGCCCTGAACGAAAACGGCGCCGCCCAGGTCATTCTGGACAGCGCCGCATTGCAAACTTATCGTGAGGAATTTCCTTGCCAGTTGGACGCAGACCGCTTCCAACTGGAGTAGTTACTCCTTGTATTGGACTTCCAGCGTAGCCATGACGCGGCGGTTTTCCGCCCGACCCGCCGCGGTGTCATTACTGGCCACCGGTTGCGACTCGCCAAAGCCGATAGGCTCCAGACGACTGCGCGCAATACCGTGCTGATTGACTAGCACGTCGACTACTGCCTGAGCGCGACGCTGTGACAGATTCTTGTTGTAGGTTTCGGAGCCGACACTGTCGGTATGCCCTTCAACATTGACCTGCAGATCTGAGAACCGCGTGAGGAAATCGGCCAGTTCCTTAAGATCGGTAAAGTACCTCTCCTCGACTTTCGTGGAGTCAAAAGCGAAATTGACTTTCAGCTTGATTGACGCGACTTCGGCCACCGGCAGCGGGCAGCCATCGACATCCACCCGAGTTCCCGTCGCAGTGCCGGGGCACCGGTCCTTGTCGTCGCAGACCCCATCACCGTCGGTATCCACACACGCCGCAGCAACGCCGACGTGAGCAACTTTGCCCAGATAAATGTTCAGTCCGGCAGACACCAGGTAGTCTGTTTCATTGTTGTCGGTGCTATGCACAGCGCGGCCTTCCACGTCCATACCCACACGATCGCTCAACATCCAGCGCACGCCACCACCCCCATTGACCGTGGTATCCACGTCGTCGAACTGGTTTTGCGCATCAAACTTGATCTGGCCGCCACCCAGCGCGAGGTAGGGACGAACACGCATGGGCTCGCCGATGTAACTACCCCAGTAATAGCGCCCACCGAGTTGCCACGTGGTGACGTCGGCGTCCGGGCCATCCTTGAAGTTCGTATCGGCATCGGCAAACAGGACTTCAGCCGCCCAATTGTCGTCAAACACGTATTCCATGCCGACAAATGGCGTTTCGGTATCCTCCGTTTCATAACCGTGTACTTCATGGTCAAAAAACCAATACCCAACACCGCCCTTAAGGGTAATGGGAACTTCTGCTGCTGCGGGTGTGGCAATACCTGCGAGACTAAAACAGGCCGCTGCGGTGGCGGCGATCAATTGCTTTTTCATTGTTCTGACTGCTCCTTTGATGACTCGCGATTTTCCCAAGCATAACATCCATGGGGGTGACTCCAAGACTCAATTTCGGTGAAATTTCCTATCCTGATTTGTCGTTAACGGTGCATTACCAGCCTAATGCCTCCTTCACAAAAGGAATCGAAAGGGCTCGCTGCTGGGCCAGAGAGGCACTGTCCAACAGCTCCAGCACCTCTAACAGTTCGTGCATGGCACGGGGGGCTCGACTGACAATGTAACTGGCGACACCAGGAGCCAGCGTCAGCCCCCGGCGCGCGGCTCGAAATTGCAAAATGGCAGACTTATCCGCGTCGTCACCCTGCGCCAGCTGAAAAACGATGCCCCACGAAAGACGCGAGCGCAGATCCTCCAGATTCACTGCCAGGGCGCGGGGAGCGGCTGCGCCTGCCACCACTAAACGGCAGCCGTGCTGGCGCGCATTATTGTAGAAATTGAACAAGGCCAGTTCCCAAGCGGGGTCTCCGAGTACGGCATGGATGTCATCAATGCAGACGCCATCCAGGTGCTCGACGCCCTGCAAGACCTCCGCGGCCGGATACTGGCGCAGCTCTGACAAAGGGAGGTAGAGTGTTTGCGCGGCAGTCACATGGCAGCTCGCCTGTAACAGGTGCGACTTGCCGCTACCGGTAGGCCCATGCAGGTAGATGACGGCTTCACCAGCCGGTGCCAACTGGGTTTGCAGAGCCAACAGCGCAGGCTCCATTTTCGGCAGGACCAGAAAATTGTCCCAAGTGGCATCGTCGCGCAGTTGTACGGCGAGCGATAGCTGATGCTGACGCGACCGCCCTACTGCCTCCGGGCCCGCGCTGTCTACTTCCGCCACTGGTAGTTCAACTGCGCGCTTGGCTCAGGCTCCGGCTGAGTCTCGGGCCCGGACCCGGACACTGGCATGGGCGTCGGCATGGGCGTCGGCATCGGCATCGGCACCAGCCGATCGTTGAGTTCTATCGTAGCCGCCAGTTGCGAGGCATCCGCCTGCGCCTCTAGACGCAGGTCTATGCGGTCGCCCCGCACCTGTACAATATTGGCATGATCGACCAATTCCAGACCTTCGAGCCATTTCACGATGGCAGCGTAGTCTGCGTAGCTGGACACGCCACTGACCGATATGCGCACTCCACCCGCGCCGCCGCCCGTAGGTGCCACTGCGTAACGAGCGGCCAATTCACTTGCGACGACGTCTACCCCTTCGCGAAAAAAGGTCTGCAGGTCCGGCACTGTGACAGAACGGTCAATATGATCATCCTGGTGCAGATAGCTCCAATCCCCAAGGGATGCTCCGCTGCTCAGGCTCGCCAGCCGACCCACGACGACATCGCCCACATTGTAACGAGCCGAAGCGGCCTGTATTACAGTCGCATCCAGGCGCCACGCATCGTCGGTGCTCGCTGCTGTAGTATCCACGAGGTCAAACACTGGAAGTTGCACAGGCACGCCGCGCCGGGAGAACTCCTCGACCAGCATCCGCGCCTGCTCGGGCGTACTGTCCCGATTGATGAAATGCTTGCCCTGCTCATCCTCCACCACCACCCAGGCCAATACTGTTGGCCGATTAGCAGTCCACAAAGGGGCGCCCGCCCGCTTCACCAGATTGGTGACAAAGGCAGCGTCGAATTCGAAGCGTAGGAACAGTCCTGCACCCGGAGATTCGCCCCGCACATAGGCGTATTGCTGCACGTTGCTGCGGGCATCGCCAAGAGCCGCCACTATAACCGGGTTCTGCAGCAGTTCCGTGGAACCCGACACTTTTAACAATACTGCAGCCAAGGCCTCCCGGGCGGCGGCCGTCAGTGCCTCGGAGCTCTGGTTCGCCACGGGCACACTCGCGCCGTGCAAATCGGCCACAACTTCTGCGCGGGAGCCCCCTGCCGCCAGGGTCAGCAGCGTCCACAGCAGTGCGATAGATGTCTTTCTCACAGCATGCTCCAACAGTCTCCAGCAAACGTGCATTGTAGCAGCAGTGACCCGCACCGGGCATAGCCAGAACACAATGAGTGCGCTGGCGCGATAGGCACGATAAAATGCTGCGTTCCACTCACGACCCACACTGTTAATGGATGCCACTCAATGAGCAAAGACCAAGGGAAGGCTACCCTGAGCTACAAGGACGCGGGCGTTAACATCGACGCCGGCAATGCACTGGTCGAGCGCATAAAAAAGGTCTCAGCCCGCACCGCAAGGCCAGAGGTAATGGGCGGCCTGGGAGGGTTTGGCGCCCTGTGCGAAATCCCGGCCGGTTACCGACAACCCGTACTCGTTTCAGGCACAGATGGTGTGGGCACTAAACTGCGCCTGGCCATGGACATGGGGATTCACGATACGATCGGCATAGATCTGG
The DNA here is from genome assembly GCA_031414375.1 of Haliea sp. Classification (GTDB taxonomy): domain Bacteria; phylum Pseudomonadota; class Gammaproteobacteria; order Pseudomonadales; family Halieaceae; genus Marimicrobium. Next base: position 7,716 of record JANNVJ010000121.1, read on the forward strand.
TGGCCATGTGTGTGAACGACCTGGTCGTGTCTGGCGCAGAACCCCTATTTTTCCTCGATTACTATGCGACCGGCGCGCTCAACGTGGATACCGCGGCGGCAGTGGTCACTGGCATTGGTAAAGGCTGCGAGTTGGCCGGTTGCGCCCTGGTAGGCGGAGAGACAGCGGAAATGCCCGGTATGTACCACGGCGAAGATTACGACCTCGCCGGATTTTGTGTCGGCGTGGTGGAGAAATCGAAGATCATCGACGGCACTAGCGTGATCGCGGGCGATATGCTGTTGGGCATCGCCAGCAGCGGGCCGCACTCCAACGGCTATTCACTGATCCGCAAAATACTTGAGATCACAGCGTCCGACCTGCAACAGCCGCTGGGCGCAACAACACTCGGACAGACCCTGCTGACACCGACCACAATTTACGTAAAGGCTCTGCTGGAGTTATTCTCAGCAGTGCCGGTAAAAGCCCTCTCGCACATCACAGGCGGTGGCCTGCTGGAGAACTTGCCCCGGGTTCTACCAAAGAACTGCAACGCCGTGATCAACACGGGCAGCTGGCAGTGGCCGACGATATTTCAATGGCTGCAGGATAAGGGCAACGTGGAGACGCAGGAGATGTATCGCACGTTCAACTGCGGCGTTGGCATGGTCCTGTGTGTGGCACCACAAGACGTTGAGAAGTCCCTGTCCCTGCTGGCGGCGGCGGGACACAGTGCCTGGCAGATTGGACACATTGCTAGCGGCGACAACAGGGTAGAGCTGCTGCCGTGAGCGCGCAGGCGCAACCGGGCCTGGCCATTCTCATTTCAGGGCGCGGCTCCAATTTGCAAGCTTTGATAGACGCTTGTGCCAGTGGCGCACTCGCCGCGCAGATCAGCCTTGTCATCAGCAACAATCCGCAGGCACAGGGGCTGCAACGTGCAGCACGTGCCGGTCTCGTCACGCGCTGTATCGATCACCGCGACTTTGCCACGCGTGAAGCATTTGACCGCGCATTGGTGCATGAACTCCATGCCCACACGATAGACCTGGTGGTGCTGGCGGGTTTCATGCGTATCCTCACGCCAGTATTGATTGAGCCCTTGCTCGGTCGCTTACTGAATATCCATCCATCCTTGCTACCGCTCTATCCGGGACTGCACACCCATCAGCGCGCACTCGACAACGGCGACTCGGAGGCGGGAGCGACCGTACACTTCGTGACGCCACAGCTCGATGGCGGACCGCCTGTGCTGCAGGCCCGAGTGCCTGTATTGCCCAATGATACTGCACAGACGCTGGCAGCGCGGGTCGCGGTGCAGGAACACACCATTTATCCGATTGCGGTACGCTGGCATCTAGAGGGGCGTCTACAACTCGCAAATGAGGGAGCCACACTCGACGGCCTGCCGATTCCCGGTACCGGCATCCAGTACACGACTAATATGCGCTAAGTGTGATTTCTCTATAGGTAACTCAATCCGAGCAGCAGTCGAGAACTCAGATCATGGCACGTGCTTCGTGGGTTAATTGCTGCTATCGGCTCTGGCCCGGAAAGCGTTTTCGCCCGCTTCCCCGATACTCGCGAACGAAAACGCTTTCCCGGCCAGATCCTTGATCCCGACATTTGGAGGGAGCGTTGTTGTGGCTGCCAAGTGTCACATGCTTAGTATTAACCCAATGGATTTGTACAAAATTTTGTCAGGGAATTCGATAGAAATTTTGTGGTAGAAACCCTTCGAAAAGATGATAAATAAAGAATATTTTTGCAGCCTGTAGAAGGGGGAAATGGATATGTTGAAACGTGTTTTGAAAACCATAGGACTATTGTTTGCAGTGGTCGCAATCAGCGTCATCGTCCTTTACTTTGCCACAGACACCGATAACACCGTCCCGGACACCGTTGCCACAGATTCGACCATCCCCCACATTGAGATTGATGGTGTTGTTTTCCATGCAAAGACATATGGCGACCCCGCTAACCCCGTCGTTGTTGTGGTGCATGGCGGTCCCGGTGGCAACTATGGCTACCTGCTCAACCTGCACCGACTGGAAGACGACTATTTTGTCGTGTTTTATGACCAGCGCGGTGCGGGATTGTCTCCCCGTGTGGCCGCTTCCGAACTAACGCTACAATCATCCATAGACGATCTGCACCGCATTGTCACTTATTACGGCAAGGGCGAACCCGTTAACTTGATCGGACATTCATGGGGGGCGATGCTAGCGGCAGGCTACATAGGGCAATACCCTGAAACTGTAGACAAAGTGGTGTTGGCAGAGCCGGGAGCATTCGATAATGCGCGGTTTGCGTGGTTCCGTGAGGCGGATGCGAATCGAGGGTTTGCCTTTTATCGAACGCTGGTGTGGGCTGTTTTTGAGACGTTTCACATGCCACAACCAGACCCGGATGCCCCCAGGGACTACATTGCCTTGCAGATGGCGCTGTCGTTCGTCGACGGTTCAGCCTCCGGCTATCGCTGTGCGGATGAAACCGTTAAAGCACTAACACCGGACGTTCCCGTGCCGCACTCCCGCTTTGGGGCAACAGTAATTTATACTCTCTTTGGCCCAGATGCTGACCTGACACCCATCGCGGCTAACGCGGCTAACTACACGGATGAGGTGCTCTTCGTCGCATCGGAGTGTAGCGCCCAGGTTGGCGCAGATTTCCAAAGAGAACACATGGACGTCTTTCCACAGGCGCGGCTGGTTGTGATTTCTAACGCTGGACATGACATGTTTGGTGAAAACCCGACGGAGAGTTTGGCTGTTTTGCGCGATTATTTTGGTTCGTAATTGAGAAGTCGAGTTCTTTCCTGCTATCGGCTCTGGCCGGGACAGCGTTTGGGTTGTTAGCTTGAACCAGGGTTTGGGTGTCGGGTGTGCAATTCGTTGGCGAGTATCGGGGAAGCCGGCGAATTGCACACC
>JANNVJ010000122.1:0-4796 GCA_031414375.1 Haliea sp.
CTCCCGCGCGATCAAGCTCACCACTGCGCTGTACTTCACCCCCAATGGCCGCTCTATCCAGGCCGAGGGCATAGTGCCGGACATTGTGGTCGAGCGCGCCACCATCACCGCCTACAACGACCCACAACAGATCACCGAAGCTGACCTGTCTGGACACTTGGGCAACGCCAGCGGCGCTGGCAAGGATAAGAAAACTGCCATGGTGGCGAGCGAGTTGCTGGCCGACGACAATCAATTGTATGAAGCCCTGGCGCTGTTAAAAGGCCTGAACATACTTGGGATGCGTGATAAAAAGCCGGTGCCCGAAGTCGTGGGCGAGTCTTAGGCGTAGCAGCGAATCAGCGGCGCACTTCAATGCCGCGCGCGGCCATGTAGGCCTTGGCCTGGGGCACGGTGTACTCGCCGAAGTGGAAAATGCTGGCCGCCAGCACCGCGTCGGCGCCACCGAGTATCACCCCATCAACCAGATGGTCCAGCGTGCCCACACCACCGGAGGCGATCACCGGAATTTCCACTGCATCGGTAATAGCCCGGGTCACACCCAATTCAAAACCATTGCGGGTGCCGTCGCGGTCCATGCTGGTCAGCAGAATTTCTCCCGCGCCCAGCTCGGCCATTCTCACCGCCCAGGCCACAGCGTCGATACCGGTGGATTTACGTCCGCCGTGGGTGAATATCTCCCAGCGCGGTTGCCCGTCCACATCGTCCACCCGCTTGGCATCGATGGCCACCACGATGCACTGCGAGCCAAAACGCTGGGCGGATTCACGCACCAGTTCCGGGTTGTGGATGGCCGCGGTATTGATACTCACCTTGTCGGCACCGGCGTTGAGCATGGTGCGAATATCGTCCACTGAGCGAATGCCGCCGCCCACGGTGAGAGGAATGAACACGTGCTCGGCAATCTGCGCCACGGTGTGTACGGTGGTATCGCGGCCTTCGTGGCTGGCGGTGATGTCGAGAAAGCACACCTCGTCGGCGCCCTGTTCGTTGTAGCGCATGGCGATTTCCACGGGATCACCGGCATCGCGTATGTCGACAAAATTGACACCCTTCACCACCCGGCCGTTATCCACATCCAGGCAGGGAATAATGCGTTTAGCGAGGCTCATGACTAGATTGCCGCCTCATCACACAGGCGCTGTGCATCGGCTACATCCAGCGTGCCTTCGTAAATCGCGCGCCCGGTAATGGCGCCGCAAATACCGGTGTGCGCCACCGCGAGCAGGCCGCGAATGTCATCCATGTTGGTAATGCCGCCAGAGGCAATCACCGGGATGCGCGAGGCCTGCGCCATCGCCACCGTCGCCGGAATATTCACGCCCTGCATCATGCCGTCGCGGGCAATGTCGGTGTAGACGATCGCCGCCACGCCGTCAGATTCAAAGCGGCGCGCCAGATCGGTGGCGCGCACAGTGGAGACTTCGGCCCAGCCATCGGTGGCGACCAGTCCGTCCCTGGCATCCAGCCCCACAATCACTTTACCCGGAAACGCAGCGCAGGCCTCGGCCACAAATTCCGGCTCCTTGACGGCCTTGGTGCCGATGATCACGTAGCTGACACCGGCCTTAATATAGTACTCAATCGTTTGCAGAGTGCGGATGCCGCCGCCGATCTGTATCGGCAGCTGCGGATACGCTGCGGCAATGGCGGTCACCACCGCGCCATTCACCGGTTCCCCGGCGAACGCTCCGTTCAGATCGACTAAATGCAGGCGCCGACAACCGGCCTGGACCCAGCGCGCCGCCATGGCCACCGGGTCATCGGAGAACACCGTGCTGTCCTCCATCAGGCCCTGGCGCAGGCGCACACACTGCCCGTCTTTTAAATCGATAGCAGGGATAATCAACATTGTCCGTTCCACTGTAAAAAATTTTTCAGCAACCTGAGCCCGGCGGCAGCGCTTTTTTCCGGGTGAAATTGCACCGCAAACAGATTGTCGCGCGCAAGGGCCGCATCGGCGCTGACACCGTATTCCACGCTGCCTGCCAACAGGCTGCGATCCTGCGCATGCACGTAATAACTGTGTACGAAATAAAAGCGGCTCATATCGGGAATGCCCGCCCACAGCGGGTGATCCATACATTGGTGTACTTCGTTCCAACCCATGTGTGGCACTTTCAGGCGCGCTCCGGCAGCATCCTGCAGCGGTTTGCCAAAGTAACGCACCTCGCCGGGAATGATATCGAGGCAATCCACGCCATCATTTTCTGCCGAACGCGTCATCAGGGCTTGTAGACCAACACAGATCGCCAGCACCGGCACCTGCGCCTCGGTGAGCGCGTGCGTCAGCAGTTCATCGCACTTGAGACGGCGTATCTCCGCCATGCAATCGCGAATGGCGCCCACACCGGGAAATACCACGCGATCAGCCTGGCGAATCAGGTCAGCGTCATGCGTCACCACCACCTTGTCCGCACCGACGTGCGCCAGCGCGCTGGCCACGGAATGCAGATTTCCCATGCCGTAATCGATTACGGCGACACTAATACTCATAATCGGGTGCTCATAACCGGGCACTCATTGCGGGGATTCCCGATTACAACACACCCTTGGTGGAAGGCGTGATACCCGCCATGCGCGGATCCAGCGTCAGGGCCATGCGCAGAGCGCGACCAAAGGCTTTGAATACCGTTTCAACCTGGTGGTGGCTGTTGTCGCCACGCAGGTTGTCCACGTGCAGGGTCACCAGAGCATGGTTGACGAAGCCCTGAAAAAACTCCAGGAACAGGTCTACATCAAAGCCCCCCACGGCCGAGCGGGTAAAGGGCACATGAAACTCGAGGCCGGGTCGACCAGAGAAGTCGATCACTACCCGCGAGAGCGCCTCATCCAGCGGCACATAAGCATGGCCGTAACGCAGGATGCCCTTCTTGTCACCCGCTGCTTTGGCGACGGCCTGGCCCAGGGTGATACCGATATCCTCCACCGTGTGGTGGTCATCGATGTGCAGGTCACCCTTGGCTTTTATATTCAGATCCACCATACCGTGCCGCGCGACCTGGTCCAGCATGTGCTCCAGAAAAGGAATACCGGTAGCAAATTTGGTTTTGCCGGTACCGTCCAGGTTCACCGAAACAGTGATCTGGGTCTCCAGCGTATCTCGCGTTACTGTGGCCTTGCGCGCAGCCATCGGACTCTCCACTCGGTTTGCAGGCGGGGAATACGTGCTCCCCAAAGGCCGCACATTATAAGGGAACGCAGCGCCTAATTCACTGGCACTATGGCAGGTGAGGCATTACCCTGTGGCGCTGTTGTCCGCCCCGAATTAGTCGCTCAATGCCCAGCCCTGCACCCTTCCATCAACGCATCCTCGACTGGTTCGATGCGCACGGCCGCAAGGACCTGCCCTGGCAGCGCGATACCAGCCCCTACCGGGTGTGGGTGTCGGAAATCATGCTGCAGCAGACCCAGGTAAAAACCGTCATCCCCTATTTCGAACGCTTTATGACAGCCTTCCCGGATGTGCAGACACTGGCGCACGCGCCCGAGGATGAGGTGCTGCACCGGTGGACCGGGCTCGGCTATTATGCCCGGGCGCGCAACCTGCACAAGGCGGCAAGGCTGGTGGCCAATGAACTGCGCGGACAATTTCCCGACACCCTCAAGGGACTGTGTGAATTGCCCGGCGTGGGCCGCTCCACTGCCGGCGCCATCCTGAGTATTGCCTTCGAACAGCGTGCGAGCATTCTCGATGGCAATGTAAAACGGGTGCTGGCGCGCTACCACAGGGTAGAGGGCTGGCCAGCACAATCCGCGGTGCACCAGCGGCTGTGGGACATCGCCGAGCACTACACGCCAACAACACGCTGCGCCGATTACACGCAGGCGATGATGGACCTGGGGGCGACGCTCTGTACGCGCTCTAAACCTGCCTGCGGGAGCTGCCCGCTGGCCACCGACTGCCAGGCACTGGCCCACGGCGATCAACGCAACTATCCCGGCAAGAAACCGCGCAAGGTGCTGCCGGTGAAATCCACCCACTTTCTTATCGTGCGCAGCGGTGAAGGCGAGATTTGGCTGGAGAAGCGCCCGTCCAGCGGCATCTGGGGCGGCCTGTGGTGCTTCCCCGAGATCGCCACTCCCGAGGCCGGCAGCCAACGGTGCCTGGATGTATGGGGCTGCGAGCCTGCCAGAGTAGAAATCCAGGCGGGCTTTCGCCATACCTTCAGCCACTACCACCTGGATATCACACCGGTGGTGGTGGAACTGAATGTCACCCCGCACGCCGTGATGGAAGCCTCCCGGCAGCTCTGGTATAACCTGCGCCAACCCCCGCAAATCGGGCTGGCGGCACCGGTCGCCGCCCTGCTGGAAAAACTGGCCGGCTTTGACACACAAACGGGCCCACACACGGAGTATCGATAATGTCCCGCATGGTTTTTTGCAAGAAGTACCAGAAGGAGATGGAAGGGCTGGATGCACCACCGTACCCCGGTCCCAAAGGTCAGGACGTGTTCGAGCACGTATCCAAACAGGCGTGGCAGGACTGGCAGAGCCACCAGACCATGTTGATCAATGAGAAACACCTGAGCCTGGTCGATCCAACGGCGAGAAAGTACCTGCAAGGGGAGATGGACAAGTACTTTTCTGGCGATGATTTCGATCGAGCCGAAGGCTACGTTCCTCCTTCAAAGTAGCCTCGTGCAGCCACCGCGTCGCGGCTTGACTCACGCAGCCCATACGGGTTTAATACGCGCCACTTGCGGTTCCGCAAGCTTGCCCAGATAGCTCAGTCGGTAGAGCAGGGGATTGAAAATCCCCGTGTCGGCGGTTCGATTCCGTCTCTGGGCACC
>JANNVJ010000123.1:0-41436 GCA_031414375.1 Haliea sp.
CTACCAACTGGGCAGCTTCCAATCGAAATTCCGGACTGAACGCTCGTCTTTGTCTTCTGCTCATACTTGTTCCCATTCATGCGCTTGGGGGATTATATTACCCCTTAGTGAATGGACAAATTTACTGAGCCACTACACTTGCACCAATACAATGTTATAAAGGAAGTGCCTAAAAGTATCGAGGCTAAACAAATCAATTAGTGTCTGTGCAATCCTGAGTTGCGCCTACTTTTACCCAACTTTGCATACATGGGTGACCCTCAGTGTATGGCACTAAGTTAGGTAGCGCCTACGACCTCCAGAGAGCCCATGTATGGAGCAGACTCCCGAAAGTATTACCCAGACCATGCCCAGAGTTGCTTGCGCAGAGGTGGGCAGTGTGGGGGCTACGTTAGTGAATTAGTCGGGATGACCGCTTAATGGCCGGGAAGGGACCTTGGGAGGTGGCTGTATCCGGTGTATTTAATGACCCGGAACGCCTACGAGCAGTCCTTCGCGGAAGAGAGCATTCACAGGCTTTTTGATTGTTTGGGAAACAACCAGAATGGAGGCACCTTTCCTTTTTCAAAATATGTATCGGCTAAATCCTTCGCCAATTCTTCAGCCCCTTTTGAAAAAAATGATTCCATCCCCTTGTCTGCATATTCGGCAGCTAATCGCGCGGTTGTGAGAAATAACTGGAAGTCTGTTTGAACTTGATGGAAGCGCTTATATCTTTCCTTGTTAGATGGGTCTGGTTCGCCTGCCAGGAGAGGACCATTTAGAAAACCGTAATCAGGTAATGTTTGGGTCAAAGTTTTTCTGGCCATCTCGACATAGTCGTCAGAAATCTTATTACTGCCAGTCCCTAAGTAGACTGTAGCCTCCGCCACTAATATATATGCAGCAATTATACCTGGACTACAATACTTTAGAGCTTCATTCGGTAGTGTTGTCATCCATGCAGAAGCAAGTTTTTTTGAGAGTTTCTGCACTGTGGGGTCGTCTTTTTTCATGTACAAAATCGTCACGTCAAAATTCTCACGTGGTGTAGTAAAATCCAGGGCTGCTTGAAGCTTTAGGTGCTCTACCAATACCGAGCTAAGTATCTCGACCGTATCGGAAAACAATGTCTTCTTACCAAACATCCGATATAGGGCTGTTATCATATTTTCTTCCATGATTATGTATTATTGTCGTGCCAGTCTAACTGCTGGGGGCTAGCTTATACCAGCAGACTTAAACAAGAACCGTCTTTAAGACACTGCTAACTGTTAATTTTTCGAACTACGAATTTAAGTCTGCATTGCCTCCCCGAGGTGTTCAGGGTCCTTATGGCTTGCAACCCTGTTATGACCGCTCCGAGAAATAGCGGACCTTCAGCCCTCACAAGTCAGGAAACGTTCAGTAGCTCTCATCCCAAATCCGTTAACAATCACTAACTTACTGAAATAGCGTGCAGAATTTCCCAACACCGAAGCTCGGTATACGTTCAGTAGTGGAATTTGATGGGATTGTGAAGAGAAAAACGGGAAAGTTTTCTTGGCCTTGCAACAACCCGAAAATGATCTCAGAGGTGTTACAAATCAGCTGCTCTACCTACTGAGCTACGCCAGCCTTGATCAGATCGAAGCAGATGAACACCCGCCCCGTTTGAAAGTTGCGCAGTTTAGACAAAGAGCGTATGGGAAGCAATGGCAAGTTTATGGGTAAGGGGCAGCTGAATACACAAAAGAGACAACGGACCTCGAATGCTTGATAACTATAAAGTTTGGCGGTGTCGGGCCTTTTTAAAGAAGTGGCTTGCGGTAAAACCATCCTCCTCTTACAGTCTCGGATCTGTCCTTGCTTACCACTTCGAGTTGTATTGCGTCGTTCTGTACACTTGGTATTGAGTCTGCGATGAAATATCCCCGAGTGAAACCAGCATCGTTTGCAAGAGTATTGCGGCTAAGACCATATATCGCTCGAGCGGTCGAGGCGTTGTAAGTTGGTAGCATACCATCGATAAATATAAGTGGCGCCCATGTTGAGCCAACCTCCATGTAATTTGTAACAGCCGCTCCAGGCCCCACAATAGACTTACCTGCATAGTAATTCATAAGTGCATTAACATCGTCGAGTGAAGCCCACGTCCAGCCCGCCATATCGTAGCCATTAAGTACTCCACTGCATGACCCCGCTGAACACACGGTGTTCAGCGCGCTCCACGAAAGGCCAAGGAACAAACCTACCTGCGCCCATTCTTTGCCCTTTACTATGATGGTGTCGGTGATTGGGATGGCGCAGTCCTCACGTGGATTTAATGGACATGAATCAAACTCATCAAATATCCCGTCGTTATCATCGTCTTCATCTAGGCTATCCTTGAAGCCATCGACATCAGTATCTGGATCAGCTTGAATGATTTTTTTATAGGGCTTAAATCCTGCAGCGAAGACCATGAGAGTGATGTTCCCATCTTGATCGAGTGGAACATCCAAAGTGAATTTTCCCTGATTTTCATTGCATGAGAACATTGTCATACCGTTTGCAAGTACCAAGGCACAAACAGGAATAGCTCCAAAATTAACCGTTCCACTGATAACAAACCGTCCTACTGTTGCAGAAGGTTCATACGTGGAAACTACTTCAAAGGTGGGGCTATTTTGGTCAAGGAGAATATCAATTGGATATTCGTCAGCCTGTTCAGGTGTCACGATTTGGTTGAAAGGTGCGAACCCATCTGCAAACACCATCACTGTGATCATTCCATTGTCATCAATGGGTACTTCCATGTCGTAACCGCCAGTGCCATCACAGGAGAATTGGGTTACCCCATTGATTAGGACCAGGGCACAAACAGGTATTTCACCAAAGTGGACATTGCCACTGACATCAACCCAACCCTCTCGGTGACTCCCGCCATGCGCCATGACTGAAGCGGCAAACCCAGCCAAAAAGAAGCCAACCAACATTTGCTTGATCACGAATCATCCCTCCGGATAAGCAGATAAGGCTATAGCAGTGAGCAAATCGTGTCCATCAGGTCTGATTCCGGTGCGTGCTGGCGTTGTCGGGCCACAGCCCTTGGCTGGCATAGATATCAATTGGCAAAAATCCTTTCCGGTAGGCACAATGTGCCAACAATAAGATTCATCGGGAGTCACGCCGTGTTCATCTATTCACGTATTGTATTGGTAGCGATCTCGTTTGCGCTCATCGCCTGCACCGATGGCGGCGATAGCAATTCCTTCAGCGAACCGCCACCTCTTGGCACTCTGGTTACCACTGCAAACGGTCCTATTGAAGGCATAGACAGTGAACGTGCCGCCAGCTGGAAGTTCCTGGGAATACCCTACGCCGCCGCGCCCGTGGATGAACTGCGCTGGAAAGCGCCGCGACCCATCGAGTCCTGGAGTGACACACGCGCAACCCAGTCGCTGCCGGACGTCTGCCCACAATTCCTCTATTTCAGCAACCTGTTTGCGGGGAATGAGGACTGCCTGTACCTGAACGTATTCCGTCCCAGGACGCAAGAACGCAACCTCCCGGTCTTTGTGTGGATACATGGCGGTGGCAATAACAACGGCGATACCGGGCAGGAATTCCCAGCCTATGACGGGGCCAGGCTTGCGGAACGCGGCAATATGGTGGTGGTCTCGGTTCAGTACCGCCTCGGTGCGCTCGGCTGGCTTTACTCTGCGGCGCTGCAGGACGAAGACCCTCTCGATAGTTCTGGCAACTACGGCACCCTGGATATTATCGAGTCGCTTAATTGGGTACACAGTAATGCTGCGGCGTTTGGCGGAGATCCTCAAAACGTAACAATAGCGGGCGAATCAGCCGGCGCTGCCAATGTGCTGACGCTGGTCATCAGTGAGCAGGCCAAGGGGCTGTTTCACAAGGGCATCATCCAGAGCCTTGGAGGAAGCGTCACTAGCGTGGAGCGGGCGCTGCAAGAATCACAAACTCTGGTGGACGATCTGATGGCGACAGCGGGGGCACCGGAGCAGCCACTGACCGAAGACGAGCTGGCAGCCTACCTGCGCAGTGTCGATCCGCAAACACTGCTGGGCTTGGCCAACACCAGCGAAATTATAGGTGATGGCGTGGTGATCCCCGCTGCGGGCTACGGCCTTCTAACAACTGGCAATTTCCCCAACAAAACGCCATTGCTGTTCGGCACTAACAAGGACGAACAAAAACTGTACACCAATCCATTGGGATTCAACGCATACCCTGACGGGCCGGATGAGTTACGGGCCGCCGTAGGGCGATATCTCAGTGACGCATGGCGCGTCACCGGTGCCGATGATTTAGCGACTACGCTGCGCACGCTGGATGACATGCCGGATTTTTACGTCTATCGATTTAACTGGGGCTCCACTGATGAAAATGGCTTTAGTCCACTGCCGGGTGACTTTGGCGACACGGGTGGCGCGTTCCACAGTTCTGAAATCAGCTTTATGATGGGCAATGAGGATATTTTTATCTTCCCTGCCTTCACCAACATATTTTTCAACGATGGCAATGCCGCAAGCAGGGCCACGATGAGTGAGGTGATGGTGCGTTATTGGAGTAATTTCGCGCGTACGGGCGACCCCAATGGGAATAGCCTGCCACTATGGGAACCGTGGAGCAACTCATCCAGCGGCTTCAAGGCAGTGACCCTTGATGTGAACTACGCGAATGATAGCGCCAGGGTCGAACCGGACTCAACGGTGTACACGCAAGACAGTGTGTATGCAGCAGCCCAGGCGAATCTTGACGGCGATATTCTCGCGGAAGTTGTGCGGCGTTTGGATGATTGGTTTCAGGAATAGAGACACTACACCGTTGACCGTACTTGCGTGTGAAATGGCGCTGGTTTCTACTTTCTCACACGCTCACCGCTCTGTCCGAATGGGAACCACCTACAACAACCCGGCTTTCCTCCATATACGGCCGCAGCGCTGCAAGCTGCTCTTCATAACAGCGCCAGGCATGGATCGATCCGGTGTGTACCTCGCGGCGGACCTGCTGCGTGCTCGCAGTGCGCACAGCGCGTTGATTTAGCTGGGGATAGAGACAGTCATCGTGCCAATCCAGGCCCACAAACTGAATAAGGCGCCGTGCCTGCGCTGGGAAGTCGCTGACCAACTCCTCATAGTCCAATTCCAGCATTTGATCACCTAATAGCGGCCGCCAGCGCTCCATGAGTTCCTGATAAATACCGTAAAATCGCGCCCAATCTTCAACGGTAAACGCCAGTGAAGGATCGGAAAACGGCGCTCTGATACACGATGAAATTGTCGCCAACGGATGGCGCCGGACATGGATAATGCGTGCCCGTGGAAATATCAGACGAACAAAAGGTAGCAGCGCAAAATTAGCAGGTAGCTTGTCGGTGACCCGCAGGGCGTCAGTGTTTAACTCATTGATGCTCGTCAGGTAGTCGTTGCCGGCGTTCTTCCACACTTCACCGTGCATACTGTCTATGGCTTCGACCATGGAGCCCTCTTGCGGCGGCGCAGACCTTATCAGGCCGCCCAACACATTGCCCCAGAACTTGCGCTCGCCAGCGGCGTGGACATCTGGATGGGAAGCCAATATCTGCTCTGTCAGCGTAGTTCCGGAGCGTGGCATACCGACTATAAATACCGGGCGCTCTGATGAGTTGCCGCGTTCGCGGCAGCGCTTAAGAGTGTCTGCGTCAATGTCACTTAACACAGACCTCGCACCTTTCTGCTTGGCTGCGATCGCCATGCCGCCTGCTGCGGCCCTGCTGGCATTGGCCTGCCTGAGCGTCTCAAACGCTTCGTCAAACCGCAGCTCTCGCTCCAGCAACCGCGACTGCGCATAGCCTAGACTGATGTGCTCAGCAGCGCTTATGTCCGGGGCCGCGCGCCGCGCCTCTACCAAAGGCAGCCCGCCAATGTCATCGCCGTGATCCTGCATGACCATGGAGATCAGCGCGCCAACGTGACCGGGTTCCTGCCGGAGTACGTCCTGGTAAGTAGCTTTGGCATCCAGAAATTTGCCCAGATTGGTATACACGCGCGCGCGGAACATCAGCAGGTCGCTATCTTTAGGCCACTGCTCAATGGCCTCCTCCAACAAGTCCTGTAGCGGTGTATAAGCATCCAACTCCTCAAGCACGAGCAGCAATTGGGTTACCACTTGCCTATCACCGGGGCGCTGCACGCGCGCTTGCTCCAGCTGTTGTCGGGTATCTTTTAAGGAATCGGTATTGCGCATGCGCTGGCCTGTTAGACTACAAATTCGCCAAACTGGCGATAGCACCTGGCATGCCCCTGTCTGCTCGCCGTTGCCGCAGGTATTATAGTGTCTATTCTCCCACCCGCTGAGCACAGTGCCAAGCCAGGCGGAACCGCAATAAAGCAGCTTGCCTTATGGTTTGCGCCAGGACTACTATTTACTAACCCTTGGAGTTATACACTTTGCGCGCAAACACTTTCTCTGCCGTTGTCGTCTTTTTTCTTCTCGTACTTTCCCGGAGCGCCTACGCCGGAGCGACGACTGTGCCAATCTCCGCAGAATTGGGCAGTAGCATCGCTGCGGATATTTTCCCGGTCACCGTGAAACTGACGCCCGGCAATGTTTTCCTTACCGAGCCACGACTGATCTTCCTCGAGCAGGGAAGAATCGAAATGCAGGTGCGCTTTCAGGCTTACGATAATCGCCCAGCGCACGACATTGTCGTGAGTGAAATGGGGCGGGCTGCCCTTTCCGGCAAGGTAGCTTATGACCCCGGCACGCGGCAGATTTTGTTGCACGACCCGCAGCTAGACTCACTCGAATTCGACCGCAACAGCGAAGTCACGCAGCGCTTGTTGGCGCAATTGAAAGGGGCCTGGTCGATGCAGGTGACCAACCCCATTCGCGCCGAACTCCCACCGCATCCGTACCTTATACCCTTCAAAAACAATATTCAGGATCTGTCCTACGACGGGAAAAATATTAATCTGACAATCTCGTACGAGTAGGGCTAGCCGGAACTGACAGAATGGCCACAGCGAGCCGCCAGACACCGCTTTATGTGCTTCATTAACGCAAGGCGGCCATTGCCTCCAGGCCTTCAAACACCAGGTCTGGCAGCCACTGTCCGCCGCGACCTATCCACTGCCGGAGCGTCTCGCCAGCACCGCCACAAAACACCAGCGCCATGGCATCGCCACCCGCCTTTTCCAACGCCAGGGTAACCGCCCCGGCCTGCGCGAGTGCGATGCCGTGGCGCACCGCCTCCGCTGTCGAGGTACCCGGCGACAGCGCGTAATCGACCGTTTCATCAAAGCGAACCCGATCCGTATCCAATAACAGTGCACGCTCCATCAATACTGCTCCGGGGATAATGTAGCCGCCCTCGTGCTGGCCGGTGGCACTGACGATATCGATGGTCAACGCGGATCCTGCGTCAATCACGCACACTCTTCCGGGCTCCCGTTGTCGGGCGCCCAGCATAGCCAACCAGCGATCAACACCCATGCGGGCGGGATCCTGATAACTGTTGTGTAAACTCCCGGTATTGGCCTGGGTGCGCGCAAACCAGGGCGTAATGCCCCATTGGTTCTGCAATAGCGCGGCCAGTGCCGCTTCCGTTGCCGGTGCTGTCACACTCGCGATCCAGATATGCTCAAGCGTGTCGGTGCAATGGAGCAATAGAGTCTGCGCGGCTTCGTCACCGTGGCGACAAACACCCCTGGCGATGATGCCATCGCGATGCACCAGGCGCCACTTGATGCTGCTATTGCCGACATCAAGCTGCAAACACTTACCGGGAATGCTCATGAGGCCGCTCGCAGCGAGATTTCACCGCCATAGACCGACTGCACGCCGGTTGCGGTTTCCAACTGCAAGGCACCGCGCTCATCCACACCCCGGGCTATACCACCCAACTGTGCGGCGCCCGTATGCAACACAACGGGGGCACCTGCAAAAGCATCCAGTGCCTGCCAGTCGTTGCGCCAGCGGCTGAATCCGTGTTGTTCGAAATCGGCCACCAGCGGCAGCAACTCATTCAGCAACGCTGCCAGCAGGTGATTGCGGCCTGGATACTGGTTAGCGGTGATGGTCTTGATGTCGGTCCAGGCCTGATCGATAGCACCTGCGGCCGCGGCGGGCATGGCGACATTCAGGCCCACCCCAATGACCACCTGACAACGGCCAGCCGTATCACCTGTCATTTCCAGCAATATGCCACCCAATTTGGCGCCCCCATACAACACATCGTTCGGCCATTTGAGCTGCACCGGTGGCACAGCGCAGCGGTGCAAGGCGCGTGCCACCGCCACGCCGACAGCAAGGCTAAGCCCTTCCAGAGCAGCCGCACCCTGGGTGAACTCCCACAGCAGTGACAGGTACAGGTTGCTGGCATACGGGCTAACCCACGGCCGCCCGCGACGGCCGCGACCGGCGCTCTGCTGCTCCGCCGTGCAGACCAGGCCGGGGGCACAGCCCTGCTGCACCCGGCGCATGAGTTCGGCATTGGTAGAGTCGATCGTATCGAAAACATCCAGCCGCGCGAGCAATGCGCTGGCGCGCTCGTCCATGGCAGCCTTTACCGCATCAACATCAAGCAGGTCGATACCGCCAGGGATACGATAGCCCATGCCCCGCACGGATTCGATCACCAGGCCCAGGTCGCTGCCCAATCGATTCACTTGTTTCCACACAGCGGTGCGACTCACGCCCAGTGCGTCCGCCAGATCCTGGCCGGAATGGAATTCTCCGTTGGCCAGCAGCGGCAGCAGTTTTGCTTTAGGCACTACAGACACGATAGGAACTATAGACACGAAGGGCAGCACTCATAGCGTGTTAGTGGGGCGATCATAGCAAATAAATCTACGGCCTCTAAGTTCGCTTTCGTGAGAACCGAGGTCGTCATATTGCCCGCTATATTGACGTTTACGTTAACGTCAATATCTACTAGACTGGGGACATTCGCCGTTGTCGCCACGGATCGCAATATTGCCTAAACAAACATACACGATTTCACAGCTGGCCCAGGAATTCGGGGTGACCACCCGGACCATCCGCTTCTATGAGGAGAAGGGGCTGGTTCATCCCCTACGTCAAGGACAGAAGCGCTTGTTCACACCCGCTGACCGGGTGCGCATCAAGCTCATATTGCGTGGTAAGCGTATCGGCATGACGCTGCAGGACAGTGTGGCGCTGATCGATATGTACGAGCCACAACGCAATAACTCGCGTCAGCTACACTCCCTTATCGGGACAGTCGAAGCGCGTCGCGCCACCCTGCTGCAACAGCGCAGTGATATTGACGACATGCTGGCAGGGCTGGACGAGGTGAAGGGACTGTGTGAACAGGCACTGGGCAAGCGCCGCCACAGGGTTTCAGGCATCAAACGGAAATAACAGGGAATACTCCATGAATACTCGCTACCCCACTCTCAGATTCGGTCTCGGCGAAGACATCGACATGCTGCGCGACGCGGTGTACCAGATGTGCCAGAAGGAAATCGCTCCCCGTGCCGCAGACATCGATCGCAGCAATGCCTTCCCCATGGATCTGTGGCAGACATTCGGCGCCATGGGATTGCTCGGCATCACGGTGGAGGAGAGCTATGGCGGCAGCAATATGGGCTATCTGGCGCACGCGGTGGTGATGGAGGAGATCAGCCGCGCCTCTGCTTCGGTGGGATTGTCGTACGGCGCCATGTCCAATCTCTGCCTGAATCAGTTGCGCAAGAATGGGAATGAGCAACAGAAAGCCCGGTACCTGCCCAAATTGTGTAGCGGCGAATACGTGGGCGCGCTGGCCATGTCGGAGGCCGGCGCTGGCTCCGATGTGGTGAGTATGAAACTGCATGCGCGCAAGCAAGGCGACGCCTACCTGCTCAATGGCACCAAGATGTGGATCACCAACGGGCCCGATGCCCATGTCTATATTGTGTATGCCAAGACGGATTCGCAGGCAGGCTCCAAGGGCATTACTGCGTTTATTGTCGAGCGTGACTATCCCGGATTCTCGCGCTCGCCCAAACTGGATAAATTGGGCATGCGCGGCTCCAACACCTGCGAACTGGTATTCCAGGATTGCGCCGTGCCGGCCGAAAATGTGCTGCGCAACGAGGGCGATGGCGTGCGCATACTCATGTCTGGCCTGGATTATGAGCGTACTGTGTTATCCGGCGGGCCGGTCGGCATTATGCAAGCCTGCCTGGACGAAGTGCTGCCCTACCTGCACGACCGCAAACAGTTCGGCCAGAGCATCGGCGAGTTTCAACTGATGCAGGGCAAGTTGGCCGATATGTATGCCGACCTCAACGCCTGCCGCGCGTATTTGTATGCAGTGGCTGGCGCCTGCGACCGGGGCGAGGAAACACGCCAGGATTGTGCAGCGGTGATTCTGTATACCGCAGAGAAAGCCACGCAGATGGCGTTACAGGCCATTCAGGCGCTCGGTGGCTACGGCTACACCAATGACGCCAACGTCGGCCGTCTGCTGCGTGACGCCAAGCTCTACGAAATCGGTGCAGGCACGTCTGAAATACGGCGCATGCTGATCGGCCGCGAACTGTTCGACGCAACTGCCTAGGAGCAACCGTATGGCTGTGCTGCAATCACACATCAATACCCGCGACGACGCATTCAGCAAGAATCGCGATCATATGCAGGCGCAAGTTGATGACTTGCGCCGCAAGGTAGACGCGATTCGTCTGGGCGGCGGCGCTAAAGCCCAGCAACGCCATACGGCGCGCGGCAAACTGCTGCCACGGGATCGCCTCCACGCCCTGCTGGATCCTGGAGCACCCTTTCTGGAGCTCTCCCAGTTGGCGGCCTACAAGGTCTATGAGGACGAGGTACCGGCGGCCGGCATCATCACCGGCATCGGCCGCGTCGCGGGCCAAGAGTGCATGATCTTTATCAACGACGCTACTGTGAAGGGCGGCACCTACTATCCGCTCACCGTGAAAAAGCAGGGCCGGGCGCAAACCATCGCTGAGGAAAATCATCTGCCGTGTCTCTACCTGGTCGATTCCGGCGGCGCCTTCTTGCCCTTGCAGGACGAGGTGTTCCCGGACCGCGAGCATTTCGGACACGCGTTCTACAACCAGGCGCGCATGTCTGCCAAGGGCATCCCACAGATTGCCGCCGTGCTGGGTTCCTGCACCGCCGGGGGCGCTTATCTTCCTGCGATGGCGGATGAATCCATCATTGTGAAAAATCAGGGCACTATTTTTCTGGGTGGGCCACCCCTGGTGAAGGCCGCCACTGGCGAGATTGTATCGGCCGAAGACCTGGGCGGCGCCGATGTGCATTGTCGCACTTCGGGTGTCACGGATCATTACGCCAACAATGATCACCACGCACTGGAACTGGTGCGGCGCGCCGTGAGCCGACTAAATAGAGTGAAGACGGCAGTCATGGACCTACGCCCCAGCGTTGATCCGCTATACCCGGTACAGGATGTCTACGGTGTCATTCCTGCCGATGTCAAACAACCCTACGATGTGCGCGAAGTGATTGCGCGGGTGGTGGACGGTTCGGACTTCGACGAATTCAAAGCCCTGTTCGGCACGACCCTGGTGTGTGGCTTCGCCCGCATTCACGGCTATCCAGTCGGTATCGTGGCTAACAACGGCATCCTGTTCAGTGAGTCTGCGGTGAAGGGTGCGCACTTCGTTACCCTGTGTGCCCAGCGCAAGATACCGTTGGTGTTTCTGCAGAACATCACCGGCTTCATGGTGGGCAGGCAATATGAGGCCGGTGGTATCGCCCGTCATGGGGCGAAAATGGTACACGCGGTGGCCTGCGCCCGCGTACCCAAGTTCACGATCATGATCGGCGGGTCGTTCGGCGCTGGCAACTACGCCATGTGCGGACGGGCCTATGACCCGCGCTTTCTGTTCATGTGGCCCAATGCGCGCATCTCGGTGATGGGCGGCGAGCAGGCGGCCGGCGTGCTGGCCACAGTGAAGCAAGACCAGATGGCGCGGGACAACGCGCACATGAGCACCGCCGAGGAAGCGGCCTTCAAGCAGCCGATCATCGATCTGTACGAGCAGCAGGGCCATCCCTACTACGCATCAGCGCGGCTGTGGGATGACGGCGTGATCGATCCGGCGGATACGCGCATGGTATTGGGGCTGTGTATTTCGGCGTCGTTGAATGCACCAATTGAGGATACGACGTTTGGCGTGTTCAGGATGTAAGTGCGAGGAATAGGACATGTTTAACAAAATTTTGATTGCCAACCGCGGCGAGATTGCCTGCCGCATCATCAAGACCGCGCGGCGCATGGGCGTGGCCACGGTGGCGGTCTACTCGGATGCAGATCGCGGCGCGCTGCACGTCAGACTGGCGGACGAAGCCATCCACATCGGTGCGGCGCCGGCGCGCGAATCCTACTTACTGGGTGAGCGCATACTGGCCGCAGCGCACACCACAGACGCCGATGCCATCCATCCAGGCTACGGCTTTCTGTCAGAAAATGCCGCCTTTGCGGCGGCCTGCGCCGAGCAGGGCGTGGTGTTTATCGGCCCTTCGAGCGCGGCCATTGCAGCCATGGGTAGTAAATCGGCGGCCAAGCGCATCATGGCACAGGCCGGCGTGCCGTTGGTGCCGGGCTATCACGGGGATGACCAGGATCCTGCCCTGCTGCGCGCTGCCGTTGAAGAGATGGGCTACCCGGTACTGCTTAAGGCCACTGCCGGTGGTGGCGGCAAAGGGATGCGCCAGGTGTGGTCAGCGGACGAATTCGACGCAGCCCTGGCCGCTGCCAGACGCGAAGCCATGGCCAGTTTTGGCGACGATAGGATGTTGGTGGAAAAATACTTAGCCTACGCCCGGCACGTGGAAGTGCAGGTGTTTTTTGATCATCTGGGCAACGGTATTTATCTGGCAGAGCGTGACTGCTCGGTGCAACGTCGCCACCAGAAAGTGATTGAGGAAGCACCGGCGCCAGGTATAAGCGCAGCCCTGCGCCAGGCTATGGGTGAGGCCGCGGTCACGGCTGCGCGCGCCATTGATTACCGCGGTGCCGGTACCGTGGAATTTCTACTCGACGAGGACGGCCATTTCTATTTTATGGAAATGAACACGCGCCTGCAGGTGGAGCATCCGGTGACCGAAATGATTACCGGGCTGGATCTGGTGGAGTGGCAACTGCGGGTAGCCTGCGGCGAGCCCCTGCCGTTGACGCAGGACGCTGTGCCCATTCGCGGTCACGCCTTCGAGGCGCGGGTGTACGCCGAAGACCCGGACAACGACTTTTTACCGATGACCGGCACACTGGATTTTCTACGGCCACCGGACGAATCGCGCTACGTGCGCGTGGACACTGGCGTGTGCCAGGGTGACGAAATCAGCGTGTACTATGACCCCATGATCGCCAAGCTGATCGTGTGGGACGAGTCGCGTGAACGCGCCCTGCACCGGCTGGGCACTGCCCTGGCGGAATATCGCATCAGCGGCACGGTGACCAATCTCGATTTCCTGTACAACCTGGCCACCTGTCGACCCTTTGCTGAAGCGGAACTGCACACCGGCTTTATCGAGCAACACCGTGAACTGATTTTTCATGAGCAGAGCCAGGATCTGGAACGCGAGTTGCCACTGGCCGCCCTCGCCCTGCTGCTGCACCAACAGGCGCAGATCCAGGCAGTTTCCTGCAGCGATCCTTACTCGCCCTGGCAGCAGAACACCGCATGGCGCCTCAATGAACCGCACATGCACCGTCTCACCCTACACTGTCGTCAACACGATCACAGCGTCGAGGTGGAACAGCGCGGAGCACACTATCGGGTGCGCGCAGCGGGGCGCGAAACACTGCTGGAGGGCACACTAACGGGCGATATCCTGCACGTTGAGATTGAGGGTCATCGCCGCCGTGGCACCCTGGCACGCACGCAAGACGGCTTTACGCTCTATCTATCCGAAGGCGCCTGTCACTTCCACGATGTACGCTCGGATACGGGCGAGGCAGACCAGGCCGGCAGCGCTGGCGGACTGCGGGCCCCTATGAACGGGACGATCGTCGCGCTGCTGGCGCAGGTGGGCGTCCTGGTAGACACTGGCACCCCCTTGCTGGTGATGGAAGCGATGAAAATGGAACACACCATTCGGGCACCCGGCCCCGGTGTAGTGCAAGCGTTTTATTACCAGAGCGGTGAGCTGGTCGCGGGCGGCGCTGCATTGCTCGACTTTGCCGCCAGCGAGGAGTAAACACCGATGACACTGCCGAACAAAGTGCGCCTGGTAGAAGTCGGCCCCAGAGATGGTCTGCAGAGCGAGTCCCAGACCATTCCCCTGGCCGCCAAGCTGCAATTGATCGACGATCTGGCCGACGCGGGTCATACCTACATCGAAGCGGGCAGTTTTGTAAACCCGCAGTGGGTGCCGCAAATGGCCGACAGTGCGCAGGTGTTCGCAGGCATCAAGCGCCGCGCGGGCGTGCGCTACTGCGCACTGACGCCGAATCTCAAGGGGTTTGAGCGCGCACTGGCCGCCGGCGCGGACGAGGTCGCGATTTTTGCTGTTGCGTCAGAGACTTTCTCTCACAAGAACATTAACTGTGGCATCGAAGAGAGCCTGCAGCGCTTCGAGCCACTGATGGTTGCCGCGCAGCAGCACAAACTACCGGTGCGCGGTTATGTCTCCTGCGTGCTGGGCTGCCCTTATGAAGGAGCGGTGACGCCGCAGGCGGTGGCGGACGTCACTGGCCGTTTATTTGACCTGGGATGCTATGAAGTATCGCTGGGAGACACCATTGGCATCGGCAGTGCCGGCAGTATGCAGCGCCTGTTGCAAGTCTTGCTGGCCCGATTCAAGCCGGAACAACTGGCCGTACATTGTCATGACACCTACGGGCAGGCCCTGAGCAATATCCTGGTTGCGCTACAGCATGGCATCCACACCGTCGACGCCTCCGTGGCCGGACTGGGCGGTTGCCCCTACGCGCCTGGTGCCTCGGGGAATGTTGCCACTGAGGATGTGGTCTACATGCTCCATGGCATGGGTATAGAAACGGGTATAGATCTGGACAAGTTGATTGCAGCGGGGAGCCGCATTTCTGCTACGCTGGGCAGAGTCAACGCGTCGCGCGTCGCACGGGCGTGCCTCGCCAGCCACTAAACACGGTGACGTATGACCAACAGTCCTGATTCCTTGCTGCGCACCACCGCCGCCACTTTGATGTGCGTGTCAGGTCTCGGTCAAATTGCCGCGTTGTGGCTGCGCGAGCTGAGCGGTCCGGCGCTTACCGACGGACTGCTAGGCACCGTGTATCTGGTCATTGGTATCGGCTTGTTCGGGCGCTCGCGGTTTTCCCTGTTCATGGCCATCGTCATCCCTGCTGTTGCGAGCGGCGTGCTGCTGTACTCGGGGCCGCTCGCCGGGCAGCACTATATGCTGCGCATTGCAGTGGACGCGGCGGTCGTGCTGCTCAGCGTAGTCGTACTGTGGCAAGTGCGGCATCATCCCAGCGTGTAAAACCAGCGTGTATCTGCTAAGGCAGAACTTGAAACAAGGAAGTCACTGAAACATGGCGCTAAAACCCACCATTTACAAAGCCCAGATTGAACTGGCAGACAGTGATCGTAACTGCTTCGAGTCGCTGACACTGACGCTGGCCAAACACCCGTCAGAAACACTGGAGCGCATGCTCGTGCGCTTGCTCGCCTATTGCCTGCTCTGCACGCGCGGCCTGGAGTTTACCAAGGGTATATCAACAGCGGACGAACCCGACTTGTGGATACACAGCGACAACGGCGAAATACAGAACTGGATTGAGGTCGGACACCCCGAGACACCGCGTTTGCGCAAAGCTTGCGGACGAGCCCGGCAGGTGAGCGTGTACGCGTTCGCCAAAAGCACGCCCACCTGGTGGCGGTTGAATAGCGAGGCAATGAGCGCCCTGCCACATTTTCAGGTGTGGCAGTTTGACTGGCCCGAGGTGCAAGCCGCCGCCAATCTCCTGGAGCGCACGGTGCAACTCACTATCAGTATCGTGGGCGGGATCCTATACCTCGACAACGGCAGTGCCTCCACCAGCGTGGAACCAATACTGTTGTGTCACAACGATTGAGTGACCTGAGCGGCGGGCGCCAGATCGCGTGCCAATCGCGTGCGTGCCAAGGGCAACAGGAACAGTAGGTTAAGGGCACCGTAGACCGAGGCCCAGACCGGGACACTGACGTTCAGACCGGAAGGTACGGTCAGCAACAGACCGATAGCGCCCAGTCGCAGCAACTCCCACTTGAGCAAGCCAGCGGCGGGCCTGCCTTCAAGCCACAGCGCAGTGGTCACGGTGGTGGCCAACAATATCGCCCAACCCGCAAAGCCCTGCCAATACGGCAGTTCTGTGCTTTCTATAAAGTTGAGCAACAGCACCACGGACACGAGTTGAAAAAACGCGTAGACCGACACCAGCGTTGGCACCTGCGGATCGTAGCGCTGAAAGTGGCTCAGGTCGTTTTTCTCGCGCGGATACTGCACAGCCATATCCGCCGGCCGCCAGCCCGTGCGCCCTACCCAAACGTGTAACTTGTCACGCCAGCGTGTCGTGCGCCAACTGTCCTGGGCCATGTCCACATAAATATGCGTCAGTGCCTTTACCGGGCTCCAGCTCTGGAGCGGACCGCGAATACCAAATACAACCGGTTCTGCTGCCAACTCTTCCTGGAAGGTCCCAAACAGACGATCCCACACAATGAACAGGCCACCGTAATTGCGATCCATGTAGCAATGATTCTGGGCATGGTGCACGCGATGGTTGGAGGGTGTGACAAACAGCCACTCGTACCAGCCCAGCTTGGGGATGTGCTCGGTGTGTACCCAGAACTGGTAGATCAGGTTGATGGAGCCCACTGTGACCACCACTGCCGCAGGAATACCGAGCAGGTACATGGGAATATAAAAAATCCAGCCCAGCAAAAAACCGGTACTGGTCTGCCGCAGGGCGGTGGTCAGGTTGTAGTCTTCACTCTGGTGATGGGCTACATGGGCGGCCCATAAGAGGGTGCGCTCGTGCCCCAGGCGATGCAGCCAGTAGTAACAGAAATCGTACAGGACCATGGCCAATACCCAGGTAAACCAGTGCCGTGCATCCATCAGTGGCAGCGAGAAATACGCGGTCAGCAGATGGTAGACATAGCCACCCACCCCGAGTGTGACAAAACGTTGCGCCTGACTGAGAACACCCAGAGACAGACTGCTGACGCTGTCATTAAGGCGGTAGGTATTGCGCTGTTTGGCCCAGCCGTAAAGCAGCTCCAGTACAATGGCGAGGATAAAAAATGGCACTGCGTAAATGACGAGATTCACAATAACCGGCCCTACAGCGGACACACATTGGCGTTTTCCGGCCATAGTGTAATAGGCAGCGGGCAATAAAGCAGTATCCACGCCCCGCTTTACAGGGCCGATTTTGACTAGTACCAGCACCGCACTGAGTCTATATTGATGACGTGAACAGCGACCCCATCCCGACATCCCGCTCTACAGGCCTTCTCCCCACCCTGGATCCTGAGGTGTGCCGCAGAGCCCGGCTGTCCCGCGATGCCCGCTTCGACGGCGAATTCTACCTGGCAGTGCAGACCACGGGCATTTACTGCAGGCCCATCTGCCCGGCGCGGCCGCCGGCGGAAAAAAATGTCCGCTACTTTCACAGCGCCGCGCAGGCAGCCCAGGCGGGTTTTCGACCCTGCCTGCGCTGCCGCCCTGAATCGGCCCCCAATAGCCCTGCCTGGAAGGGCACCTCAACCACGGTACAGCGCGCACTGCAGTTGCTTAGCCAGGGTGCGCTCAACGACGGTTCGCTGACTGAGCTGGCACAGCGCCTGGGAGTGGGCGAGCGCTACCTGCGCAAATTGTTCCAACGTGAACTGGGTGTGTCGCCGCAGGCACTGGCGCTGAACCAACGTCTGCTGTTCGCCAAAAAGTTGCTGGCAGAGACCACATTGCCCATGACTGAAGTGGCCTTTGCCGCCGGTTTCGGCAGCGTACGACGCTTTAACAGCGCCGTGCTGCAGCAGTTCAGGCTCGCACCTCGCGCTCTGCGCGGCCGCGTCAGGAGCGACAGCGTCAGCCTACAATTGCGATTGCACTATCGCCCACCCTACGACTGGGACGGTGTCGCTGACTTCTTTATGCGCCACGCCATTACCGGGGTGGAGTCGGTGACGCCACACCGCTACCACCGCAACATACGGCTGGGAGGTGCGACGGGGAGTTTCGAGGTCAGGCCGCTGGGCGGGAAGAACGCCTTGCAACTGACACTCCAGTTAGCGGACCACAGTTTGCTAATGGCCGTGGTAGCCCGCGTGAGGCGCATGTTTGATCTGGATGCCAACCCGGCGGCAATTCACCAGGTGCTCGGCCAGGATCCGCGGTTGGCACCGCTGCTGCTGCGGTTCCCCGGTATTCGCGCAGCCGGGCACTGGTCTGCCTATGAGGCCTCGATACGCGCCATCGTTGGGCAGCAGATCAGCACGCAAGCGGCGCGAGGAGTGCTAGCGCGCCTGGCCGACGCTGCGGGCAATACGTCTGCGCCCACGCAGTTTCCCAGCGCCGCCGACATTGCCGCACTGGACGATGAGCAGTTCCCTATGCCGGGCAAGCGCCGGGAGACATTGCGCGCCCTGTGTCGGCACTGGAGTTCGCGGGAGGACGAGTTGGAGCTCGAATCGGTATCTGCGCTACCGGGCGTTGGCCCGTGGACCACGGCCATGGTAGCCATGCGCGGTAACGGACTGCCGGATACCTTTCCAGCCAAGGATCTTGGCCTGGAAAAAGCCTGGGCAAGGCTGCCCGGCACTCCCATTGCCCTGCAACACCAAACGACACACTGGCGTCCCTGGCGCAGTTACGCCGCCAACCTGCTCTGGAGGAGCCTGAGCCTATGAATTTTCAGTATCTGGACACCCCCATCGGCACCCTGCGTCTGGTTTCCAACAGCACACAACTGGTCAGCATCGAATTTGAGGGCCAGCACCGTGCCGACGCGGCTATCGAAGCAGATGATACGGTGTTAGCGGCCTGCGCTGCACAGTTGAGCGGCTATTTCGCAGGCGAGCGGCACCGCTTTGCACTACCGCTGGCCGCGCACGGCACACCGTTCCAGCACTCGGTCTGGCAGGCATTGGCACAGATCCCCTATGGCGAGTTGCGCAGCTACCGCGACATTGCCCTGGCCATCGGTAAGCCTGCGGCAGTGCGCGCGGTGGGGGCGGCCAACGGTCGTAACCCCCTCCCGATTGTGGTGCCCTGCCACCGCGTCATCGGCAGCAACGGCACCCTGACCGGCTTCGCCGGGGGCCTGCCGCTCAAAAAATTCTTGTTAGAGTTGGAGGAAGCGGCAGGCGCGTCGCGCAGTCCGCCAAAGTCTGGTGATCTGTTTTAGATCGATCGCTCAGGCATTGAGATCGGGGATCATGTCGTCTTTAAGGCGCACGATAGCGTCCTTCAGGCGCAGTTTTTCTTTCTTGAGGCGCTGCAACAGGATCTGGTTCTGGTAGGGGTAGCTGAGCAATTCCTGAATCCTTTCATCCAGCGCCCGGTGCTTGGTCTGCAAATTCAGCAAGCGCATGGCAGGCGTCATCAATTCATTGGCCGCTTGCTGGTCACTTATGGTCTCGTTGTCAGTGGGTCCATTCATCGTGCTATCAGTACTACCAACAATGTGATCCAGACGGCCTGCAACTTTATACCCTGATGGAATCCCGACACAAGCCTGCTGATGAGGCAGGTCTCCTACGCCTGCCTGGCGGGCAACAGCTGCCGCCAGAGTGGATGGGTGGTATCCGCAATCGCATAGAAGCTGGGGCTGTACAGTGAGTCACGGCAGTTGTAGCGCAGCGGTTCTCCATCCAATCCCAGTACGCAACCCCCGGCAGCCTCCAGCACTGCCTGACCCGCTGCCGTATCCCACTCGCAGCACGGTGAAAAGCGCGGATAGAAATCCCCCTCCCCATTGGCCAATGTGCAGAACTTCAACGCACTGCCCCTATTGAATCGGGACACCTGCCCCCAGTGCTGTGTCAGCCAGTCCAGGCAGGACTGCAGCTGGTTACCGCCGTGGCGCCGACTGGCCAGCACTGCCATGGCCTGGCCGGTGTGCAGTGGTCTTACGGCCAGCGCGCTAGCCTCCCAGTTGCCGTTCCCGCCGTCACGGTAACGCTGCGCCAGCTCGCCCGGGATACCAACATAAGCGACCCGCTCCAGTGGCAGATAGAGCACCCCCAACACCGGCCGATGGTTATCAATCAGAGCTATATTAATGGTGAACTCGCCAGTCCTGTCCAGAAACTCACGGGTGCCATCCAGTGGATCGACCAGCCAGTAGCGTGGCCAGTGCTGCCGGTCAGCAATATCCGCAGGGAGAGACTCCTCGGACAGCAGCGGGAGATCCGCATCGAGGGCATATAATCCGGCCTGCAATACGGCGTGGGATGCCAGATCCGCGCGAGTCAGCGGCGAGTCGTCCCCTTTGGCCTCATAGGCATGGGCTTCGGGGGCGTGATAGTACTCACAGATAATCTCGCCAGCCTGCCGACACAAGGTCAGCAGTGGAAACACCCACCGCTGCAAGTCCTGCGCTTTTTCTGTGCCCGTCATGCGCAACAATATACCACTGCCACAGAGCCGCACCGGCCGCGCCTGCCAGCGTGAGAAAAAAGAGGCATAATCACCGCATGAAAGCTACCGCACCACGCCAGGTGAGGTCGAGGATGACGCATGGTTGACTGGGATTTGATAGACACAGTGTTACTCGACATGGACGGCACCCTGCTGGACCTGCATTTTGACAACTATTTCTGGACCGAGCACCTGCCGCGCCTGTACGCCGCCAGACACGATATTTCCGAGGAAGAATCCAGCGCACGATTGCACGGGGAGTTCAGCGCCGGGCAGGGGACACTGGCATGGTACTGCCTGGATCACTGGTCGCAGCGGCTGGATATGGATATTGCAGCGCTGAAGCGGGAGCTGCAGCACATGATCAGTGCCAGACCCTTCGCCATCGAGTTCCTGACGCGATTGCACCACAGTCACCGGGATGTGGTCATGGTCACCAACGCCCATCGCAAAACGCTGGAAATTAAAATGGACAATGTCGATATCACGCACTGGTTTGATCGAGTGGTGAGCTCCCACGATTTACAGGCCGCCAAAGAAGAGCAGACATTCTGGCACCGGCTACAGGCCCTGCACCCGTTTGATCCGGCCCGCACGCTGTTGATCGATGACACAGAACAGGTACTGGACAGCGCACAGGAATATGGCATCGTCCATCTGCTCACGCTATTGCAGCCAGACAGTCAGCGCCACAAGCGCATCGAAACCCGCTTCATGGGCATACACCATTTTGACGAAATCATGCCACACGCCACACCGGTATGAGCGACCCTGCCCGCCAACCTACCAAGGTGCGCCTGGATAAATGGCTGTGGGCAGCGCGGTTTTTCAAAACACGCAGCCTCGCCAAAGCCGCTATCGACAGTGGCAAAGTCCATCTGGACGGCCAGCGCGTTAAAGTCTCGAAAGAGATTTCCGTGAACGATAGACTACAGATTCGTCAGGGCTGGGATGAAAAACACATCGTGGTAATGCAGCTCAGTGAGCAGCGGCGCGGCGCACCCGAGGCACAATTGCTGTATGAGGAAACGGCCGAGAGTATTGCCCGACGTGCAGCGCAGGCACAAGCGCGCAAAGCGGCCGGCGGCATGCTGGATCACCCTGCCCAACGACCCACCAAACTACAACGACGCCAGCTTCACCGCTTTAAGGATTCCCAGGAGTAAATATCCCCCGGCAAAGCCGGGGGTGTTTCATTCAAACCCATTCCAACTGCGCTAGGCGTCGATGGATCATGATTGGAGGCTTCGTTGCGGCCAGCATCATTCGATCACAATGGTGTCGCGACCCGCTCCCTTGGCGCTATAAAGCGCTTTGTCAGCGCGCTGTATCAGGTCTGCGGGCAGATGTTCAGCATCGGGCCTTACGGTGATCACACCCTGGCTGATCGTAATGTGATCTGCCACGGTGGAAGCAGAGTGGGGAATACATTCCTGTGCAATCATGTGCCGTAGGCGCGAGGCGGTGCGCAGGGCAGACTCCGCCGACGCACCCGGCAGTAACAGGATGAATTCCTCGCCGCCGTAACGCGCCACCAACTCACCGGCCCGGGTGGATGCGCGCAGCATAATATCCGCCAGTTTCTGCAACACGGCGTCACCTGCGGGATGGCCGTACTGGTCGTTGTAATTCTTGAAATAATCCACATCCAGCAGAATCATTGACAGTTCGGTACCGCCGCGCCGGGCCCGGTTGATTTCTTCCTGCAATACGCTATTGACCAGACGCCGATTACCCAGTCCAGTCAATTCATCAACATTGGCTAGATCGGTCAGCTGGCGTCGCGCATCGCGCAGCTGTCGGTTGCGATCGCGCAGAAAACCGGTGATATCACCAAGCTCCTGGGCAATGTGCTCACGCTCCCAGGTCAGGGAGATCATCGTGCGAAACGAATTGTAGGTCTGCTCACTGGCAAACATTAACACCGCGCACATGGCCAATAAGACCAATCCGAGTTGCAGGTTGTACGGTTGCTCCCAATAGTACACCAGACTCCACCCCGCAATGGGCCACAGGGAGGTAAACACATACACCAGATAGTACTCTCGCACGACTACCGAAAAACCCAGGGAGAACACAGTGATCATAACGATGAACAACAGGAACACGTATTGCAGAGTTACCGGTACGAGCTGCGCGGCAAAAATGTAGGCACTGGACCAGACCAAGCCGGTGAGCGCCGTGCCGATCATCATTTGCCAATACACTTGCTTACGATGGCTTTGATAGCGCCGCTGGACTAAAGCATGGTTCATCAGCAATGATCGGATCAGCAACAACAGCAGAAAGGGAGCAGCCCACAGTAGCAGGGTCGTCATTGCCAGGATGGGCCAGAATATGAGTACTGTGGCAATCACCCCCACCAGATGCAGGGCGAAGGTGGCGTGTCGCCCGTGTTGCAGCAGCATTTCCAGCTCGGCTGTCATCAGCTCATCTGGCGGGATATGGCGTTGATAGATCATCTGTGAATCCTACACTGCGAAGGTCACCCTCAGACACATAGCGTTGCAAGCTGAGAACCGGATCACAGGCGGTTGCGGATGCCATGCTGCTGCAGGAGCACACTTCGGCCCTCGGACCCACTACTTTTGTGCCGATATGCGCTAGAATTGTGCTCATGCTGTCGGATATCCCTGTAGCCCTACCCCATACGCCACTACTGAATAGCATTGATCAGGGCGTTGCGCTGCACGGTCTGAACACGCAAGAACTGGTGCAGCTCACGGAGGAGCTCAGGGCCTACCTGCTCTACAGCGTGGGCCAGACCGGCGGACATTTTGGCGCCGGCCTGGGCGTGGTGGAGCTCACCGTTGCCCTGCACTATATCTACAATACCCCGCACGACCGCATTGTCTGGGATGTCGGCCATCAGACCTATCCCCACAAGATTCTTACCGGTCGCATGGGGCAAATGCACAGCATGCGCCAGGCCGGCGGGCTGGCAGGGTTCCCCAAGCGCGCCGAGAGTGAGTACGACACGTTCGGGGTGGGCCACTCCTCGACCAGCATCTCCGCTGCCATGGGTATGGCACTGGCGGCCAGGCAACTGGGCATTAAACGCAAAGTGATCGCCGTCATTGGCGATGGTGCCATCACCGGCGGGATGGCCATTGAAGCTCTCGCCCACGCCGGTCACGAGCGACCCAACATGCTGGTCATCCTGAATGACAACCAGATGTCTATTGGCCACAACAAGGGCGGACTCGCCACCTACTTTGCCAAAATCTGGGCCAGCAAGTTCTACATCGCCATGCGCGAGGGCTCCAAAAGGGTTCTGGAGAAGATTCGCCCAGCGTGGGAATTGGCCAAACGTACCGAGGAACACATGAAAGGCATGGTCGCCCCGGGGACGCTGTTTGAAGAACTGGGCTTTCACTACATCGGCCCCCTGGATGGCCACGACCTGCCGGGGCTGATCCAAACTCTGGAGAACATGAAAGACCTGGAGGGGCCGCAGTTCCTGCACATTCGCACCATGAAGGGCAAGGGCTTCGGACCCGCCGAGAAGGACCCGGTCGGCTATCACGCCATCAACAAGATCGAAGCCAAACCAAAGGGTCCGCAACCCGCGATAGCGGCGGTCAAACCCAGTAGACCCAAATACCAGGATGTGTTCGGCCGCTGGCTGTGCGACATGGCGCAGCGCGACAATCGCCTGGTCGGCATCACCCCCGCCATGTGCGAGGGCTCCGGCATGGTGGATTTCGCCAAACGCTTTCCCAAGCGCTACTACGACGTAGCAATCGCCGAACAGCATGCCCTGACCCTGGCTGCCGGTATGGCCTGCGACGGGCTCAAACCGGTGGTGGCCATCTACTCCACCTTCCTGCAGCGCGGCTACGACCAGTTGATTCATGATATCGCCCTGCAGAATCTCGATGTGACGTTCGGTATCGATAGAGCCGGCCTGGTCGGGCAGGATGGTCCTACGCACCACGGTGCCTTTGACCTGAGTTTCCTGCGCTGCATTCCCAACATGGTGATCGGTGCGCCCTCCGACGAAAATGAGTGTCGACAGATGCTCTACACTGCCTACCAGCACCCGGGCCCTGCGGCCATTCGTTATCCCCGGGGCACCGGGCCCGGAGCGATCATTGCCGATACCATGGTGCAAATGGAAATCGGCCGTGCCGTGCAGGTGCGCAGTGGGGAGCGAGTCGCCATTCTCAATTTCGGTGCCTTATTGCCCCAGGCCATGGCGGCCGCCAAACCGTTAAATGCCACGGTGGTGGACATGCGCTGGGTGAAGCCACTGGATACCAAAATCATCGAGACGCTGGCGGGCGCTCACGACTTGCTAGTGACGCTGGAAGACAACACCGTCAGCGGGGGGGCCGGTTCTGGCGTCAATGAATGTTTGGTCGAAAAACATCTTGTTGTTGGCGTACTCAATCTGGGCATTCCCGACGCGTTTATCGAACACGGGGCGCCCGAAGAACAGCATGCATGGATTGGCCTCAATGGCCCCGGTATCGAAAGTGCAATCAAAGCTAAACTGGGTACTATCCGGGCCTACGCCCCCGCCAAAGAGCACCTGGGTCTTTAGCTACCAGTCATGGCACGCTGCTTTAGTCCAACCCGGAATACACGTCGTCTGAGTGATTGAGCGGCATAAGCCTCACGAGCAACCTGCTCACCCAGTTTGATGTTTTGCTGTCCAGCAGATCATAGAGACCCAGGCGTGCTTTTCGATTGAGGGTAACGACGTACAAAACGGCAAGAATATTTGCCAGAACCGCTGGCAACAGAGCCACAAAAAGCGACATGCAGCGTTCGCTGAAACTGCATCGATCGCGAAAAAACAAGTCATACTCTTTCATGGAATACCTGCCTTTAGCGCGATGTTTCAGCAGCATCATCAGGTTTTTCCAGGGCTTCGGATCCGCCACCGAATTTTTGGCTCTAGCAGAAAAGCCCGTAAAACTGTGGACCAGCTCTGGCCACATAAACATCCAGATCTCAAACGTACGCGACGTCCAATTCGCATTGCCAAAGCGAATGGTCAGCTGCGGCTCTGCTATGAATAATGCTTTCTCAAGCGGCGGCTGCTGGAAAATGACACCGACGTGGATAAACAGCGATCCATAGTAGGCTTTCCGATCTCTTTGCCGCCAACATTCACGACGAATGATGACAGCACCTATGAAAGTCAGGTGGTTACCCATGTCGGAAAAAAGCTCCTCCGCATCCCCTGGCCCATAGCGTCGATCCTCCAATATGCCCGTGCGAGATTTTTCCAGTACTTGGGAAAAATCGGCGGTGCGCACTTCCTCATCGACAACAATAAGATCGTGACCTTCTTCAATTGCCGCCAAAATTCTAAGTACCGCTCCAGGACGCAAAAGGTCATCATCGGGCATTAACCAGCAATACTGACCGGTTGCATACTCAACCGCCTTGTCATAGTCCTGATCAACACCAGAGTTTGTCTCTTCGCGGATATAGCGCACGTTGGCAAAGGCATTTACATAAGGCGCGACCACCTCGCGGGTATGGTCTGGCGAGGCGCCATCGACGATAACCACCTCAACATCGTCTTCCAGCTGGCAGACAATCGAGTCCAGAGTTTCGGCAATGACATGACCGCGCTTGTATGTGGCTATGCAAATTGACAGCTTAATCGCGAGCACTCCCACCTGACGACCCCGTCGAACCAACCATTTCCTCAACCAATTGTGAAAAACCCAATTGGGGGCCATAACCCAGAGCAGTGTGAAGTTTCTCCGGGTTAGCGACAAACGTGGCTTGCGCTGGACGAGACCCGACGACCGACGCATTGAGCCATTGACTATACTGCAAGCCATGTGAGGCAAATAGCGCTTCCACCGCTGCTGCTGCCCACACCGTTTTTCCGGTGGCCAGGATATAGTCACCGCTCAGCCCCAGCTGCATTGCCCGCACAGACATGTCCATGTATTCCCGGGCGCTACCCCAATCTGCAAAAAAATCCAATGAGTTCACGTCGGTCACCACGCCGTCATCACGCAGGGCATGGCCAAGTGCAGCAGCAATCTTGGGAACAAAATAGCCGGGGCCTCTGCGCGGGGACTCATGATTAAACATCACCGCGACGATAGCTTGCAATGCATGATCTCGACGATAGCAATCAATAAGATGGCCGGCCGCCATTTTTGCGGCGGAGTAAATGCAGTCGGCTTTTTTCAACGACTGTTCGCATATCGCTCCCTCAGGGGATGCTCCAAATACCTTTGCTGAACTGGCGTAATACAGACGCCCTCCTCGCAATTGACGCAGATACTCGAGACAGACGTGCAGTGAGAGTACACTCACCGAAAATAGCTCTGCAACGACTGGCTCATAGAGAAATCCAGCTTCACCGTGCACGGCTGCCACATGATAGATATTATCCGGTCGCTCGGCCGATAGAACACTGCGGAGCGCGTCAAGGTTGCACAAGTCAACCTGGACGTAGTCGAACGTTCCAGCAGGCAGGGGTCTTGCATAAGCCGCCTGGCGACCGACGCCGATGACACGCTCACCAGCCGCAAGCAGGGCTTCACACAGATACGACCCATCCTGTCCATTGGCACCAAGGACAATGGAGGTAGGCACCTAGCTCAACCCCACATCCAATCGAAAGGAGTGCAAATGATCGAGGCTGGCAGCAAGTGCTGTTTCGTAATTATCGGCATCGACAAGTAACAATTCCGGCAGGGGAAATATCATCTTCGTGCCCAACCGTATTGTCTCCCTCTCTCGCTCAAGGAATTCGCGGCGAAAATGCCACGGCAGTACCAAATAGTAATCTGGCTTCATCGCCCTGGACTGCGCTTCACTGATTATTGCGATATTGGTACCTATAGTGCTCGCACCACACTTCTTGGGATTCCTGTCAGCCGCAAACGGTAACTGCTGTTGATCGAAACCATACCACTGAATAAGCACATTGCCCTTGGTTGACGCGCCGTAGACATGGATGGTCTCACCGCGTTCCAGTATGTCTTGCACCAGCGCTCTCATTTGCGTTCTCTGCCGCTCCACCCTTTCACGAAACTCTCCGAACGGGGCCGGTG
This sequence comes from Haliea sp., assembly GCA_031414375.1. GTDB lineage: Bacteria > Pseudomonadota > Gammaproteobacteria > Pseudomonadales > Halieaceae > Marimicrobium. The sequence goes on from JANNVJ010000123.1 coordinate 27,594, forward strand.
TATGCAAGCCTATACGCGCCTCGTAGTCGCGCAAAACAGAGACTGCAGCAGAGGCAGCTCCCAAGCGGCTGCTACCTGCCTTGCACAGCAGCAGTTGTATGCTGCCACCATTGATGGCATTGAGGTTAGCTTCTACCACACGCATTCCCGCTTGCTCGGCAATGTAATCCAGCACATGTAGGCTGTAGTACTCGAGGTGCTCATGACAGATGGTGTCCAATGAATTCATGCTCAACATCATTGGCAGATAGGACATCTCAACAATCCAGATACCGTCTTCTGCCAAAAGCTGTGCCACCTCTTTGGCAAACTCCACGGGTTCCTTGAGGTCGTAAAACATTGCAATAGACGTCACCACATCAAACTTACGCGCACCCAGCGCTGCGTTCAATTTGGGCGATGGAAATACGTCCTGCACCAACTCGAACGAGTCGGACATGGTCGCGGCCACGTTAGAGGGGTCGATACCCCATTTTTCTATCGCTTCAGGATAATCGGCGAGCAACGTGCCATCGTTACATCCAATATCCAACACTCTGGCCTGGGAAAAATCGGCGTGTTCACCTGCCATCTTCACAATGCTGCGCAAATGATCCTGCATGGTGGCAGTAGTGCCAGATGCGTACCAATAATTGGCGTAGAGCACGGATGCAGGGACCTGATGACGTAACTGAATCAGCCCGCAGGCACCAGGTTGTTTCTGCGTATCGCAGCGCAGTAACTCCATGGGAATTTTGTCAGCGCAAGGCAGCGGCATCCCTGGTATAACAAAACTACCTTGCAGGTATTGAGCCCCGAGATCGAAAGCACTATCGAGGGACGTGTTGCCACACACTCGGCAGGCATCGATTTGCGTTAACTGCATAGGACTATCCTGCCTAATCGCCAACAGGCGCAAAGGGGACGCCATGCTCAACCAGCAGCAAATCCCGGCTCACCATCTCAGCGACCATCTGCTCGAAACTGATTTTGGGTTCCCAGCCAAAATCTTTTTTGGCCTTACTGTAATCGCCCATCAGCAGGTCAACCTCGGTAGGACGAAAATACAAAGGATCTATGCGTATCAACGTCCTGCCACTGGTAGCGTCGATGCCAACTTCGTCAGCCCCCACTCCCTGCCAGCGCAGCACAATATCGACCTGGGCAAATGCGGCTTCTGCAAATTCGCGAATGCTTCGAGTTACTCCGGTGGCAAGTACCCAATCGCCGGGTAGGTCCTGCTGCACAATCTGCCACATCCCCCGCACAAAATCCCGCGCATCTCCCCAGTCGCGCTTGGCGTTGAGATTACCCAGATACAGGCAGTCTTGCTGTCCAAGCTTGATAGCCGCCGCTGCCCTCGTTATCTTGCGGGTCACAAATGTCTCTCCGCGCAGTGGACCCTCATGATTGAACAATATGCCATTTGACGCATGCATGCCGTAAGCTTCGCGATAATTGACAGTGATCCAATAGGCATACAGCTTTGCCACGCCGTACGGGCTGCGCGGATAAAACGGCGTTGTTTCATTTTGAGGGACTGCCATGGCTTTACCGTAAAGTTCAGATGTTGACGCTTGATAGTAACGCGTCTTCTGCTCCAGGCCGAGAATCCTGATAGCCTCAAGGATACGCAGAGGCCCGACCGCGTCGGCGTTAGCAGTGTACTCAGGGGTCTCAAAACTCACTCCAACGTGGCTTTGCGCCGCGAGACCATAAATTTCATCCGGCTGAACCAGATCGATGAGACGCAAAACGTTGGTAGAGTCGGTAATATCACCAAAATGCAATTTGAACCGTTTGTTTTCGTCCTGGGGATCCAAATGCAGGTCGTCAATACGGCCTGTATTAAACGAAGATGACCGACGCTTCATGCCATGCACTTCGTAACCTTCGGACAATAACAGGCGCGCCAATAAAGATCCGTCCTGCCCGGTGATGCCGGTAATTAATGCTATTTTTCTATTTATCTGCATTCAACTGTTCTCAATGACACCCTACACCACGTAGAATTCACAGTTTGCATCAGTCTGCTGGTAGAGCCAAGGCTTACCGGGCGAAAAAAGACAGATAATTGAGACAGGCTATGCGCAACCAAGCAGAAAATCATCGCATGGATATTTGTCCCAACCCCTGTTCTCTCAACACGGCCGCTGTCGTAGTGGCTTATTTTCCAGACGAGGCATTCGCCTCCCGACTCAGAACAACTCTGTCTCACTTCGCGCGAGTGTACGTAATAGACAATACGCCCCCTGCATCTGCTCAAGTAAAGCTTGCGAGCACAGAAAATCTTCAGTACTACCGACAAAGCACCAACAAAGGCTTGGCCGATGCGCTCAACAAGGGGTGTAGTGCCGCACTGGAGGACGGATTCCAGTGGGTAAGTACACTTGATCAGGATACGGAGCTGGAAGAAAGCTATCTGCTACAACAAATACAGTGTTGGCAACGGGCCATACCAAAGCCATTCATATTGGGATGCAACTTCTTGAATGTCGCGAAGCGAGGTGCTCCACCTCGTTTTCCGCTACAAAAAAACGTGCAAGAGCGACGAACGGTCATCACATCCGGATCACTAATGCACCTCGACACCTGGCAGGCGCTGGGTAAATTCAGGAGCGAGTATTTCATTGATGGTATCGATCATGAAATATGTCTACGGGCAAGAGCATGTGGTTATTCCGTCGCTCTCAACCCCGCGGTTCTGATGAAGCACACCATAGGCTCGAATCTAGGCAAAACGTTCTGGTTACCCTTTGATCACACTCCGCTGCGCAAGTACTACAGCACACGCAACGGAGTGCGCAATCTGGTGGACTACGGATGTCAAGAACCGATCTGGGCGCTCAGAAGGAGCTTGAGCTTACTGTGGGAAGTTCTTGCAGTCATGACCATCGAAAAGCCACGCCTGATAAAGTTGCAGGCAATGATCCGCGGGTTCATTGATGGCTGTCGCGGTCGCATGGGACTCGCACCGGCCGGACTTGCAGATGAATAGCATTCCTCTGCGCATCGTAGGGGTCTATTCTGATACGCCTGCCTACCCTAATGTCTATTACCTGATAAGCGCCTTGCGCTCCCACCCTCAGGTCAGTGTTGACGTATTGCATTCCCAAGGCTGGCAACCGGCTACTCACGGACGGCATGGACGCCGAAGAATTTGGCACAAATTAGCCTCCTTACTGTGGGCCCACATCAGAATTCTGGCCGGCATGATTTGGCGACCCACAGCAGCGGTAGTCTACATACCCTATCCCGCCACACCACTTGCCTCGCTGCTTTCATGGTTCGGCAGGCGAGTAGCGGGTGAACATATCGTTATAGACGCGTTTATTTCACTTTACGACACGATAGTTTGTGATCGAAAACTGTATCCGGCAAATAGTTTCCTGGCCAAAGTTCTCTTTCGCATCGAAAAACGTGCGTTTCGATTCGCCGACTGCATCATGGTAGACACAGCCGAGAACGCAGACTACCTGGCACAGCTGTTTGACACTCCGCGCTCGCGCTTCATGGTCTGCCCTCTTTTTACTGACGAAGAGAATTTGTCGAGCCAGCCCTATGAACCAGGCTCGGGCATCCAAAATATTCTCTTCGTTGGAACAATGGTGCCGCTACATGGCATAGCCACTGTGATCTCAGCGGCTCGACTGCTGCAGGGCAAGGCGCCAGTACACTTTACGATTATCGGAGACGGCCAGGAACGCGCGCGGCTTCTGAATGCACCGGACAACGTCTCTTGGCAGAAGAATTGGGTGGATGAAGCGGGGCTTGCAAAAGCGATTGCAGATGCTGACATATGCTTGGGAATTTTCGGAGAGTCGTTGAAAGCGGACAGAGTCATACCCCTCAAAATATATGCTTACTGCCGTACCGGAAGAGCCATCATTACAGCGACAACCACTGCCACGCGATCCATTACAGCAGAACTCCTGTATGAACCCTTCTGCTGCGTGCCTGCCGGTGATGCAGCAAGCCTCGCAGAAGCAATCACACGCCTCGCCAGCGACAGAGAGTTGCGCAACAAGTATGGCGATAGCGCAGGGAGGTTTTATCGGGATCGACTTAGCAATGAAAAGGCGACTGGAATATTGATCCAGGCACTCAGCAAAGGATTGCAATAGCATGAGCTACCCCGCGATCAAAATTTTACTGCTTGTTGCGCGACAGGATGTGCTGCTGATCCGAGCTGAAAACCTCCTCGACCCAGACAAGTTTAGTTAATTATGCATGTACAGCGAAATTTGATCGCAGGCCTCATCAATTCGATGTGGACGGCCATCGCCACCTTAGCAGTTGTGCCTTTTTACATACGGTATTTGGGCATAGAAGCGTATGGCATGATTGGGTTCTTTATTACGCTTCAGGGAATATTCCTCCTGTTGGATCTGGGCTTGAGCCCCACGGTAAGTCGTGAAATCGCAAAATATGGCGTCGAAGAAAACGGCCACAAGGCCGCCAATTTTCTTCACAGTATTGCTGTAGTGTACTGGCTTCTTGCGGCATCAATTGTGGTATTTTTCCTATTATTCGCTAATGTGATAGCGGCTCACTGGCTGCATGCGTCCAGCGCTGCACTGCATGGAGACATGTTGGTACTGCTTATGGGAGTTAGCATCGCCTGCCGCTTCCCACACAGCATTTATCGCGGCGTGCTGATCGGCACTGAGAAGCTGGTCGTATTGAATGGCATCAATGTATTGATGGTGACCGTGTCCACCGTGGGAGCAGTATTGGTGCTTTCTACGATTCAAGCTTCACTCGAGGTATTTCTCATTTGGCAATCCATCTGCGGAGTGGCGCTCACATACCTGATGCGCACGGCAGCCTGGAAATGCACACCTCAAGGTCACAACGCTGTGCAGAGTAAACCTGTGTTGGATGTCGGCATCCTGATCAAAATATGGCCCTTCGCTGCCGGTATGGCCATGGTCAGCGTCGCCAGCGTAGTGCTACTGCAATTGGATAAACTCGTACTCAGCGCGCTAGTGCCACTTGAACAGTTTGGCATCTATATGGTTGCGGTATTGGCGAGCAGCGCAATCGGCGCTGTTTTTATGCCTGTATTTAATATTATCTATCCTCGCATGACCTACCTGGCCGAAGCGGGCGAAACTGCAACTCTGAACGTTTACTATACACGCGGCACGAAGCTGCTGGGCATGGCCTTGTTTCCACTGGCCATGGTAGTGGGAATATTCTCCGAGCCTTTCATAACACTCTGGACCGGTGATGCGCAGCTAGCCACACAAGTTAAACCGCTAATTCTCTGCCTGGTTGCAGGCTTTGCTATTAACGGAATAATGCATTTCCCCTATGCCTTACAACTCGCCTACGGACGCAGCGCAATCGCTCTGAGGCTTTCAGTCGTAGCGGCGATTGTATCGATTCCTATACTCCTGTTTTTGGTAACGCATTACGGAGTACTCGGGGGAGCAATAAGTTGGCTTGTCGTGCAAATCATCTACCTTTTTGCCGGTTGCTGGCTTACCCATCGCAGCATCCTTGTAGACACTGGTTGGCTATGGCTACTGAGGGATGTGGGTACGCCACTTGCGGCATCACTGCTGGTAGGCCTGATTGTTTCATACAGTGTCACCATTGGCCCCAACGATGCTTTACTGGCACTATACTGGTCGGGGGCTTCAGGCTTGACGGCATTTTTGCTAGCATTGAGCGCGTCTCCAGAAATATTTCCAAGCCTTCGGAACTTTTTTTCTTCTGGCAACAAGCACTAGTACTTCAGGAACTCGCAGACGGCTATGTTCAAAAAAATATTCACCTACTACCTTCTTGATTTCTTGGCATGGCAGCGGATTAATGTCGCCCTTTCCAAGGGCGGGGCGAAAATGCACGCCCGCCGCATAGATTTGGCTGACCCCGGGAGCTGGGAATTCTCCGGATTCAGCCAGAATGGCGAAGATGGCGTTCTGGATGTATTGCGTACACAGCTACTGCGCAGCAATAGGTCTTTCGTGGAAATCGGTGCAGGCGATGGAGCCGAGAACAACAGTTCTTGGCTTGCCGTTGTTGAGAAGTATAGCGGCATAATGATTGAAGGTAATGGGTGGCTGGCCGGACGCGCCAATCGAACCGTGATACCCCTCAGCATTGGCGCTGAATGTATCAACTTGTTCGTCGATGCGGGAAGTATCGAAAAACTCAAGGGCATTATGCTTCATCATGACCCAGACGTATTTTCATTGGACATAGACGGCAACGATTATTACCTTGCCAGAAGTATTTTTGATGCCGGTATACGACCTGCCATCTTCGTAGTGGAATACAATTCCGTATTCGGACCTGAAAAAAGTCTCACCATTGAGTATCAGAAAGATTTTCGCTACACCAAACAGGATAGAACGCGACTCTATTATGGTGTTTCACTTACGGCTTGGAAGAAACTGTTTGGTGAAATGGGCTATCGCTTTGTTACCGTCGAGCGCAATGGAGTCAACGCGTTTTTCGTCGATAGCAAAAAATTTGATGCGGCCTTTCTCGACGGGATAAAGGGCTTGGACTTTGCGGAAAATCGTTTCCAGCGGAAAAAATTTCGACAGTCGGATGCACAACAGTTTAAATTGATCGAAGATAGAAAATTTGTGGACATTTAGAAGGTGGCGTTCCGCGCGATCAGCTAAATGAAAACTTTCTCTAGTTTTAATTTCATATGCGCGCTTCAGGCGTACCTTCCTCACGGGTAATCATCTTATGGCCAAAACCAAAAAACTCGACATAGAAGCAACCGTTGCTCAACTCGAGACCGCGATTCGCGCACTGGAGGACGAACAGTCATCCCTTGAGGATTCAATGGATGCGTTCGAACAGGGTATCAAACTCATTCGTCAGGCGCAGCAGACCTTGATAGAAGCTGAACAAAAGGTGAAATTGCTGCTGGAAGACGAAGGAGAGCCAAAAGCAGTGGCGTTTACTGACGGAAACACCGAATGAGCAGAGATTTTGCTGACTTTCTGCGGTCCAGCAAAGAAAGGGTAGATCGTCAATTGGTTAGTTTCGCTACAGACCAAGCGACGACTCCTCCCGCCATCGGCGAGACACTCGATGCCCTAACCCTTGCCTGCCAGTATGCGCTGACCAATGGCGGCAAGCGCATTCGTCCGATACTGGTCTATGCTGCCGCGCAGGCGCTGGGCCACCAAGGTTTAGACACAGACCTGGATCACATCGCCTGTGCATTGGAAATGATTCACAGCTACTCCCTGGTGCATGATGACTTACCCGCAATGGATGATGACGATATACGCCGGGGCCGTCCCAGTTGCCACAAAGCATTCGATGAGGCGACGGCCATACTGGCAGGCGATGCCCTGCAAGCACAGGCCTTTGAATTGTTGGCGGACGCCCCGGGGTTCAGTGACAGGCAAAAAATTGACATGATCAAGGTCGTCGCCGCTGCCGCAGGCCCAAGAGGTATGGTGGGCGGGCAGTTTATCGATATCCACGCCACTAATTCTGATATCACAGTGGCACAACTTAAGGCCATGCACTCCCTGAAAACCGGCGCCCTGATTCGTGCTGCACTGGCCCTGGGAGGTATCGCTGCCAGTGCCGGCGAGCAACAACTGTTCGCCCTAGACGCCTACGGCATGCACATCGGCCTGGCCTTTCAGGTGGTGGACGACATCCTGGATGTTGAGGGAGATACGCAGACCCTGGGTAAGACGCTCGGGAAGGACAGCGCAGCCAACAAGCCAACCTATGTCAAACTGCTGGGCTTGGCAGGCGCACAGACAGAGGCCAGACGCTTGCTCGGCGAGGCGTTGCAAGCCCTTGGAGACTTTGGGAGTTCCGCCGACCTGCTGCGTGATCTAGCCCGGTATATCGTCGAGCGCGACCGCTAACATACGCGAGCCAAGCGACACGTACCCGCTGATCCTAGCCTTACAACCTATTGCTCTTTCAATAATACTCTCCGACGCGACCCAACTGCCAATAGCCCCGCCCCACCAACAAGGCCCAATAGGCCCAGCATTGAAACCACCTTGCCAACCTGTGCATAAGGATGATTGTACTTAAAGCGCACTTCATGCTCACCCTCTGGAATGACTAACCCACGAAAAGCGATATTAATTCTACCAATCGCTTGGGACTGTTCTGATATCGTAGCGCTCCATCCAGGGTGCCAGACCTCGGAAGAGGCCAAAATAAATGGCCTATTTGATTGTGTCACCAACACTATTTCTTCATCAGCGTAGGATTGAACTTCAACACTGGCCGCCGAAGTGCCCAAACGTTGTCCAGCAGAACCTTCTAGTAAACCGGCCTCTGCTGCCGTACGCAAAAATGCACTTTGAGACGAAGTTACCGTTAAGCGTGAGTCTGCTCCGTGTTGATATGCAAGCAGTTCAGAATCAATTACGCTAGACGCTGCCCAGAAGCGGGGTAAGGAGTTTTCGTTTCTATAGAGTATTGATACACGGTCACGCACAAGTTCGTTGAGCAGCAGGGATTTGACTTTACTGTTGGCAGGTGACTCTCGCGTATCCGTTATGATATGCGTGATCCCAGAAATATTAAGCGCTTCGGGCATAAGTGGCTGTTTTATTCCAGGGTTTCGCCCCTGTGCGAGAAACAGAATTTGATGGTCGGAACCTATATAGGTTTCGAAAAAATGACGGTACCACGGCAAAATAGTCAGGTAGTTGAGGTTTCCAGCTTGCGGTATCTCAGCAGCAATTCCCCAGTCAGGTTGAAGTGTCGTTCTGCTGGTGTTGAGCACGCGACCAGAATAGGGATGTTTGATCTCGGCTTTTGCAGTAAGCACAGCAATAGGCGCTGATTCAAACGGATCTTGAAGCTTCATGCCATCAAGATTTTTGTAATAGAGAGCTTCAAGTAACATCAATAATGGAATCAGCATCAATATGCTACGCCGCCTTTCCTCGGATAGCTTCGGCCAAAACATGTGGGGATATATGAGGAAAATATAGAGCAGGCAGATGACAAGCAACAGCTCCAGATAGAGAACACCCAGCTTGTCAGGCCCGCCGGCTGGCAGTACATACATAAAGGTCAGGAATGCCATTCCGGCAAGCACTAAAACGGGCGCCACTACTCTGCTACGGCCCGGCCTTTCCTTCCAAAGCTGATGAAAGCCAAACCCGACCAGCATTGCAGCCGACACTGTCAAAATGGATGTCCAGTACGTCATCCTGATGTTCCCGATAACGGGGATATTTGGGAAAATATTCTCCGCGAAAAAAATACCTGATAAGCGCCATAGGCAAAGGATAAAGACGCCAATCATGCCAAGATGGAGGAGCGGTAGTTTCTTTGAAAAAGGCCCACTGCTAATCAGAAATAAACTTCCAATACCTATGTAGAAGACATCTTTTTGTATTGTAAACCGCTCAAGCCCGCCCCCGGCTCCGCCTAAAGACGGATCTTTTGAAACTAACGACAGGTAGTACTGTTCAATTCCGTTGCCCGCTCCGCGTAACGCAAAAACTTCCCAAAAGTGTTTGCTTGACACTAACGATAGGAAATTATGCGCACGCAAACTATCGAAATTCCGTGTCTCCAGCAAACTCATCACACCATTATGTTGAATCTCATATAGCGCAGGGAGCAGCAAATATCCAAGGAATGCAATCGCGACAAAAAAGGGTAGGATAACTATCAGAAATGCCTTAGGCACATTGCGTAAGCGCCTTGGTCGATCAGCAGGAAGGCAATACTTGGTAATAGCCAGGAGGAAGGCAATCCACGCGATAAAAGTAAGTGACAAAATCATTACCGGCAAGAAGGGTAAAGTCAGCACAGAAAATAGTCCAAAAACAGCGAAGATAAATCTCAGTGCGCTGTGTGGCTTCTCAACAAACACCAGGACTGAAAACGCCCCTAACGGGATAGCAAAATAGGGCATTAAAAGTAGCGGCGGCATGACCTGCCCCATACCACTACCAACGAACGCAATAGTGGCGCAAAGGGCTGCCAATGGGTGCAGATTGCCAAATCTAGTGAGCAGAAGGTAAAAGCTAACCGCACCCAAAAAGACCTGCAGAAGTATGCTAAATTGTAGCCCTACAATATCGTTTCCCAACATTACAGCCAGTGTCGCCCCGATTATTCGAGTAGGCGCTACGATGAAGCCTAAAAGCCCTGTCGCTGAAGGGAAGCCACTCGAAACAAATGGTGACCAGCTTGGCCAGTCCGCGTTCAACAGGAGTTTTTTAGTTTCCCAAAAGTAAGGGTCTGTTTGCCACGCGTTGGAGCCAGCATCGTAACGAGAATCGTATAATGTTCGATGCGGCAGCTCAAAGCCACTATCGAATTTTTCATATCCATCCTCCGGCAACATCACGCCCGAGAGCTGAAACGTTGGCAGTGAATTACCAAGAAATATTGCACTGAAAAATAGTATGAATACAATCGATATCGGCGGGATCAACTCGGCAACAATGCTTTTTTTTCTCATTGGATCGTTCTTAGTATTTTTCCAGCATATTAACCGCTTATTCTAAAATCAATCGGCCTATCTCCGTATAGTTACTTTCCCTATTAATAACAAACTGGCCACTGGCCGTAGCGCTTTATCCTTCACCCGCGCCCATATGCCCCAGCTTTCCCACCTTGGTGCGCAGGTACTTCTCATTATGCGGGTTGCTGTCAGTGTGCAGTGCGATGCGTTCAACCACGGCAACACCATGCTCCTCCAATGCCGCCACCTTGCGTGGATTATTGGTCATCAGTCGAACTGATTTAAGGCCCAGGTATTCGATCATGGGCTGCAACATACTGTAGTCGCGCATATCCGCACCGAAGCCCAGTTGCTCGTTAGCTTCGACCGTGTCGGCACCAGCATCCTGCAGTTTATAGGCTTTAATCTTGTTGAGCAGGCCAATACCGCGCCCTTCCTGACGCAGGTAGAACAAAGCGCCCCTGCCCTCGCGGGCGATGGCCTCCAGGGAGGCCTGCAGCTGATTACCACAGTCACAGCGCAGGCTGAATAAAGCGTCCCCGGTCAGGCACTCGGAGTGCACACGGGTCAATACAGGTTCACCATTGGCAACGTCGCCCATGGTCAACACGACATGCTCCTTGCTGAACTGGGTATCCTCGAAGCCGTGGATGTTGAATTCGCCCCATGCAGTGGGCAGGCGGGAGGACTCTATGTAGCGTACTGCCACGTGGGATATCCGTCAGAAAAGGCCGGTCATTCTACCAGTATTCCGCCACGCGGGGCGAGGATTCACTAGTGGATACCTAGTGGAATGCCTAGTGGTTTCTGGACAACGACAAGATGCCGTTATGCTCCTGCAGTTTGACGTGTCGCAGGTAGCTCATACCCAACAAGACAGAAGCCGGATAAGCACCCTCCACGACCATGGCCGGCACACTTTCCACCTGGATTCCGCCAACACTCACGGACTGCAGGGTGATGGCATGGGCACTGGTCAGGCCACTGGCCGTCTCCACCTGCGCCGGCGTGCCCGCCTGGTAATCTATGTTCATGGCGGCGGCCTGCCGCGAACTCAGCGCAACCATATTGGCTCCGGTATCGACTAACACCAATACACTGCGCCCATTGATGATGGCATTGGTTTGATACTGCATCATCGCGTCACGAGGGATGGTCACAACCTGCTCCGTCGTCTGTTGAAATGTCGTCGCGACGCGCTGTGAGAAGCCGACCGTCTGTTCGAGCCCATCAATCGCCAGAGTTGCGGTTGTAGGCTGCGCTGCCACGAGGGTAATGCCAGCAAAGGATTCGCCCACCCGCAGCGTTTTGCGCTGGCCATTGATCATTAGCACCGCAGTGTCACCCAACAGGGCCTCCAGTTCGACGGCGCTCGGGGCAGCTTTAGCCTGCAGTGTCACGACTACCAGTGCGCTCGTCACAAGAGTAACCAGTGCCTGCATCAAGAGAGTCCTTCTCACGTTCAGTCTCACGTTCAGTCTCACACCAGGCGCAAGGCAAGATGCAAGGTTAGGCAGGCCATCACGCCAGCCACTATGTCATCGATCATAATGCCAAAGCCTCCACCCACCTTTCTGTCGAGCGCCCGCACCGGCCACGGCTTGACGATATCGTACAGCCGAAACACCACAAATCCCGCGATGATCCACTTCCAGTCCAACGGCACGGCCCACATCGTAATCCAGAAGCCCACAAACTCATCCCAAACAATCCCCGGATGGTCATGCACCTGCAGCTGTCGGCTCGCCACGTTACAGATCCAGATACCCAGCAAGGCGGTCAACACAACAAGACCCGTGTAGTGCAGCAGGCTCCATTGGGCGAACAGCAGGTACAGCGGAATTGCCAGCAGCGTGCCGGCGGTGCCTGGTGCCCTGGGAAACAATCCACTGCCGAAACCAAAAGCCAGCAACTGGACAGGATGGCGCAGGAGATCGGGTGCAGGGCGCAACGGCGGTTGGTTCTCAAGCGATGCGGGCATGGTCCCTACCAGGTGAACGTCGCGCAGCCGCGCGACCTGAGTCAACTACTCGCTAAAATGCTTATATCCCGGCGGGATGTCAATCTCCTGTCCGCAGTCTACTCCTGCACCCGCTGCCACACGACCTATCCGTGTGGTGCCAGCAGGCGGGGTCACCCCGGCCGCCAGGCAGAAACACAACTCGTAATCATCACCGCCGGTCAACGCCCATCGTAAAATCGTCTCGCGGCAATTGTGCGAAGACAGTGCGGGCGACAAGGGCAACAGGTCGGTCTCAATACAGATCTTCACGTCGCTGGCTGCTGCCATGTGCCCTGCATCCGCCAGCAAGCCATCGGAGATATCGATGGCAGCGCTGGCGCGCCCCAGTAATTCCAGACCCAGATCGAGGCGGGCCCGGGGCCGATTGAAACGATCCAGCAAATACTCCGCATGCTCCGGAGCGGGCTGCCACTGATCCTGCAACAAGGCCAGAGCGGCGGCAGCATCGCCCAAGGTGCCGGACACGTAAACAGCATCGCCCACCTTTGCGCCACTGCGCAGTAGTGCCAGATCCAGAGGCAGCGCGCCCAGCACCTGCACGGATATCGTGAGCGGCCCGCGCGTGGTATCACCGCCGACCAACGGCAAACGGTACTCGGATACGGCTGCAGCCAGCCCCTGACTGAACGCAGTCAGCCACAACTCGTCCACTTCGGGTAGCGTCAGTGCGACCGTCATGCCCAACGGCCTGGCGCCCATCGCAGCCAGATCACTCGCCGCGGTGGAGACTGCGCGAAAACCGATATCCTCGGGGCAACTGTCGGGGAAAAAATGCACGCCGGCTACCATGGTATCGACAGAGATGGCCAGACGCTCACCTGCCCCCAGACGGACAATAGCGCAATCATCACCCACGGAGAGGTCCACGGCTGCACCGCGACCCAGGTCGGAAAAATAGCGGTAAATCAGAGAAAACTCCGTCGCGGGCATCAGGACGCCGCGTCAATCTCAACCTTACGCAGTTGCCGGGCGGCTTTGTCCAACACACCGTTGACGTACTTGTGGCTGTCAGTGGCGCCGAATTTTTTCGCCAGCGCTACCTCTTCGTTGATGACGACCTTGTAGGGCACATCAATGCGCCGGGTCAATTCGTACATACCCATGCGCAACAGCGTGCGCTCGATGGGATCTAGATCATTCACCTTGCGATCCAGCATAGGCGCCAGTGCATCGTCCAACTCATCGACACACGCAGGAATGCCGTGCAGCAGGTCCTGGAAATAGGCCAGGTCAACATGGCTGAAATCGTAGTCTGCACGAAATTCTGCCTCGATGTCGCTGACGGACGCACCGGCCATATGCCATTGATATAGCGCCTGCATGCCGTAGTGCCGGGCCTTGCGGCGCTCAGCGGCGAGCGTATTGTGTACCGGCTTGTTCATTCAGCCCAACTGACTCAA
>JANNVJ010000124.1:0-3380 GCA_031414375.1 Haliea sp.
GCAAACCTGATTCCTGTAGGCCGTAGTGTAGACAGCGGTGCTGCAGTAGGTCCTCTGGCGAGGCGGGTTCTCCGTTGACAGACAAGTATTCGCTGGAGGCACAGAGTACCAGGCGCGCCGGGCAAATCTCCCGTGTGACCAAACTGGTAAACGTGCGCGGTGCACTGATGCGGATGGAGATATCAAAACCCTCTTCAATCGGATCCACAAAGCGGTCGTTGAGGGCCAGCTCGACGTGCACGTCTGGATACGCCGCCATAAACTCGCCAATGAGGGGCGCAAGGTGCAGCGTGCCGAAGGACATCGGGGCATTGATACGCAGTTCGCCCCGGGGCTCGTCCTGCAGCTCCGACACCTGGGCGATGGCGTCCTCCACGTCGACCAGTATCTGTACGCAGCGCTTGTAGAAGGCCTGGCCAGTTTCGGTAGGCGACACCCGTCGGGTACTACGTCGCAGTAATTGCGTGCCCAGCGACTGTTCCAGTTTGATCACCTGTTTATGCACCACCGATCGGGCCAGTCCCAGGTCCCGGGCTGCTGCTGCAAAACCGCCCGCCTCCACGACCCGGGTGAAGGCCCGCATACCGTCAAAGAGATTCATGTAGTTGTCTCCAAAATAGTTACGCAATGTAACAAATATGACTAATTGTTATCTAAATGGCAACAATAGATACTGGTGTGGCTGAAACGGTTTGATAAAAAGGAGGCGAGTAATGCAAACAGTAAGACACAGTGATGAACGCGGCGCGGCCAATTTTGGCTGGCTGGACAGCCGCCACACCTTTTCCTTCGGGCACTACCACGACCAGCGCTTCATGGGCTTTGGCCCCCTGCGTGTCATCAATGAAGACTGGGTTAAACCTTCCCGGGGTTTCGACACCCACGGTCACCGGGATATGGAAATCATCACCTATATGATCAGCGGCGCCTTGCGGCACCAGGACAGTATGGGTAACGGCTCGGTCATCCGTCCGGGTGACGTGCAGCGTATGACCGCCGGCAGCGGCGTCAGGCACAGCGAGCACAACGCATCCACCGAGGAGGATGCGCACCTCTTGCAAATCTGGATCGAGCCCGAGGCCTTGAATCTGCCACCCGGCTATGAACAGAAGTCCTTCAGCGCAGCCGAGAAAACGAATCGATTGCGCCTGGTGGTGTCGCAGGGTGGACGCGATGGCTCCGTCAGCATCCACCGGGATACGGAACTCTATGCCGGCCTGCTGGTGCCCGGTGTCACACTGCATCACGCGTTCACAGCGGGCCGACTCGGTTGGCTGCAGGTGGTGCGCGGTGCGCTGACCGCCAATGGTACGACCGTGCAGGCGGGTGATGGTATGTCCCTGCGCGACATACCCACACTGGTATTACAGGCAACGACGGAAACCGAAGTGCTATTGTTCGACATGGGCTGACACCCATTTTGCTTACCCAAGGAGACTACTCATGACTGTCAAGAATACTTCTCGGGCTGTTATGGCCCTGTTATCGATCACACTCATCGCCAACACGGCGCTGGCCGCAGCGAAACCTGAGCCGGGCAAGGGTCTGCTCAACCCTGACAATCACGTGCTTATCTTGATCGATCATCAGCCGCAGATGGCGTTTGCGACTCGCTCGATCGACATCGCCGAACTGCGTAATAATGTTACCGGTTTGGCCAAAGCGGCCAAGGCCTTCGGCGTGCCAACGATTTTGACCACCGTGGCCAAAAAGTCATTTTCGGGACCGCTGTTTCCGGAACTCCAGGCGGTGCTTCCCGAGCAGACGCCCATTGATCGCACGACCATGAACACCTGGGAGGACAAACGCATCACCGACAAGGTCAACGAGCTGGGGCGCAAGAAAATTGTGATTGCAGCGCTATGGACGGAAGTGTGTGGCGTAGGCCCCGCATTGTCCGCTCTGGAGCAGGGCTATGAAGTGTACTTTGTTACCGATGCCTCTGGCGGCGTGAGTGATGATGCGCACAATATGGCGGTACAGCGCATGATTCAGGCGGGCGCTTCTCCTATCACATGGATGCAGTACATGCTGGAATTGCAGCGCGACTGGGCTCGCGGTGAAACTTACGATGTAGTCACCGGAATCGCCAAGGAACACGGTGGTGGTTATGGCCTCGGCATCTTCTACGCCAAAGACATGTTCGGTGCACAGGAATCACATTGAGGTCAAGCACGGGACTGCCGCTTTAAGCTGGTAGTCCCTTTTTTAGGAGACGATTCTATGCGCGCCATTTTCAAGACGTTTCGCACCCTCCACCTGTTGACCACTATCATTGTTGGCCTGGCTCTGTCTGCTGCAACAGCCCACGCATCGGTAATTGTCGGCGTGGCACCTCCAGTGCCTGAGCTGATTGTTTTCAATGCCCGGATTACAACGCAAAACCCGGACAACCGCAGGCCAGTGCGCTGGCGATCCGCGACGGCGTTTTCCAGGTCGTGGGTAATGACAAAGAGATTCTCGCTTTAGCGGGTGATCGTACCCTAAGGGTGGACGCCCGCGGACGGCGGGTGATTCCAGGCCTCAACGACTCGCACCTGCACGTTGTTCGGGGTGGCCGCTTTTACAATCTCGAGCTGCGCTCGGAAGGCGTTCCTTCCTTGCGACCGGGATTGGGCATGATCACTGAGCAGGCGTCGCGCACACCAAAAGGACAATGGGTGCGGGTGATAGGCGGCTGGTCGCCCTACCAGTTCGAGGAAAAACGGTTTCCCACGATAGCGGAATTGAACGCTGCGGCGCCAGATCATCCGGTGTTTGTATTCTTTCTCTATAGTCGCGGATTTCTGAACCGCGCGGGCATGGATGCCCTCGGTATCAATGCGGCTACCGAGGCACCTCCAGGTTCTCACTATGAGCGGGATACCAATGGCGAGCTGACTGGCGTGTTAGTCGCCGATCCCAGCCCCGTTATCCTGTATCAAACCATTGCCAAGCTGCCACAACTCTCGGCTGCAGACCAGGTGAACTCTTCCCGGCAGTTTTACCGGGAACTGAATCGCTTCGGGCTAACCTCCGCGATCGATGCCGGTGGCGGTGGTCACGGCTTTCCGTTGGACTACGAAGGCTCCCGCGCGCTAGCAGCGACCGGCGAGCTGCCACTTCGTGTTTCCAATTTCCTGTTTCCACAGACGCCGGGCCGTGAACTAGAGGATTTTCGAGACTGGATGACGATTACAGTGCCCGGTGAGAATACTAATGCTGCGCTCGAACACGGATTTGAAATCGAGGGTGGCGGTGAGTTTCTGGTCTGGGCAGCCGGTGATTACGAGAACTTTATGTCGGCGCAACCCGTTCAGGGCCAGGCGATGGAGGAGCAGTTAACTGCGGTTGCACGGTTGCTGGTAAAGAAACGCTGGCCATTCCGTATCCATGCTACC
>JANNVJ010000125.1:0-30805 GCA_031414375.1 Haliea sp.
TCGAGGAACATCTCCTTCCTCGTCCTCTTTCGGAACCGTTCAAAACCCGTTGCTTCAAGTGATTGCTGTCGCATGATCCAAGTCCCCGATGACACTGTCCTCATTTTGACATACTCTGCGAATTAATCAGAGGTTCCTTAGATATAAAGTTCCCGGAGAACCCCATGTTGCAAAAAGTTCAACAACTACCCGCCGATCCCATTCTCGGCATCTCTGCCGCGTGTCGCGCCGACCCCAATCCCAACAAGGTCGATCTGGCCGTCGGCATCTATATGAATGATGAGGGTGTGTGCCCGGTGTTCGAAGCAGTTCGACTGGCACAGCGCGCATTGGAAGCAGAAGAAGTGACCAAGGCCTACCTGCCGGCCGCCGGCGATGAACAGTTCAATCTGGGTATACAACGTCTGGTACTGGGCGAGGCAAGTCCTGCTTTATTGGAAGGGCGCGTCAGCAGCATACAGACGCCCGGTGGCTGCGGCGCGCTGCGCATCGGTGCCGAGATCATTCATGCGGCCGCGCCGGGCGCGCGGGTGTGGGTCTCTGATCCCACCTGGCCGGTGCATATCCCGCTGCTGGGAAGTGTTGGTCTCGAATTTAAAAACTACCGCTACTACGAACCTGACACTCACGGGGTGAACTTCGATGGCATGGTGGAGGATTTAAAACAGGCTCGTGCCGGCGATGTGGTGCTGTTGCACGGGTGTTGCCACAATCCGTCCGGTGCCGACCTGACCCTGCCGCAATGGGCCGTGATCGCCGATCTGGCCGAGCAACAGGGCTTCACGCCGTTTGTCGATTTGGCCTATCAGGGGCTGGGCGATGGCCTGGACGAAGACGCCGCTGGTCTGCGCCTGTTGGTGACGCGTCTGCCAGAGGTGATTGTCGCAGTCTCCTGTTCCAAGAATCTCGGCCTGTACCGGGAACGCACCGGCGCTGCTATTTTTGTGTGCCGCGACGCGGCCAATGCCCGCGCAATCCTGAGCCAGACGCTGGCAGCGGCGCGGCGGCTGTACTCCATGCCACCGGCCCACGGCGCATTGTTGGCCGGGCGCGTGTTGACGGACGATCACCTGGGGAAGATCTGGCGCACTGAATTGCAGACCATGTGCCAGCGCATGAACGGATTACGTAGCAGCCTGCGTGACGCACTGGAAGCACGCTGTGGTGGGGATTACGCGTTTATCGAACGGGAGAAGGGTATGTTCTCCTTCCTGGGCCTGAGCGCAGAACAGGCAGTGCGACTGCGGCAGGAGTACGGCGTGTATATGCTCGATTCCTCGCGTATCAGCGTCGCGGGTGTCAATGCCCGCAACATTGACTACGTCGCGCAGTCCGTGGCGAAGGTGCTGTAGCAGATTAACGTCACCAGAAGTTTCACAGCATTGTCAGCTTGAGTTTTCGTAGGTCCATCTGGAAGGCGGGCTCGATCGCCGGGTGTGAAATTCGCCCGCTTCCCCGGGTGCGGGCCCAGCCGATACTCGCGAACGAATTTCACACCCGACACTCGATCCCTCGTTTCGGACAATCGCTCAACCCTTGTTCTGTACTCTCACTCGAACGGATGTCAAGTTCAAACCACTGAACAAGGCTTCGGGCGGGAAAGCTTTTTTGCATGCGAGTATCGGGGAAGCAGGTGAAAAAGCTTTCCCGCCCGAAGCCGTTAGCGCAAACGAACCGGAAATATCTGTGTCGCTATCGATTTAAGTCCCGAGCGGATAACCAGCAGAAAGAAGACATCTAATCCCCGGCGCAGAGCCGCCCGAGGTAATAGTCCACCAGCGGCGGCGGGTAACCGATGATATCAACCAGCCGGCGATAACATTCGTTCTTGTCTGCACCACGCGCTTGCCACACCGGCACGCGTTTGACCATGGTCTCAACGCGCTCCCGTGGCGTGATGATCCAGGTGTCCTGCGCCACGGTCCCGAAGAAGAAGTCTGCCGGACAGAGGCTAGTGGCCATCGGTTTCATATAGAGCGCCAGGCTCAGTACGCTTTGCGCACCCTTTTCTGCCAGGTAGCGGGTGAGGAACTGCAGCGTGCCGCCCCGGTCGCCCAGATCGTCGATCACCAGTACAACTTCGCCGTCAACGGGTATGGAAATGTCCTGTTGTACGCGTGGATTGTCATAGCGTTCGTTGGGTCCCTTATAGAGGGACACGCCGATGGTACCAAACTGAATCAGCGGCATGCCGGGAGGGCTACCCTTGGCCAGATGATCGTACAGCAGTATCCCCGGCAGCATGCCGCCCATGGTGGCCATCAGGGCACGCGTGATCGGTGCGCCACCTTGCGCTTGCTCCCGCTGGTAGCGGTGTACCTGTTGTGCCAGCTCGAATACTGCCATTGCCTCCACGGCATCCGGGATGAGTAAAAAGGTGAGTTCATCATCCGGCACTGCAACGCCTTCCGGTGCTTTCCAGAAATCCATATTAATGTCACTGTCGGGGCAGTGTATTTGCTGTTGATAGGTGCTCATTGCGTCTCCATTGCACAGGCGTTTAGTGCAAGATCGGTTACCGGCCGGGTAACACCAACACCGCACGAAAATCATTGACGTTGGTGCGGGTCGGTCCGGTGACCAGCAGGTCATCCACGGCGGCAAAAAAGCCGTAGCTGTCATTGTCGGACAACATGGCTGTCGCATCCAGCCCCAGATGGTGGGCGCGCTGCCACGTCGCAGGCGTCAGGAAGGCGCCGGCATTGTCCTGCGCGCCGTCGATGCCATCGGTGTCGGCCGCCAGCGCATAAATGCCGGGCGCTCCCGCCACTTCAATGGCCAGGCTCAGCAGGAATTCCGTATTGCGACCGCCACGGCCTGTGCCGTTCACTGTGACTGTTGTCTCGCCCCCGGACAAATAGAGGCAGGGCGGCTGGGTCGGTACGCTGCGCTGCCGCGCGAGGGCCAGCGCGGCATGCGTCCGGGCAACCGCGCACGCTTCGCCCTCGATATTGTCTCCCAGCAGCACGACTTCGATACCGGCGTCGCGGGCGGCGCGCGCGGCGGCCTGCAAGGACTGGCCCGCCGTGGCGATCAGGTGGAATTGGCTGAGGGCGAAGACCGGATCGTGCGCCTGCAAAGTCTCGGACTCTGGATTTTCCAGCCAGTCCAGCACCTTGGGTCCCACCATGATGGCGTAGCGTTGCAACACGCGAAGCGCCTCGGCGGAGCGGGTGGTATCGGCCACTGTCGGCCCGGAGGCGATCACAGCAGGCTGATCGCCAGGCACATCGGAGATGGCGTAGGTGATCAGCTGCGCCGGATGGCAGGCTCTGGCCAGCCGCCCGCCCTTGATTCGCGACAGGTGTTTGCGCACGCAGTTGATTTCCGCGATGGTGGCGCCACAGCGCAGCAACTGCTGATTGATGTCGCGCTTATCGGCCAGAGTGACGCCCGGCGCTGGTAGGGATAGCAGCGCAGAGCCGCCACCGGAGAGCAGGCAGATCACCAGATCTGTGACGCTGAGGTTCGCTACGAGTTCCAGTATGCGCGTAGCAGCCTGTTCCCCCTGCGTGTCCGGCACCGGATGCGCCGCCTGGAGCACCTCGATGTGCTGGCAGGGTTCACCGTGACTGTAGGGCGCGACGACCAGGCCGGACAACTCGCCCAGCCAATTTTTTTCCAGGGCGCTGGCCATGGACGCTGCCGCCTTGCCCGCGCCAATGACCAGCGCACGGCGCGATCTGTCCACGGGCAAGCAGGGCGCGAGCACCTGGTGCGGGTCGGCGGCACGTACGGCGACCTGGAACAGCTCCAATAACAATTGCCGCGGATCGATCAGGCCCGCGCGCATGCGACTACGCAGCACCGCCCTCGAGCGCCGCCCAGCGCTCGAAAGTCGTTTCCATTTCCGCCTGCACGTTGGCCAGTTCACCCAGCACCTGTTGCACCCTGGCGTGATCACCCTGGTAGAAGTCCGGCCGGGATATTGTGTCTTCCAATGCCAGCTGGCGCTGTTCCAGCATTTCTATAATACCGGGCAGGCTCTCCAGCTCGCGCTGGACTCTGTAGGATACCTTGGATTTTGGCGCAGCGGCGACATTGGCGGACTGTGCAGCGCCGGATGTCGCTGCCGCTTGACCTGCGCCTTTACTCAGCGCTCCAGTTGCGGGTCGTCCCAGTGTTTGGCTGCCAGGTGTCTGGCCGCCTCGCAGTTGGCTGCCCCGCAGTTGGTTGCCCCGCGCCTGCCAGTCGCTGTAACCACCCGCCTGCTCGCTGATCACACCGTCACCTTCCAGCACCAGCAGGCTGGTCACTACGTTGTCCATGAATTCCCGATCGTGGCTTACCAGCAATACAGTACCCTCGAAGCTCAACAGTATCTCCTCGAGCAGTTCCAGCGTTTCAATGTCCAGGTCATTGGTGGGTTCGTCGAGTACCAGCAGGTTGGCGGGCTTGCTGAACAGTTTGGCCAGGATGGCGCGATTCTGCTCACCTCCAGACAACGCTTTTACCGGGGTGCGCACGCGCTCGGGACTGAATAGGAAATCACCCAGGTAGGAAATCGCGTGGCGGCGCTTGCCGTTGAGCTCGATAAAGTCCTGGCCGCCGCACACGTTATCGATAAGATTTTTCTGCGGATCCAGTTGATCGCGCAGCTGGTCGGAGTAGGCCACTTCCAGTTTGCTGCCGAATGTGACTTCTCCGGCATCCGGCTGTAGCTGGCCGAGCAAAATCTTCACCAGGGTGGACTTGCCGGCCCCATTGGGTCCGACGATGCCCACGCGGTCGCCGCGCTGGATGATGGTGGAGACGTTCTTCAGTACGCACTGTTCGCCGAAATATTTATCGATGTGCGAAAGTTCGGCGACGATCTTGCCCGATTGCCCGGAGCCTTCAACGCCGAAGGTGGCACTGCCGGTGCGTTCGCGGCGATTTTGGCGTTCATTGCGCAACGCCTTGAGCGCGCGCACCCGCCCCTCATTGCGGGTGCGCCGCGCCTTGATGCCCTGGCGAATCCACACCTCCTCCTGGGCCAGTTTCTTGTCGAACAATTCGTTGGCCCGCTCCTCGGCCTGCAGCTGCTGCTCCCGGTGACGCAAGAAACCCTCGTAGTCGCTGCGCAGCTGGGTGAGATAGCCACGATCCAGCTCGGCGATACTATTGGCCACGTTCTGCAGGAAGCGCCGGTCGTGAGTGATGAGGATGATAGCGCCGGGGAAATTGCGCAGTTGTTCTTCCAGCCAGCGTATGGCGGGGATGTCCAGGTGATTCGTCGGTTCATCCAGCAGCAGGATATCCGGCTGGCTAACCAGTGCTTGCGCCAGGGCGACCCGGCGACGCCAGCCGCCGGAAAGCTCGCTCATGGTGGCTTCCGCTGGCAGTTGCAACTGACTGATGGTGGTGTCAACGCGCTGTTGCAATTGCCAGCCATCGGCGGCTTCCAATTGTTGCTGCACCCGTGAAAGAACCTCCATATCCGCCGGTGGGTCGGCCTGTATCAGGTGGTGGTACTCACTCAACAGGCGGCCGGCTTCGGCCAGGCCTGCGGCGACAGCGTCATAAACAGTGAGCTGGTCAGCCTCGGGAAGAGTTTGCTGCAGGCGCGCAATGCGCACGCCGGGCCGCATCCAGCGCTCGCCGGAGTCAGGTGTCAGTTCCCCGGCCAGCAGTTTGAGTAAGGTGGTCTTGCCGGCGCCGTTACGCCCCAGCAAGCCCAGTTTTTCGCCGCGGGTGATGCTCAGGCTCACCTTGTCCAACAGCACCTGGGTGCCGTATTGCAGATGTACTGTGTCCAGTCGTAGTAAAGGCATGGGATACGGTAGAGAGTGGGTGGACGCGCATTCTACGCCAGCCAGCTACGCGCTGGCCACATTCCTGCAACCGGTATAAAGTTGTGCCCGCAGCAGTGAAAAGTTCACCCTGGCCATCAGGGTAGTTCGTTGTTGGGGAGAATTGGATGTACAGAGTACTGGTCTTGTTGATGCTTATGGCCACCACGCACGCGTGGGGCCAGGTTGCGTCACCGGACGTGACAGTGGCTCAGCTGGATGCGGCCGTCGTAAATGCCACCACAAGCCTGCCTGAAGATGACCCAAAGCGGGTGTCGCTACTGAAGTCCTACGCGGACACGCGCGCCGCTCTGTCCGGTTTCGAGCAGTTCAATCAGCAAAGCAAAGGCTTTACCCAGTCTCGAGCTAGCGCGGTGAAGGAGGCTCAGGCGATAGAGGCTAATCTGGCCAAAACGCATAACAAACCCGAACAGGATTACAAGGACGTGCAATCTTCCTCCCTCCCCGAGCTGGAGCAAATGATCCAGCTCGGCAAAACGGAGCTGGATGCCAAAAGAGGTCAGTTGGAAGAAACCAGGGCGGCAATTGACACCATGCCCCAGCGCCCCGCTGAAATCCGTACGCGTGTAACCGAATTGACTCGCCTCGCCGCAGAGTTAAAGTCAGAGCTTTTGTTGATGAACAAAAAGGTCACTAGCGGTAGTAAGGAGGAGGCGGAGTTGTGGCTGGCACTCGCGCAATCTGCCAGCGTCAAAGCGGAAAAGGCAGCGCTGGAAGAAGAATTGCTCAGCCAGCCCATGCGTCTGGAATTGCTGAAGGCGCAGCTCGATCAGTTAAGTTACGAAGTCGCGGAACAGGAAAAGCGCACCCGTGCAATGGGGCTGCGTGCCGGCGAATTGCGTCAGGGTGACGCTTCCCTGGCGCAAGCAGCAGCAGACCTGGTTTTGGCTGAAACGCAGGGTAAGCATCCGCTGGTTCAGCAACTTGCAGACATCAATGCCGATCTGACCAAAACCTTTAGCCAGCGCAGCGCGGACATTGAAAAGTCAGAACATCAGGACGAACTCATTCGTGGCAAGGCAGAACAGTTTGAAACTGACCTGACTTCTATCGAGCGTAAGCTGGAACTTCTCGGGATGAGTTCCGCTGTCGGCAAGATTCTGCGCGAGCGGCAGGCACAGTTGCCGGAAAAGCGTGAATTGGCGAACAAGATTACTGCCAACGAAGACGCTATCAGGGCTTCCAGCCTGCGACAGGTTGATCTTGAGGAAGAGCGTCGGCTGTTGCGCAACCGAACGGATTATGTCAAGCAGCTTACTCTGGGTATCGAGCCGCACATCGCTGAGCAGATCAGTGCTGACCTCACTGAGTTAGTGCGTAGTCGCCGTGATTTGATACGAAAAGCGGTAGAACTGGAGAATACATATGCCCAGGAGCTGGGCGATCTGGATTTTACGCTACGCAGATATGCCGAGGCGGTAGAAGCCTATCGCGATTTTATCTCGGAACGATTGCTGTGGATTCCCACGCGCGACAAATTGGGAGTATTCCATGGCGAGGGGGCAGACCTATCCAGGCAAATCCGTGAGGTTTTCGCTCCGGCTCGATGGCGGACGGTGTTACAGAGCATACCGGAGGAAATCCTGGCGCGGCCGTTGATCGGCGTGCTCCTGCTGCTGGTGCTTATCCTGATTTACTCCAGCCCCCGCCTCAAGCAGCAATTAGTGGATACCTCAAAGCATGTTGGATTTGTCCGTTCTGACAAATTTGCCAGCACCTTGCAGGCTTTGGGTTATACGTTGTTGTTGTCATTGAAGTGGCCGCTACTGCTGTTGATAGTCGCCAGAGTATTTGAAATGCAGGATAAAGAATCAGAATTGGCCACGGCACTCTATATACCTTCTGTACGTACGGCGTTTTATTTCTGGGGTCTGGAGTTCCTGCGCGTCGCTTTATTGCCTAAAGGTCTGGTGAACATACATTTTCGCTGGGAAACCAGCCTTGTCTCCCGCATAGGGCGGCGAATTGTCAGTCTGGAACTTACGCTTCTCCCCGCCGCATTTCTGGTCGGCTTCTTCCTGAATCTTTATCCCAGGGAAGTTGGCGGGTCTCTGGGCACGATAGCGGTCGTTCTGGTGTTGTGCTCTATGGCGTATTTCTTTCACCATCTTCCCGAATTTGTGCAAAGCAAAATGCAGAGCTTGTTGCGCGACAAGGTGTCCAAGGAAAAGCCATTCTGGAGCACATTGTTTCGTAAGCTGCTGTTTTGGACTCCCATCGCTGGAATCCTTGGCGTATTGTTGGGATACACCTTTACTGCAATTGAAATAGCCTTTCTGCTAGTCAGAACCTTTGTGCTTCTTGCCTGTATTTTGATTCTTCATGAACTGGGTCTGCGCTGGCTGGGTATGACACGGCGTCGCATGGCTTTTAATGTGAGTCAGGAAAAAACCAAAACCAGTATTGAGGAGGGTGATGTCAGTCTCGAGGATGAGATTCTGGAGAATGATCCTGAACTACTCAACGATGAAGGTACCAAGTTGCTGAATCTTCTCACCCTGTTTGGTGGGTTGTTGGGGGTGGCGTGGATTTGGGCTGAGATCTTTCCTGCGCTGGGTATATTGGACTCGGTCAAATTGTGGCATCAGATGGCAGTGGTCGATGGCCGGGAAGTCGCCGACCCCGTCACGCTCGCCGACCTGTTCAGAGCCCTGATAATTACTGCTGTGGGCTGGGTAGTGCTTAGCCGAATTCCGAATCTGCTGGAAATATTTCTGCGGCAAAAGGCGAAAGTGCATCCGGCCTCGGCCTATGCTTTGACCAGAGTATTCCAGTACCTATCAACCACGTTGTTAGTCATTTTCGTGGTGGGCTCGCTGGGCGGCAGTTGGTCCTCCATGCAGTGGGCAGTTGCTGCTCTGAGCGTGGGAATCGGTTTCGGATTACAGGAAATCGTTGCGAATTTTATCTGTGGGTTGATCATTCTCTTTGAACAACCCATCCGGGTTGGGGACACCGTGACCGTGGGAGAAATCTCGGGCAAGGTGACCCGGATACAGATGCGGGCCACCACGATCCGGGATGCCGACAACCGCGAATTGCTGGTGCCCAACAAGCAATTTATCACCGGCCAGCTCCTTAACTGGTCGCTGTCCGATACGGTGACGCGCCGGATCATCCAGATTGGCGTCGCCTATGACACTGATCTGGAGCAGGCCATGACGATTGTGGGCGAGGTGGCGCGGCAGGACGCCCTGGTGCTGGTAACTCCGCCACCGAACATTACATTTGATGATTTCGGTGAGAGCAGTCTGCGCATCAGCCTGCGCTATTACATTGACCAGTTGGACCAGACGCTGACGGTGGACAGTCGCCTCAGGCTGGAAATCAATCGGCGCTTCAAGGAAGCGGGCATCGTGATAGTCTCCCAACGTCGCGACCTCCATATCGAGACCATGCGTCCACTGGAAATAAAAATGGTGGAAAGTGGTCCGGCTGCTTGATGTCGCGCCACTGAACGCAAGGCTGTACCCATGACAGCCCCGCTGTGGACTCCCGACGAAGCGCGCATCGCCAATGCGCGGATTACCCATTTTATAGCCTTTGTAAACGAGCATTACCGTGCATGCGTGGCGCCGGATTATTTTGCACTGCAAGCGTGGGCACTGGCGAATACGCAGGACTTCTGGTCGGCGGTATGGGAATTTTGTGAGGTCGTGGCAAGCGTACGAGGGACAGATGTCCTGCGTGATGTACATAAATTCCCGGGTGCGCGCTGGTTCCCGCAGGCGCGGCTGAATTTCGCCGAGAATCTGTTGCGCTACCGGGATGCGCGCCCGGCCCTGGTGTCCCTGCTCGAAAATGGCGAGCGTCGTGAACTGAGTTATGCCGATCTGTATAAGCAGGTGACGGCATTGGCGGGGAGCCTGCTTGCCCAGGGCGTGGTGGCCGGTGATCGCGTGGCGGGCTTCCTGCCCAACGTGGCAGAAGCGGTCATCGCCATGCTTGCTGCAACGAGTATCGGTGCTGTGTGGTCATCCTGCTCACCGGATTTTGGCATTGCCGGGGTGATGGATAGGTTCGGCCAGATTGCGCCCAAGGTATTGTTTGCGGCGGATGGCTATTATTACAACGGCAAGACCTGCGATACGTTGCCGCGGCTGGCGGACATTGTGCGGCAGATCCACAGCATCGAAAAAGTGGTGGTCGTACCCGTGCTAAATCCGCAGCCTGAGCTTGCAACGATTCGCGATAGTGCCTTATATGCAGATTATCTGGACCAGACAGCGCCGCCGCTGCGCTTCGAGCAACTGCCCTTCGATCATCCGCTGTACATTATGTATTCCTCCGGCACGACCGGCGTGCCCAAGTGCATCGTGCACGGCGCCGGCGGCACCCTGTTGCAGCACCTGAAGGAACACCAATTGCTGGTGGACTTAGGTTCCGACGATGTATTTTTTTACTTCACCACTTGCGGCTGGATGATGTGGAACTGGCTGGTGTCGGGCCTCGCCTCCGGATCCACACTGGTGTTGTACGACGGTTCGCCCTTTGCCGGCGACGGGACATTGCTGCTGGATGCCATTGACCGCGAGGGTATTACGGTGTTCGGCACCAGTGCCAAATACCTCGCGGCCCTGGAAAAGGCCGGCCACAAACCCATGCACAGCCACCCACTGGAAAGCCTGAAAACCGTACTTTCCACCGGTTCGCCGCTGTCCCATGAAAGCTTTGCGTACGTCTACCGGGATTTTAAACAGGATCTGTGTCTTTCCAGCATGTCTGGTGGAACGGACATCCTTTCCTGCTTCGTGGGAGGTTGCCCCATACTGCCGGTGTATACCGGAGAGATCCAGGCTCCGGGCCTGGGTATGGCGGTGGATATCTGGGACGATGCAGGTCAGCCGCTGCGTGAGGAGAAGGGCGAACTGGTTTGTACACAGCCCTTTCCCTCCAGCCCCATCGGATTCTGGAATGATGCGGATGGCAGCGTGTTCCATCGCGCCTACTTTGATCGCTACCCGAACGTGTGGGCCCATGGGGATTACGGTGAGATCACCCGGCACGGCGGATTTATCATCCATGGACGCTCGGATGCCGTACTTAATCCCGGTGGCGTGCGCATTGGCACCGCGGAAATTTACCGTCAGGTAGAGCGCATCGATGCCGTGGTAGAGAGCATTGTCATCGGGCAGGAGTGGCAGGGCGATGTGCGGGTGGTGTTGTTTGTCGTCCTGCGCGAGGGCATGAAGCTGGACGATACCCTGTGCGCACAGATCCGCCAGGCGATCAGGGACAATACAACGCCGCGCCATGTTCCGGAGAAAATTCTCCAGGTGCAGGACATTCCGCGCACGCGCAGTGGCAAAATCGTCGAACTGGCAGTGCGCAATGTTGTGCATCACAGGCCGGTTAAAAATACCGATGCCCTGGCCAATCCGCAGGCGCTGGCGCTGTATCGGAATCGTGTGGAACTACTTGACTAGAGCTACGTGATTAGACGGCGCATTGCGGCAGGGATTCTGCCGGTTTTCGATTATAATCCCGCGTACTTCTCGACGGTCAAATGGCTATGACAAACTCCGATCAAACGCGTTATGACCGACAAGTCGCGTGGTGGCTTATCATTTGCGCAGTGGTTGTCTTCGGCATGATCCTGCTGGGCGCGGTCACCCGACTCACGCATTCGGGATTATCGATCGTGGAGTGGAAGCCGCTGCTGGGTGCGATTCCCCCCTTGACAGAGGCAGACTGGCTGGCGACCTTCGAGCTCTACAAGCAGTTCCCTGAGTACCAGAAGATCAATCTGGGCATGAGCCTGGAGGACTTCAAGGCGATCTTTATGTACGAGTACCTGCATCGCCTGTTAGGTCGTCTGATCGGCGTGCTATTCGCGCTGCCGCTGCTTTACTTCGCCGTGCGGCGCCGTCTGCGGTCGGGACTGGCACCCGGCCTGGTCACGCTGTTTTTTTTGGGCGCTCTGCAGGGATTGCTCGGCTGGTACATGGTGAAAAGTGGCCTGGTCGATATGCCGCGAGTCAGCCAGTACCGCCTCACAGCCCATCTCGGATTAGCGGTGGCGATATACGCCTACATGGTGTGGCTGGTTTTTGAGCTCTTGTTCACGAAGGGTAATACGTTAACACGGCACCGGCCTTTTGCACGCTGGGCGCTGGCGTTGGTACTGTTGGTTTATCTTATGATTCTCTCAGGGGGATTGGTGGCAGGAACACGCGCCGGTATGGCCTACCCCACCTGGCCATTAATGGGCGACACGTTCATCCCGCGCGGTCTGTACGCCACTACGCCCGCCTGGCTGGCGGCGTTTGAAGACATTACCACCATCCAGTTCAATCATCGGATGTTTGCCTATGTGCTGTTTGTGGTGCTGAACGTGTATGCGGTTCTGATCTATCGCAGTGCGCCTGCGGGGCGAGGCAAGCTGGGTGCCTTGTTACTGGTCGCGGCGCTGTGTCTGCAGGTGGTACTGGGGATTAGCACCTTGTTACTGCACGTGCCCGTCTGGCTTGCAACCGCCCACCAGGGTGGTGCGGTACTGCTGCTGACGGCCACCTTGTTTCTTTGTCACGTGCAGCGGCGCCAGTAAATCAATCTGGCCGCCGGCCAATTGCGCGGCCAATTGTCAGGATATCAGGACCAGAATTTTACGGTGGCGTCCGTTTCGCGACGACCAAGAGATTGACGTCTTTCAGATTTGGCGAGGTCAAAGCGAACATCTACACGACGATCCAGAGCTGCGCGACGGTCTTTTCGGCGCCGCTCTTGGCCCATATATTTTTTCCTGCTCAGCTTCGATGTGTCACTGGTTGCAGGAGAGGGATCCTTCGAATGGAAGGACGCCCTGTTTGAGGATGCGCCACTCTCCTCTTTCACACCACCCAACTTGTCATTAGTACCGGAACCAGGATCTTTTGAGTAAAACGACACTTTTCCCGAACTCATGACACTAACCTCTTTTTATACGCCCCATTGTGATTATAGTCTGGACGAAAAAGATTGAAAGTGCATTAGTGGCGGAACGGGTGGCGACGAATAAGCCGCTAATTTGTGAGCATGTTCACAGATCATCTGCTATCGCCGGTCGTTACCCCATGGCAGCGATAACCTCTTCCACGGTGGGTCCCGCCAGGGTTACATGTTCCCGCGCTCGCACCTGGTCGTCACGAACGTCGGCGATGTCGGTCATGAACTGACTGTACCACTTGCGCACCAGGTGGATAGGACCATCACCATCGCACAGCAGCGGGTTGTCGATGATGCGTTTGTTGTTCCAGATGGCGACATCCTGGTGGAAGGATTCAATATTCCTTTCGGTGTATTCCTCCACCATGGCCTTGTTGCCGGCTTCCGATACATTGGGGTCCTTCTTCATCATCACACCGAAGTTGATGACAAAATTATGCATATCCACCGGGATATGGCTGACCAGCAGGTGCGTTGTCATCGGATGACCGTCCATCAGGCCGGTCATGGTGGTCGTCATGTAGGCAGGTCCTTCGTAGGTGGCCACACTGGTGATCAGTCCGCCATCGCCCTCGGTGAGGATCTGGTGGCCCCCGACCATGTACTGCACGAACGTGTGTCCGTCCATGGTGTTCCTGAAGGACTTCACTGTCGAATAATGGATGGGCCCGAAATGCGCCATGTCCCCCATATTGTCCACCAGTTCCCGGCCCAGCGACTTGATGGGGATAGCAGCCATCTGCCAGTCCGTCCATTCACCGGAGTAGTAATCCTTCTGGCGCTGTGGTTCCTGTTCGGGAATCGGGCCATTACCCTCAGGGTCCTGCCACACGAAGACCAGGCCGTTCTTTTCCAGCGTCGGCCACGATTTGATCACGGCCTTGTCCGGTATTTTTTTGGCGTAGGGGATGTCATCACAGACGCCGTCACTGCCCCAGCTCCACAGATGGAAGGGACAGACGACAGAATTACCCTTAACCTCCCCGCCACACAGGTCGCCGCCCATATGCGGGCAATAGGCATCCAGGATGTGGACTTCGTTGTCTTCACGGCCACGGTAAGCCACCAGTTTGGTACCAAATGCCAGCAACTCACGCGGCTTGTGACTGACACTGCCCGTGCCGCCAATGACATACCAGCCACGGGCGTAACGCTCGGGACGCTCGTCGGCTTTGATGACGTAGGGTTCCCGCTTGTGCTTGTTGGTTTTTTCAATCGCAGTCATTTGTCACTCTCCATTGCCAGCGCACTACCTGCTGGAATTATCCGCCTCTGCGGCCTGCCGCGGTATAGTTCGAACAGACGAAACCGGCGCCTAACAGCGCTTTTATTGATTCAGATCAAGCGCCCGCGCCAGTTTTGGGAACCGGCTTGGGCGATGCGCTACGCGTTACAGGAAAAAGTCGCGGTTCTCGCCACCCATCATGGTGCCACCCAGGTTGCGGCCAAATTTAAAGGGGTTGTTCGCCACGTGGGTGCGACCGGCGTTAATGTCCAGCCAGGCCCGGTTCAGCGGGTGATCGCGGAAGATACCCTGCGCACCGCAGGAGATGAACATCTGGTTGATGGCGTCGGTGCACTTGCGTGAGACCAGGGCGGCGTCAAAACGCATCTTGATGCGCTCGCCCATCGATAGCGATGTGCCAGACTTTGCCGCCTCCACCATCGCGTCAAAGTTGCGGAACATGATGGTCTGGCATTCATCCACGGTGGAGACTGCTTCGGCCAGGGCCATCTGGGCGTCCGGGTCGGTGGCGATCTTGTTGCCGTCGTTGAGACCGACGCGGTCCTTGTTGACCGTGATGTAGTTATCGACCACGCCCTTCAGGCAGCCGATGCCGGAAGAGGACACCGCGCGCACGAAGATCTGGCCAAAAGGCAGGCGAAAGATGTAGTGGGTATTCACCGCATTACCCGGGCTGTTGCACTCGAAGCCGTGCAGGGAGCGGTGGGTGCGATACTCGGGCACAAAGGCGCCTTTCACCACGATGTCGTGGCTGCCGGTACCCTCCAGGCCACTGACGTTCCAGTTGTCGACGATGTCGTAATCACCGATGGGTACCAGGAAGGTGCGGTAGTCGGGTGCCTCGCCGGGGTTCTTCGGGGGCACCATGGCGCCGAGGAAGGCCCATTTGCAGTGTTTGGAGCCGGAGGAGAAGCCCCAGTGGCCGGACAGCCTGTAGCCGCCGTCCACATGTTCCACTTTGCCCACCGGCATATAGGACGATGAAATCAGGGTGGCGTCATCCTGACCCCACACATCCTGTTGCGCGCGGTCGTCGAACAGGCCCAGCTGCCAATTGTGGATCGCGACCACACCCAGTACCCAGGCGCTGGACATACAGGCCTCGGCCAGGATCATCTGCACCCGGAAGAACACCTCCGGGTCGAGTTCAAAGCCGCCGTAGCGGGCCGGCTGCATAATGCGGAAGAAGCCCGCCTCCTGCATCGCTGCCACTGTTGTTTCGGGTAATTGACCGAGGTTTGCGGTTTCCAGGGTACGTGCGCGCAGGGCGGGCAGAAGGTTGCGCGCGGCTTTGTATAACTGTTCGGCCTGGGTCAGTTGGGGGGCGTTCATGGCGAGTCCTCAGCGGTGATCGATCAATCGTTCGAACACTATGCGCGCCAGTTGCGGGCTGCTCATACCCCAAATCGGCTAAGCGGACGTGATGTTGGAGTTTTGTTGATCTGGGTCAATCAGTGAGTTTGTATTCGTGTACTGAGTGCCGGCAGTTGCAGGGCCGCACCGGGTGTCCCCACGAAGCGAATATCTTAGCAGTCTGAGCGCAGTGGGGGCACGGATCCGGCCCCGATACCGTTCAGACTACACAGACAATGCAGCGATCCGACTGAGGTGACTGTAGGGAAGTTCGGATTCTTCATGCCACTTGTTGAACGCGCCCTGAATGAGTCGCAGCTCGCGCTTGCTGCCGGGATTATCGCCAATATCCAGACCGCTGCGCTGCAGGCAGCGCACCACATCAGCGGTGACGATAAAAGTATCCTTGCCCATATTACGCAGGACACGCTGTCCGGTCATGCCGCCGAGACGGCTGCCACGACTTTTTAACAGGGCGAACAGCTCGATCAATTCCTGCGCGGGCCAGTGGCCGATGAATTTGCCAAAACTGCCGTGTGCGGCGCAGATATCCAGGATGAACCGGGCGTTGGCCTGCACACTCAGCACTTTCTGGCGATTGCGGATAATGCGCGGGTTCTGGGCGAAGCGGTCGATCTGATCCGGGCTGAGCATGACAATTTTCTCCGGCGGAAAGCCAAAGAACACGTCCTCGAAACCATCCCATTTGTGATCGACCACGCGCCACACGAAGCCCGCCTGAAAAATACAGCGGGTCATCTGCGCCAGCCAGCGGTCGTTTTTACTCTGGGCCAGCGCTCGTGCGCTGTGCACAGCCGGCATCAAACTACCGAGAGCCGCCTCGCCGCCGTGGCGCGCGCAGGCCCGTTGGAAAATGTGTTCGAAACGTTCCAACTATTTGTGGCTGCCATCGCAGAGTGGTTTGTTGGCCGTGGCCTTACAGCCACAGAAAAATACTTTGGCATCTTCTTTCGCTTCGTAGCGCACTGGTGTAAATCCCGTGTCTTTGTGCGAGCCATCACAGAACGGCTGGCTGGCGCTCAGTCCGCAGCTACACCACCAATAGGTATTGTCCGCCTTTACGAGTACGCCGTAGGGAGTGTCGGCAGCGCGATTGGGTTGGTCCATAATATGAATCCTCAACAAGTTTTGTAACGATAGAGCGGGCGATGCTCGCTCGGGTTGACGCGCTCAGTGTAGGTCAAATATCTTGCCGGGTCACCGGGCGTTGGCTAGAGCTGAGACAATCTTCAAAGCTATGAGCGTCAAGCCCCTCGACAGTAGTGCGCGCGTATCAAACAAGCACAAAAAATTAGCCTTGCCATCTGATTAGCTCTTTGCATTGACAAAGCTCGGCACCATCTGTCAAATTTCAGCTGTTAATAGATAGGAGGCCGTCATGCCCACCAGCGTCGCCCTAGGCAACCACTTCGAGACCTTCATCCGAGAGCAGCTGCAAAGTGGCCGCTTCAACGACGCCAGTGAGGTCGTACGCGCTGGCCTTCGGCTGTTGGAAGAGCGCGAGCAGCGCAAGCAACTGGAGCTCGAAGTCCTGCGAGCGGAAATCGCTGCTGGCCGCGCCAGTGGTATTGGCAGACCTGCCGATGAGGTGTTCGCCCGCCTTGAGGCCAAGTACGCGGCGCAGGCAGACACTCAGCCGCGTTAATGTTAGTCACGATCTCCCCGCTTGCCGAGCTAGACCTCGAAGCGATCGCGGACCACATAGCTGCTGACAATCCAGTGAGGGCAGTGAGCTTTGTACAAGAGCTGCGCGCCCAGTGCCAACGGATTGCCCGCAACCCACCCGGCTATCGCCAACGCCTTGAACTGGGCAACGACATCCGATCCTGTGCCCATGGCAACTATGTAATCTTTTTTGCTGCGGAGCCGGACCACATCGCGATCATCCGCATTCTTCACGGCGCCCGAGACATTCCTGCAATACTTGCCGAAGATGGAGACGAACCGTGATCCGCGAAAGACATCATCCAAATTAAGTCCGTCCCCACTGTATCCTTAGAGCAAGGTCACGACTTTTTACCTTTCCTCGGTTTGTCTACTGGCAGTAGGCTGGTGTATTTCTGGTACAACTCAAACAGGAACGCCACGCGCTCGGCTTCGGTTTTGAAGTTGGTTTTGCCATAAGCAGCATCGACGGCCTTGTCCAGTGCTTGATGGGCTTTCAATAGCACCGGCGGCATGGTCAGTGGGTCGTACAGGTCGGCAAGTGATGCGTCAGGGAATTGCAGGCGAGCATCAAGCACTGCTTGAGCACATTTTTCAATATCGGCTTCTTGCTTTTCGGTAGGGCTTTCTGGCCAGGGGAAGTTGTTGTAGACGATTCCGGATGAATAACGGTAGCGACTTTCAAGTCGACCGGCCACTGCACGCATCCATGCATTGTGCATGAGAGAGGAAATTACGCCGAAATGATAACGACCAGTATCCGGTGCGATTTTTACCAGATTGCTGCACAGTGTTTCAGGTGTTTCAAACCCTACCGGAATATAGTAACGACGCTCGGACGATACCTCGGGAATAACCAAATAATTTCCTTTAGGCATGTTTTCAACATGAAATCTTGTGGGCGTAGCCGCCAGCTTCTGTGTAGGCGTGCTTTTGCTGGCCAAGCGAAATGCTTTTACAGCTTCGATTCTCTTCATCGCTTCCGGCATGGCTTTCAATTCACCGGGCGAGCAATCACCCAGCCACAAGCAGTAGCGATGGTAGCCGTTAAGGAACTCGTGCGCGCCTAACCAGCGGCGAAAGTAGACCTCGGCCTGGGGTTCTATCTTCAAAAATTCATTCTTTTCTTCTTCGGTAAAAAGATAATTACTGTCATCAATCGGTTTATTGCCAATACCGATTTCAGGCACTTGGCAAATCGGTTTGCTGCGATTGTTCAAAACGACATCCGCAGCATCCACCAGAAAAGGATTGATATTCTTGACTTGCAGTCGATGTGCTTCGCCTTTTATATCTTCATATTCGAACAGCCATTTCGGCGCGATTTCGTCAGTTGAGAAGCCTACAATCACACAATGCACCGCTGCCTTTCCTCGCGCTTCGTTGCTCCATGAAAATGTGCGGTGCGCAAAGAATATTTTCATACCCTGGGCCAGCATCCAACTCCACAACACGCCTACTTGCTCGCCTTGAGTAATCGAATTCGTGGAAACAAAAGCGCAGCGGATATGAGTGTCATGCATCATCCTGGCTGCTTTTACATACCACGCCGCGACAAAATCCAGCAGTCCCGCATTCCTGATACTGCCAAAGACAAGTGCAACATCAGCGCGCTGGTCATCCTTCATGTACTTGGCGCCAACAAATGGCGGATTGCCCATGATGTAACTCAGCCTCTGGGCCGGAACCACATCATTCCAGTCAGTACGCAGTGCATTGGCACAAACAATATTGGCACTGGTTTTGAGCGGAATACGCGCAAAATACTGCCCGAACTCCTCCGATACGCTCAGGTTCATCTGGTGGTCCATCAGCCACAGCGCCACCTGCGCGATCTGGGCCGGAAACTCCTCGATTTCGATGCCATAGAACTGGTCTACGTCCAAACTGATCAGTTGATGCACATCCAGAATCTGCTGACCGCTGGTGTTGGCCGCCCTGAGCACGTCCAGTTCCAGCAGGCGCAATTCCCGGTAGGCGACCACCAGAAAGTTGCCGCAACCGCAGGCCGGGTCGAGGAAGGTGAGCTGGCGCAATTTTTTGTGGAACTCGAAGAGTTTGTTCTTGTTGCTTTTGACCTTGTCGAACTCGGCGCGCAGCTCGTCCATAAACAGCGGGGTGATCAGTTTGAGAATGTTCTTCTCGCTGGTGTAGTGCGCGCCCAGATTGCGCCGCGCCTGCTTGTCCATGATCGATTGAAACAGCGAGCCGAAAACGGCAGGGGATATGCGCGACCAATCCAGTGCGCAGCAGTCAAGCAGCGCTTGGCGCATGTTGCTGTCGAATCCCGCCGTGGGCAGCCGCTCTTCAAATAGTTTGCCGTTGATATAGGGGAAGGCTGCGAGCTGTTCGTCAAGGTTTTTCAGTCTGTAGCTTTGGTCGGTATTGAGCACCTGAAACAGGGTGTCGATATGGTTTGCAACATCACTGCCGTCTTCACTGGTGCGCTGCTCGATACAGTCCTGAAACTGCTGGCGTTCAAATATTCCGGTGTCCTCGGCAAACAGGCAAAACAGCAAGCGCACCAGATACAGCTCCAGCGGGTGGCCTTCATAGCCGACCGCTTTCATCTGATCATGCAGCTTGCCCATGCGTTCGGCTGCCTTGATGTTGACCGGGTCCTGATCCTTGATCTTGTGGGTTTGGTAACCGGCGATAAAGCCAAACAGTCGCACGTTCTTGTGCAGGTCCTTCAGTTCAAAGTTGTACTCTTCTTTTTCTTCGAGGTCGTAGAGACGAAAGCGGGCGAAGTCCGATACCAGGATGTATTTGGGTAGCTCGCGCTCACTGATACCGGGGAAATAATCAAGCGCCTGCGTATAGGCCTTGTCCAGGTCCTTGCCACGGGACTTGTGTTCAATCAACAGCACCCCTTTCCAGAACAGGTCGATAAACCCCTGCTTGTCGCCCAGTTTTTTAACAGGTTCCTCGAAGCTGGCGACGCGTTTGCGGCTGATGCCAAAAATATTGAAGAAGCCGTCCCAGAAGGATTTGGCTTCGGCGTCTTCGGAGGTCTCATTCTCCCAGTCCTTGGCGAAGGCAAATGAGCGGGTCTTGATTTCGTTCCAGCTTAGGGGCATCCGTACGTCCTGTGGTCGGCTCACAATAGATTTGGCGATTTACAGCCTACTACGCTTCCGGTCTTTTTTCTTTTAATTCAATTCTTTGGCGCTAAGTAAGTGCCATTTTGGTCAGAGTAAATTCCCCAGCCTTGCACTGTCGGTCTGGGCAGAGCTCACTGCACAACCCGGTACGCGAGCAGCACGTTACCCGGCAATTGCCCGAACATGGAATAGCCGGATTGCACATACAGCCAACCGTCGGCCAACACCTGCCCGCTGACATCGATGGCGCCGCCGTGGCCCTCGATACCATTGAGCGCGGTGAAGGCTTGTGCTGTCTGGGTCTGCCAGAGAATTTCTCCCGTGGCGATGTCATAGGCGCGCACTTTGCCGTCGAGCCCAGCGCTGAAGACAAGTTCAGGA
Organism: Haliea sp.; assembly: GCA_031414375.1. GTDB lineage: Bacteria > Pseudomonadota > Gammaproteobacteria > Pseudomonadales > Halieaceae > Marimicrobium. Next base: position 20,487 of record JANNVJ010000125.1, read on the forward strand.
GTGGCGGTAGCGGCGGCTGACAGGCCGTAATAGAACGAGCATTGGTACAGTTGCGCCAGATCCGGCTGCACACCAGAGCGCATATTTTCCAGACCGATCAGCGGCTTGTTTTGGTCGGCGATCTCGCAGCCGCGTGCCACCGGTTGCTGCCACAGCAGAGCGCCGCTGGCCACACTCAGTGCATACAGGCCAGGCTGCGGCGTATACCCCGGCCGATCCCGTTCCGGGTCAGCTACCGGCACCAACAGCCGCTCACCCGACAGCGCCATACCCCAGTGAATGCCGCCGTTGGTAGTGCCAAGGCTAATGCGCTTGCGCCACAGCACTGCACCGTTCGCGTCGGGGTCAAGCGCGAATACCTCACCGGATTTTTGCCCAGCGAGCAACATCTGCGCACCGTCGGGCCGCTCGGCGATGATCACCGATGCCCCAAAGTCGAAATCACCACCGGGGTCGCGCGGGCAGTTTGCGCCGCCGTTCAGGCAAGCCGCGTTCCACACATCGCCGACCGTACCCTGGAAATGCCAGGCCATTGCTCCACTGTCCAACTCCAGCGCGATGATGGCGTCGGACGTCTGTGTCGCCGGGTGCGTAAGATTTTCACCGGTGCCTATATAAATGCGATTGCGTTTGGCATCAACCGCCGGCGTGGTCCATACCGCAGCGCCGGAGGGGCCGTACTGGTCCTGGCCGTCCGCGTTGCGGCCCTGCAATGTGGCTTCTTCTGTAGCGTGCCATTGCCACAGCTGCTCGCCAGTACTGGCGCCCAGTGCAATCACACCGCCGTGGGATGTACAGCAGATATGGCTGGGGCTGCCGGAGACGGCGACCTCGTACGATGACACCGGAACGAACAGGCGATTGTTGTAGTAGCTGATTGAGCCGCTGATGACCGAGGTATCGAAGAGGCGGGCGGACGTTTGCCATACGATCTGAAGGCTTACGGGATCCACCGCGAACACGGTCGCCACCGAATCGGCGAATACCAGCAATTTTTTTCCGTCACCCAGCGTTGCCACCGTGATCGCCGAGCGAATACCGCTGAACACTTTGGTATGGGCTCTGATGCAGCCTGTAGTGCGATCCAGCGCATACAGTTTTCCGGTTTTGTCGCCGAAGTACAGCGTGTCGCCGACAATCGCGGGTTGTGAGCGCATATCAGTTACCTTGGGAAAGGCGAGGCTCCACGCCAGCTGCAAGGTGGCGACGTTGTCGCGATTAATGCCGGCCTTCTCGCTTTCGACAAAACGCCGATTGTGGGTGCCCAGCCCCCAGTCAGTGACATATTCTGTTGCTGCGCTCGCATCCGGCGCGACACATCGGTGCTGCTCGATCCAGCCGTCCGTGTCCGGTGCGCTGCCCGCCAGGTACGTGGCGATAAGAAAGCGCTCCTGCTGGCGCAGCTGCGCGGCCATAGGTTGCATCTTGCCGAACTCCAGCGCGATCATGATGCTCTCCTTGGAAAAGCCCGACAGCGCTTCCCGTGTGGGCGCATGCATGGCGGGATTGTCGTGACAAGAGGCGCAGTGCTTATCGAACAGGCGTTGGCCGAGGAATTCTAGCGGCAGTTTATCGGCGTGACGTAGCACCAGCGACTCCAGTGTTTTCGCCGGCGCGTCCATTAGCAGCACACTACCGCCAGCCAGCAGTGCGGCAGCGACAAGTGTGACCAGTAGCAGGGTAACTATCTTCTTCATGGCAACCCCTTAGCCAGCTATTGCGATAACGGGCGGATGCGCAGCAGCGTAGGCAAGCCGCCCTCCGACTGCCACGTTGGGAAGTGCGAGTTGGTGGTGTAGATAGCACCGTCCGCTTCATTGATTTCGATGTCGCGGGTAAAGAAGCGCTGGCGCGGCAGGGGGAACACCTGCCAGGTTTTGGTGGCGATCGTAAACGCCAAAACGGTATCTGACTGGTTGCCGTTGACCCATACCACGCCCCGTTTTTTATCCACATTCAGCGCGTAGGGAATTTCATTAATGACCGGTAGTTCGTAGTGTTCGAACTGCCCGGTTTGCGGATCGTAGCTGACCAGCAACGAATCCTGAAAGGCGACAATCCACAGTTTGCCCGCACCGTCGATGCGCAGGCGCCTTGGGCCTTGATAAGGAAAATCGATCATGGTGACCTCGCCCGTGGCAGGATCTATCCGCGCCAGGTCATTGGCGTAGAGGCGGGCCACCCACACCGTGCCATCAGGTGCCACGTCGATGCCATAGGGCATGGGCAGTCCCGTGGACTCATTGTCGGGAGTCGGAGTAGGGCGATGCTTGGGATCGATCTTGAACATAATGGGTAGGGTTTTGAAGATCAGCCACTCTTTTGCGCTGCGCGCGGGCAGGTCGTACAGGGTGAAGGTAGCGCTGTCGCGGTCAAACATGGCGACCTGCGATGACAGGGCCAGGGTGAACCAGAGGTGATCCTGCGCGTCGGCGCGTATCGTGTGCGGGTAAAATCCGCCGGGCATGGTGTGGGTGGTAAATTTCTTGGTTGTCACATCGAACTCCAGCAGCGCCTGTTGCATGGAGGGCGTGATAAAGATGTTGCCGTCTTTTTTGGCGTAGGCCAGCGAGTGCAAGCCCATATAGTTATTCATCTTGGGAAACACGGTGAAGCGGTTACCCATGATACCGCCGAGCGTTGCGTCCGGGCTGTGCGGTACCTTGTACACGGTGTACGCACCGGTGTTCGGGTCCAATTCATAGAGCCGATCAAACAGGTTGTCGCCGATATAGACAAAGCCATTGGGATGTAGGAGAAAGTCATGCATTTGCGAGAAGCCATCCCCGATCGGCCACTCGGTCATCTCTACACTGGATAAATGTCCTTCCCACGGCGGGGGCGCAGGGATCGTTTTCGGATGTTCGCGCAGTGCGCGATACTCCTGCTGTAGCAACTGCGCCACCCGTTGGTGATCAGCATCGGGTAGGCGTGCGCCATAGCGGTTCATGCGCTCAATGACGCTGAGCCACTCCTGTTCGCTGCGCTCGTTGCGCATAAACGGTGAGGCCTGTTGGTGGCAGAAGGCACAGTTCAATTGGAAACGTTTTTTGAGTGCCTCGTCACCGCCGAAGTGCAGTTGCGACAGCCACACGTTGGAGGGGCAGCTGGCAAGCAACTGCTCCTCGTTCATCGCTTGCATTACCAGCTCGTGCGGCAGCGTGGTGAGATAGGTGTCGACATAGCCCTGCGCGCGTATGCGGTAATTAGCAGGTGGGCTTGCATGTTCGTCGAGGGTGACTCTGCCGCTGGCATCAGTAAATCGGGTTACCACGGCTGGCGCAGTATTGGTCACCCGGTCAGGTGCATAGCCATCATCGCTCAGGTCCTGCAGTTTCTGTTCCTGTGGTGTGCTCGTTACCATGGCCTGGGCGAGTGGCTTGCCCTGGGAATCCTTGATGAGCAACGGCGCACTCCAGGCGGGCATCACCATGGCAGGCAGCAGCATCAGCAGGCCCAGCAGTAATACGTGCATCCTCATTGTGGTGTTCCCCCGTGGCGGTTGTGTTGCTCCATGGTTATAGCATAGGACGACTGTAGGGTATCAGGAGGTAAAGCGCATCCATCTCAGGTTACACTGTGCGTTTTCAGTGAGTGAGTGTGTAATTCGATGGATCTCATTGTGTTTGATCTCGACGGGACCCTGTTGGATGGCAAATCACAGGTCTCCGCGCATACGCGCGATACGCTGCAGCGATTGCGTCGGCGTGGTATTGCCTACACTGTCGCGACGGGTCGCACACTGCATGCCGCCCGCGATTTGCTGCAGGATCACGCTTTCACCCTGCCGCATATCTACAAAAACGGTGTAGTGGTGTGGCGACCGGACAGCGATCATTTCAGTCACAGCAACCTGTTGACTACGCATGAGATCGGCTGTGTTGTGGACAGTTTTATGCAAGTGGCGGTAACCCCTTTTATTTTTACCCTGGAATCCCATAATCACCAGGTGGTTTACCATCCGCCGATGCAAAACGATGCGGAGCGCCGTCTGGCCGAGCTTTTTGCCCGCGATCGGGGTCTGCAACTGCTGCCTTTTGCGGCTTTACCCGCTGCGGCTGAGATTACCAACATCAGTGCACTGGGTTCCCGCGAGGCGATTGCAACGGTGATGCAACGGGTTCAAGGTGAGGAGCATCTCGTGGCCTATGCGGGTAACGCATTGGAGGGCAACGGCTTGCACTGGGTAGACATTCATCATAGCGCGGCCAGTAAAGGCGGTGCGGTCGCGCAACTCAAGCAGGATCTTGGCGTGAGCCGGGTAATTTGCTTCGGAGATAGCGACAACGACCTCAGCATGTTCGCCGTAGCGGATGAGAGCTATGCGCCGAGCAATGCCAAGGAGGAGGTCAGGGCCGTAGCCACCGCAGTGATCGGTCACCATGACCAGGATGGTATTTCACAGTTCCTGCGCGAAAGGTTTGATTTGTAAGCTGTCGCGAGTGATCAACTCGTTGCACAGCAATGCCATCAGGTAGAGCAATCCCGGTGCGAGTTGAATACTGAGCCTTCCCACCCCGGTAAAGTCGGATGCCGCCACGCTAAACCCGGTAAACAGGAACAGAAACAGAAAGGCAATAGTGGCCGTGCCCAGGGCGACTGCAATTTCCAGGTAAGTCCTGGTCAAAGCCCCCGGCATCAGCAGGCCCAGCGGGAGCATGGCCAGCAGCAAATAACCCAACAGGTGGAAGTTGTTATGCAACCAGACACTTTCGAGAACGCCGAGTAGACCATGGGGATGAAATCTCAGAGCGACTGCCTCGACCGGGTGACCGGCAACCACCATATCCTGCGGCACCAGCAGCCATAGCAGCACCACTACCAGCGCGAAAAGAATATACAGTTTGGCGGCCTCGCGCCGCGCCATAAATGTGACGGCCAGCGCGGGAATGAAGGTCAATGACCACACCACGCCCTCGGTTTTGATCAAGGCACAGGAAATGGCGAAAAACAGCGCCAGCAACGCTTGCCACCACTGCCCGGTTTTTACCCAGCCGTGCCAGGCCATCAACCCGGCACAATAGGCCGACCCCAGAAAGAGATCGGCATAGCCGGACAGCGCCACATGAATGTTCAGTAGTGGCATGGACAGCAACAGATAGGCGAAAGCCATCGCTATCATCGGTCCCACACCGGACACGCGCAACTGGCCGTAAAAAGCGGTTCCCAACGCAATGAGGCACACCAGCCAGGGCAGATTCATGAGGCTTGGATTCCACTGTCCTAATGCACTGTTCATCCATACCTGCAATAGCGGAACAGCGGCCGGGTAGTTCGCATGCACATCGGTGAATACCGCTTGGCCACCGAGTTCCAGCCACTCCCAGCTCATGACGAAAGGCACAATGCGGTGGTACTCATACCAGACTCTGGCCTTGGTCGCCCAATGCATGGTGGCGTCCCAGGGGAAGAGTGGACGCCACACTACTTCGAGTCCCAGCGTCGTTAGGCGCAGGAGGATCAGGCCCAGGAGAAAAATGAACAATGCCTTGTGTGATGGGGGCAGTGCAGAATAGTAAAGCACTGAGGATGCTGCTGCCGGGGCGCGCTTTTCTCGGAACAGCTGGACAGTGAGTGCCAGCGCAATCAGGACGCCAATCAAGGAACCGGTCGACCTGAAAGTCAGCGGTATTTCAAGGGCATCCAGCGCAATCATCAGCTGGGGAACCAATAACAGGCCGATGAGCGCGCCATTGCCCCAGACCAATGCTGTGCGACCTGCGCTCTGGGCAGGGACAAAGGGGTTTAACCACAGTGCACCCAACAGAACGGGTAGCGCCAAAGCAATAATAGTGTATAGAGGCTCCACCTATAGCACCCTCACCAACTGCCCGACCCGGTCATTGAAGACCAGTTCTGCGCTGATCGCAGAGTTCGCCGACAGTGCCAGCTTGTTGGTAGCAGTATCAAAACGCAACGTCGTGGGGTAAACAAGCAACACAAGATCGCCACTGCGCAACCAATAATCGGGAGGAAATTCTGCGTTGGGTCCAGGCCAAAAGACATTGAATGGATAGAGGAAGTAGGCGCCACGCTGACCCAGATAGATATCGCTGGAGCTCACAAATATACGCGCATCCTTTGGACTCACCAGTGGGATGACTTGCGTGACAAAGGCATACAGATTTGCGTCTGGCCCAGCGAGGAGCTTCTCGTGCGGACTCTTGCCGGAGAAGGTTCGGTAGGTATCGACGACTTGATGCAATAGTGTCTTTTGCCAGAACATATCAAGACTGATCCAGCAGGCGAGAAAAATCAGTGCCACCACGCGCCAGCTGAACCTGACCTTTGAGCGGAAAATAAGGAGCAGAAAACCATAAGCCAGAAGACTGAGCAGCAGGAGCGCGACGACCAGAATAGTGGGGTAAAACGAGGCTACCGGGGTGACACCGGTATGGCTGTTCATGGCAGCACGATTCCAGGGCACATACCCGGTCAAATCTGAAACCACTGCCTGTAGCTGGCGCAATGGGGAGGGGGGAAAGAGTGCAAGCTCCTTGATCCGGATGGTGGCACCTGCCTTCCCGACAACGGCCATGGTAAGGGGGCTGATGTTCTTCGTCCAACCCTCCATTTCTTGCGTGGCCAACCACATTGAACGCCACAATCTGTTCTGGGGGACAAACCCATGATGGTTCTCATGCGCTTCATCCGTGCTCCAGGTAAACCACACATCCACGTCTTTCGCCGGCCCCTCTATGGCCAGATGCAGGAACGGATAGGCTTTCGCTGCAATTTTTTTGTCGGTGAAACTGATAACACCCAAGCCAGCTGCATTGAGCACCAGCTGCAGCCCCTCATGGTCAAACGTCGCTTCGCCAAGTATGACCTTGGCGTTATTGGCGCCCAGGGTGATGACGGGAACAGTGTTGTTCTTAGCGCCCGGTTCAGAGAAAAACAACAGTAGACCCGCTAGCAATGCCAGTGCACCCAGAAGCAGCGATAAGAGGGTTATTCTAATCATTTACGCCATATTTATTGTAGTTATGCTCGGATTGATACCATCATCCATTGACCCGCTAAACCTGTTATAAGCGTCGCAGCTCTACAGTCGATAATGCCCGACACCGAAGGCACAGTCTACAATCGGGCAGCAATAGTGCCATCCAGCAGCCTGGACAGGATGAAAATTCCCATTGTGCATGCTCGCACCGGGCCCGGGCTGGGGATAGTATTCCTACATGCGTGTGTTACCCATCGTCCTGATTCTATTGTTGCTCTGTGCCTGTTCAGGTTATGAGATAAAAAATCTGGCAAAGTCGGATATAGACCTTGTCACCGACCAGTTCATCGACAAAACCCGATCCGACATCCTGGAGTTGTTGGTTCTGCTGTACGAGCGTAATCCGGACCAGCTACGCAAGATTCCCGGCATGACCGTCGAGGGCCGGTTAGCGCAACTCAAAGTCCACCGCTATAAATTGCAGTTCGTCGAGTTGGATTACAAACAGGATGTCGATGCCTTGAATCTGGCCTTTGATCCAAACTTCGCAGGGGATAGGGTATTTGCCCTGATTGTGGGGTTGGGGAGCATGGTGCGACAGGCGTACCAGTACCAGCCAGAGATGTATCTCCCCGATGAGCTCGATTCCCGGGTACTGTTGACCAGTGCCTACAACGTTGAGGAGTTGTTGCGGAAACTGAAAAGCGCACGCACGCCCGATGGCAAGCACTTGATCACTACCTATGAAAACAATGGCGTGGTCGACAACCTGGAGTTTGAGCGCTTATTCAGTGAGATTATCGTGCTGCAGGAGATGATGGCAGATATTGTTGGCGATGCCGACAACCGCACCGTTACAGGTACCTTGCGTGCGGTATCAAGCGTTTTCATTCCGCTGCCAATCTAGGTTTTCGTGATCACCAGTGAGGCGGCGATTTTCTGTGCCAATTCCCCCAGCAGGATTTTTTCGGCATCGACCAGGGCGCTGTAGCCGCTGGCGTCCATGTCGCGTGATTGGGAGAAGCGATTGAGGGCTGTTACCTCATCATTGCGCACCAATGACCAGTAGGCGACGATCAGTGCCTTGCCATTGAGCGTGCCATGCAGCTGATCGATGCGAATATTGACCACCGTCGTATTTTTGGTCAGTTTCGCCGGCAGTAGCTCGGCACCATTGGCTTGCGCTATTTCCGTGGCAAGGAAGCTGCGTATGCCGTCGAAGACGGGCTCTGCCCATAGATTTTGGCTGGCGGGACGCATCTGGCCGTCCGCGGTTTCCATGACCAGCCCGGGCTGGTCCAGATAGGCGGCGATCTCCACCGTCCCCAGCGAGAAATCCTTTGAAGTGCTAAGCGTGCTGGAAGATAAATCCTGACTGGAACGCAACAGGTAATAGTTCGGTTCAATGATCTGGCTGGCACAGCCGGGCAACAGCATCGCGAACGACATCACCAGTAATAAAGGGGCGACTTTCATTTTTTATCCACCTCGGGAATGGGGTCGGGTGCGGGGGCCGATGGCAACAGCACCGCATTGGGTTGTGCAGAGAGTGTGCGTGTCAGCAACTCCAGGTTACCCAACGTGCGGTTCAGCGACAGCAGGCTTGAATTGAGACTTTGATAAGCCTGCGAATTCGGTGCCAGCCCACTCACCGCGTCCCTGAGCTCCTGTAGCGTTTGGTTCAGGTTTGCGGGCAGCTGCTGCGTGCTTTGATTTTCCAGAATCGACTGCAAACTCGCCAGATTCTCGTTCAGGCTGGCAATCGCGGTATTGGCGCTGGCCACCGTGTCTGCCAGTGGCAGCGCATTGACGCTGTCGAGCAGGGCATTCACCTTTTGATCGAGTTGTGCCAGTCCCGAGTCAATGGTGGGAATCGTGGTGTACTCCAGGAAAGAGCCCATACTGTCTTTCTTGGCGCCCTCGAAGAAATCGAAGCTGATGTACTTTGCCCCGGTAATCAGGTTCCCGCTCGCCATGGTCGCACGCAAGCCACTGTCCACCCCAACGCTCACAGTTTCCCGCAAGGTGACTATCGACGACTCCTTATCGGGCAATTCCAGGCGGCCGGGCTCGACATAAATCAGGATGGGAATAGAGATTCCCTTGCCTTGCTCACCCAGATTTCTGGTTTTTTCCAAACCTTCCTTGAGCATGATCCGCTCCACCTTGCCGATCTGTATGCCGCGAAATTCAACCGGTGCCCCGGGCAGCAAGCCCTTGACCGACTGGTCGAAGGACACGACATAGTAGGTCCGGTAGTGGAAAGGATCTGCCAGGATGTCATCGTAGGACGGATGCAATTTGAATTCGGTATTGGGCGCAACGCTCTCGCCATCTTTCACCCCGGTCGGCACACCGAAGGCCACGCCGCCAAACAGGATGGTATCCATGGCGCCGGTTTCAACCTTGAATCCACTGGCGTCGGCGCTCAGGGATACGCCGCTGACATCCCAGAAGCGCACACTGCTGTTGACCAGTTCATGGTAGGGCGCGTCGATAAATATCTCATAGTGCACGAGTCGATCGGTGGGGCTGAACTTCATGCTCTCAACGCGTCCGACGCGGTAGCCATTGAAGAGTACCGTGTCGCCGGCGCTGACCGATGAAGCGCGATCGCTGGTCAGTTTCAGGCGCAAGCCGGGTGCGCCTGCAGGGGTCTGTGGGGGGGCTTCGAGTCCGACAAAATGTCGAACACCTTCCTCGCCGGCCCCGGGTGCCATCTGGATATAAGCACCAGACAATAGCGTATCGAGACCGGAGATATTGTCTACTCCCACCCGCGCGGTAACGACCCAGAAGTGTGTGTCTTCGCGCAACAGCGGCAGGGCCTGGCGATCCAGTTTGACTTTGGCTATCACACCATCGAAAGCCTCGTTCAAGCGCACTTTCTCGACCACACCCATATCGACATTACGATACTTGACCTTGGTCTTGCCCTGCTCCAGACCGTCGGCGGTCTTAAAGGCGATCTCGATGTCCGGACCCTCGTTCATCCATTTTTGAACGACCATAAAAATACCCAGCACCAGTGCCAGTAGGGGTATTAGCCAAATGCCGGAAAATTTGCGGCCCTTGCTGATCTCAGCTTGTGCGGTTGTCACTGTTTTTCTCTTCTATGTTGTCCCAGATGAGGCGGGAGTCGAAACTTTCCGCTGCGATCATGGTGACTATCACCACGCCCGCGAATGACAGGGCCGCCACGCCCGGTCGAATGACTAACAGTCCACCCAGGTGGACCAGTGCCACCAGTATGGACACCACGAACACGTCTACCATTGACCACTTGCCGATAAATTCGGTCACGCGGTACATGATGGAGCGTTGGCGCGCGTCCAGTGGCGAGTGTCGCTCCACTGTCCATACCAGGTAAAACATC